>JAFXTC010000010.1 GCA_017525235.1 Bacteroidaceae bacterium | reverse complement strand
GGCAATGAAATCTATCAAGTTTACGACCGGTTACTGTGTAGACTTCGAGGAGAAGTGGGAAGACAAGCAAGGTCACTTCGAGGAGATCGTCATCACCTGCAAGAACATCGAAGTTGGTTCTGTCAAGTTTGAGAACGAGTGGGCATAACCTAAAAGGTAAAAAGGTAAAAAGGTAAAAAGGTAAAAAAGTAAAGAAGAAAGTATTAACAATTTAAAGAATAGAAAGGAAACAAGATATGGCAGAGAATGTAACACCAGTAACCCTCGAGGTTAAAGATTTCGCAGCACGTGAGGTAATCTTAGTTGATTACAAGTTCAATCAGGCCACAGATCGTGAGGGACAGATTTCAGGTATTCCCCGTGGCGGTAGACTGACTATCCGCGTAAAGGCGCTGAACGATGGTAATGCCGAGTTGCTAGGTTGGATGCTGGCCCCAACGGATCCACGCAATTTCACGGTGAAGTTCCAGAACACCATCGACGGTAAGGACATGAAGCAGTTGAAGGGCACAGGTTGCTACTGCGTGAAATACAAGGAGTACTGGGCTGACGGTGAGGAGCACTACGAGGAAATCGAGATTGTATGTCAGAAGCTTGAAAACGGCTCTGTAGCATTCGAGAACCCCTGGAAGTAACAATTGCCTATCATATACAAAAAGATACCCCGCTCAGTTATTGAGCGGGGCTTCTTTTTTATCTGTTAAAAAGCGGACGCTTTTAGTCGCAAACCAGCCGTTTCATCAATACCGAACATAAGGTTCATGTTTTGAACAGCTTGACCAACAGCACCTTTCAGAAGATTATCGATGCAGGAGGTGATGAGCAGCTTGTTGCCATATTTCTCTACATGTACCAAGGCCTTATTGGTGTTTACCACTTGTTTAAGGTCTATCGGCTGGTCGCTGTAGTGGGTGAAAGCTGCATCTGCATAGAAATCCTTATAGGCTTCAATCACGTCTTCTACAGGTGCAGGTGTCTTCACCACAGCCGTACAGAAAATACCTCTGGTAAAGTCACCACGATAGGGGATGAAGTCAATATCGGCATCAAGATAACCTTGAGTTTGTTTCAGACTCTGGCGAATCTCTGCAATATGCTGATGCTGGAAGGGCTTGTAAATGCTCAGGTTATTGTTACGCCAAGAGAAATGGGTAGTTGCTCCTGGCTTCTGTCCGGCACCTGTACTTCCAGTAATGGCATTCACGGCTACATCTTCTTTCAGCAGATTCAGATAAGCAGCAGGAAGTAAGGCCACTTGGATACAGGTGGCAAAACAGCCGGGATTTGCCACATGCTGCGCCTGTTGGATAATATCCTTATTGATTTCAGGCAGACCATAGACGTAATCATGTTTGCCCTTGATACGGAAGTCCTGTGCCAGGTCGATAATCTTCACGTTGGCAGGGATGGTGTGCTCTTTCAGGAAAGCCTCGCTCTTGCCATGTCCGAAGCAGAAGAATACAACATCAACCTTGTCAAAAGGCAGCTCGCTGGTAAACTTCAGATCCGTATCGCCAATCAAACCTTCGTGTACATCTGATACCAGATTACCTGCATTGCTCTCAGAGTTGGCAAATACAATCTCTGCCTCTGGATGGTTCAGTAGCAGGCGGATGAGTTCCCCGCCTGTATAGCCTGCCGCACCTAATATTCCTACTTTTATCATAGTCTGTGTAATCCGTCAAATCCGTTGTTTATTTTATCTATGTTCGTCTTTGTGAATACCGTAGTATACGCGTAAAGGTGTACTTGAAACCTTTATGAAACCTTTGGCTTCATCTGCAGTCCAACCAGTCTGCGTCTCGCCGTATTCGCCAAGTTTCGACTTTGTAAGGTCATTCGCAGAATCGATACCCACAGTCTCAAATCCGTAAGGACGGAGCTTGAGGATAGATGTACCAGTAACGTTACGCTGGCTTGAAGTTAGCATAGCCTCAATATCTGGCATTACCGGCTCCAAATATTGACTTTCGTGTAGGAACATGCCATACCAGTTTGCAACTTGGTCTTTCCAGTATTGCTGCCACTTGCTGAGGGTTGACTTCTCCAGCAGGCGATGGGCCTCGATAATCAGTTTTGGTGCGGCTGCTTCAAAACCTACACGACCCTTAATGCCGATGATGGTGTCGCCCACGTTGGCATCGCGACCGATGGCATAAGAGGCACCAATCTCTTCGATCTTCTGAATGGCCTTAATTCTGTCATCGAACTGCTCACCATTAACAGCTACAATTTCACCCTTTTCAAAGGTAATTTTCAAGAGTGATTCCTGCTCTTTGGCAGTAACATGCTTCAGGTATGCATCCTCAGGCAGACCTTGGGTTGGGTCTAGTAATTCACCACCACAAATGCTGGTACCCCAGATACCTACATTATAGCTGTATTTCAACTTGGTGAAATCAGCAAAGAATCCATGCTCGTTCAGGTAGTCAACTTCTTCTTTACGTGTCAACTTCTTGTCGCGGGTGAGTGTAATGATCTCAACACCGGGTGCCATAACAAGGAAAGTCATGTCGAAACGAATCTGGTCGTTGCCAGCGCCTGTTGAACCATGGGCGATGGCATCGGCACCGATTTCTTTGGCATAGCGCGCGATGGCGATGGCCTGGAAGATGCGCTCACTTGATACAGAGATAGGGTAGCAGTTGTTGCGCAGTACATTACCGAAAATCATATATTTCAGCGACTTGGCATAGTATTCCTGCGTTACATCGAGGGTTACGTATGCTTTGGCGCCTAACTTGTAAGCGTTCTCTTCATTCTTCTTCAACTGTTCATCACTGAAGCCGCCTGTATTTGCGCATGCAGCGTAAACATCCCAGCCATCCTGGGTTAACTTCATAACGGTGTAGCTTGTGTCTAATCCACCAGAAAAAGCTACTACAACTTTTTTGTTTGCCATGTCCTTATATTTTTGTTTACATATTCTCTTTTCCGTCTATCTGCCTGATGCGGGCAAGTACCTCATCCGAAATCTTTGCGGGCAAGTGTTCTGTGGGGTCATAGAGCATCGCTGTACAGATGCAGTATTTTCTGTCTGTTCGATGCAAAACATCTACATTACAGCATCCTTCGCAACCTTTCCAGAAAGCTTCGTCGTCAGTGAGGTCAGCAAACGTAACGGGCTGATATCCTAATGCCGTATTCATCGCCATTACAGCAGCGCCACTTGTGAGCGAAAAAATCTTAGCATGTGGCCATCTTGTACGAGCCAACGTGAATGTCATGTCTTTGATGCGTTTGGCTACATGGTGACCTCTGAAATCAGGATGTACAATCAAACCGGATGTGGTTACATATTGCTGATTCTCCCACGTCTCAATATAACTGAAACCTGCAAATCTTCCTTCTTTTGTTAAAGCAATCACTGCTTTAGCTTCCAGCATTTTCTTTGCTAGATACTCGTGCGTTCTCTTGGCGATACCAGTGCCTCTTACCTTTGCTGCATCGGCAATGGTTTCAAGAATCGTGTCTACATACTTTTCGTGCTCTGGTCCGGCCACTAACACTTCAATCTCAAATTCCTGTTCCATTTTACTATTCGGTTTTCACTTTTTCATTTCATATTGGGCACTACATCACTGAGTGCTTCTATCACGTCTTGATGACGTACACCTTCTTTAATGACGATGAAAATGGTGTCATCACCAGCGATGGTGCCTAGAATCTCAGGGATATCACTGTTGTCGATGTTCCAAGCTATCGAACTGGCATAGCCAGGACGGGTCTTGATGATACCCATATTGCCAGAGAAGGCAATGCTTACAAAGCCGGGCACCTTCATCATCTCGCGTATGCTGTTGGGAGTGCTCACTCGCTTGTACATCGTTTCATTAGGCAACACATATACATAGTTACCGCTCATAGAAGCTGCTTTCGCAACCTTCAATTGTTTCAGATCACGGCTCAGCGTGGCCTGAGTAAGCTTGAATCCCTCTTTCTGGAGAGCGTTCAATAATTCGTCTTGGCTTCCAAGTTGCTGACTCGAAATAATGAGTCGCAATGCCTCCAGTCGATTGTTCTTTACCTTCATGTTGGATATTTATTCAAAAGTTGGGTGCAAAATTACGATAAATTTTGCACCCAACCAAATATTTCTGCATATTTTTGCAAATAATTACTTTTTCATGTCAAATCCAATGCGTACGCCATCGTAATTTTTGCTTAAGTCTCCGATTGTTTGTATGTCCTTGTTGCCACTAACGGCTGCCATTGCTTGGAGCACTGTCAGTAGTTTCTTCGACTCAAATAGAATCGAGATGCCACCACGTTCTTTCTTGGCATAGCAATTGGTGCTCATTAAAAGCGTCTTGAGCGTAATCTTTTGAGTAGCTTCATCGAATTCGTATTTTCCCATCAATGGTGTTCCGACAATCTTTGCAGAGAAAGAACCGTCCTCATTAAAAGTAATCGAGGTGTTAGATGCCGAAATGCCTACCTGAGTGTAATAGGGCTGTAACTTCTCTTCGATCTTTACGGCTGCCATTTCACCGCCGGCTTTTGCCAAGAGGTTTTCGCTAGTGAAGCCACAGCCAGGGCCGCTATAGTTCCATGCACCAATCAGGTTAGCTGCCTTTACTTTGTCGAGACCAATAACGCTTGAGATGGCATTCGAAACACCTGCTCCACTCATCATTGATCCTAAATTGCCACAACTCATCATGAGAATGCAGCTTAGAACTACTAATGTAATCTTGATTTTCTTCATCTCTTTATACCTTATTATTAATTTTGCGTGCAAAGATAATGCATTTTCTGTCATCAATTCCCTTTTTATCAGAAATTAACTTTTTCAGGCCCTTATATATTATATAATAAGGTGTATGCGCATGTTTGTCTTGACTTTCGTCAAGAGGTGTAATTTTATCCCTCGAAAATTAAAATTTTCCTTTGAAAAGTTTTGTTGGTTCGGAAAATAGTTGTACCTTTGCACCCGCTAAACGAGAAACGCCGTTTCGAGTGAAGCAAAAAGGAAAGAGTTCTTTGAAAGATTTACATAGACAGAAGTAGTACAAGAAGCGAGTGCTTTAACGTATAATGTTACAGCACTTGGGTAAAAAGAAACAAACCGTCAATTTTGTTTTTTAACTGAAGGATAGTTGTTCTGGGACAGATAATATTCCGTTATAGGAATAGAGATAAAACATATACAGTGAAGAGTTTGATCCTGGCTCAGGAT
>JAFXTC010000046.1 GCA_017525235.1 Bacteroidaceae bacterium | reverse complement strand
GAAGGGCAAGGAAGGGCTATGCCTGAATCCCTTTACGGAGCACATCCCAAAAAGTTACCAGTTCGCTTTAAGCTTCCTTCACACTTAGACCTGCTCAGATTCCAGCATGCAAAGGTAAAAGTCGGTTCTACTGATCACTTTTGAAGTTTTTGTATTACACATCGTTCTTAACTCCCCATGATCCAACATCCAAATTTTCAACGTAAAAAATGATCAGTAGAACCGACCCATGATTTCTCAGCCCCCTTGACCCCACTCTCTTTCCCGCTGTCATTTTGCCAAAAAATATAAAAAGGTGAGGCGATAATGCCACTAATTCATAGAATTGTTGTACTTTTGCACGCAAAAGCTCATCAACCATGTATGATCAAATTCGGGAAGATACGCTCTTTATTATACTTTATACCGTCGTGACGGCGATGGCCGCGATGGCAAGTTGTTATCTGCTGTTCCGTCGGGCTAACGCCATTGCCCCTGACATTACGACGCCTGTACGCCTGCGCCGGTGGACTGCTGCCTTCTTTGCAATCCTCGCTTTGAATCACCTGTGGTATATGCCTATCTTTTTCCTTTCCTCAGGCGGGGATATTATGATGACTGACCTTATAGGCGGATTGCTTGACAGTATGACATTATTTCCTGTGGCGATCATCGTATTGCTCGTTATGCTGCAAGACCGCAGGCGACCACTGTGGCCTGTTGCCGCGATAATGGCACCAATTGTTATAATAGCGATATTCTGCGTTTCTACCCGTAGTTATGCTTTTCTGCCGATAGTATATATCTATTCCCTGTTGATGAGCATAGGCTTGATTATATATATGGTACGCGCATTGAGACAATATGGTCGTTGGCTGCGCGACAACTATGCCGATTTGGAGCACAAAGAGGTATGGCAGAGTTTCGTGGTGCTGGCCAGCATGATATTAGTGTTCGCTGTCTATGCGTTTACTAGCGAAGGCCCGGTTTACCAATTTGCCATGCAGGTGATCATCTTAGTACTTGTCTTTTATCTCCTGTGGCGGGTCGAGACGTTAAGCGACCTGAGCCTCTCCCAACAACCAGAAAGCCAACCTATAGATTTGAGTATTCCCGCCAAACGGGAAAGCGGCGTAAACCAAAAGGTCCCCACCGCCAACATTGGACCATTGCTGCAGAAGTATTGCATAGACACGCAACTCTATTTGCAGCACGACCTTACCCTCTCTCAGTTAGCCCATGCCATTGGTACTAACCGCACTTATCTTACCAACTATTTCATCCATGAAGGCATCACTTACAATGCCTATATTAACGAACTGCGCATCAATCATTTCATCAATCTCTATCGTGAGGCTGTCGCAGCGGAGCGCTCCATCACCGCCCAACAATTGGCCCACGACAGTGGCTACCGGAGTTACAGTACTTTCAGCCTCGCCTTCAAACAACGCATGGGGCAATCCGTAACAGCCTGGATGCGTAATCCGGCCGAGTGATTGACGGTCCGACTTTCAAAATTTACAAAAATTGTTTCAATATTTACAAAACCTTGATGTCAATGGACTTCAAGGGTTGTCTGTTGGATGGATATTTGTTATCTTTGCCGAAAACTTTTAAATATTAACTCCTAAAATTGTAATAATGAGAATGAAAGCAGATCAGATTATTAAGAACGCGAAGATTTTTACTGCAAACAAGAACGATCTTCAGGCAACCGCTCTGGTAGTAAAGGACGGTAAGTTTATCTATATAGGCGACGAGGCTGGCCTTTCAGCGTATGAGGGAGAGGTCACCGACCTGCGTGGCAAATTCATCATGCCAGGCATTATCGACACCCATGTTCATGTGACCACAAGCATCGGATTCGCCTATATGGATCCGGGTGAGTACATCTTTTGCTCCAGCAAAAAGGAGGCCCTGGACTTTATGGCGGAAAGCATCAAGAACAATCCTGGCCTGAAACGTCACAGATTTATTCTGGAGCGTAAATACCTCAATGGGGACGATATCGTCAAGGAAGATCTCGATGCCATCAGTCCCGATGCCGAACTCCTAATTCTGGAGGGAGAAGGCCACAGCGTCTGGGTGAACTCCAAGGTTCTTGACAGGCACGGCATTACCGACGAGACTCCCGATCGCGTGCCCGAACTCAGTTATTATGTACGTAAAGACGGTCATGTGACAGGCAATGCCTTCGAATCGTCGGGTTGGCACATGCTCTTCGATGATTTAGAAGTGACAGATGAGCAGATCGATGCAGAGCTTCTGCGTTGGATAGACTATTCTGTAAAGGCAGGTGTGACTGTTGTCTTCGATGCAGGTTTTCCTGAGGGCGAGGCACTCCACGAACGCATCTATGAACGTCTGTACGAGCTGGACAAGCAGGGCAAGCTGCCGGTTTTAATCGACGGAAGCATTGCGCTCACCAACCCCCAGAAGACGAAGGAAGTGGTGGAAGATGTAAAGCGCTTCCGCCAGAAGTTCGACAGCGAGCACCTGAATGTGCATACCTTTAAGGTATTCATGGACGGTACCTTGAGAATCGAGACGGCTGCCCAGGTCACCCCCTATATAGATACCAACAAGAGAGGTAGTACCACCTACAGCAAGGAGGAAATGGCAGAGGTGATGAAGCTGCTCAACGAGGCAGGACTGGACTTCCATGCACATACCGTAGGCGAGCGTTAGTCCCGCACTGTACTCGACGGCGTAGAGCTGGCCAGAAAGGAACTTGGCGACAAATTCCGTGTGAAGGTGACCTGTGCGCATCTGGAAATCCAGGAT
>JAFXTC010000045.1 GCA_017525235.1 Bacteroidaceae bacterium | reverse complement strand
GAACAATACGAACAGCACACCGATGTCGCCCCATTGCTTCACGTTGTCCGGATTCACAAGGCTCTTGCCATACAGATATGGACCAACCAAGACACCTGCAACGATATAACCCAGCACCACTGGCTGCTTTAACAACTTAAACACGATACTGACTACAGCTGCTGTAATCATCAAAATGTATAAATCATGTACCATATATTAATTATATAAATTTCGTATTTTTTGAAACGAATCTTTCATTTTTAAAAGTATAGAGCCGTCATGGCATATAGTAGTTAGTCAGGAAATAAGTCATCTCCCAATCCACGATCTTGAGGTCGGCCTCCTTTGCCGTATAATAGAAAGTATATTCAGCCCGATAACTAATAGTTCGCTGTTATCCACTCGATAATCCTGAGGAAAAAGGTAATGGCTGATACCTCATGGTTGGTGACGCCAATTTCCTTTGTCGTTTCAGAACTGTACTCACCGACATACTCCTGAGTCTTGACGCCATGTTTCTTAAGGAATTTACGCATGGCATAAAAGTTCTCTACTGGTACCACATCATCTTTTGTATCGTGGAAGAGCATCACGTCGAAGTCGCGGCGGGGTGTCCAACCACTGGTGAGTGCATCCTCACTGAAGGCTTTCTTGAATTTGAGCGATAGGGGGCTTTTGGAATCGAGAACGGCATCAGTGCAGAAGTCACTCGTCTTTTTCGTCTTGATAAGCTCCTCGTCAAGGGCCCTACGCTTGTTCTTCTTGCTGAGGAACCACTCATCGAAGTTTTGGGCCACGGGATCCTTCAGATAGTCGTGGATGTTATAACCCAGATTGAAGAAGTGGTTGTATGCATAGAGCACGTTACAGACGGTGCTGGGCATCTCTGTTTCGCCTTTGGTGATGGCGTCATACATCGAGTTGATGTCGTAGGGACCGTCACCGGCGAAGGCACGTTTCACCTTTATCTCGGGATGACGTTCTGAGATTTCGCGCAATACGCCCATCGTGGTCTGTCCACCCTCTGAATAACCTGCAATAACGAAGTCGTTGCCTTTCTTCACATTCAGGTCTTCTATCAACCGTTTGGCAGCGAGGTAGGCATCAAGCGAGGCACGCCCGTTGGCCCGTGAGATACAGTAGGCCTGCGGCTCTTTCTCAGTTATGCCGAAGCCGTAGTAGTCGGGAGCTACAACGATGAAGTTGGTAAAGGCTGCCCCCGTAGGGAACTCAACGGCTCCACGTGAAGGAGCCTGTGTGGTGGCGTAAATAGTAAAGTGGTTATAGAGTAAAATACCATTGAAGGGCTTATTGTCCTTTATCAGCGATTTATTGACTGTGATGGTACCGCTGAGTGTGCAGGGATTGCCGAAGGGGTCGAACGAAGGGTAGTTGAACACATAGTTCATATAGTCGGGGAAAATCTCCACAGGGATGCTGTCGGTAACGCAGGCTGGGGGGAGGGTAGACTTCGCCATCCAGTCCTCAATCAGACTGTTCTTATTACTATTAGCTTTGACAAGCGAACCTTTATGTGAGGCATTGCTAAAGGTAACATTACTCTGTGTACAATTCATCTCTATCTGACCAATATCGACAAAGTTACTGTGTTTCTCGTCACTACGTGAACGTTCCGATATAATGGTCGAGCCAGAATTCGGGTCAGTCAGGGTGACATCTCCTTCGGCTGTCACCTGCCATGTGAATGGTGCGTCGTTCGGACCGCCGTAAACCTCAAGCGGCTCATTGAATTCGTCATCAAACACAGCCAGCGCCACATAGCCCGTGTGGTCGGCTTTGGTCTCCACAGCAATTAAAGCACGGTTGAAGGGCTTGCCCTCCTCAGTCACATCCTCATAGTTGAACTCCTCGTACCACAGTCCGATGAGTCTCTTTTCCATTTCCTGTTGACTTATGGGACCTTCAGTCTTGTCTGTGCATGCAACTATGCATAGCAGTAGCACTGCGGATGTAAATAATGCAATGAATTTTTGTTTCATGGTTTATTGTATTTAGTTTAGGGTTTTGCAGCAAAGTAAGTTAATTTTTTTCAATTATCAAAACTTTAAACACAATTCGTCAAAAACTTTGCAGATTTTGAAACAGATTTTGTGATTTTTGAAAGCCTCTATGATTATTTTTGTACCTTTGAGCCTGCTACGCAGTCTCGAAGATAGGCGGCACCTCGGAAATGCTCAAATAAATTTGGCATTTCGCTCGGTTTGCACTATCTTTGCACGCAATATGGTTAGAATAATGGAATGAAACTTTTTAAAATAACTCTTTTCCTGTTGAGCTCGTTCTTGTTTGTCACAATGGCTCATGCGCAGTATTCTGATAATCAAATGCTGGAGAAGCTCAACATATTCAGGACATTCCATCAGCGTACCTACGCTGGCGAATATCCTTTGCGACAGATACCCACAATGCCAGCTACAACCACTGAGGCACAGAGGAGAGCCGCCAAACAGGTGTCATTCAACGAACGTGTGTGGTTTCCTGGTGAATGGGAGGAGGTAAAGGCCATTGTCCTTACCGTTTATTATGAACATGAAGTACCTGGGCATAAAGGTGATTACACTTGGTACGCAGAACCCGTTGTGAAAGGTTGGGCCGACTACTACCATAGGCAAAAGGATGGCACATATAAGATTGAAGGAGCAGGACCGTACATCTCATCGATAGACACCGAGACGAACTATGGCAAGGTGTTCTTTTACCTGATGGACGGAATCCAGAAGGGTGGTGCTGAAGCCTGGGTGCGTGTAAAGGAACCCAGCGATACGGCGGTTGTGCACCAAACGCTCGAACGTATGGGACTCCGTCACGACAATCTGCGTTTCATGCTTGAAGAGGGGAACTCTATATGGTATCGTGATTGCGGTCCCATTTGCTTTTTTTATGGCGACGAGGACAAACTGGCCATGCTCGACTTCTACTACCGTCGCTACGACCGTGCACTCGATGATCAGTTACCATCGTTGATACACAGGCAGACGGGCATTCCCAACTACATCACAGATTTTGTATGGGAAGGTGGTAACTGTCTGGTTGACGGTGCAGGCAATCTTGTTACTTCTGAAACTGTTTACAACATCAATTCCGATAATGAAGGTCCCATCGAGTGGGACGGAGAAGATTACAGCACAGTACACCACAGGTACAAGTCGGCACTATCTAAGACAGAGGTGTATCAGGCCTTGAATGAGATGGTGGGGCAACGTGCCACCCACATTGTTCCACAATTTCGGTACGATGGAGGTACAGGGCATGTTGACCTCTATGCAGATGCTTGGAACGAGAACGGTTTTGCTTTCTCAATAATGCCGGAACGGTATAGCGATTGGGATGATTATAAAACAGAAGAGAAGAACATTACGTACCTCAGCGAACAGAAAAGCATATTTGGTCGTAACTATTACACAATGTCGCAGCTGCCATTTCCTTCCAATAATTCTGGTAAGCCTTTCACAGACCAAGTGCAATATGACCAGTCCTACTCACGTTCCTATGCCAATCACACGTTTGTCAACAACCTGATTCTCCAGCCTTGCTTCTCAAAGGTGGGGAATGATGGTATGCCGACAGCGGAATGGGACCGTGCTAATATCGAGGCAGTCAAACGCGCATATCCAGGTTACACCATCTATTGTATCGACATACGTGGGTTTGACGGCTTTGGTGGTGCCATCCATTGTGTTACAAAACAGATTCCTGCAGACAATCCCATTCGCATCCTGCACAAGAATATGCACGGAAACGTGAATCTGGGTAAGCTGACCGCAGTACCTTTTAGTGCCATCATCACCAATAAGAGTGGCATCGACAATGCTGCGTTAATGTATCGCACAAATGGCGGCGAGTGGCAACGCACAGCCCTTACGGCCAACGGAAACCGCTGGTACACAAGCATTCCTGCCAGTACCTTCAAGGTAGGGGAGCCTGTAGATTATTATTTTGTGGTATCTTCCGTTAACGGTAAGACGATTACCAAACCCTTCACGGCAAGTCAAGGAGGTTACTTTACCTTCACGCCAAGTAACGCAAGCCCGTACGATGCTGATATGTTCGACTTCGACACGCAACCCTTACCTAAGGAAACAATCACTTTCGCCTTTGGTAGCAATTGGGTAACAGAAGATTTGAGCGAAGAAGAAGCAACAGGTATTAAGAACGTTAACGAAAACGAAAACCTTAACGAAAACCAAAACGAAAACGATAACCAAAAGGGAATCTACAACCTGTGCGGTCAGCGACTCCAGAAGATGCAGAAGGGAATCAACATTGTTAATGGGAAAAAAGTAATTCTTTGGTAATGGTTATTGTTTATTGATTTTAATGTTTATTGTTTTAAGACCCTCTCCCCGCTCTCCCGTAAGGGCGAGAGCCTTTTTTGGTTTTCGTTATCGTTTAAAGCAGAAATTCCTTAAGCGTTTCTTTGTACCATTCCGAGACTGTTTTGTCCCCGTTTCTCATGCAGAATGTCTGCTCCTGCGTGGGAGCTGCAGCAATTCCTTTCTGATAAATAAGGATATGTCGTTTGGTTCCTTTTTCGGGAACCGATTTGATGTGTATATTCTCTTTTAACCAGAAGCCAGCCATGAAACAAGCTGCATTAAAGTCACTGAGCACCTCGGGCGGAATACAGACAGTAAAAGTCCCTTTGTCGCGCAGAACGCTTGCTACGCCTTCTGCCAGTACCGAAAAGGGAAGGCTGCTGCTATGCCGTGCTCGTGTGCGACCCAGAGTAGGGCATTCCAAGCTTCGGTCGAAGTAGGGTGGGTTGCATACCACGCTGTCGAACAAGGCGTCTCGTTCCGTTCTTGCAAGAAGATAATTCTGAAACGAGTCGTGTATCAGCATAATGCGTTCAGCAAACCGCGACTCCTCAAAGTTTCGCTTTGCGTCGAGTACGGCGTTGTCATCAATTTCGATGGCTGTTATGCTGGCGTCCGTGAAACGCTGTGCCATCATCAAAGCCAATACGCCAGTTCCTGTTCCAACATCTAAGATGCGCTTTCCGCCTGTTGCCAAAGCGCCCAACAGATCGCTGTCAGTTCCTACCTTCATCGCGGCATGTTCCTGATGTATGTGAAACTGTTTAAACTGGAAGAAATCCTTCTTTCCCATCCTTCTTTCTTTCTGCGTGGCAAAATTACTACATATTCATCACTTTTTTCGTATCTTTTCCATTAAAAATAGCATAGTTATTCCCTCACAGCATAAAAAAGTAGAAAATCTTTTGTTCTGCTTTATATATTTTCTTATCTTTGCCATGCAAAGTCGTAAAATGTTTGCACAGTTGGGTATTTAGTATTGTAAAAAGACAATAAACACACATGTACTCAGAAATAGAATTATGTGTATACAGCATATCACTTGCTGTTAATCTGATTTGTGGTATTATGCTGTGGATGCGACGCAAGGAGGTAAGTGACTATTCGCGCACCTATTTGTCCCTCATTGCCCTTTTGTCGGCTGTTGGTCTCGTTGTAAGCATCGCAGGTATTATCTTCGGTTACAGGTTTTTCCGCTCATGGTCACTTTTAGACCCAATGAAGTCTTTGGGTGGCCTTCCCATCATCACCCTGTTTTTAAGCTATGCGTTGGAGGTGTTACGCCCACGCCAACTGCGAGGTTACATATTATTGCTGCTCTGGCTGCCATCAGTAATTGTGGCGTTGCCGCTTCTGGCTGGTGTGCAGTTTCAGGAATTGTATACGTGGTCCGACTTGTGGAATCATCTGCTGGAATGGGATGTGTTATTCCGTTTGCTGAGCACAGTCTTCCTTTTTATCTTTTCTATCCTTTTGCTCTTTATTCCCTATAACTGGCGTCGTTCGAGTGCCGACTACCGCTGGGTTCGTAGGTTTACGTTCCTTTCGCAGATCATCACTCTCCTTTACTTCGGTCACGTCTTCACCAATCTGCCCATCTTCATGTCACTGCATATCCTATGGGGTACTTTCGTAGTGTTCTATTTCTATTATTTCGAGCGGCACATCCGCGTTTTGCCACCTCCCAGAAACGAATCGAATCAGCCCGAATCGGAGTTGGAACTGGAACCGCCAACCATTGTTACCAACATGGCGGAAGTAGACGAAGAGACCTATGACTTCTGGCCAATGATTTGTCAGGTGATGGATGAGTGGGAGGCTTGGCGCAATCCCAACACAACGGTCGAGACCGTAAGCACCGCTGTTGGTACCAACCGTATTTATGTGGCCCGTTGCATCAAGGAGCATACAGGCTTGACGTTCAACGACTATATGAACGAGAAGCGCATCAACTATATGGCCGCTCAGTTGCGCCTCAATCCTTTGCAAGACCACAAACACCTATATTTCGATGTAGGATTCCGTAGTCGCCATACAGCTTATCGCAATTTCGTTAAGTTTGTAGGCAGCTCTCCTACCGACTTTATTGCCTCCCTTTCGTAAAAAAAGGTCGTAAAATCATTTTTTATAGGTAGAACGCACGTTAGCGTAACGTCTTGTTTTTCTGTGCATTTCATTTTTGCAACATCATTTTTCGATATTGCAACACACCCTTTTGTCTGCCTTTCAGAATTTTGTTATTGCTTTGTGGTCGAAAAACAAACAAAAACACAATAGTTCAACTTTAAGGTCGTAGTAATGAAAACGAAAAGATTGTACCAATGGGCGAAGGCAGCCGCCCTCGTGATGTGCTTGCCACTGTGTATGACGTCGTGCAAGGATGACAGCATTGACAACCCTGTGAAACCCGCTGAGCAGTCTACGGAAGAACCCACCGAGGACGCTGTGGACGTGACTACCGATAAGAGCTATGTGCTTTACGGTGTGCCCAGCGAGGGAATTGGCGAAGCTGTATGTCGACGCCTGAAGGGCAGCGAGACTGCACCGTTCATGGCCGAGGTCTATGTCATCGACCCATCTAAAAACGATGAACTGGGTATTGGCATAGAGAATTGGAAGGAGATGGTGCGCCGCACGTGGGATGGCGATGCTGCTGTGGTGGTGACACAATGTTCTTACCGCAACTTCTACCGTTTCACTGTGAACTATGTTCTGGCAGCGCTTGCCTTGAAGGCAGAGATGAACGGTGAGGAACTTGATTTGGGTAATTACGACTCCAAGCACGTCAGCATCGAGCGCGAAGTGCTGGCTAACGCTGTGCGCAACGCCTACCAGATGTACCGTGCTAACCATTCCGCACCAGGCGAGGTGACAGAAAGAGACTGGGCACACATCGACCAATGGCCTGATGAGGAGCAGAACGCTATCATGCTGGATGCTTACGGCTTCTGCCAGGGTAACGAGCTGTATGTGATGAACGCTGCTGTGAACAAGCCCGACACCATTGAGGGCATAATCATTCCTCCTGCCCAGCCTGAGACAGCATACCAATGGGGACAGAAGGCCGATGCCGTGACCGACTGGATTAACCGCCAAGGCAAGGAGGACTCAGAGTCACGTGCTGGTATGGAAAACTTCCGCCGTGCCATTACCCGTGCCGAGGAGACGCCTACCAAAATCTCAGATCTGATGAATGCACAGCAGCACGAAACCGTGCTTGATTATAAGTACCCAAGACGGGATAGCTATGGAGAGCGAACTGCCTACGGAGCTATCAAAATCAATCATCAGGTCTATAGTGCCTACCAATTCGATGCCTCCAATTCTGGCAGCAACATTGAGTATTATCAGGTATGCCAGCAAATTACGGTGTTGAACAATGAGATATATCGCAATGGCTGGTATGTAAGAACCAATGACGGTGGCTTTAATTTAGCCAGTGGCGCCTGGATGACTCAGATATACACAAATATGGGACTTGAAGGTAAAGGCACAAAATACACCATGTTTGCGAGTCCCATAAACAAAATTGGTAGTACTTCTGGCAGTACGACTATTGGTGGCTCGGACGGTTTCTCAGAAGGAATCTCTATAGGTGCTAATTATGGAGCTAGAGCTGGGCTGACAGTAGGTGGAAACTATAACATCTCATATAGCCATAGCTGGACGTGGAGTAATAGTACGTCATGGAATGTCAGTGACATGGAGACAGAGTGTAATGAAGGTAATGATGAGAATCGCACAGTTCTCTGGATACACAAGGGATACGAACCGGGAAGTATGAATGACATAGGTGAAATGAAAGACAAAAAGAATCTCACAAGCACTTGTACAACTAGCGAGAACGTCATTTGGAAAGTACAGAATCCACAGGGTACATATAAGCTGAAAAGCTATTTCTGTGTGAAGGCTGCAACCGTGAAGTTGCATGATTGGAAGTGGGATAGTCATGTCATTGAAAACAGTCAGAGCTCAATCGACATTTCGTTTGTACTCAACACCCCCAACCGCTATAAATATACTTGGAGCAACGATATCTACAATTACGGCAGTGTGCAGGGCAATATAAATGATTCTAAAGCTTTGCGCGAGTATATCAACAACAAATATGGCTCAGGCTCAGAAGATAAGGAAAATATATGCTGGGGTGAAACTTTCAGCACCTCTGAGGCAACGAAGAACGGCTCCGACAATGCTCGCCTCCTATTCCAGACCTTCAAGAACCGAATTCGCGCCAACAAGCAATCCATGAAAGCTTCCGGTTTCGGCGGACAGATTGAATTCGTACTGAAGCCCGCTGATGACACAGACATCATTGAAAGCTTTATTCTCGATCTTGAAAACAAATACAATAAGGGCGACATCTTCACTGAGACAGTCAACGGTTATGACCTGACCTTCAAAGTTACAAAGACAGACCTCGAGGTGGAGCTAATCAGTGTACCCAGTGATTTCAAGGGCGAACTGGTCATTCCGGAATATATAAATAATGGTCTATTAACTGTGACTGGACTTGGCTACGGATGCGCAGCCAACAACACGGGTATCATTAGTATTGTCATCCCTAAAACAGTTACCTCCATCAGCGACTATGCCTTTTACAAATTGAACAACCTGATTGAGGTACACCTCAAAGCAACCACACCGCCAGCCATGGGAGGATGGAATGCATTCGATGGCCGTAAAGTTGTTCTTTATGTGCCAGAGGGCTGCGAAGATGCTTACGCATGTACCCCAGTATGGGATGACTTTGGAAACATTGTGAAAGAAGGTACGAAAAACCCTCAGAACTTGCGAATTAAGCAACAGGTGGAGGGTTATGGGCTGACCTTCAAGGTGACAAAGGAGAATGAAGAAGTGGAATTGGAAAGTGTGCCAAACAACTTCCAGGGCGTGCTGAACATCCCCGCCAATGTCGGCCACTTGAAAGTGACTTCCCTTGGGTGGTGCTGCCATGATATAACTGGTATTACCGAAGTTCATGTACCTGAAGGCGTTAAGAGCATTGAATGCGAAGCATTTAGAGCTTGTAAAAACTTAACAAAAGCCTATCTGCCCAGTACGCTGACATATCTCGGATGGTCAAATTACACAGAATGTCCTTCCCTAAGAGAAGTACACATCAAGGCCACCACGCCGCCTTATACTGATAATAAATTAATCTTTGACATAGAAACCAACCATCGTGTCCTCTATGTTCCCTATGGCTGCAAAGAGGCATACACTCATGACGAGGTGTGGAATGACGTTGAGAACATCGTAGAGGAATAATCTGCCGAGAAAATACTGAAATAGGTTATGTGATTGCATCGCAAAAAAACGGGGATGTGTTAGTTATTGACACGTCCCCGTTTACTATTGTCTAACGTCCAAGGGCTATAGCCTAAAGTCTAATTTTCAATTTAAATATGAAAATGACATACATACAGCCCACAATAGTGGTAGTAAAGTTGCAGTACCAAGGAATCCAGTAACATCTGGGACGATACGTGGTGATTTTAACATTTAATAAACCACTTTCTTCCCGTTATGGATGTACAATCCCCGCTTATTAAATGAAGAATGAAGAGTGAAGAATGAAGAATCAATTTTTCTTCCTTGCAGGTCGTACCATGCATCATCACCTTGAACCTTATCCCCTGAACCCTGAGCCATTTGAATGCCTGTGGGCAGTGCAGCGTCAATCCATTCGAAATAACTGATAAAATCAATGGCAATCTTCATCATGAACAGACTGCCGGCTTTCAGGTGGTCGCTGTCGGTATAGGTATCGTCTATACGGTAAAGATTATCTTTGCCGTTGGGATGGGCATCGCAGAACGAGAGGTAGTTGCCATAGGGCACAATCATGTCGCCCTTCGAGTGCACAAAGTATATGCGGTGCTGCGGTTGCCAGCCCGTGCAGACATTGTTCGACTCGAGGGCATAGCGCATATCTTCGTAGGCATCTCCCGTAACGGCAGGAGTGCTCTCGTAGCTGGCAGGGTTCTTCATGTAGTCGTAGAAACCGGGAGCGAAGATCTTGTCGAGGTTGGCCCACGCCACCGTCTCCGTGCCCCACATCATGCCCGGCACCTCTTGCTTGAAGAACATCTCGTTCATGTTCTCCGGAGCCTTGTAGGTCTTCCCCCCGATGGTCACAGTCCCCTTGTCCATTTGCTTCAGCCAGGCGTTGTTGATGTCGTCATTGCTCATGTTTTTACCCTCCAGCCATTCCATGACACCCGTGTCGAGGAAAGATTGCGTGAAGTAGTCGTTCAGCGTGTGGCCCGACATGTAAGAGTTGCCTGCAATCATGCCATTCATAATCATAGGCAGCACAACGGGCAGGGTTGCCTGCCCCTCGCGGTGAGCCGTAGTCATGCCATAGCTTGTGCCGTTATCCTCTATGTAGTATCGCACGGTTGCTATTAGGTCGTAGGGACCGTCGCCGCAGATTGTTCCGCGGAAGTGTAGCTGGTCGCTCAGGTTGTTCTGTTCGATATATCGTTGTACAGCCAGGGCCGCAGCACCGCCTTGCGAATAGCCGACGCTGAAGCTGCGCCAATCGTCCTTCAGCGGCAGCGTGTTGTTGGCTCCGTTCAGCTTCTCGTAGAGCTGCAAGCCGTAGGTGACGGCATCCACCACCTGCCGAGCCGTTACCGACTGCATCAGATAGGGATGTGTCCTGTCGACTGACACGCCATAGCCCTCGTAATCGGGCATTATCACGATGCTGCGTTTGACAACGCTCATAAAGGGATTCCTCTCGTCCTCTTCAGCACCTTCGAACAGGATAGACAGCACGACAAAGTCAGCCGTCACTGCCGTAGCGCTGGTGGGGCACTGCGAGTTGGCCGAGACCGTATAGTGGCTGTACATGTGCACAGATTCAATGGCCGCTCCCTCCTCTGGGTTACTTGGTGTCCAGCATGCCAACAACGACGAGAGCACGATGGGTTCACCCGTTGCGCTGATTGATGGGTAGTTGAACTTATATACCTGTCTGTTGCTCAGTGTTATATATGGTTCCAGTTTGGCAGATGCTTCAGGTGCCTGTGCCCATACTCCTTGCCCTATTACGCACCACAGGACAAGAATCAGAATAAGACTCTTTCTCATATGCTAATGTTATTTGTATTCTGACTGCAAAGATACAAAAAAAATGCAAACTTCAAACTTTTTTATCCCCTTTTCTGCTACGCTTTTACTGAAGACTTTCCTGTCAGACAAATAGAACTTCACGACCGTGAAAGAGAAAATTGCCTGCCACGACCCTTAGGATTGTCCTCTGCAAAACCCGGAAGTTGGGATCAAAACAATATAATGATAAGGTAAGACACTCCCCAATTCCTATTGACTTTAGGAAAATCCCCTTTGCGTTTAGGAATAATCAGTTTTTTCCCCTTTGTAAATGCCGTACCTTTGCAGTGTGAAATTAAAAGAAACGGATTTACAAACAATTAAAACGATACGATTATGAAACGCTACAATTTTTACATGATGATAATGGCAGCCATGATGTGCATGGCAAGTGTTAACGCAAATGCTCAGGGGAGAAGGGGTGGTAATCGCAACGGATACCGCATTGAGATGAACGGCTCTTCTCGTCATAACGACGTAGGCCGCTCTCACGATATGGGTCGCCATAACTATATGGGCCGCTCTCACGATATGGGTCGCCATAACTATATGGGTCGCTCTAACGGTATGGTTGCTCGTCCTCACAGATCGGCACGTCCTCACGTAGTGGTTGAGCACCGTCCCGCACGACATATATATATAGGTGGCCGCTCCTTTGATCCTCGTTGGGAGGGACGCATCCGCTACAAGGGTGGACGCTGGGGTTACCTTCGTGGTTCTGACTGGTACTGGTACGACAGATACTACGAGCCCGACTACTACTTCGTTCATCCCGTAGCACACTTCCACCACTGCCACATATCTCCCGAAGCAGCTGTAGTTGGTGTTGTAGGTGCAGTAGCATTAGGTGCTCTTGTTTCTGCTTTGAGCTACTAATCAATAACCGTCATACGTATTATGGGAACATCCTTATCGGGGTGTTCCTTTTTTTATAATTGGGAGTTAAAGGGAAAGTTAAAAGAAATGGAAGTTAAAATGGGAGTTAAAATGGAGTTAAATGGGGAAAATACGCCCTGTTAACATTTATTAACCATGCGAGTGGGGTTAAGTGTGAAATAATGTATACCTTTGCTTTTAGAAAATGAAAATTTTGTTTAATTCTAACAATTAAAGTATGAAGTATTTAAAGTTATTTGTCACGGTATTTGCAATGGCAATTGCCATGAACGTTAGTGCACAGTCAAAGACTACTGCTAAATCAAAGACCACTACCACTACTACGGCTGCAAAGGCTAAGACTACCACAACAGCCAAGTCTACCGCCACTGCAAAGCCTGCTGCTGCTAAGACTACTACAACAACGGCTTCTGCAAGCAAGCCTGCAGCAAAGAAGTCTGCTTCCTATAGCGGAGGTTTCACTCCCTTGACTACCGTTTTGCTTGAGTCAAAGATTGGTGGTTGCCATGGTACTGGCGGTTTTGGTGAGAACATCGTATTGGAGCGTGAGTTCCATAAATACATTGCATGGGATATCTTTAGCCTCGACTTCAGCTGCCCATTCAATACCGGTTTCCTTACAATTGGTGTTAAGACTGGTATCCGCGGTTATACTCCTCGTTTCTGGGAAGACAGAATGCGTGGTTTCTCTAGCTTGGCATTAGGTTATGACTGCGGTATCCTCACAGGTTCTGCTCGTGATGCTGCTAAGTGGATGGGTTACGATACCGAGTTCCATGGATTGGGTCTGTCATGGGGTATTGGTGTTGAAATGATGGATCACTTCCAGCTTGGTTATGTTCTGGAATACAATTCAGCCATGAAGTCTACATCACATTTTGCAAGAATTACATATAAGTTCTGATACATCTCTCAAATTCTATATTTAACATATAATTTGGCATGGGCAGGAGATTTTTTTCCTGCCCTTGTTGTGTTTATTGAATATAAATTTGGTCGTTTACTCTTTTCTTCGTACATTTGCCGTATAATTCTAACAAAATCCGTCATGAAGAAGTTTAAATTTATTGCTATCTCTGTGTTTAGTCTGGTATTGTCGGCTTGTGGCAACAAGTCTGTTAACATAGTAATTCCCGATAATAATTGTCCCAACGATAAGGAATTGGTTAAAAAGGCAATGCAAGGCGACGAGGATGCCGGATTGCAGATTGCAGAGATGTATTATAAGGGTGAAGGTGTGATACAAGACTATACAGAAGCCATAAAGTGGTATAGGCTTCTGGCTGAGAAGGGAAACCCTTATGCCCAGTATTATATGGGACTTTGTCACGACGAGGGACGCGGCTTGGAAGCCAGCCTGACCAGAGCGATGGAGTACTATAAACAATGTTTCCTTGAATTTAAATCGCGTGCCGAAAAAGGCGACAAAAATGCGATGCTCTATCTGGGTAAGATGTATTCTTTGGGCAAATATGTAAAGGAAGACAAGACTGCGGCTGTAAAATGGTATCGCGAGGCTGCTGAGCAGGGCGATCCCGTAGGCCAGTATACACTTGGTTCATGCTACGAGGAGGGCAAGGGTGTTGCCCGTTCGTTCGAAGAGGCTGTGAAGTGGTACCGTCAGGCTGCTGACCTGGGTAATTCCGAGGCACAATGTGCGTTAGGTACATGCTATGAGGAAGGAAAGGGTGTTGACAAATCGTATGACGAAGCCATTAAATGGTATCGTCTCTCGGCAGAACAGGGTAATGCTGATGCTCAATGCAACTTGGGATATTGTTACGACGAAGGTCTTGGCGTTGAACAGTCTTTAAGCGAAGCTGTGAACTGGTATCGTCTTTCTGCAGAGCAAGGCAATGCAACGGCTCAGAACAACTTGGGTTACTGTTACGAGCACGGTAGTGGTGTTGAACAGTCAACCGAAGAAGCCATAAAGTGGTATAAGCTCAGTGCCAAACAAGGTGACGAGGGAGCTATTGCCAATCTGAAAGCCAAGGGCATCACAGATTATGATTAATCACCACAATTTCTAATGAAAATTTTTCGACCATTCATCTTTTTTCTTCTGGGTTTTGCAGCTACAGCATTACAGGCACAGAAGGTGCCTAATGCCGAGAAGAAGTGGGCATGGCTGGGTTTTGAACGCCCAGTAGGGCTCAATCCTATTGTAAGTCCTGATACAACTAGCCATTTCTATTGTCCTATGACTAAGGCTGTTATCCCTTGGGAAAACAGCGACACCTTCAACCCTGCTGCCACATGTTTTAATGGCGGTATTGCCTTACTTTACCGAGCAGAAGATAATATTGCACAGGGTATCGGCTCGCGTACTTCGCGTATCGGCTATGCTTTTAGCGAAGACGGACTACACTTTCAGCATCACGGTGCACCTGTGCTTTATCCCGGTGACGATGAATTTTCCAAGATGGATGCTCCTGGCGGATGTGAAGACCCGCGTGTCTGTATGACAGAGGACGGACTGTATGTTATGACTTACACCAGTTGGAACCACAAGACGGCTCAGTTGAGCATAGCCACCAGTCGTGACCTTGTTCACTGGACAAAGCACGGATATGCTTTTCAAGACACTTTTGGCCGTCAGACCAGCAAGGGATACTCAAAGTCGGGCTCCATTGTTACGGAGATAAAGAAGGGGCGTCAGGTAATTGCTAAGATAAATGGTAAATATATGATGTATTGGGGCGAGAACTTCGTCAACATTGCCACCAGTACCGACCTCATACACTGGGAACCTATGCTCGACAAGAGCGGCAATCTGCTGCATGTTATGGATACCCGCAAGGGGTACTTCGACAGCAGCCTGGTGGAGTGCGGACCTCCTGCCATCAAGACCAAGAAAGGTATTATGCTTTTTTATAACGGCAAGAACAGTGGCGGTCAGAATAGAGATGAGCGCTATACGGCCAATGCCTATTGTGCTGGTCAGGCACTTTTCTCGCTCAAGGATCCTACCAAGTTGCTCGACCGCCTTGACCAACCTTTCTTCATTCCCGAAGCCGACTTCGAAAAGAGCGGACAGTATCCTGCAGGAACCGTCTTTATAGAGGGGCTTGTGCCTTATCAGGGCAAATGGTATCTCTATTACGGCTGTGCCGATTCACGCGTCAGCGTTGCAGTTTATAATCCGAATTAATATAATTACTGAAGTTAAAAAGGAAGTTTATTTTTGTTTTTCTCTCGTTTTTTGTAACTTTAACCTACGGTTGAACTTACTATCACTCGGAAAAGAAAAGAAAAATATCTTTTTCTTTCGCTTTTCTCTCGTTTTTTCGTAACTTTGCAATCACAATTAAGATTGTTATGAAAAGTTCAAGATTCTTATTGATGATTATGTTGCTGTTGGGCTCTATGGCCTCTTATGCACAGCACAAGGTAAATATCTATAACGCTGATAGTATTCAGAAGTACCTGAAGGAACGTATTGCCGATACGAAGGTAAGACAGAGAGCAGCCAGAGATGCGCAGAAAGCAGTAGACAAGGAAATGCGCACCTTGCAGCGCGATCTGGAGAAATCGCGTGCCCAGGCCATTAAGGACCGTCAGCGTGTAAGGGCTGCCCAGAAGAGTGGCAAGTTCTACCAACCCAAACCATACGTTCCTGCAGAACTCAAGAAGCAGGATATTGAGGAAGAACAGCCCAACATGAGCAAGGAAGAACGTGCTCTGGCTGAGGCAGAACAGAAGCAGAAAGCACAGGTGGCAAAGAATCAGGCTAAGCAGCAGGCCGAAAGAGCCAAGATTATGAGTAAGACTGGTGGTGCCCGTGAGCGGGCAGAACTGCGTGCATCAGCCCGACAACAGAAACAGCGCCGTAAAGAGAAAGCTGCCGAGGACAAACTGAAAGCTAAAGCCGCAAAGGCTGAAGGCAAAAAGGCTGAGAGTAGTACAGAAAAAGCAGAAGAAGAGCCCAAGGAAGAAAAGGTTGTTGAAAAGATAGAAAAGACTAAGCCTCAAAAGGTGAAGGAAGAAAAGCCTAAGGTTACTCCGGAACAAGCAGCCGAGGATAAGGCTAAGCAGAAAGAATTGAAACAGCAGGAGAAGGAAGCTAAAAAAAAATATAGCATTCGCGAACAACGTGCCAAAGCCATAGCTGAACAAAAGGCTAAGGAAAAGGCAGAAAAAGAAAGTGAAGAATAAATGAAATTTATCAAAATTATATTGGTTTTACTCCTTGCTGCGTGGCAGACTGAAGGGGTGGCACAGGTTGCTTTTCTGGAAAATATACATTGGAAAGATGAGTGGCTGCTCTCGGGCGACAACAAACTTATAGGCACCGTTAATGCTACAGCACCTACGGATGTGAAAATGAAGTGCGAAAAGGAACTGGTGAGTGAGAACACGTGGGAGATCACGTGGACATTTACAGCCAAACGCGATGTTCCCAACGTGCACCTTACAGCCAGCTTCGAGCATGTATCAAAACCTGAATGGTGGATGATTCCCGGCGTTTCCTATAATGGAAATCATTTAAGTCGTGGACTGGAACCGAAAGGGGAGAAGCGCGACAGACAGTGGTATACCTTCTCGTATAAACGAACCTCTATCCCCGGTGCTATCTATAGTGAGGGTGAGGACTTTGCCATAGCCACTTTTGGCAATGTTCCCGAAAAGGCCGAAGATGATTATTCGTGCAGTATACAACCTGAGCCTAACATCATCACACACCAACTGTTGTGGCCAGAAGAGGAGATGCCGGTATCGTACTGCGCACAGGACCAATATATTCCAGGCTGGCGACGTACCTATAATATGAAGAAGGGCGAGGAACGCAAGTTGACCCTGTATCTGATTGTTGCCCGTAAGGAGACCAACCATAATGCATATCGTCACATGCTCGATATGGCATGGCTCATGGCAGAACCTGAGAAACTGCCAGTTCCTGACGAGAAGAAACTCTGGGAGCAGAGCGTGGAATTCTGCCACCATTCGCTGTGGATAGAGAATGACGATTACATGGGTTACCTTATTGGATTGAACCTGAACGAAAAGGGGGAATGGCAACAAGCTACCCGCAACCGTTATGAGGCAGGATGGATGGGACAGAACATCAGTCTGGCAGTAAGCATCCTGCATGATTTTAACAGGACGGGCAATCATGTTTCACTTGACCAAGGCATGGCTACGTTAGACATGTGGGCTGATAACTGTCAGTTGCCAAACGGCCTGTTCTATACCCAATATGATGCGGTTATCAATAAGAGTCGTTGTATCATGGATGCCTGCAACCTAGGTACAGCTGCTTATCAGTTCTTTGAAGCCGATGCTGTGGTAAAGGGACTCCGTCTGGTGAGACCCGGTTATCTGGGTGCCGCATGGGGTATCTGCAACTTTATGTTGGCTGACCAGCAGCCTAACGGTTGCTACGGTCGGGGTTGGACAATGGATGGTCGCTGCGTGGAACGTGAAGGTGGGGTAGGTGCCTATATCATACCCGCTATGCTGAAAGCCTATGAGTTCTATAACGACAAGAAATATCTGGAGAGTGCCCAACGCGCGTACATATATTATATAGATGGTTTCAAGAAGAACGGTTTCAGTACGGATGGTACACTGGATACACGTTGCATCGACAGAGAATCGGCATATCCTTTGCTGACCTCGGCTATGGGGTTGTACAAGATAACAAAAAACGACACCTATCTGAACGATGCTGTTGATGTTTCATACTACCTGAGCACATGGCTCTGGCACTACAACATCAATTATCCCCAAGGTGATGCATTTCAACAATATGGCTACAAGACGCTGGGCGCAACCAGTGTCAGCACACAGCGTCATTATTTTGATACTTTTGCCTGCCGTTGGGTGAATGCCTGGCGTGAGCTTGCCAAGCTGACAGATGATTCACAATGGAGTGAGAAGGCAGAGGCAATCTGGCGAAACAGCTGTCAGTTGGTGGGCGACGGTGTGCTGATGGTAAACGGACATATACGTCCTATCGGTTCACAGAACGAGGCTTTCTACGGTTCAACCTGGTGTTCGCAAAGTCGGGGCGAGGGCGTTCCTCCTATGATACAAAAGAACCGCATGAACGACTGGCTGGTAGCCTGGCCCTGTGCTTTCCGTTTGGAAACACTTCGTGAGACAGAAGAATGAGCAAGGTCGTAAGTATTCAAAAGTACGTCTGGTTTCTCGACACTATCAGAAGAGCAAGACACATTACCCTTGAGGAGATAAGTGAAGAGTGGAGGAACTGCAGCCTGAACACTACCGGCGAAGGAATTCCACGTACCACCTTTAACCGCATGCGTGACAAGGTGCTTGAAGAGTTTGGCGTTCTCATTGCCTGCAAGAAAATTGGTTCACAATGGTATTACTACATTGATGACGAGGGAGAACTTGAAGCAGGACATTTGCAACAGTGGCTGATGGATACACTGAGCATAGGAAACCTGTTATCGTCCTCAAAGAAACTGCACAACCGCATCCTTCTGGATGAGATTCCCGTTGGTGGTAAGATTCTGTCAGAACTGATAAAGGCAATGGAGAAGGGTGTCTGTGTGTATTTTGAATATCGCCATTTCGGAACAGACAATAAAAAGAATGTGCAAGGTGCGCCATACTGTCTGAAAGCATTCAGGCGCAGATGGTATGTGGTCATGCTGACACCGGATCATGCAGAGCCTGCTGTCTATTCCCTTGACAGAATACTAAGGTTGAGCTTAACAAAGACTACATTCACGTTGCCAGAGGACTTTGACGGGAAAGCATTCTTCAAGGACAGTTTTGGCGTTTTTGCCAGCAAAGAGTTCCGTACACAGTTTATCACGATTAAAGTGCAGGGTATGCAACGCGATTACATCAGATCATTACCCTTGCATCACAGCCAGGAAGAGATAGAGCAACATGAGGATTGGAGCATCTTCAGATATTTCTTACGGCCGACATTTGATTTCCGCCAAGAGATTCTTTCGCACGGAGCAAGTATGGAAGTGCTGAAACCTCTTTCGTTTCGTGAGGAAATTAGAAATGAGGTAAAAAGACAAGCTAAAAATTATGAGTCTTAATACCCAAAAATTGAGCCCAAATGGGTAAATAAGCCTTGAAATGATTTAAAATATGTTAAAATCGAGTCACTTTAGGCATATAAATTTGGTAAAACATTTATTTCTAAATATTTTTGTATGTCAGATAATGTGAATTATAAAATATGATTTACCATGGCAAACAAGAAAAAAGCAAAAAAAAGAAAGTTATTAACTCCCAAGGAGCATGAAATTATGCTCAAACTTTGGACTTTGGAAGAGTCTGGTAAGAAACAGTCAAAGGTTCGTGACATCTTAGAACTCTTTAAGGCAGATGGTTCAGACATGGCATATACCACGCTGGCTACGTTTATAAAGATTCTGGTTGCCAAGAAATATGCATCAGCCTCTAAGACAGGTATCCTTATTTTCATCAAGTCAAAAGTATCACGCAAGGACTATGCAAATATTGCAATGAGTTATGCACTTGAAGACTATTTCGGTGGTGATAAGGAGCAGATGATTGAAACAATCAAGGCGTTGTAAAAAGAATCTGAGAAAATCATAAAACAAAAAGGGGACGATGTTTAACATTGCCCCCTTTTGTTTTGTCAACAAAGTCTGCCAAATTACTTAGCAGCAGCAAGACTAGCCTTACGGAAAGCCTTCATTGCCTTCTCAATTTCGAGAGAAGCCTTACGAGCACGTGTACCTGCAGCCTTGTTTCCATTCTCTGCCTGTGCAGCAGCGTCCTTTGCGAATGCGCCATAAGCGGCAGCAATCTGGTTGAGTAAATCCTTCATATATTTTATTACTTTAAGTTTGTAAACACTGCAAAGATACAAATATTAATAATACAACACAAAAAAAGCATATTTTTTTTCAGAAAATATAGAAAAATAGGCTATTTATGGTATTCACACACATGTTCTTAACCGTTTTAATGGCTAAAATGCATTAACGACATGCAGGACAAAGCCCTTTTGCCACATATTCTGCTTCTTCCATCTCATATCCTTCCGGTAATGATACAATAGGTATAGCATATTCCTCAAGACAATAGGTACGTCCACATTTCTTACAGGAGAAGTGTATGTGGTTCAGATGCTTCTCACCTTCGCAACGGCAGACACAATATTTCTGGAAACCTGTACCATCGTCAATCTCATGCAAAAGATGATGGTCGGTAAAAAGTCGGAGTGCACGAAAAATGCTTGAACGGTCCATTTGCGGCATGCGCTCCTCCATATCCTGCAAGGTAAAAGTCTTATGACATTTACTGCATTCCTTCCATACCAACAAGCGTACGGATGTTGGTTTTATACCATGTTCCTCAAGAGAATCAACAATATGTTCGTCTGTCATAGTTTCGCTAACCACTAACCGCTAACCATAAGCTATTAGACTTTAATATTTTTGTCAAAGGTATATATTTTTTGTCAGTCGACAAAGTTTTTTTCATTTTTTCTTTTCTTCTTTTACGGAAAGACTTTGCATTTGGAAATTAATTGCTATCTTTGTGGCGCTAATAACACTATGCGCAGATGAGGAGCGTTTTTCATATACTGCTTGTTATCATGCTGAAAGCTGCATTTTGTCAAGCTTCTGAATTGGTTAATCTTACGGTAAACCGTATGACGGAACCTAAGGGTATAGTGCGAACGGGGCAGTTCAGTTGGCAGATAATCAGCGAAGAAAATGATGTACGCCAGTTAGCCTATCATATTAAGGTTGCCAGTACCCCGGAAGGTCTGCATGGCGGCCCTGCTTTAATGTGGGATAGCGATAGACGTGAGAGTTCCGATATGGTGCAGGTTTTCTATCAAGGCAGACGTTTCCCGTATGAGGGAACGGTATATTGGCAACTTGAGGTTTGGCTCAGCAACAATGAACATTTGAAAAGTCCCATTCAGAAAATAGAGACAGGCTCGAAAAGCACAATATGGAATGGCACACTCATTACAAAAAAAGATAATGAGCAGCGCGACTATTTCTATTACCTCCGTTGGCTGCATACATTACAAGTGAATCAGGCTGACAACGGCCAGCTCTTTCAGCCTATACCCGACGATACACTGGGCATTCCTGTTGACAACGTAGCTGCCGTACTTTATAGCCTTTACAAGGATGAGGGTGATGTGAAAGTGCTCTATGATTATTATAATATGGTATATCGCTGGATGAAATTCCGATGTGAAAAGGACAGCACAATAAGTTCGCAGCTATTGAGCATGATGAAAGAAATGGCTCAGCAGCAGAACCTACATGCAGATGTTATGGAATACGGTCGTCTTCGTAGCGACTCTACCGAATACAAACCTTATTGGCTTTATACCGATGAACCTGCTTGGTGCGGAGGAGCTATCACGCAGGCAACTTCCAGCATTGCCTATAATAGGGTGGAGGTTACCATTCCGTCTCTTTCAGAACAGAATAAAAGTGACGTATCACACAAGTGTCCTTACGGTGTCATCAATAGCAAGTGGAAGAAGGAGGATGGTGATATCATAAACTGGGAGATACAGCTACCTGTGGGTGTGCAAGCCCACGTGACCTATCCCAAAGGCTATGCTGATAATGAGGGAAAACGTTCTCTGGTTCTGGGAAGCGGAGGATGGATGCTGAGGATTATGCCGGTTGTTGAAAATTGAAAGTTGAAAATTAAACGATAACGAAAACGAAAACGAAAACCAAAAAACGGTTAGCGGTTAGTGGTTAGCGGTTAGCGAACAATAATGAAAACGAAAAGGAAAAAATGACTTTAGGCGCTAGACACTAGACTTTGGCTCTCGCCCTTACAGGAGAGCGGGGAGAGGGTCTTAAAACGGTAAACAGCAAACTAAAATAAAAGAATATGATACAGAATGATTTGCAAAGACTGCGCTGGCAGTTTCTGGACGAAGCGCTCCGCGACCCTGTCCTGGAGTTCTTCATGGGTGAACGCACATCTACCAACGAGACAGGCAACACACGCAGCCTGATTTATTATGTGAACAAAAGACTCAAGGAAGTAAACCGCAACTGGAGCTGCAGTAAGCGAATGCTTCAGAATGACGTTGTCTTTTTCAAGAAAAAAGGCGCCAGACTGATGCCCAGTTTCCGTCGTGGGCACAAACGAATACTGCGTTATGTCAATCTGGAATGGAAGAATCCTTTGTTACGCACTTCTTTGGGATTGGATGTGGCTCGTGATCAGGACACCGTCTGTGCACTGCCACCTCTTGCAGAAGGACCCTTGACCTCAATCAATGTACGTATTGCTGACAAACTGGAGCAGGAACTCCTGACCCGATTGCAGAATCCTGAGCTAAAGCAACGTCAGACTGACGTGCAGGAGGGTAAGGTCACCATACAAGTTAAGATACCTATGAGCAACGACATTGACCGCATCGTTCTGTCGTATGGTATCGACATCGAAGTACTTGGTCCGGCAACGTTCCGCAACAGAATTCGTCGTACCATAAATGACATGCAAAAGCTATATAAGAAGGAGACATCTGCCGAAACCACTAAGCCTGTACAGGGTGACTTGTTTGGCGATATGCTTTGATATAAGTTAACGAAAACCAAAACGAAAAGACGTTAGTCGCTAACCCATAAACAATAAACAAAATGAAACATTTATTTCTAACAGCAGTATTGGCTCTTCTCAGCCTCACAGGTGTGAAAGCCGATACCCCACGTGCCGAGTATCCACGTCCTCAGTTCGAACGCGCACAGTGGTTGAACTTGAACGGAACATGGACCTATACCTTCGACTTTGGAAAGTCTGGAGTTAACCGTGACTTTCGTAACAGCAAGGGATTTGAAAATAACATTCTTGTTCCCTTCTGTCCTGAAAGTAAACTCAGTGGTGTTGCATATACCGATTTTATAAACTGCATGTGGTATCAACGTACCATCAGTGTACCTGCCGAGTGGGAAGGCAAGCAGATTCTTTTGCACTTTGGTGCCGTAGATTACGAGGCAACAATTTACATTGACGGTAAAGAGGTGATGCAGCACTTCGGCACAGGCAGCAGCTTTGAAATGAATATTACCAAATATGTTCCTGCAGGAAAGAGCGCAAACCTGGTGGTTCGTGTAATGGATAACTTGCGTACAGGTATGCAACCAGGAGGCAAGCAATGTTGGAACTATTACTCTGGTGGTTGCGACTATACCCGTACCACAGGTATCTGGCAAACCGTATGGTTGGAGCCTGTGAGTGCACAAGGTCTGAAGAATGTGTTTGCTATTCCCGATATCAACCAGCAACAGCTTGTTATTCGTCCTGAGTATTACGGAGAGGCAAACGGCAACACAATTACCGTGCAGGTGTTGGATGGAAAGAAGGTGGTTGCAGCAAAGACTGCTAGTGCCGTGAATGGAGCCAACGTGGTGCTTCCCATCAAGAATCCCAAACTCTGGAGCCCAGAGAATCCTAACCTTTATGATGTAAAATATACCGTGAAAGATGCTTCTGGGAAAGTGATTGACGAGGTAAGTTCTTATGCCGGTATGCGTAAGATTCATTGTGCAAACGGGTACTTCTACCTGAACAATCAACCTTACTATCAGCGTCTTGTTCTTGATCAGGGATTCTATCCCGAAGGTATTTGGACGGCTCCATCCGACGAGGCCCTCAAACATGATATAGAGATGAGCAAGGCTGTTGGTTTCAATGGTGCACGCTTGCACCAGAAAGCTTTCGAAGAGCGCTATTTTTATTGGGCTGACAAACTGGGCTATATCTGCTGGGGAGAACAGGCCTCATGGGGAACCAATGTGAACAATCAGGAGGCAACAGGTAACTTCCTGCGTGAATGGACAGAGTTGGTTGTACGTGACCGTAACCATCCCTGCATTGTTACATGGACACCTCTTAATGAGACTTGGGGTGCTCAGGCAGGAACCTATGTGCGCTTTGTGCAGGATTTGTACAATTTGACCAAAGCCATTGATCCCACCCGTCCTGTAAACGATGCCAGCGGTGACGGTCATGTGAAGACTGACATCTGGAGTGTACATGACTACAGTCGTGAATACGACAAGTTGGTGGAGAATCACACGTTCAAAGATGGCGCACCTCACTATCGTAATATGGGGGGCAAGAACTTCCTGGCAGATTGGGAAGGACAGCCTTATATGATTGATGAGTTTGGCGGCTTAGGCTGGATTCCCAAGGACGAGCGCAAGAATTCATGGGGATACGGCGCACAGATAGAAACAGAAGACGAGTTCTTCCAGATTCTGGAGAAGGAGGTAGATGCTATCAAGGCTTGTAAGAATGTCGTTGGCTTCTGCTATACTCAGATTACTGATGTGGAACAGGAGAAGAACGGCGTTTACTATTACGATCGTCGCCCCAAGTTCGACCCCGCCAAATGGAAAGCTATCTTTGAGAAGATTCCAAGCGTGATTACAATTGAGAATTAACAAATCTATGAAACACATTAAGAAACCACATATCTCCTTCCTCAGTCTGCGAAGACTGGGGTGGGGGTTATTATTCCTTCTTTCTCTGCCAACTATGGCACAGGAGCAGGCAAAGGACACAGTGACCTTTGCCGTATATGGAAACTCCATCAGTACATATCACGATTTCCTGCCCTCGGGTTATGCCGTTTATTACACAGCTGCCAGGGAGTTGGAAGCAGGAATGCAGTTGGGCGATACGTATTGGATGCAGCTGAGCCGAACTTCGGGTATGACATTCCTCGTGAACTCTTCATGGAGTGGATCGCGTGTCAGTTCCGATAACGGAGAGGCTGTTTCGCCTTTCCTCAGCACAGCCCGTGTTACTTCTATCGGGCGTTATGGCAAACCTGATGTGATTATGATTGCAGGCGGTACTAACGATTGGGGGTGGGCTCGTTGCAAGTTAGGAAGTTATAGTACAGGACCAGTTTATAACGATTCTGTTACTTTCCGTGGAGGCTATGCCATGATGCTCTTCCGTTTGCAGCAGAAATACCCAGATGCCAAGATTGTGTGTCTGAGCATCTTCCCCCGTTCGCAGGGATATTCTGCTACAAATTCTCAGGGGTGGACTCAGTCGCAAGGCAATGCCAGTATCAAGAAGATAGCACAGGAATTTGGTTGTTACTACATTGATTGCACCACCGTTGCCTGGAGTTCCGACTGGAACAAATACACCATAGACAAGCTTCATCCCCGTCCTGCAGGCTGTAAGTTGTTGGCTGACTGCATCCGTAAGGGATTAATTAAGGCAGGTGTGATTACCGAAGAACTCGCTCGTTCCAACGAGGTAGAAGAAGCTCAGCCTTTACTCGACCTTTCTTTCGACGAAAATGGAATAGTCAACAAAGGGACCTATGAAACCAAAGTGGGTTCACATGGAAAAGCCACAACACTCTATGATGCTGAGCACGACACATGGTATGGATGTTCACGTGCTGTTGCTGCCGATTATTTCTATGCTAACTATGATGCAGAAACTCCCCTTGCCAATGCTTTTAACAATAGTGTCACTTGGGAAGCGTTGGTTCGTCTGGAATCTCTTGCCGATAATCAGAACACCTGTGCCCGTACCTGTTATTTCAGCTCCGACCAAACCGGAGGCTGGTCGTTCCATAATAGCCAGTATGCCAATACCTTTACCTATACACACGTGACAACGCTGCCGAGTAGTGCCAAGGATTTTACAGGCGATTCCATCATGGTGCCCGGAAGGTTCTATCATGTGGTTATGACCATGGATCGTACCAGCCACGTTATGCGCTATTTCATCAATGGAACCCTTGTACATACCAGCACCCGTTGTGGCACGGATATGGTGTTGCCTAAATGCGGCACCGTAGCCGGAAAACGTAACATGTGGATTTGTCTGGGTGGCGACTGTACGTCAGGCAGCAGTCTCAGTAGTTGTGAGAACAGTTCAGCCTCGACGTTCGTCTTTGCCCGAATCTATAACGGAGCCCTTACGGAGGATGCTGCAAAGGCCCTTTATACACCCTATGTGAAACAGTTTACAGAACCGATTAATCCCATATCTGACGATTTGGTTCTGGATTGCGATTTTACAGTTCAGGGGGCTGTCAATCACGCTTTGAATTTCCGTAGCACACCCATAGAAATGGTTGGTGATGTTCTTCTTCAATGGAATGAGTCGTTACAGGCGTATGAAGCTGTTTTCCAAGGTGATAAGACAAAGTTCTTCAAGTATTTCTTGGGGAACAGTCCTGCTGCCATGAACCTTATCAGTAATGCTTACACCATAGAAGTATATTGCCAGGCTGAGAGTGCTACACCGAGTGCCCAGATGCGCCCTGTTGGCTTTACCAACAGCTATGGTGCAGGACTTCAGATGACTACCAAGGGAGAGGTGGGCTACTCGACTGCTACAGTAGGGTATAATAGCGAAGGAACCGTTACGAAGAAACTATGGAACAACACAACAGCTGGTACGCTCACAGATGAATATACACATTACCTTATTATATATGACCGTCTGAAAAACTTCTCGCGTCTATATATTAATGGCAGTCTGGCCTCCAGTCATATCATTTGTAACAAAGAAGCCTCTCATTTTGAATGGGCTCCTTCAGAATGGCTCGCCATTGGTGGTGATGCCTCTGGTGTTTATACTACAGCAGCATCAACGGGTTCCTATCCTTTCACAGGTAAGGTGGCTATGGTGCGTATATACGGAAGGTCGGTTACTGAAGCAGATGCACGCATCCTATATAATGCGATGTCCCAGCGTGCCATCTCATATACCACTAACAGCAAGGGCTTTGCTGCCGTTTGTGTTCCCTTTGCAACTGTTGTTCCTGAAGGCTACACAGCTTATATTGTCAATGAGATTACTTCTAATTCCGTTTTGCTGTACCCTGTTGCAGAAGGTGGTGACGTGTTGCCTCACGGAGCCGCAGTTGTTCTTCAGGGACCAGAGCCCAAGGTACCCTTTACGCTCACACCTGCAGCCCCTGAACTTGCAGAGCGTGCCGTATCTCTCGAGGGCAACCTCTTAGTGGGAACCTATGCCTCAAAAGAGCTGAAAGCAGGGGAGAGCTATTACCTGCAAGGTGCAGGCACAAGCTTCTATCGTGTTTCAACAAATCGCACGCTAGAGGCCTTCTCCTGCTGGCTTCCTTACGTGAACAAACGCAACACCTTAACCATTGATACCACCACGCCTTTACGCCCTATAAAAAGCACCATTTTGGAACCTTTTGCAAAAAATTACGGCCTTTCGGGCCAACAGGTAGGAAATAGCTATAAAGGAGTCGTTATTAAGAACGGCCGAAAGGAGATAAAATAAAAAGAATGGCATAAAATTGCACTTTAATCATTTTTTTTTCTCAATTTATTTGCAATTATATAAATAAGGTGTATATTTGCGTAATAAATAACCCGAAAGTTATACTATTTAAAACTATTACTAACCCTAAACAAAAAAAGACATGAGAAAAATCAGACTTCTCTTTACTGTCCTGTTATCAATGATAGCATGGACGGGTGTTTTGGCACAGACAGCTGCAGAATATGAAGCTGCTCTTGCTGCTATTACTGATGGCGGTCAATATCGTATCGCAACTACTGTCGATGAGACCAAGTACTATGTAACCAATGCAGGTGGCTTGACAACTACCAAAACTGCAGCTGGTGTCTTTACCTTCGCGAAGATAACCGAAGGTGGAGCATACGTGTATGATGGTGAGAACAAGGCCGTTGGTATTCAATTAACCAGCACTGATGGCAAGACGTTCACCAATGGTCCTCTTTCCGACAGCCATGCGGTTTTGGACGTTAGTGCTTTCGCCACTTCAACAAACAATCGTAAAGATTGGGAAACTCAGGTGTTCTTCCTCAATGAAGCTGGCAAGTATGCCATCCGCACTTGCAACACCGCTTATGGTGAAAGCAGCTGGGCAGATGCCGGCCGTACCTTCTGGACATACAAGGTAGAGCCTGTTACTCCTCAGTATTCCTATGAAGCCGCTTTCGTTTGGGAGCTGGAAGAGTACACTGTTACTCCTGATCAGGAAGCAGCAATGGCCACCGTTAAGGCATGGCCCTTCTACATTCAGAGCGCTGCTGGCCTCGTAAAGAGTGCAGACAAATTCTACAGCAATGCGAAAGAGACATCTGAAGGCTCTTACGAAGCTCTGCTTGACGACACCTATTCTACATACTTCCATTCTGCATGGAGTGCTGGCGGTGCTGTAGCAGAGGAACATTACCTGCAGGCAGAATTGTCTCAAGCAACCCAGAAGTTCCAGTTCTACTTCAAGAAGCGTCAGCAGAACAATAACAACCGTCCTACCACGATTGTTGTTTCTGCCAGCAACGATGGAGAAGAATTCACAGAAGTCACGACTCTGACAGGTGATTTCCCAACCAGTGAGTTTGTTGTTGACTACATGTCTAATGTAGTTGATCTCGGTGCTGCATACAAATATGTACGTTTCACCGTGACAGCAACTAACAATGGTGCTGTTAATGGCAATACTGACCCCGGTTATGTATTCTTCACCTTCTCTGAGTTCTATCTGTTCCCCGATGCAGCTGAACAACTTGCTCCTCTCTACAACAAGTACACTGCTACTGTTACAGACGACCTTACTGCAGAAGACATCGCAACGATTAACACTATCGATGAAACGATGAAGGCTATGATTTCTACAGTAAATGTGACATACGAACTCTACGATGAAGACGGTAATTTAATTGGCTCGAAAGAAGTCGTTCAGGAGCCAAACAGCGCCGTGGATGTTCCTGCTGCCTTGACGCCCAGCTCACCGTTCTTTGAGTATGAGGTAGCAGAAGGCTCTGTTATTGGTACAACAGACTGCACGATTACAGTTACCCGCAAGCTCAAAGCTGGCTACGTTGGTAAATTGGATGACCTGTCAAACAGCAAAGCATACTACATATACTGCGACCGTGGTAAGTTCCTCACTAAGGAAGACCATCTGGCTTCTACAGCACATAGTTCTCTCACAGATGCAGAGCCAACTGCTTTTGCAGTTCTCAACTATGAGGACAACTATTATCTCTACAGTGTAGTAGATAAGAAGTTTGTTACAAATACCGGTGCTTTGGCAGGCAACCTCATTGCTGATGGTTTCCATGGTACTCTCGATGCTGTCCAGATGGAGGCTAAGGAAGTTCCTTACTTCTTCTGGTACTTCACAGTTGCTGAGGGAACAAACTACGGTCTGAACACCAATGGTAACGATCCTTACGGATATGTTATCAACGATTGGATGAATGCCGACCCAGGTAACAAGTACTACATGGTTGAAGCTGCAGACTTCGATGCAACAGAACCTATGGCAGCTCTGGAAGGATACTTCCATCCCTCATACACTGTAACATACGTGGTTAAGGATGAATTTGGCAACGCCATCTTCACTTCCGACCCACAGCCCACAACAGCTGGTACAGTTATTTCAACTCTGCCCAATGATTACAAGCGTACCTTCTACACATACAATGAAGATGAAGTAGAAGTTACTATTGCTGACCTCGCAACGACTGTTGAGTTCAAAGCAACTTGGACTGGTCCGTTCGAGCTTTCTGCTGACTATGCTTCTGCACACTGGTACAACATGTCAATGCGTGGCACATGGTATGTAACAACTGACGTCAAGGACGGCGACGGTGCATACAAGACTCAGGATGCTAACACAATGGGTCTTGGAGAAGACTCTTATCAGTGGGCATTCACAGGCAACGGCTATGACGGCATCAAGATTCTCAACAAGGCTGAAGGCGAAGGCAAGAGCTTCGGTTGGACCGATGCACAAAAGACCAATGCCGGTATTCCTACAGTATTGGATGATGCCGAAGGCAATCATGGTTGGAAGATTGTTGCCAGCACCAACACCACTGTTCCTGCTAACTCATTCTGCCTGAATGTTCCTGGTACTAACCTCTATATCAACCAGTATGGTGGTGCAGGCGGTTCTGTGAAGTTCTGGAATAGCGCTAACAATGTTGGCGACCCAGGTTCTGCATTCACCGTATACGAAGTTCCTTCAGACTTCTCTGAATACGTTGTTAATGAAGTTGCTCCTGCTCTGGAAGCTACAGGTTACTTCACATTTACTGACGCTGCTAAGGCAGCCATCGGTTACGATCCCGCATTCAAGGAGAGCTGCTCATTTGCAGACTTCAAGAGCATGAAGCAGAAGATGGCTGCTGCAATGGAAAACATCTCTAACTTCGTCCTGCCCGAGAATGGTTACTACACTCTGAAGAATAAGTTGTATGGCACTTATCTGGGTATTGATCCTAGCGATGCCAATATGTATGGTAACTACAAGACCGCAGTTGCTGCTAAGCAGATTGTGAAGCTGATCAGGACTGGTAAGAAAACCTATCAAATTAGTTTGATGGGCAAGTTCTCTCCTGCTACCGTAGCACAGAGCGCACAGGTTACTGCTACCGAAGAAGAAGGTACTTACACTGTCGTTGTTTCTTCCGTTGGTTATGCCGCATTCCAGGCTAATCCCGAAGTCAACATGTCTGCACTGCACTGCGCAAATGGTGGTTCCGTTGTAGGTTGGGAGCCTGCTGCCGATGCATCTCAGTGGGCCGTAGCTGATGCTTCTAGCATTGAGCTTACTGTTGGTGAACAAGGCTATGCAACAGCATATCTGCCCTTCCCCGTTGAGATTGGTAAGACTATCACTGTTCCTGCTACTAAGGGTGCTTGGACATTCGAAGATGGTACAACCGATGGCACTGGTATTGCTACTCTGGCTGCCAGCGAAGGTGTAACATTTGCTGACGGTGCTGTTACTGTTCCCGTTGGTGACAAGCTGACTATGACCACCAATGCCAATGGTGACCTCACCACTTACTCCTTCATGATGGATGTTATGCTTCCTGCTGACAAGGGTGAAAACAGTTCACTCAGTGCTTACACTTCTCTCTTCCAGAACAAACCTGAAAACAATGGTGATGGTAGCCTCTTCTTCTACTGGCATAAGACCAACGGCAGAAGAATTGGTGTAAATGCTGGAGGCCTAGGCTACGGAGGCAGCATCGCACTGGGAGAATGGTATCGCGTAATCTTCTCTTGCGAGAATGGTATTCCCACAGTTTATGTTGACGGTAAGAAGGTTAAAACTGCCACTTCTGCTGTTGCAGAGCATTGGACAATGCACGACGTAGCCCTCTTCTTTGCTGACGATACCGGTGAAGAGAACGAGATTACTTGTGGCGAACTCCGCTTCTGGGATGTTGCTCTGACTGAAGGTGAAGTAGCAATGCTCGGTGCAGTTGGCACAGTAGTTCCCGAACCACAGAGTGTTGCAGCATACACAGCTGAACTGACAGACCATCCTGAAGGCCATGGACAGTTCTTGACTCTGACAGAGGTAGAGGAAGCTATTCCTGCACTCACCGGTGTTGTTCTGAAGGCTGAGCCCTCTGTATATGCTTTCAACATCGTTAATGATCCTGCAGACTTCCCCGAAATAGAGATTCCTGAAGGTGACCTGGGTATCTATGAAACTCCAGTTAACGGTGGTCAGGCTCTCACTAAGGCATGGGCTGTTCCTGCTGAGAATAACATCCTGAAGGGTACTCTCGAGCCTATCGATGCTGCTGGCTTATATGTTCTGGCTAAGCCCGAAGGTAAGGAAATATGCTTCTACGAGGCAGCAAGTGGCACGATTGCTGCTGGCAAGGCTTATCTTGAGCTACCTGCTGGTACCGAGATTAAGGGCTTCAAGTTCGGTGATGATGATGCTACAGCTATTGAGAATGTTAACGTTAACGATAAGCTTAACGGTCTCATCTTCAACATCGCTGGTCAGCGCCTGAACAAGATGCAGAAGGGTATCAACATTGTTAATGGCAAGAAGGTTCTGAAGTAAAATGATAGTTCCACCTCGACCCTCCCGAAAGGGAGGGAGAGGGGAGCTTAATATTAATCTATGACTCAAACCCTCATTAGTCACCTCCCCTCACGGGGAGGATTGAGAGGGGCCTGATATGAGATACATTAAACCATCTTTGAAGATTGAAGAAGCTCAGGTTGTCAGCATGCTGGCAGAGAGCCTGCCTATTAACAAAGACACTACAGTTGATGGTGGCGATGCACTTTCTAAAGAAGATACATGGGCCACTTGGGAAGATGAGGATTAATTAAAACTCAGATATCTAATTTCAAGAAGGCAGCCCCCAATTGGGAGCTGCTTTTTTTATTGGAAAAATAAATAAAAAAAAGGATGAAAAAAACTTGCCTGTCATATATAAAAGATGTATATTTGCAATCATTAATCTATTAAGTTAACTTAATTATAAACTATCATGAAACAAAAATTACTAAAATCAATGCTCCTGCTATGTACACTATTAGTAGGAAGTTTAACGTCATGGGCTGGTGATGTGGTGTTCTACACCTTAGACGGCACGGTTAAAGGAGGTTCCAACAATTATGCAACAGAAAGTGAAATAACCCAGGATAACATGACATGGATGGTAACAGCCAATACAACGATTAATCCATGGCGTATTGGTGGTAAGAGCCTGGATGGTGTAGATAGAGAAGTTTATTCTACAACTTCGATGGGCGCTGCCATTACAAAAGTTGAGTTGACTGTTGGTACAGCAAGTGATATTACGGTTAATTCACTTAAGCTTGTTGTTGCAAGAGACGCTGGATTCAATGCTGTTATTGACGAAGTTTCTGCAGATTTTGAGGCAAATTCTACAATCACGTTCGCCCCACAATCTCCTTTAACACAATGGGCTCAGGATGCATTTTATAAGTTTGTTTTTAATGTAACTGTAACAGCAACATCTAACAAGTTCATTCAATTTACTGGAGCAACTTTCTATCGTGATGGCGGAGCTATTCAAGAAAAAGTTTCTGCTCCCGTTATTGGTGGTAATGCAAATTTCTTGAATTCAACAAGTGTTGAAATTACTTGTGCAACAGAAGGTGCTACTATTATGTATAGTATTTCTCATGATGGTGGTACAGTTTGGAGTTCCAACACGGTGTACAGCGCTCCATTTAATATGACAGAGTCTGGAATTGTGAAGGCAAAAGCTATCAAGACTGGTATGGATGACAGTAACGAAGTCACCAAGGAGTTTACCAAGCTTGATCCTATACCTAATATCCAAGGTATCACATCTACTGCAACAACAACTCCTGTTTCCAATTACGTGCTATTGACTGATGCTTTGGTTACCTATAAGAATGGAACCACCGCATATCTTCAAGATGCATATGGTGGTGCTGTTATGCTCTATCAATGCGCTGGCGACCTTGCAGTTGGTGACAAGATTAATGGCTACATGTATGCCACATACAAGTTGTATTACGGTCTGCCAGAAGTAACAGCATTCCAACTTATTGACGGATACGAAAAGACCACGGGCAACGAAGTAACCCCAACAGAGATAACAATTGCCGATCTGATTACAGATACTCCGGATGACCCCTATGCTCTTAGACTCTCTCGCTATGTTAAAATTGTGGATGCAACGGTAACAAGTGTTTTCTCAAGTAAGAACTGTACCATTGAACAGGGTGGATACTCCATCGTTTTGCGTGACCAAAATAGTTCAGCCACGCTTACATCTACCAAGGATGATATTGTTACAGTTACTGGTCATGTTGCAATCCATAACTCTACAAAGCAGATTGCTGTTTATGAGCAGAGCCAGATAGAAGTTGCTCCTGCACCGGTTATCCCAACGATTGCCGAGACACGTGCAAAGGAGTTGAATTCTGAGGTCAATACTCAGGGTATTGTTTCAAGCTGCGACGTAGGTCCAAAATATACAACAGCTTACATTCAGGATGAGACAGCTGCCATTTGCGTATATGCACTAAATGAATCTGCTGAAAATTTGGTAGTTGGCAATAAAATTAATGTGACGGGTACATTAAAGAATTATAGAAACCTGCTCCGTATAGAATCACCTACAGAAATAACTGTTGTTTCAACTGGTAATACAGTTACTCCCGAGGTGATAACAGTTCCCGAGATTATAGCTGATTATGAGAGCACTAATGCAAAGCAGGGTAAGCTGATTAAGATTGAAAATGCTGTTGTAACAAGTATACTCAGTGCAATTAATATCGAAATTCAGCAAGGTGGCAAAACCATCGTGGTTTCTGGTCTTTCTGAGAACAACTTTGCTGTAGACGATGTAATATCATTGGTAGGTAATATTAGTGTTGAGACTACTCTCCGTATTGCCAACCCCACTAATGTGGAAAAAGTAGTGCCAGTTGTCGACTATGCTAAACTGCCTTTCGTATTTAACGGCGGAAGAGCTGATATTGAGGAAACCGTTGGTTTAACACAGAGTGGCCTCGATACAGACTATAATAGCAGCACAGCACCTACTACAAGACTGAAGTTCAACACTTCAGGTGACTATATGATTCTCGAGCTAAATGAAGCTCCTGGTACATTGGCCTTTGACATCAAGGGTAATAGTTTCTCTGACGGCACCTTTACAGTTCAGACATCTGTTGATGGTAAGGACTACAAGGATCTGTGGGCTTATACCGACCTTGGCGCAACTCAGACAGAAGTATTTGCTCTGGCTTCTGATGTACGCTTCATTAAGTGGATCTATACAGATAAAGTTTCAGGTAATGTTGGCTTGGGTAATATCAAGGTTGTTGACTGGGCAGAGACAGTTCTTGTCGGCGAAGAAAAATTTGCAACCTATGTTCCAAAGCACGACGTAATCTTCCCCAGTGGAGTAGAAGCATGTATTGGTACCATTAATAGTTACTATGTAGCGCTTACCCCTGTGAAAGCCGTTCCAAAGGGCACACCTGTTATTCTCAAGAACTCTGGCTGCTTCACCATGATTCCTGTATCAGACGAAGAACTTGACGATGTAAGCAATAATGACCTTGCAGCTTCTGACAGGGATATAGAAGCTACTGGTTCTCAATACATCCTTGCAAAACCCGAGGGTATGGAGGTTGGTTTCTATTTGGCTAAAGTAGGCACAACCATTCCTGCCGGCAAGGCATATCTGGTTGGTAACGCTCTGGTTAAGGTCTTCTACTTCGAAGGAGAAGAAGCAACTGGCATTGAAGGTCTGAATACTCAGAATACTCAGAATACTCAGATTTACAATATTGCCGGTCAACGCATCAGCAAGATGCAAAAGGGAATCAATATTGTCAATGGCAAAAAGATCCTTAAGTAACCACAATTAAAATAGTTGAGAGCCATGAAATTTCATGGCTCTTAACTTTTAATATGAAATCTCATCAATTATGCTAACTGACGACAAGCGTTTATATGTGGCACACGGTCAAAAAGGACCGATATGCCTTTGTGGCAAAATGGCAAACCGTCATGGACTGATAGCTGGAGCTACAGGTACAGGAAAAACCGTGACCTTGCAGGTGTTGGCAGAGACATTCTCTCAGGCTGGCGTGCCTTGCTTCATGGCTGATATGAAGGGCGACCTTTCAGGTATCAGTCAGACAGGTCAGATGTCGGGCTTCATAGAGAAGCGCTGTGCTGAGTTCGGCATCGCGAATCCACAGTTTCATGGTAGTCCCGTCTGTTTCTACGATGTCTTTGGCGAGCAGGGACATCCCATGCGCACTACCATTTCCAATATGGGCCCAGAGCTGATGTCCCGACTCATGGAACTGAACGAGGTGCAGGCTGGTGTGCTCACCATCTTGTTCAAGGTCGCAGACGAGAGGGGGCTGTTGCTGCTCGATCTAAAGGATTTGCGTGCTATGCTCTCATATATTGCCGACCACGCATCTGAGCTAACCAAGACATACGGTAATGTGTCTACAGCCAGTGTAGGTGCTATTCAGCGTGCTCTCCTTGCCTTGGAGAATCAGGGAGCCGACAAGTTCTTTGGTGAGCCAGCCTTCGACATCATGGACCTCCTGCAGTGCAGCGCTGACGGGAAAGGAATGATGAACGTACTGGCAGCGGATAAGCTGATGCTCAATCCCAAGCTTTATTCAACCTTCCTGCTTTGGCTCTTGTCCGACCTCTATGCTCGTCTGCCAGAAGTAGGCGATCAGGAGTTACCCAGACTGGTATTCTTCTTCGACGAGGCACATACCTTATTTACAGATACGCCAAAGAGTCTGGTGGATAAGATAGAGCAGGTAGTTCGCCTTATTCGCAGCAAAGGGGTAGGGGTTTACTTTGTGACACAGAATCCTACAGATATACCCGATTCTGTTTTGGCACAGTTAGGCAACAGGGTACAGCATGCCCTTCGCGCTTTTACACCCAAGGAGCAGAAAAATGTAAGAGCCGCCGCAGAGACGTTCCGTGCCAATCCCGACTTCAAGACCGAGGATGCCATCATGGAACTTGGTACGGGCGAAGCCCTTGTTTCTTTCCTCGATGAAAAAGGAACACCCAATGTTGTAGAACGCGCCAAGATACTCTTCCCGCTCAGTCAGATTGGCGCCATCACAGCAGCACAGCGCGACCAGATTATCAAGTGCTCGCGTATCTATGGCCGCTATGACACGATGATTGACCGTGAAAGTGCCTTCGAAGTGCTTTTGGCACAGAGCGAAGCGGAAGCAAAAGCAGAAGCCGAAGCACGAGAGGTTGCTGAACAGGAAAAGCAGGTAGCAAAAGAACAAGAGAATGCCTCCTCTAAATCAAAGAAGGGTGGGGGCTTTAAGAAGTCTATCTTCGGAAAGATTTTCGCAGCCGTCATTACCAGCGTTACTGCTGCCCTTGGTACGCATGTAGCCAATAAAGTAACTGGCAGTAAGAGTCGTTCAAAGGATTCAATCACTAAGAAGGTAACAAAGAATGCAGTAAGCACAGCTACCCGCACAGCAACGCGCGAGCTTACACGCAGCATCTTGGGCAATCTGATAAAATAATTGCCATTGGTTTCATCAAAAAAGTGAAAAATACCTAATAGTGAGTATAATTTCTTGTGTGATTGACTTTTTATGTTTACATTTGCAATGTAACAAATGTTTTACCAAGTAAAAATTATTAGATTATGGCAAAATGGATATGTCCTGTATGCGGTTATGTTCACGAAGGTGACACCGCTCCCGAGAAGTGCCCCCAGTGCAAAGTTCCTGGAAGTAAGTTTAAGAAGGTTGATGATGATGCTCCTCTGCAGTTTGTAACTGAACACGAGTTGGGTATTGCTGATGCTATTCCTGCTGGTGCAGAAGGTGATTTCGTTCGTCAAGGTCTGAAGGACCACTTCATGGGCGAATGTTCCGAGGTTGGTATGTATCTGGCTATGAGTCGTCAGGCCGACCGTGAGGGTTATCCCGAGATTGCAGAAGCATTCAAGCGTTATGCCTTTGAGGAGGCTGACCACGCTTCACGCTTTGCAGAGATGCTAGGCGAGGTTGTTTGGGATACCAAAACGAATGTTGAGAAGCGTATGATGGCAGAAGAAGGTGCTTGCAAAGGCAAGATGGAGATCGCCAAGGTTGCTAAGCAGCTGAACCTGGATGCTATCCACGATTCTGTTCACGAAATGGCAAATGACGAGGCACGTCATGGTGCTGGTTTCCAAGGCTTGTTCAACCGCTATTTCAAGAAGTAAAGTTTAAAGTTTAGTGTTTAGAGTTTAAAGTCAGCGGTAAGTTTATAGTTTAACCAGTTTATTACCTTATACTATATACTATCCACTTTTTCAACTGACTCTAAACTTTACACTTTTAACTTTCAACTTAAAATATGGCTAATCCATCTCTGAAAAGGGGTGGATTTACCATTTTACACTCCCGTGTTTCTCCTTGTACCATATCTGCCAACCGTTAACCAGATTCTGCCACAGCACGTATGCTCCGGGTGAGATGGCAGCAAGCGGATTCAGGAATGTCAGCGTAAGCCAGATACCAACGACTGTGTTTTTCTGTCCTAAAGCCTGTCCGGCACTTATGCTGTCGTTCCAATAACGACCAATCAGCTTACCGAGTCCGAACTGAAGAAGGCACACGCCCAAAGGAGCAAGTAACAAGATCCAGAGCACTTGTCCGGTAATGCTGCTTTGCTCTATGTTATATAAAGTAATTCCCGTTACGATACTGAGGTTTACACACCAAATATAAAAACCTATGTCTTTGTGTTTGTTGAGACGCGACACAAAGTTAGGCATCACACGTCGCGACAACAGAGCCAGAAAGAGTGGTACAACCAGAACCACTGTCACGTTGCGCAACACCATAAGCATGGAGGATAAAAAGGTGATGTCAGCTCCTCTTTCTACCATAGGAAAGAAAAGAGGAATAATAATCATGGTAACAATATTGGCTATGATGGTAAACATAGTCAGTGAGCCGATGCTGCCGCCAAGTTTCTCTGTAACAACCACAACTGCTGCAGCCGTTGGACAGATGAAGCAGATGAACATTCCTTCGAGAATCAGTTTAACGTCGGCATTGCTTCCAAAAAGAACAATAAGAAGTACCATGAATGCCGATATGGAGGTTCGAACCAGCTGAATAACGAAATGCCATGTTCGCGGCTTCATCTCAGAAATCTTGATTTTGCAAAATGTTGCGTAAAGTAACAGGAAAAGTCCAATGGGAAGCCAATCCCTCAGATATGGTCCAAGCATCTGGCCTGCAGGTTGTAAAAAGGAAATATGCGCAAACGTCTCATAAACCAGAGCTCCGATAGCCATGGAAATAAACAAGGAATTCTGTTTTATAAGAGCTGCCGCCTTCATTTTTAATTAACAGGTGTTATGTTTAGTTTGTTGTCGTTTATCGGCTAAAAAAGATTGCTGCGGCTAAAAGTATGGCGAAAATGAACATGTTTCTGCTTGTGAGACCAAGAATATGATTCAAGGCTTTGCCGCTACGTATTTGTTTCATCTTAATCCATGCATATATATGAAGTGAGAGATATATTACTGATGCCAGTTGGAAATACAGCAGCTTACCTCCAATAATACAGCATAATAAAATAGCCAGCCAACATGAGACGATGCTAATAACAAAATAATGATACACGCCAAATCTCTCACCCAAAATGACGACAAGTGTTTTTTTGCCCGAAATACGGTCTTGTTCTCTGTCACGATAGTTATTGATGACCAGTAAGGCATCTATGCTGATACCGGAAATAAGTCCTAAGAGTATGACGGGCATGTTTATGACATGTGCCTGTATGTAATATGTACCGCAGACGGGAACCAGTCCGAAGAACACCAACACCAACACATCGCCCAGTCCCAGATAAGAAAGTCCGTAAGTATATAGGAAGGCAAACAGGATGCAGGCCAATCCTGTGATTATCAGTTCCCAACCTTGATATGGCAACATTTCCCTGCAGAGCCAAAATGCTACCAGACCAGCTAATGATGCTAAACATAATACTGCCGCTATGCCATATCGCATGGCCTTGGGTGTAATCCAACCTTGTGCACAAGCTCGTTCGGGGCCTAGACGGTCCTCACGGTCTGTTCCTTTTAGGAAATCGTAAAGGTCGTTAATCATATTGGCTGCAATCTGCATAAAGCCCGCAAAAAGTGCACAACAGACTACCAAAGGCCAGTTCATCACCCCATCGTGATAAGCCAATGAAGCACCCAGAATCACAGGTATCACAGCTCCTGTAAGTGTCTTGGGCCTTGCTGCTAACACCCATGCTTTTAAAGAGTTCTGCCTTATCTCTATTTCATTTTTCATTTTTTCATTCTTTCATTCTTCACTTTTTCTCCCCCCGATGATCCACGTATGTATAGCCAGCAAAACGCTCTTTTGGGAAGATAAACGCACTGTCATCAATGCCTCCACTATGGAAATTGGATATCTGCACCGTAGTGGTGATGAATGCCAGCTTAATGGAAAGGCTTACAGGATGCAGGTTGCTTTTCTTAATAAGCGCCGTACAGGAACGTATGCCAAAGAACTTGGCATTCTTCACCTTGGCCGTCAGTTCGTAATACTCGCCTTTTTCCTTATAGCTATAGGCAAAGTTGTTCACGTCGTATTTGAACATCGACAGATACTTATCCTTTTTTTCGTCGTTGAAGTCGTGAATGTCAACTTTCTTCTTTTCCTTATCCACCATATAAGCTACCTTCCCGTCTTCCCAAGCACCGAAACGCTTTTCCTCATAGCATATTTTCTTATTCTTGTATATCACATCGCCCTGCGTTTTATATAGTCCGGCAATATTTACCGAGTAAGTAAGCGACGAGCCATCGGGTCCGAAAACCATTTTGAATACTTTGTCGAACAACTCCCAGGCATCATCTCCCTGTTTTTTATTTGTTGCTGCCGTACTGCTAACCGACAGAGAGAACATTAACATTATTATATAAAGTAGTCTCATAATTTCTGATTACTGGTTTTGATATGATGTAAATATATTTTTTGCTACTACGTACCCCATGCTCCAAGCTGCCTGCAGGTTGAATCCGCCTGTGACAGCATCGACGTCGAGCACTTCGCCGGCAAAGTAAAGACTTGGGTATTGCTTACTTTGCAATGTGTTTATATTGATGGCTTTGAGTGATACGCCTCCACACGTCACAAACTCTTCCTTAAAAGGACATCGGCCTGTTATCTGATAGATATCGGCAGTAAGTACAGAAAGCATCTTGTTAATATGTTTCGCATTTAACGCGCCCCAACGTTGTGTAGCAGGAATACCCATACGTGAGAGGAGCATGTTCCAGTGTTTGCTGGTGAAACGCTGCGGATAGGCACTGGTGATGAGTTTCTGTGCATGTTGTTGCATCATCGTGTATAACATATCACGCACCTCCTGCTCAGTCATTTTTCCCATCCAGTTAATGCAGAGCGGACTTTTGTAATCATGTTCTGCCAGATAGCGTGCTGCGTATGACGACAGCTTCAGAATAGCAGGTCCGCTCATGCCCCAGTGTGTAAGCAGGAGTGCCCCGTTACTGCGCATCTTTGTTCCTGGAATGGAAGCCTGCACATCTTCCACAACGGTGCCCATCAGCTGTTGATGCCAATCACCCTCGATGTTAAAAGTGAACAGCGATGGAACGGGCGTTTCAATGGGGATGTCAAGTCCGTCTAAAAGCCTGAAACCTGAACGTGTCGGATGTCCTCCTGTCGTTACCACCACCCTATCCCATTGGTTTAAGTCAATGCGCATAACTTTCTCATTCAGATGCATTTGAATATCTAATCCTTTTATATTGTACAGCAAAGTATTTACAATCTGCATAGCGTTTTGCGACTGAGGAAAGATACATTCATCCTCTTGTGCTATAAGTCTTACACCTTCCTTTTCAAACCATGCACAGGTATCTTCAGCACTGAACACAGAAAGGGCTCTGCGCATCAGTTTCTCGCCACGTGGATAAACCTCTTGCAGGTTCTTAACCCCCTTGAAGGTGTTTGTCAGGTTGCAGCGTCCCCCACCCGTCACAGCCACCTTGGCCAGCGCTTTCAATTTGCTCTCGAAGAGATGAACCTCGGCATCTGGCATCATACGCTTCAGGTTGATGGCGCAGAAGCAACCTGCAGCGCCAGCTCCAATGACTGCTATCGATAACCTATTTCCCATTTAAATCTGCAAAGGTAACCCTTTTTCTGAAATGTTAAAAACGCCACGTGTAGACTTTGTCATTTCCACGTGTAGACTTTGCAAAGTTCACGTGTAGTCTTTGCCGAGTCTACGTGTAGCATCTTTTTCTCCCCCTCATCCCTGCTCCTAATCGCTTCTCAATCGCAACACAAAGGTACGACTATGTAATGTACTTTCCAAATTATTTAACAGAAAAAACATACTTGAAAAACATATAAAACACAATGAGAATACAACGGCATACCACCATACCACCGTACCATTTAGTTTTTGCATTATCAACATACCATCTTAGGAGATTTAACTTTTATATTATATAATTATATAATATAAACATAACGTCCACCTAAAATTTGCTGCAAATCGATTTCACAAATGGTATGGTGGTATGGTGGTATGCCGTCAGTTCATTGAACACACGCAAAAAACCATGTTGAAATTTGCATGTTTTTAAAATTTTTACTATCTTTGTGGTGCAAATAAAAACAGACTGAATAAATGAAAGAACGTATCCCCTTTGTAGACTGGCTGCGCGCTATAGCATGCTTCATGGTCATGCTTGTACACGCTGCAGAGAATTTTTATGGAGTCGTCACGGAAAAGGCCATTGAGAGCATTCCCGGTGGTGCCGAGAAACTGGCTGGATTTGCCACCAATACCGGAGGCATGGCAGGTGACAAAGCAGTATTACTCAACGAGGCAAACCGTTTCTGGGTTGCCTTCTACGACGGCGGCATTGCCCGTACCTGTGTACCACTTTTTATGGTCGTCTCAGCCTTCCTGCTAGTACCCATGCGGTCAGATGTCAGCATGTCCCAGTTCTACAAGCGTCGCTTCCTGCGTATTCTGCCGCCCATGATTATATTCATGTTGCTCTATGCGACACTTCCTGTGCTGTGGGGCGAGATGACATGGGCCGATACCTTACGTATTCTCCCTACCCTGCCCTTCAACTTCCCTGAAAATGCCGGACACTTGTGGTTTATGTATCCGCTCATCAGCCTATACCTTATTATACCTGTGGTTTCCCCCTGGTTAGAGCGTGCTACAGCCAAGGACGAGCGCACCTTTATCTGGCTCTTCGTCCTGAGCACCTTCATCCCTTGGCTGCATACCTTTGTTACCCCGGAATTGTGGGGCGAGTGCTTCTGGAACCGTTATTCCATGCTTTGGTACTGCTCAGGATTCTTAGGCTATCTGGTGATTGCTCACTACATACGTTTCCATCTCGACTGGGCACGCAACAAGCGTTTGAACATTGGCACTTTGTGCTTCCTGATAGGTGCTGTCTTCACAGCATGGTCGTTCTGGTGGAAAGGTGAACCTCTCTGCCCCATTGCTACACCCGAACTGGAGTGGTCGTGGGAGTTCTGTACACCCAATGTAGCGCTGGCAACCTTTGGTGCCTTCCTGATGTTCAGCTGTATTGGTGCCAAGGAAGACGGCACAGCACGCGAGGATTACAAGGCACCCCGTCTGGTGACCGAATTGGCGAAACTTTCGTTTGGCATGTACCTTATGCACATCTTCTTCCTGAGCAATATCGCATCTGCCATCGTTCAGGACAATCCAGCAGCACCCATCATTCCTGTATGGGCAGCTATCCCCTGTATAGCCATAGCATGCTATATCTGCTGTGCTGTAACAACGAAATTAATCTCCTTCCTGCCAGGAAGCAAGTGGATTGTAGGATGTTAAAAATGAAAAATGAAAAGTGAAGAGTGAAAAATGAAAAGTGAAGAATGAAAACAATAAAAGAATTATACAAGATAGGATTAGGCCCGTCATCCAGCCATACGATGGGCCCCAGAAAAGCGGCAGAAATTTTTGCCCAGCGTCACTCGGAAGCTGCACGAATGGAAGTAACACTGTTTGGCTCGTTGGCAGCTACGGGCAAGGGACACATGACGGATGTTGCCATCAAGGATGCCATACCCAACATCACCATATTATGGGAACCTAAAGTCTTTCTTCCCTTCCACCCCAATGGTATGGAGTTCCGCTCTTATGCTCAGGACGGTGCACAGACTGACTGTTGGCAGGTATTCAGCATCGGTGGCGGAGAACTGGCAGAAGAAAGTCAGAACAGACTGGCATCGCCGGACATCTATAGGCTTGACAAAATGACGGACATCCTGAAATACTGCGAGCGGACAGGGAAAAGCTATTGGGAGTATGTAGCAGAATCTGAAGGCTCAGACATTTGGGACTATCTGGAAGTGGTGTGGCAGACCATGAAGGCTGCTGTAGAACGTGGATTGGATGCCGAAGGTGTTCTGCCCGGCCCCTTGAACCTACGTCGTAAAGCCGCTGCCTATTACGTAAAAGCCACAGGCTACAAGGACAATCTGCGTACCCGTGGACTGGTATTCTCCTATGCCCTTGCTGTGTGCGAAGAGAATGCTGCTGGTGGCAAAATTGTAACGGCACCAACTTGTGGTTCCTGCGGCGTGTTGCCAGGCGTACTCTACCACATGTGGAAAAGTCGTGAGTTTAGCGAGGCACGTATACTAAGAGCCCTTGCCACAGCCGGTCTTTTTGGGAATGTGGTGAAAGAGCATGCCAGCATCTCTGGTGCCGAGGTGGGTTGTCAGGGCGAGGTAGGTGTTGCCTGTGCTATGGCTGCTGCGGCTGCCAACCAACTCTTTGGCGGTTCTCCGGCTCAGATAGAATACGCTGCTGAGATGGGTTTGGAGCATCATCTTGGTATGACCTGCGACCCAGTCTGCGGTATGGTTCAGATTCCCTGTATAGAACGTAACGCATACGCTGCGGCCCGTGCCCTTGATGCCAATATCTACAGCACCTTTACCGACGGCATTCACCGTGTATCGTTCGACAAGGTTGTTGAGGTCATGAAGCAGACAGGCCACGATCTGCCCTCCCTTTACAAGGAAACAGCTGAAGGTGGTTTGGCAAAGGATTATCATCAGATGTAGCAATAGAACGTAGAGAAGATAGCAGGGTATTAAACTCTTTCTTACAAAAAGAGAACAACAAGGAAAAAAAATATCTTCGCAACAAGGCTATTTGATGAAAATGAATTAAATTTGCAACCGTTTTTAAGATAAAAAGATTTCTACTATGGGTGGTTTTTTCGGGACAGTATCAATGCAGCCCTGTAAGGCAGACCTTTTTTACGGTACAGATTACCAGTCGCACATGGGTACCAAGCGTGGCGGTATGGTTACGTTGAGTGAAGAAGGTGAGTTTTTCCGCAGTATTCACAATTTGGAAAGTACTTATTTCCGCTCCCGTTTTGAAGACGAACTTGACAAATTCAAAGGTAATGCGGGAATTGGCGTAATCAGTGATACCGATGCACAGCCAATGCTTATGAACAGCCATTTAGGCAGGTTTGCCCTTGTTACGGTTGCCAAAATAAATAATATTGAAGAACTGTGCCAGAAGTTGCTTGATGAAGGTCAGCATTTAAGCGAATTCTCTTCTGGTAAGATTAATCCGACAGAACTTGTTGCACTACTTATTATAAAAGGTAAGGACTTTGTTTCCGGCATTGAAAATGTTTTCAACAATGTCAAAGGCTCTTGCTCCATGCTTCTTCTTACCGAGAACGGCATTATAGCAGCACGTGACTCGTGGGGACGTACCCCTATTGTTGTGGGTAAGAGAGAGGATGCCATGGCTGTGACAAGCGAGAATACAGCTTTCCCGAATCTGGGATTTGAAACGACATATTATGTCGGTCCGGGCGAGATAGTCCGTATCACAGCCGACAAGATGGAACAGCTTCGCCGCCCGAACAAGCGTATGCAGATATGTTCGTTCCTGTGGGTTTACTACGGATTCCCCACCAGTTGCTATGAGGGCAAAAACGTGGAATGTGTGCGCAATGAGTGCGGACGCCGTATGGGTGAGGAAGACCCCACACAAGTGGACTGTGCCTGCGGAATACCCGATAGCGGTATCGGCATGGCTGTCGGATATGCCGAGGGACATAAATGTCCGTATATGAGGGCCATCAGTAAGTACACTCCCACCTGGCCGCGTAGCTTTACTCCCAGCAACCAAGAGATGCGTAACCTGGTGGCTAAAATGAAGATTATTCCCAACAGCGACAAGCTGCGCGACAAGCGTGTGCTTTTCTGCGACGACAGTATTGTACGTGGTACCCAGTTGCACGACAACACAAAGAGACTGCATGAGCTTGGGGCAAAAGAAGTGCACATGCGTATTGCATGCCCTCCCCTTGTATATGGATGTAAGTTCATCAATTTCAGTGCAAGCAAGAGCGACCTTGAACTTATCACACGACGTATCATCAAGGATTTCGAGGGAGACGAGAACAAAAATCTGGATGCTTACACGCGTACTGATAGTCCAGAGTACAAAAGAATGGTTGCAGAGATAGCCAGGCGTCTGAACTTGGATTCTCTGAAGTTCAGCAAACTTGAAACCCTTATTGAAGCCATAGGCCTTCCGAAAGAGCAAATCTGCACACACTGCTTCGACGGCTCATCAGCCTACACGCTTGAGGAAATCAACTCGCAGGAATCGCTGTTTTAATCTATAAAACCCCTGCTATTGCTTGTTTTACCTTATCAGATAACTGCTGATAGGAAATATCTGAAGTAGGTATTACGGGAGGAAGGAAGTGTACTTCTATATGACGGGGACGCAAGTATCTGCGATATCTTGGTAATGCATCATAAGCTCCTCTTATACAGACGGGTATAATAGGAATATTCAATTCTTTGCTTAATATGGCAAAGGCAAGTTTGAAATCGCCTAATTCACCATCGTGGGTACGACTGCCTTCCGGGAAAATAACAATATTGTTGCCGCTTTTCAGTACTTGGGCCAGCTTCTGAATACTCTCTTTCAGGTTGGACTGTTCCATAATAATGGTATTGTTCTTATCGGCTAGTTTTCTGCGGAACTTACTCTTGACGTGTTGCTCGGTTGCATAGAAATAGCAGGTCTTTATCTGCCTCCATGTGAGACCGCTGAGCACTACTGGTGCATCGACGAAGCTTTGGTGGTTGGGTGCCAGAATATACGGACCCTTGGCGGGTATCTGAATACGTCCGTGAATACGCAGTGAGTTATAAATTCTAAAGAACAGCCTGAAACACTTGCTCCCAAAGGGAAGGAGCCATGAAGCACTGGGTATGTGAAGTCCCTCGACCGACTCATTTAACAAGCTGTGCCAGTCAACTTCTTCCACCTCAACTTTTGTCTTGCAGGATGCGACATGCTCTGCCATTGCCTTTATGTCGGGGAACGAAGCCATCTCCTCTACCCTCAGTTTCATACCAAATGTATGTTCAATGAAACCCTGAAGTCCGACTTTATCAAGTGAATCCATTGCAAGGTCTGTCTCAACATGTGAGGAAGGTCGTACCGGAACCTTTTTCTCCTGTTCGATATACTGTTTGATGATACGGTATTCCTCAAAGTCGGGTTCGGGCTCTTCCTGACGCTCAGGCTGTGCTGTACGACAAGCCTCAAGTATGCCCTGAAGTTTGAAGCGCTGCAGTTTGTCGAGCTTTGTTCTTGGCAGTTCACCCTTGTAAACAGTCAGCGCCATTACCTTCTTGTAGTTAACAACAGTCTGGTTGTACGGTTCGATTACCTCGTGCTTTAACGCCACTTCTATTTGCGTGTCGCTAAGCAAGGAAGCCCACTGTGTTTGAGGAACAATGATAGCTCGTAAAAGGTCGTTGTCCTGCATGACGGCCACCTCTTTCACATACTGATCATATTTCTCCAGCTTATATTCAATCTCGCTAGGTTCAATGTTCTTACCATTGCTTAGCACAATGATCTCTTTGGTACGTCCCGTTATTGTTACGTGTCCTTTATTGCCTATGGTTGCCAAATCCCCCGTATGCAGGTATCCGTCTTGGTCGATCACGGCAGCCGTCTCCTCAGGACGGTTATAATAACCAAGCATTACATTAGGTCCTTTCGCACACAACTCACCGTTTATCAGTTTACATTCGATACCGGGTAATGGAAGTCCGACACAGCCCGGACGTATGTCAGATGGTCTGGTAAAGCAGATGATAGGAGCCGTCTCGGTCATGCCATAACCCTCCAGCACATCAAGACCGAGCGTTTTCAGTCCTTCACCAATTTCCTTACTGAGAGCAGCACCGCCACTGACAAAAAAACGGATGTGTCCGCCCATCTTTCTGCGGATGCTCCCGAACACAAGACGCGAAAGAGTTCTGTTACGGAAGAAGGCACACATGCGGAAGAGGAACGCTGTTATAGCGTTAGCATCAATCTTCTTCTTTATGCCTCCATATAGCATCTGCCATAATCGAGGTACACCAATCACAATGGCAACCTTACCCCGACAAAGCGTATCCATGAGGTCAGGAGCCGTAAGACTGGGACAGATAGCAACACCACCGCCAATCCAAAAAGGTGCAATCAAACTACCCATCAGAGGTAACACATGATGCAGGGGCAGTAAAATCATTGTACGACGAGTACTGGTATATATTCTAACATCCTGTGAGACACCCTTAATGTTAGCCATTAGATTCTGGTAACTGAGCATTACGCCCTTTGGACTTCCTGTAGTACCAGAAGTGTAGATGATGAGCGCAGTCTTCTGATTATAGGGGACATTCAGTTCATCCCAGGGAAGCTGCTCGGGCAATACGCGGGTAGCATCCGGCTCCGACTTCATGTGGTTCTCAATAACCTGAACAGGTATTTCCAATTCAGTTTCTGAAAGAGCTTGCTCAACAACGGGAAGATTATGTTGTGAGGTCCATATTAGATGAGGAGTGCAGTCACGCAGAATATAACAAAGATCCGAAACGGTACTGCTGGCATCAACAGGAATAGCCACACCACCTTGCTGCCAAATGCTGAAAAAGGCATAAATCCACCCTTCACTATTTTCGCTAAAGACAATTATTCGCTTATCTTCCCCCTTAGGAGTAAATTCGGCAAACATGTCGATATACTGCAGGGCTTGGGCAAATGTGACATTGCGTTCCCCCGCTATAATAGCGGTTTTCTCTAAATTAGTTGAGTCTGCTCCTTTCTGCATGGTATTTTTCGTTCTGTTTTGTATGAATACTGAAACAAAATTACAACAAAAACGCCAACACACAAGAAAATAAGCCTATAATCTGGATAATTTATCTAATTTGTTGAAAAAATGCCTTAATTAAAATATGTATTAGGAGAAAAATGTGTAACTTTGTCATAGAAATAAAACTTATATTATCGTATGAAAAAGATATCTTTGTTTATATGTATGTGTATGTTGATGGTTGCCTGCGGAGGCGAAAAGAGAGAAACGGCAGAAAGTAACATTCCGCAAAATAAGGTACTTATCTTGTTTTACTCCCAAACAGGGGCAACAGCTGCTGTTGCGAACCAGATTAAATCATACATGAATGCCGATATTGAAGAAATAGTTTGCCAAGAACCTTATTCGGGCAATTTTGAAGCCACAATAGAACGTTGCAAGAAGGAGCATGAAAGCGGAGTACTGCCTGCCCTGAAACCCATAAAATCCGATGTCAGAAATTATGATATTATCTTTTTGGGCTACCCAATCTGGTTTGGCACCTATGCTTTGCCTGTTGCATCTTTGCTTGAGAAGATTCATTTGGAGGGAAAGATGATTGTACCATTCTGCACCTTTGGCAGCGGAGGCTTGGAGAGTAGTATAAAAGATTTAAAGGAGCAGTTGCCTAGATCTATTGTCATGGATGGATTTGGTATTCGTAATGCGCGTATGGAATATATGCAAGAGGAACTGGATGATTTCCTTATTCGTAATGGCTACCTGCAAGGTGAGGTGGAGGAATTACCTGAATTTAATGTTCAGGACGAGTTGTCAGAGACTGACAAGAATGTCTTTCACCAAGCATGTGACGATTACCAATTTCCCTTAGGAACGCCAACCTCAGTATCAAAACGATATACAAGCAAGGGTACGGAATTCCGGTTCATGACCCGTGATGCAAATGACGCTATAACTGCAAAAACAATTGTGTATGTAGAGCTTCGCAATGAGAAAGGAGCAAAGGCAGAGTTTACAAAAGTCGTCAGATAGGATTTATATAAGGATAACATTTTTAAGGTAATAAGATGAAATACGGATTTGATAACGAGAAATATATTCGCATACAAAGCGAACATATTAAGGAACGCATTGCTCAATTCAAGGGTAAACTCTATCTGGAACTGGGCGGAAAACTTTTTGACGATCATCATGCAAGCCGGGTGCTGCCTGGTTTCCGACCTGATTCCAAGTTGCGCATGTTGCAACAGTTGGCAGATTCTGCTGAAATAGTGATTGTTATCAGTGCTATTGATATAGAGAAGAATAAAATTCGTCAGGACTTAGGTATTACTTACGACGAGGATGTTCTACGTCTTAGAAACGAATTTCAGAACCGTGGTTTCCTAGTAAACAACGTTGTTATTACACATTACAACGGACAGAGTTCCGCTGAACAGTATCGTCGCCGCTTGGAGAGTATGGGCATAAAGGCCTATTACCACTATACCATTGAGGGCTATCCCCACAACGTAGACCTCATTGACAGCGATGAAGGATTTGGCAAAGACGATTATGTAGAGACCACACAACCATTGGTTATCGTTACAGCACCTGGTCCTGGTAGCGGAAAAATGGCTGTATGCCTTTCTCAGCTTTATAACGAACACAAACGTGGAGTTGAAGCAGGATATGCAAAATTTGAAACCTTCCCCGTCTGGAATCTTCCGCTAAAGCACCCTATAAACATCGCCTACGAAGCAGCTACAGCCGACCTTAACGATGTTAACATGATTGACCCCTTCCACATGGAAGCATACGAGAAAGTAGCGATCAACTACAATCGCGACGTAGAAATCTTTCCCGTTCTGAATGCTATCTTTGAAGGTATCTACGGCAAATGTCCGTACAAGAGTCCTACAGATATGGGAGTTAACATGGTAGGGTTCTGTATTTCTGATGATGAAATTTGTCAAGAAGCCTCTCTTCAAGAGATTGTGCGCCGTTATTATACTTCACTTAACAAGTTAGCTTTAGGAGCCTGCAACGAAAACGAAGTTACTAAACTGAAACTTCTCTTCAAGCAGGCCAAGATAGATACTGACTATCGTAAGTGTACCGTAGCTGCCAAAGCCCGTCAGGAGGAAACTGGGGTTCCATGTAGCGCCATCGAACTGGAGGACGGTCATATCATTACAGCCAGCAGCTCGCCACTCTTGGGAACGTGTGCATCTTTGTTACTCAATGCAACAAAGCATCTGGCAGGCATTGACCATTCTATCAAACTCATCTCACAAGATCTGATTGAGCCTATCCAAAAAACCAAAACGGAATATTTGGGAGGCCATAATCCTCGTTTACATACAGATGAGGTGTTAGTTGCACTTTCTGTTCTCAGTCAGAACGACCCCAACTGCCGTCGTGCACTGGCTATGCTGCCGTTGCTACGAGGGTGTCAGGCTCATTCGACAGTTATGCTCAGTGAGGTTGACCAGAAAATCTTCAAGAAACTTGGCATTGGACTAACATGTGATCCTGTACAGAAAGAGACATTATAAGGATTCCGATTTAATCAGAATACTCAGAAAAATTAATTAACACCATAAATCTATGAGAAAGTTTTTGATTTTGCTCCTTTCTGTTTTGATGGGAGGAAGTATGTATTCACAATGTGTCATCAAGGCAGATTTGAAAGATGTAACGGGTGACACAGTCTTTGTTCAGATTGTGAAGCCTGATTTTACAGGTATTGAGAAGACAGATACACTCAAAATTAAGAAGGGAAAGTTTACTATTCAGAACAATGACAGTAAGATGCGTCTGGCTATCTGTAGAGTTAAGACTACTGAGGGCGAGAAGCGATTGTCTATATATCTGGTTCCCGGAGAGAAAGGAACAGTTAAGGGTACAACCGAGAAAAATGTATGGAGCGGTTCAACGTTCTATAAAGAATATCAGGAGTTGGATGATGCAACAGATTCCATCCAAGAGAAAATGTATGAGGTGGGCTACTCATATCATAGTCAGGTTGATGCAGGAGCCAATGCAGATTCTCTTCGGAAAATCATAGATCCCATCTACGATGGACTCAAGCAGCAACTCAATGATGCTAAGATGAATTTTATCAACACTCACCCCAACAGCGGAGCATGTGTTACCATACTTATGGGCTTAGATGATTCCGAGAAAGCACTAAATGTCATGAGCAGTATAGATGCAGATAGCAAGTATTCATACTTTGTTGATTTTGTGAAAGCTAATATTGAACGTGAGAAGGTACGTGAAGCTGCCCGCAAGAATGTTGAGGATGGAAAGATGGCTCCTGACTTCACCCTTAAGAGCATTGACGGCACAGACCTCTCCCTCTCATCTCTGCGTGGCAAGTACTTGATTCTCGACTTCTGGGGATCATGGTGTATATGGTGCATAAAGGGATTTCCTGAACTGAAAAAATACTATGAAAAGTATGGCGACCGTCTGGAGATTTTGGGTGTTGACTGCAGTGATACAGAAGAGAAATGGAAAGAGGCTGTTGCCAAACATGAACTCAAATGGAAGCATGTATATAACCCCAAAGACTCGAAAGTTCCAGAGATGTACGCCATAACAGGCTTCCCTACAAAGATTGTCATCGACCCTGAGGGAAAGATTGTGAAAACAGTTGTGGGCGAGAATCCGGTCTTCTATGAGTTCCTTGATGAACTTTTCAAATAATAGATAATGTATAAGACACTCTTATCAGTCGTTATTCTGTTTCTGTCTTTTGTCCTACGGGCAGAAGACTACAATGTGACTTCACCCGACGGTCATCTGAAAGCTACGGTTCATTTGGTAGACGGGAAACTCAGTTATACAGTAAGCAGAGATGATAGGATTATCGTTGATGAATCACCGTTGGGATTGAAAACCTCTGCTGTTGACCTTACCGAAAATCTTGAACTGGTAAGTGTTGATTCTTCTGTTGTTGACGATTCATATACCCTTCCTGTTGGCAAGCGCAGCCAATATCGTGACCACTGCAACACACTCTCTGTGCTCACCCTGAATGGGACGTGGCAGCTAGAAGTCCTGTTCCGTCTTTACGATGATGGCTTCGCTTTCCGTTATGTGATTCCGAAATACAAACACGTCAATACCACCCTTACCGAAGAGGCAAGCCGCATTCGTGTTGCCAATGTTTCCAGTACAACTGCCTGCCGATTCATAGGCAATACTGGCGGTAACGACCCCAATTACCCCTACGAGGGTCTTTATACAAAATATACCAATTGGCAAACCCTTGTTGAAACAGGCGATGCCCGCTACAACTCCCCAACCCTCGTTTATACTGGAAAGGAATATCTGCTCATCTCCGAAGCGGATTGCCGCAGTTTCTTCTGCACCTCGTTAACAAAGGCAGAAGAAGAGAAAGGGACATTCTCGTACAGTTGGACAGGAGCGACAAAAGACTATGCCGAAGAGAAATCGTACCGCATATCCTGTACCCTGCCGTTTCAAACACCTTGGAGAATGGTTGTGTGTGGCGACATTAAGACCATCTTTGAGACGACAATGACAGAGAATCTATGTCCGCCTACAACCATAAAGGACGTCAGTTGGATAAAACCAGGCGTAGCTGCTTGGTACTGGGGAGGCTCGGATGGCAACAAGAGCGAAATAAGAGAGGCTTACGGTGGAATTCACGATGGCGAATGGGCACATTGTGAACTGGCTGCGGATATGGGCTGGTCGTACTATCTCATTGATGCAGGCTGGAGTTCTTCATGGTTTCCTACCTTCACAAGGGATGCCGCAGAAAGGGGTGTGAATTGTCTGCTTTGGCAGACTGCAACCCTCAGCAGTAATCAGTCATTCTCGAATGAAAATATGGATGCGACTTTAAAGAAGTATAAGAACTGGGGCTTTAAGGGCGTAAAAGTTGATTTCTGGGAAGATGACTCCAAAGAGACAATGGCTCGTATGGAGAATCTCTACAAGACGGCGGCTAAGTACCAGATGCTGGTAAACCTGCATGGTTGTACGCGTCCTTCGGGTTTACGACGCACCTATCCTAATATTATGACACAGGAAGGTATCTATGGTGGAGAACAACAGTTCTGGCATGCCAAGAAGAACACGACGCAGCACCATCTCGATGTGCTTTTTACCCGCAATGTAGTGGGAGCTATGGACTTCACTCCTGGTGACTTTGCTACTTGGCGAGGCAGTCTCCTCACACAAAGGAGTCAGGGACATCATTTGGCGTTGACAACACTCTTCGAGAGTGGTATAGTCCATATTGCCGAAGCTCCACAGAACCTGCAGCATTTTATTGGTAAAGACATTATGAAGCGTCTGCCCGCTGCTTGGGACGAGAGTCTGCTTCTCGAAGGAAATCCTTCTTCCTTTGCCACAGTTGCACGCAGGAAAGGCAGCGACTGGTGGGTGTCGGGCATCAGTGTGAGTGAACGTACCTGTCGTGCAAAGTTGGACTTTCTGGAGGAGGGGATTACCTATACAGCTTATATCTATCGCGACGGCACATGTCGTACCGATCTCAAGTTCGAGAAGAAGCAAGTGAAGAAAGGCAATACGCTCAGCATCAAGGAACTGAGCGAAGGCGGCTTCCTTGTGCAGATTTCTCCCAAAGACAATCTGGATGTCCCACTCGAACGTACCACCTACGAAGCAGAAGCAAGTGGCAACACCTTATCTGGCAGCGCAAAACGTAAGTCCTACGATGCGCTTCATGCTTCAGGAGGCAGTTTCGTGGGTGACGTCGGGAAGGGTGCCAAGATTCAGTTCAACCGCATAAAGGCAGATCGCACGGGAGAGTATCTCCTTACCATTTACTATATCGCAAAGGACACGCGCCCAGCCAAGCTTCTTGTTAATGGGGAACAAGTGGGCGACACCATCTACTTCCAGAGCAACGGCGACTGCACCAGTTCGTGGGATCCCGATGGAATGGGATGGAAGATGATTCCTGTGAAATTACAGAAAGGTTCTTCTAACACCATTACAATACAAGCTTTTGATGACCTCTGGTCGCCCAACTTCGATAGAATCACTATCCATCCTATTCTTTCAGAAGAGGAAGTAACGGGGATACATAATCTTACCCCTAAATCTAGCCTCACCCCTAACCCCTCGGGTAATATCTACACTTTGGATGGGCATAGGCTTCCAAATACCCCAGACAAAGGCATATTTATAAAAAATGGGAAGAAACACATTGCCTCTTCCCATTAATATAATTTGTCAGCCTTATTTCGTCCTTCCCGTATATTCATTCAACTTATCTGAATCCAGTGTGGCCTGGAAGAACTTCTCGGCAGCTTTGTCTACATCTTTGCTCCAGGGTTGGCCGCCATTAACCTGAACAACCCAAAGTCTCAATTGCTTCTTGTGCCAGTTCACATTGCAGTTTGTGCCCCAAGCTCCGCCGTGACCAAACCATTCGTTTTCGCCATCCTTAACAGGAGCATTCAAACCAAGAGAATAGCCGCCTAAGTTAGCAGGACGAGTAGATTCTGCCAGGATGCTCTTTACGGTTTCCTCTTTCAGGATGCGAACACCATTGTCACCAACACCCAGATTCATCAGCATCTTATAAAACTTCAGCTGATCCAGAGCTGTTGTCCAAAGTCCTGCACCGGCAGAAGCAAAAACGTGACCATCATTATAGGGACGTTGTTCCCAACCGTTTTCCAAGCGGTACTTGGCAGGTTGACCAGCTTTCACATCATACATCTCTATTTGGTTCTTCAGTTGTTTGTCAGTAGGCCAGAACCAAGTACTCTTCATGCCCAAAGGATCTAGGACCTCTTTCTTCAAGTATTCTTCCCACTTCATGCCAGTAACTACTTCTACAATAGCACCACCTATATCAATGCCTGTATTTGAGTAGGTCGTCTTTGTGCCAGGCTCAAATAAGATAGGCGAACCAGCAGCAATGCTAGCAACCTGACGAAGGGGAGCACCGCCTGACCATCCGCCACCACGAACATCGCTACGTTTAGCGCTACACTCAAAGGGGAAACCACCCGTGTGATTCAACACCATGCGTACTGTTAGTACATTATTGGCTTTATGAAGAGTCTTCACACCATCCTTCTCACTGTCCTGTACCCACAGTTCCTTGAATTCTGGCAAATATTTAGAAACAGGGTCATCTAATGATATCTTGCCCTCCTCTACCAGTTTAGCAATGGTAACACCACAGAAACCTTTGGTCTGAGAACACTGCATAAATACATTGTCTAGTCTAATGGGACGTCTTTTCTCCACATCAGCATAACCAATACAACAAGTTTCCTGCACGCCATTGTTATAGAAGATACTAATGGCACCAGGCAGTTCACCACGATCGACGTAAGGTTGCAGCACCTCACGAGCATAGTTGGTCTTAGAATCTTTTACTTCAGTCTTGGCAGTGCTGTTAAGGCAGAAAGCAACCGCCATAAATAGGAACAGTTTTCTCATAGTGTTTACAATTTTATTTGATTAAAAGAGAATGTGCCGATTGTAGACACATCCCCTTTGTTTATTTCAATAAATAAATATGCGTTTAGAAAAGGAATGATATTTTTCCCCAGTGGGTTATTTTCTTGAAATCAGAATTAATTCTGAAATTAAGGTTGTAACCAATAGACACATTCTTATGTAGTTGCAGGCCAGCGCCGAAATCAAAACCGAAGAAATGCTGACGAAGATTTATATTCTCATAAACATCATCATAATTTTCTTTGAAATAGGCAAAAGTATACCCAGGTGTCACTTCTGCATAGAAACGGAAAGATTCATATAAAGGCATGTTTAATCGTATACCACATAATCTGACATTTAGCATGCCAAATTTATCAGGAGCTGCCATATGATAAGTTTCAAAATTGTTTGCAAAAAATGAACCATACCATCCCGACATATAAGAAGCGCCGATTAAATTCCATCCGAGATATTGATTGATTTCTTTCCTGATCATGAAGCCAACTCCCCATGCATTCTGAAGATATAAATCAACTTGTCCGGTTATACCTGATGTTCTTTCAGGATTAACATTGGTAGAACGGTTATAGGAGGATTTGCGGGGAGGTTTTGAATAAGTTTGATAAGGAACCGTGTATCCAGTATAATTATTAATCCTGGCAGGGTTCTGGTTAAACAACCGCATCTCACCATTATAGAACTTAATATAATAAATATTTGAAAGTTTTTCCTGATAAATGGGACCTTGCAAGTCGTCAAACATTCTATATTTTACATCTGTGGCAGAAATCTCAATCACCTTAATATATAAAGATTTACCACTTGTGAACGTCATTTTATCCTGCGCATTCACATATAATGATGTAAAGGCTAAAATGAGTAACAAAAGAATCTTTTTCATGTTTTTTAAATCTAAAATCGTTTTTTCTGTGCGCAAAGATATGAAGATGTTTTTATACGACAAAGAGATTAGAAGAAAAAAATGCTTTTACATCACACCGCGCAGGATTGCATCTGAGAAAGAAGTGCATTGGCCTGCTCTACTGAGGTAACATTGGATATGAGAAGTTTAAATTGATCTTTTGAGTTATCAACACGGCAGATGTGCGCATTCGTAGTGGCAAAAGAGATGACCTTACGGAATGCTTCGCTATCATAAAAAGCACTCTCTGAGTTTGAAACGAACTGCATACGCATACGTTTTGACTTCAGGGTGATGCGTTCGCAACCAAAATAACGTCCTAGTCTACGAAGTTTAACCACGCCAATAAGTTCTTCTCCCTCTTGAGGCACTGGGCCAAAACGGTCTATCATGCGCTGACGGAACTGGTCAACATCTTCATCACGTTCCAATCCATCCAACTCACGATACAGCAACATACGCTCGCTGCTGGTGGGCACATATTCCTCACTGAACGACATGGGGAGGTCGCTCTCTATAATACATTCCTCTACAAAGTCTGTACCGTTTGTTATATTACCTGCCTTCACCTCTTCTTTATACAGGTCTTGGAACTCATCGTTACGCAGTTCCTTGACAGCCTGCGAGAGGATCTTTTGGTATGCCTCATAACCTAAATCGGCGATGAAACCGCTCTGTTCGGCACCCAGGAGGTTTCCTGCACCACGAATATCGAGGTCCTGCATAGCTATGTGAATACCGCTGCCCAAATCGGAGAAATTCTCGATGGCCTGCAAACGTCTGCGGGCATCAATATTAAGGGCACTCAATGGTGGAGAAAGCAGGTAGCAGAAGGCTTTCTTGTTGCTGCGTCCAACTCTTCCTCGCATCTGATGAAGGTCGCTTAGACCGAAATTCTGGGCGCTATTGATAATAATGGTGTTGGCATTGGGGATATCCAATCCGCTCTCTATGATGGTGGTAGAGAGGAGTACATCGTAATCATAGTTGGCAAAGCCCATCATGATGTTTTCCAGTGTCTCTGGTGGCATTTGTCCATGGGCAATGGCTACACGGGCATCGGGCACATGCTTATGGATAAGGGCTTCCAAATCCGGCAGATTGCTGATGCGATTATTCACAAAGAACACTTGCCCGTTTCTGCTCATCTCAAAGTTTATAGCCTCGGCAATAACCTCGGAGCTGAACACGCTTAGCTGCGTTTGTATGGGGTAACGGTTAGGAGGCGGCGTTTGGATAACGCTAAGGTCACGAGCCCCCATTAAGCTGAATTGCAAGGTACGCGGAATAGGCGTTGCTGTAAGCGTTAGGGTATCAACATTAACTTTCATCTGGCGCAGTTTTTCTTTCGTAGAAACGCCAAACTTCTGCTCCTCGTCGATAATCAGCAACCCCAAGTCCTTAAACTGCACACTCTTGCTGATGAGCTTATGTGTACCAACCACAATGTTTACGGTGCCGTTTTTCAGTCCTTCAAGGATTTCCTTAGTCTTGGCTGCCGAACGGGCACGACTGAGGTATTCTACCTTAACAGGGAAGTCTTTCAGACGTGCCGTAAAGGTTCGGTAATGCTGATATGCTAATACTGTTGTGGGCACCAAGACGGCAACCTGTTTGTTATCGGCACAGGCTTTGAAGGCTGCACGTATGGCAACCTCAGTCTTGCCAAAGCCTACATCGCCACAAACCAAACGGTCCATAGGACGGGCACGTTCCATATCAGCCTTTACATCTTGGGTAGCTTTCAGTTGGTCGGGTGTATCTTCATAAAGGAAACTGGCTTCCAACTCGTTTTGCATAAAGCTGTCGGGCGAATATGAGAAGCCTTTCTCTTCACGACGGCGACTGTATAGCTTAATAAGGTCGCGAGCGATATCTTTAATCTTGGTCTTGGTGCGCTCCTTCATGCGTTCCCAAGCACCGGTTCCCAGCGTGCTGACACGAGGCGGCTCACCCTCTTTTCCTTTATATTTAGAGACTTTGTGTAGGGCGTGAATAGAAACAAAAACCACATCATCATGGTTATAGATGATTTTTATAACTTCGTGATAATTTTGATTATTTTCTGTGTTCTGAACTGGTATTCTCACCAGTCCGCCAAACTTTCCTACACCGTGATCCAGGTGTACTACATAATCGCCAATCTCAAACTGCTGTAACTCTTTAAGTGTAAGAGCCACCTTACCGTTTCGTGTATGCTGACTTCGCAGATTATACTTGTGGTAGCGGTCGAATATCTGATGGTCGGTGAAAAGGCATATTCTGAGGTCGTCATCTACAAATCCCGCATGAATAGTATGGTCAACAGGTGTAAAGGTGATGCCTGTTTGCTGGTCTTGAAAGATGCTCTCTAAGCGAGCTGTTTGCTTCTGGCTATCGGCCAAGATATAAAGCTGATAACCATCCTCAAGGTATTTGCTGAAGTTCTGAAACACCAGATTGAAGTTCTTGTGGAATACTGGCTGAGAGTGAGTATGGAATGATAAATTCACCCCTCCTTGGGAGTGGACGGGGGAGGCTTTTAATTCTATTCTTCGAAAGTTGAGCAGTTCTTTGTTGAAAAGTTGCGGTTCCACCAGCATTTTATCCTTTTCAAGCGGTTTTTGCTCATCTACAGAAGCTTCTTCGGCATCGACAGTAACAGCCTGTCGGCAGAAGCCTTCATCCCATGCTATCTGTACGGATTCTGCAACAAATACGGGGTCGTGCATTATAAGAAGCGTCTCCTTAGGTAGGAAAGAGAGAAAACTCTCGTTCTGTTCCTCCTCAGAACACAGTTCAGGAACAATACTTATTTGTTGCAACTTGGTCTTACTGAGCTGCGTTTGAACCTCGAATGTGCGGATACTATCCACTTCATCGCCAAAAAAGTCTATTCGGTATGGGAATTCGCAAGAATATGAATACACATCCAGAATGCTGCCTCTTACAGCAAACTGCCCAGGTTCATACACATAATCTACTCGCTTAAATCCAAAGGATATCAGTGTTTCCTGCACAAAGACAATATCAACCTGCTCTCCTACTTGCAGAGATAATGTCTGCTCTGATAGCTTCCTGCGCGTTACAACGGTTTGGGCTAATGCCTGAGGGTGAGTGACAATATAAAGTTGAGAGTTGAGAGTTGAGAGTTGAGAGTCTGTTGAAAGTTGAGAGTTTATGGCACTTAGAACCTCCGTTCGGAGTATCTCGTTGCCGGCATCGCGTTGTCCGTATTTAATAGCGCGCTTAAAACTGCTGGGGAAGAAAAGTACCTTTTCATCGCCCAAAACCTGCGTTAAATCGTGATAGAAATAACCAGCCTGCTCTTCGTCGTCAAGAATAAACACACAGACCGATGAAATGGTGTTTATAAGTGATGAGAATACCAGCGGGGCGGCACTCTCATGAAGGCCGTCTATCTGAATAACACCCGCATCCGACCTCTGTAAGGCTGCACGCAGTTTGTTTACAATGGGATGTTTCGAAAAAAGGGTCTGAAGCTCTTGTATCTTCATTCTTACATTAGGTCTTTGTAAAATGCCTCTGCCTCGGCTACGGTTTCCATCTTGCCGACATCCATCAATTGTAAACCAGATTGAACATATCCATAGATAGGTTGCTGGTTGCAAACACTCAGATAAAAGTCAATGATGCTGAATTTATCAGGCCACTCCGAAAAATAAGTGAACAACGACGGATTCATCACATGAATACCCGCAAAGGCATATCTGCGATACTTCTTTGCATCGAGATTGGGGTATGGGCTCTTTACCTCGCCCGTTTGGATATTTGTCCAACCTACCAATCGCATATCATCATCGAAGAGCAGATACCTACTGGTCTGACGCTCAGACACCAGCAATGCAGCAGCTTTACCTCGTGCAAAAAGCTGTAGGGCACGTAAATCTGCATTGCTGAGAATATCCACATTATGGATAAGGAACCCTTCTGTTGCATCTTTCAGCAGATGGGTCGCATGTTTTATACCGCCTCCTGTCTCCAACAGCGCCTCGCGTTCATCGCTGAACCACACGTTCATACCCATAGGATGTTGGTTTACCCACTCTTCTATCATATCGGCAAAATGATGCACATTTATAACCACATCACGTATGCCGGAATCTTTCAGCTTATCTAATGTATGCTCCAGCAAGGGCTTACCTGCCACAGGTACAAGTGCTTTGGGCATGGTGTCTGTGAGCGGCTTCAGTCGAGTGCCTAAGCCTGCTGCAAATATCATTGCTCTGAAAGCAGGCATGATGGTTGAGATACCCTGTTCACGATGACAAACATGTACCTCTATACCATATTTATAATGTATGTGTTCTGCCAGATGCTGGGCGCTATACACACTACGGTGTTGACCTCCTGTACAGCCAAATGCGAACATCAAGTTGGTAAAACCACGCTGTATGTAACGCTGCACATGAGCATCGGCTAATTTATATACACTTTCAAGGAAGGTAAGAATCTCGCCATCATCTTCCAAAAAACGGATTACGGGCTCATCCAAACCTGTAAGCTGCTTGTAAGGCTCATAACGACCTGGATTATGCGTGCTACGACAATCGAACACATATCCACCGCCATTGCCGCTGGTATCTTCTGGGATTCCTTTCTTGAAGGAAAAACTGAAAACACGAACCACCAAAGGACCTTTACCGTCATACCTACTGAACGTAGCCGGTCCGTCTTCCGGACGTGATACATAGGGATTATTTTCCGTTATCTTATATCCGTCAGCTCGCTGTAGAGGTTTCTCTGGCTCCGGAGTAAATTGTGGAAGTTCCACCAGACGTGTAAGCACATCGCGCAGATAAGGATACGGGCATCCACCATCCTGCAATAACTCGCGCAAGTTTTGAATAGCAGGAGGAATGCTGTCGATAAAATGTTTCTTACGCTCAAAATAACCTCGGAAACCATAGGCACCTAATACTTGTAGCAAGCGGAATAGGACGCAAAGCTTAAGGTTTTGTCGGAACTGTTTCTCATTGACCTCGATGTATTGCTTAAGACTGGTGATATAGGTTTTGATGAGTTCCTCGCGCAACGACTTGCTATAACGGGCTGATGCCTGCCATAAGAAACTGGCTACATCGTACTGTACAGGGCCACGGCGACCTCCCTGAAAATCTATGAAGAAGGGATTGTTATCTCTGTCGAGCATCACATTGCGTGCCTGAAAATCTCGGTACATAAAAGCTTCACCCGGTATTGCCACAATATCCTGAGCAACCAAACGGAAGGCCGCCTCTAACTTAAGTTCATGAAAATCAACTCCTGTTGTCTTCAGAAAACAATACTTGAAATAGTTAAGATCAAAAAGCACATTGGTCTCATCCAACGCCTCCTGCGGATAGCATTTCTTGAAGTTCAACCCTCGCGCTCCTTTAATCTGAATCTTAGGCAGAAGCGAGATAGTTCGATGCAGGAGTTGTTTCTCGGTCTGTGTATAACGACCACCGGCATCACGACCGCCTTTCAGGGCATCAAAGAGTAAGCGGTCACCCAAATCTACCTGCAGATAACGCAGTCCGTCTATGCTCTGAGCAACAACAGCCGGGACGGGTAGTTTACGTTCTGTAAAATGCTGAGCCAGGTAGCAGAAGGTATGATTCTCATCAAGACTTGTGCCTACAACCCCGATAAGCGTACTGCCGTCTGATCCATGCAAGCGGTAATACTTACGGTTACTGCCAGAACCGGGGAGTTCGTCGCATGCAACCACTTCCAATCCTGTATGTTCAGTATATAGTATCTTCAGTTTCTCCATTATTCCTTTCTATTCCAAATTTTCATTACCCTATTGCGTACTGCAACTATATTAATCAGGCTTACTACAATAAAAAGGCCTATTCCCAGACAAAGTGTAGGCCACATGCTGCCATCCTGCATCTGCGGGAACATTACCCAAAGCATGTTCATGTAATAACAGCGAACCATATATAATAAAGTAAAGGAGAGAATGAGTACTACCCCATTCATACCTACCGTAAGCAATTGGTAGGGCAAAGAAACACGAACAGGACTATAGCCTATGAGCAGTAGGTTACGTAGTTTCTCTGTGTTCTTCTGAACCAAAAGATAAATGCTAAGCATGAGAATGTAGAACGACAGGATGCTGATGAGCATACCTATGCACATTACCAGTATAGTAACCAGCTTCAAGAAATAGGTCGCTTTGCCAGCATCCAGCTTATCGTCTTCCAGTTCCAAGTTATGGTCGTTGATATATTTTACGATAGCATCGTCTGTTGGGTTCTTAACCTCAACAATCAGTCGGTTTGGCGTTAGGTCGGCCTCTGGTGCAAACTTGGTGTTACTCCATTTGATAAACGATTCAGGAACCAGAATGGTGTTCAGACGAGTGCTGAAACCGATCACTTTACCCTTCAGGCGTTGCTCCTGCCCATTTCCGCGGAGCACAACCAGCATGTCTATCATACCCACAATTCCCTCTGAAATCTTGGGCAACGACTGACTCTGAGCAAAGCCAAAGTTATAGATAGCCAGATAGGTGCGAGGCAGAATAATGGGTATGATGCCATCCTCAGACGAGAATCTCCATTTGCTGAGTTCTGTATCAACAAACCTGTCGGGCACACTCTCAAAGAACATATCGGTACCAAACTGAGCCACACCATTAACGCCCATGCTGCAAACCACTCGGTATTGGCTGGCTGTAAATGCTCCCACACTCTTACAGAAGGGCTGGTTGCTAATATCTTCTACCTCCTTATCGCTGAACCCGCAGCTCTCTCCTGCCCCAAGTACACTCATACCAGAGATGCGCTTGCTTACAATAAGATATTCGGGCTTCAGAAAACCGTCATCCTGACTGAAAAGCGGTTTCACATCATTATAGAACTGCAAACCCAGCAGTACTATGAACATACCAAATAGGTTGGCAAAGAAGAAGCCTGCCAACTGCGCTATGCTGATGTGCTGACGCAGTAGTTTCCAAACCAGCAACATCATAAGCGGAATGTTTTTGTGTATGGCAAATCCATGTGCTTGCCAATACTGGTTACAATTACTCCCGCACCCTGATGCTGTGCCTCTTCCATCATGATGCCTGCCATAATCTTACTATTCTCGTCATCCAAGTGGCTGATTGGTTCGTCCACCATCAGGAAATCGAAAGGCTGAACCAGGGCGCGTATCATAGCCACACGCTGCTGCTGACCAAAACTCATACGCCCCACCTTGGCATTTATTTTATCAGCAATGCCCAGACGCTCAAACCAAGCCTCAATCTCCTTATGGCTCTTGTGGTTGGTAAGTTCGTTCTTGATATCGATATTCTCCATTGCTGTAAGTTCTGGAAAAAGTCGGAGTTCCTGAAAGAGCAGGCTCAACGTATGCTTACGAATGGCGGTCCAATCCGAAACACGATGCTGTCGGATGTCCTTATTGTCGAAACAAATGTTACCCAGATAATCTTTTCTGTATCCTATTATATAGCTGCAGAGCGAACTTTTTCCCGTACCCGAGCTGGCCTCTACAAGGTATGTCTCTCCTTTCTGAAAGACGACGTCCTGCAGCCATATTTCGCTCTGTACATCCCTGCCTTCAAAAACGCAGGGCAAAGTGTTATGTAATTCTATACTGTTCATTTACTTCAATAACTGTTTTATGAAGTCTGATATATTTTGCTTGGTTGTGAGTTCAATATTGTAGTGAAGGTAATCTGTGGCACTGACGGTAAACCTATCTATATTACCTAACACAGGATTGTACATATCTTTGTTGCCTCCCATCATGTTTTGTATCTCCTGAATACCTGACAATCTACTTACATTAATAGATGCATAGAACACTTTATCTGTTATTTCCGATTTGTTTGTGGAAGCAAAACTGTCTGAAGTATTACTCTTAATATCTTTTGCAACATCCTGATTTGTTGTAAGATAAACCAAATCATCTTTTACGCCAAAGTAAGAGACTTTGCCCTCGCCCTGTAACATATAGTTGTTATTGTCGATAGCCTTAAAACTGTACCCATTACCCAAGAATCCCGTGTTCCATTCGTTGGCATTCTTAATGAAGTCTTGATTGGAAACCTGTGCTTTGAATGTATAATCGACTTGCTTTGATGTGATATCACTTAACTCAAATGAAACGTCTCCGTCTACTGACTTTAACAACATGTCGGCATCCATGCAAAGATTTATGCCAACCAGGAGAAGTCTGGTTACGCTATTCTTTCTCAACTCCTCCAAAAGGAGAGTTCCTTTTGCATTGAATCCAATCCATAATATAGGATCACTGACCGAGGACTGAAGCTGTTTACCTTGTATGGGTCGGAAAATGCCATAAGGCTTAGAAAACAACTCCTTGATATCTTCCTCGTCCGAGTCAATGTATGTTGATAATTGAAGTGATTTTTTCTTTACTTTCAAAGCAGCATGCATATATACCTTATCCATATCAAAAGGATTATTCAGGTATTTTAATGCCTGCTGTATGGATGTGCTGGGTAGAACACTCATCTTTGAACACAAGCAAAGTGCACCATCTTCCTTTAAGACAGACGATAAAAGGGGGTTATTGGAAGAGCTTTGACTCATCCACTCCACCATTCTGGGGCGCATGTTATTGCTCTCAGCCTGTGAAATGGGGCCCAGCAGCAATGCCTTTTTGTCATTGAAACAAACAACCATTTCATTGCTGTACGCCCATTTGAATCCACGCTGCGACTCTACAGAAACGCCTTTCTCTTTAATTGCCTCTTCAAAATCATCAGCATCAGACAAAGCCATAACACCACACAGATAGCTTTCATTGGAAAGAAAACCGTACATGGGCGAAAGGAGGTCAATACCAATACCTTCTTTCTTGTCAGACTTCAAGAAGTCCATAATATCGCTGATACTGAATCCCATCTGTTTAACAAGTTGCTTTGAATCCAGCACTATAACAGCCTTGGCATCTTCCGGGATTACATTCTTGCAGACATCTTTCCTCCCAAATAGGAAATAATAACCGCCTATTGCTACAGCGACAATTATTACAGCTAAAACGAATAAGGTCTTCTTCATAATCTGTGTTATTTCTGATTCTTTAATTGCATCATGTGTACAGCCACAAGTGCTGCAGTCTCTGTTCTGAGCCGACTTGTTCCCAAGGAAACACTTCGGAATCCGTTCTTCTGTGCCAGCTTCACCTCGTCGACGCTGAAATCTCCCTCAGGTCCTATCAAAACGGTTGTTTCTACGCCTCTTTGTAACACATCCATCAACAAGGGTTTCTCTCCTTCGCCTCCTATGTCCTCCTGATTGTAACAATGGCAGATGAATTTATCACCCTTTCGCTCCGCCTTAACAAAGCGTTCAAAAGTTGTCATCTCATTCAGGATAGGCTTCCAAGCCTTATGGCTCTGCTTAACAGCCGAGATAAGAATCTTGTCGATACGTTCGCATTTGATAACGCGCCTTTCGCTGAACCTGCAATCCAAGAAGGAGAGTTCATCCATACCTATCTCTGTCGCCTTCTCAGCAAACCATTCAGTACGGTCGTTCAGCTTGGTTGGTGCCATCGCCAAATGGATATGTCCTTCCCAAGCACGCTCCTGAGGCATCGTCTCCAGAATCTTATAAAGACAGCGATGTCCTGTGGCAGCAGTTATCTCAGCTCGATAGAAACAACCGTTGCCATCCATAAGCAAGAGCTCATCACCTACGGTTAGCCTGAGCACACGTGTTGCATGTTTGGCTTCATCCTCAGGCAACTCAGTCCTTTTGCCTGCATCAGGAACATAGAAAAATCGCGTCTCCTTCACTAGTTTAGTAGTTTAGTAGTTTAATAGTTTAGTAGTTTGATCGGTTATCGAACAATGTTTAATGAAAAAACTCTCAACTTTCAACTATTCCTCCCCTTCGGGGGAGCTGGAGGGGGCCTCGTGCTTATATCTGAAGCAAACAGCAAAGAGGATGGCTACTACAAGGGCGTAAGCTGCAAAGATGTACCAACAAGTCTGCCAGCCTGCAACAATCTCGGAACCCGTTGCTCCTGCTGCCTGAGGCGTAAAGACATAATTGTTTATGACGGCCTGCGCTACCAACGTACCAATAAACGCACCCAAGCCATTTGTCATCATCATAAACAGACCCTGCGCACTGCTGCGGATGCTGTCGTCGGTTTCCTGATTGATAAACAGCGAGCCTGAGATATTGAAGAAGTCAAAGGCTACACCATAAACAACCATAGAAAGCAGGAAGAGCCATACGCCAGAACCGGGGTTACCCAATCCGAAGAAAGCGAAACGCAATACCCAACCCATCAAAGCAATGAGCACAACCTTCTTGATACCAAAACGTGAGAGGAAGAAGGGAATCAACAGTATACACAGCGTCTCACTCATCTGAGAAAGGGAGATCAGTATGTTAGCATGCTGAACACCGAAGGTCGACTGATACTCCTCTATGCTGCCAAAACTGGTGATGAAGGGATTAGCATATCCGTTTGAGATCTGCAGACAGAAGCCTAAGAGCATAGCAAATAGCATGAATACAGCAATACGTGGATTCAAGAATAGGCGGAAAGCATTCAGGCCAAGTGCCTCAACAAGCGTTTTCTGCTCACCTTTCTTAATCGGCATACGCGGCATCGTCAGAGAGTAGGCAGCCATAACAAGACTGAGACAACCGCTCACCATCCACTGACCTGGCGTTGACTGCAAGCCACATAGGTCGACAACCCACATGGTTACAATAAAGCCTACCGTTCCCCATACTCTGATGGGTGGGAAAGCCTTCACCGTATCTAATCCAGCCTTCTCCAATGCCGAATAAGCAACAGAATAGCTTAGGGCAATGGTGGGCATGAAGAAAGCTACGGAGAGCGTATAAAGCGTAAACAACGTAGCAAAGTTAGGTTCATTACCTGCCTGATAGCCATACACAGATGCAGCAATCATAAAGAAGCCTGCCAAAGTATGACAGAGGCTCAGCACACGTTGTCCCTCCATCCAGCGGTCAGCCAGAATACCCATCAAGGCGGGCATAAAAATACTGACTATACCCTGTACGGAATAGAACCAACCAATATGAGAACCAAGTCCAACCCCTGCAAGGTATGTTCCCATCGAGGTTAAATAAGCTCCCCAAACAGCGAACTCCAAGAAGTTCAGCAATGTAAGTCTAAATTTAATGTTCATTATATTTTTTGTTTATCGGTTAGCGGTTAGAGGTTAGCGGTTAGCGAATAATTTTCAACTTTCAATTTTCAACTTTCAATTATTCCACATACACCACCAGTCCTTTCAGGTACTCACCTTCTGGGTGGTAAATATTTATAGGATGGTCAGCCGGCTGATGCAGCTGATGCAGGATACGTACTTTACGCTTGGCCATAGCTGCAGCAGTAAACACAGCCATACGGAACTGGTCCTTGTTGACAGCCTGAGAACAACTGAAGGTAAAGAGTATACCACCGGCAGGAATCTTCTCGAAAGCCTTAACGTTAAGCTTGGTATAACCGCGCAGGGCATTCTTCAGCGCATCCTTATGCTTGGCAAAAGCAGGAGGATCAAGAATAATCAAGTCATAAGCCCCATCCTGCATTTCATCCAAGAAGCGGAAAGCATCTTCGGCAAATGCCTTATGGCGCTTGTCGCCAGGGAAATTCAGTTCCATGTTAGCATTCACTAAATCAACAGCCTTGGCACTACTGTCAACCGAGTGAACCAACTCTGCCCCACCCCTCATAGCATAAACACTGAAGCCGCCAGTATAGCAGAACATATTCAGTACCTTACGGCCATGTGAATATTTCTCCAGCAAGGCACGGTTCTCGCGTTGGTCAACGAAGAACCCGGTCTTCTGGCCCTTTAGCCAGTCGATGTGGAACTTCAGACCATTCTCTATGGCTACATTATCACTGCTCTCACCAAGGATGAAACCATTCTCCTGACCCAGGGAGGCCTTAAACGGAAGTGTTGTTTCGCTCTTATAATAGATAGCCTTTAATGTGTCGCCCATAACGGCTTTCAAGGCTTCTGCAATCTGCATCCGGCTAACGTGCATTCCCACGCTATGAGCCTGCATAACCGCATTCTCGCCATAGATGTCAATAATCAGTCCAGGCAGATTATCACCTTCGCCATGAACAAGTCGATACATATTATTATTTGCAGTGCCGGCTACGCCAATGCTTTTGCGCACATCCAGTGCTGTGGCGAGACGCTTCTTCCAGAATTCAACATCAATCTTTTGGTGCTTAAAAGTAAGAACACGTACAGCAATACTGCCCACCTGCCAATGACCAAGGGCAACAAACCTACCTTCACTGTTCAGCACCTCAACAATATCTCCTTCTACCGGGTCGCCCTCAATGTGGTGCACTGCACCAGAGAATATCCAAGGATGAAAACGTTTAAGACTTTCTTCTTTTCCTTTGCGGAGTATTAACAGCTTACTCATCTGCTACTTTATTTATTTGCGCTGCGAAATTACACAATTATGGGCGTAATACAAAATAAAATACTTTTTATTTTCCATATTTATTGTTTTCACTTCACCACGAACTTCTTGCCGTTCCTGATGTAGATGGTGCCCGGTTTCATGTCGCTGACACGGCGTCCCATTAAATCATAGATAGCATCATCGCCATTATCCATTTTCAACGGTTCGTCATCAATCTTTTCGATGGGGCGCGGTTTTCCGTTGCCCCACTCTATAATTCATCTTCTCTCTCTGCAGCCATTAGATAGCCACTGTTTTCCTCTTCGGCGGAGTACATTTTCACCACGTTGCCAGAGTGCTCAACATAATTAGTCTCGTCATCAGCCCATTTGTTGCATTGAGCCATCACAGTTTGAAGAGCCTGCTGTCTGCACAGCAAAATAGGTCTGTGCAAAAGCTATCTGTTCCTTACGTGAGTCACCATTCTGAGCTACCAGATAGCAGGCATAACGAGTAAGCATCAGGTCTTCTATCTCACGCATAGCACCACTACCTAGTTCGACCTTTTTATTGACGCCAATAAAATGGTCAGATGTTGACTGATTAACATTCTCACAAGCGACTTTAGCTTTGTCTATCACTTTGGTAAAGTTCTGCCAAAGACT
>JAFXTC010000044.1 GCA_017525235.1 Bacteroidaceae bacterium | reverse complement strand
CGATGGTACTGCACACCCGTGGGAGAGTAGGTAGCCGCCGTTTTTTAACGAAGAAACCCTTCGAGAGAAATCTCGGAGGGTTTTCTGCGTTTATCAGGCTACCTCAATAAATCTCTAACCGCTAACCGCTAACCCTTAACCCCTAACCCTTAACCAATAATCAATAACCAATAACCTTTAACCAATAACCATTAATGCCCGTTTTGTTAAAAAAGTGCAATTAATAACAGCTTTTGTGTGATAAGTGTGTTTTTGTTATAGCAAAAATGTAATTTTGTAACTTTAAAAGAGTTATATAAATAATATGATTGTACATAAGGCTTGTAGACTATTTGTCTTGTTCTGTTTTTCGTCTATCTCGATTTTGCTACAGGCATATAATTCGGCTGTTGACTATCAGCTCGAAGGTAAACTTATGTACTCTGGCTCAGAGTCAAAGGCCTTGTTAGCCTTTGATGATGATGCATCAACTTATTATAGTACTTCTGGCAGCGAGATGCAATGGGTTGGTCTTGATTTGGGGCAGCCATTTGTTATAACTCGTGTTGGCTATACTCCTGCTCCTGGTAGTCAGGGAGCAGATCGCGCACAGCTCAGTCTTTTCGAGGGAGCCAATAGCCCCGACTTTATGGATGCCATGCCGCTTTATTTTATAAGTGATAAACCAGCAAATGGAACCTTTACAACAGCTGATGTCAATGTTAGTCGAGGTTTCCGTTATGTCCGCTATGTAGGTGGTGCCGGCTCTTATTGTAATATCGCTGAACTGAAATTCTTTGGTCATGCCGGTGAAGGCGACGATACTCAGTTTTACCAGATTACCAATTTACCTACTCTGAGTATTCATGTTCAGGATAACATCAAGCCTACGAATCGTGGCGAGGACTTCGAGTCACGTTCTGTACTTATCTATGATGGTGGAACCCACACCCAGGAATATCCTATTTTGTTTCGCGTTCGTGGCAATTTTTCAGCTTCCCCTGAAAATAAAGCTTATCGCGTAAAGTATAACGATGGTAAAAGCCATCATATGATGAAGGATGGGCACAACGAGTCACCCACGAAGGCGAAGAAGTGGGTTCTTATCAACAGTTATCGCGACAAGACGCTTATGCGTAATCCTGTGGCGTGGGCGATGTCGAAACGTGCAGAAAAGGAATGGACACCTTGGAGTCAGATTGTTGACCTTGTTGTAAATGGTGACTATCGTGGCACCTATACGCTTGCTGACCATGTCAGTGTAACTAAAGGGCGCATAGATATAACAGAGATGACAGAGTCGGATATTGATGAAGAAACCATCACCGGAGGTTATTATGTAGAGGTGGATAATAATGCCAGTCGTGAACCTTATTGGTTCAGTTCTTCACGTGGTAATCCTATATCTATTCACGAACCTGATGACGACGTTATGCAACCAGAACAGTTCCAATATATTAAGAATACGTGGAACAATATGGAGAACATAGTTTTTGGTTCTGACTATACAGACCCAGAGAATGGTTTTCGCTCAGTCATTGACTTAGAGTCGTTCCTTAGGTGGTTCCTGGTAAGTGAGTTCAACGGTAATACTGATATGATTTGTCAGGTTTTCATGTTCAAGGATCGTGGAGATGATCATTTCTATACGGGTCCTGTATGGGATGCAGAACTTGCTCTTGAAAATGACCAGACCACCTATCCTGCCAACAATCGTTACGACTGGACTTATAAGGTACGTCAGACAGGAAATTGGGGACAGTTTGTCTCTCGTATCCTTTCCGACCCCTCTGCTTTTACACGTCTTCAGGAAATGTGGGCAGTTCTTCGTAAGAGTGGTGCTTTTAATCCCGAAGATGTTGCTGCTGATGTCGATTCGTTACGTCTTGAGGTACGAGCTTCAGCCAATCTCAACTTTATCCGTTGGCCCTATCTTAATCAGTATATTTCATTAAATCCGGAAATTCCTGGTTCATGGGAAAAAGAAGTGGACCGTGTTCGTGACTTTGTCAGGGATCGTGTTGAATGGATGGACTATATGCTTGACTATGGTCTACATAAGAAGAATGGCATATACCAGATTGCTTCGGCCATAGACTTAACAGAATTTTGTCGGTTAGTGAATGAGAATGGTGAGACAGAAGCAAAGGCGGTACTTCTTAACGACATTGACATGTTGGATTACAATGAATACTTCCAACCTATTGGAACATCATTGAATATCTATGCAGGAAGTTTTGATGGCAAAGGACACGCCATTCGTAACCTTTATATTAGCGGTGATGATGCTATGGGTTTCTTTGGACATGTTGGTAATTGTACGATAAGTAATATTGTCTTTGATGGAACATGTATAGTGGAAGGAAAAGATAATGTTAGTATGCTAGTTGGTTATGCCCATGATGACTGTGCTACTATTTCAGGTATTGAGAATCATGGTGTTGTTGTTGCTTTGGGTAATACGGCCGGTGCAATTGTGGGGGCTGGAAACGACTTGTCAACTATCAGCATTACAAACTGTTGCAATACAGGTTCTGTCGTTGCTAAAAGCAATGCTGCAGCTTTAGTTGGCCCATTTGCCGGTAAGATGTCTGTGACGAATAGCTACAACATAGGCAACATTATGGGTGCAACGGAAGGAAAGGAATTTGCTTTCGCAACAAACAGCCTCACTATTGACAATTGTTGGGATTATACTTCGACACAGACCAATAACATGACTCCAGAGCAGGTTGATAATGGTTATCTATGCTATCAGCTTAATTATAATGATAATACAGGAGGAAACAACTGGCGCCAGAATCTTGACAATGGAAAAGAGCATGATCCTTGGCCTGTACTTGGAAGGAAAAGCGGAAGGGTTTATGAATCCGATGGGGGCTATACCAACTACAATGCCGAGGCTGTAAGATACCGTTACTATAACCTTGTTATTTCTGAGATTGTCGACGGCACAAGCGGTACCATACAATTTTCCGAATTCGATATCCTTGATGATACATTTAATGAGGTTGAGGACCTTTCCATTTACGATGGTCCTGAGGGTTATGGGGGAGAGGGCTATGTAAATGCTACTGATAACAATGTCTTTACTAAATACTGCGGAAGTTTCCATGGGAATTCCTACTTCCTTTTTGATGCGATGGATGATGTTGCGCCCTACGGCTATCGTATCTACACTGCCAATGATACAGGTAATTATTCCGGCCGCAATCCAGTCTCGTGGAAACTTTATGGTAGCGATACTCAGCTGACTGACCCCAACGATCCTGATTGGGTTCTTCTTGACGAGCGAATAAGCGATAATACTTTGCCCGCTGCCAACTATACGCCAACGGACTTCATTATCCCAGAGCCTGTTAAGTCTCTGACGCTCAGCAAACAATCTGCTACACTTCTTCCTAGTGAAGAACTACAATTGGAAGTCAGCGCAGAAAACGTCAACATACAGGGACTGACCCTTCAGTGGACCACAAGCAACAATTCTGTTGCTAATGTCACCGGGGATGGCCTCGTAATAGCTACTGGTTTAGGAAAAGCTGATATCATTGTCTATGCCCAGGAAGACAAGTCTTTGCGTGACACGTGTACCATTACGGTGGTAAAAGAACGTGTTGGATACCGTTACTATCAATTTGCTATTGATGCGACAGCCGGTAATATACAGATTCAGCTTTCAGAACTTGACCTCCTTGACAAGGACGGAGAGGAAATAAAGCCACTCACACTTTATGCCTATAATGGTAAACATTACGGCAATGAAGTGCAAGAAAATCTCTTTGATGATGATGTACATACCAAGTATTGTGGTCCGTTCTCTCCTGTTTTGTATTTGTATATTGATGCGGGTAAGGAGGTTTCTCTCTCAGGCTATCGTCTTACAACTGCCAATGATACCAAAAGTAATTTTAATCGTAACCCAGTATCATGGTCGTTATTCGGGAGTAATTCCCAGACAGAGAATACTGAAGATGAAGCATGGACGCTTCTTGACCGTCGAGAGAATGATAACACCTTGAAAGCCGTTAATTACGAGCCCTTCGATTTCTTCATCAGTTATCCTCAACCAGTTTTTGTCATGGCACAAAACCAGACAATGGTTTATGGCGATACACTTCCGGATTTAACATTCACAGTGGATGGCGATGGACTTGTCGGTGTACCAACCATCACTTGTGATGCAAACTCCTCATCTCCGGTAGGAATGTATCCCATAACCATTACAAAAGGTACGGTTGAGAATAAGGATGTTATCTACATGGCAGGTGAGTTGACAATTACTAAAGCTCCGCTGACAGTTACAACTGAATATGCAGAACGAGAGGAGGGTGAGGAAAATCCTGACTTTATTCTTGTATATAACGGTTGGAAAAACGGAGAGGATGAAAGTGTGCTGCAAGAGATTCCTGTTGCCATAACCACTGCAACAAAATCGTCTTCTGTAGGAGAATATCCTGTAACGTTGAGTGGCGGAAAGGCACAAAACTACGATTTCATCTATGTTGACGGAATACTTGTTGTTACAGAATCAGATGCCATTCATACAATTTCTGACAATGCTGAAGCATTTGATGTGTTTACTGTTGATGGCAAGAAGATTCGTCATCAGGTTAGAACACTCAGAGGTCTGCAGAAGGGCGTCTATATTATCAATGGCAAGAAGGTTGCGATATAGTTCTTACAGAATGCCGATAATCTCTTTAAGACTGGTAACCTGATAATCGGCAATGCCTGCAGGATGTTCCGACGTTTCTGAGGAGTGGTTGAAGAATATTGTGCGCAGGCCAGCTTCGTGAGCTCCAACGATATCTGTTGTGAAGTTATCACCTACCATAATGGTATTCTCTGGTTTAGCTCCGGTAAGGTTAAAGGCATATTGGAAGAAGAGCGGACTAGGCTTATTAGCCCCTGCATCTTCAGAAAGGATGATGTATTGGAAATACTCAAGACAACTACTTGCACGTAGTTTGCTGTATTGCACTTCATGAAAACCATTACTACAGATACTAAGTGTATATCCCTTATCTTTCAGGTATTTAAGAAGCTGGTGTGCACATTCTATCACGCCGGGTTTAATGGCACAGCGCGAAAGGAAGTAATCACTTACCTCAAGGCAGAACTCAACGCTTGGATTAAGCCCTTTCCCTGTTGAAAGAGGTTGACGGAATCGCTCCACAATAAGGTAATCACGGGTAATCTCTCCCTTTGCATATTTCTCCCACAATGCCAAATTGGTTTTCCAATATGGAATGGTAAATGCTTCCTCGCTGGTAAAATATTGCTCTAGATGGAAATGTTCAAAAAGCTCGGTAAGTGCAAGACAAGCATTTCCATGCGTATCGTAGAGCGTATCATCGAAATCAAGAAAGACGTGTTTGATGTTTGGTTCCATAGCTACAGTTTTCCTAAAATACGGTCCATAACCCAGTTCACTCCTGTTGCGCTGATACTATCTGCAGTACAGATGTCGCCTTTCTGTAAATGTTCTACAACGCGTTGTATGAGGGGTAGCTGCACATGTTCAGGGTTGGGGACGACAATCTCCTGCCTTCCATTGCCGGTATGGAGGGCTATGGGTTCGTAAGTGAAGACGGAGAAACAAATCTGTCCCTTATCACCAATGAGTTCAATGCGGTCTGTTCGGGCGCTATCATGTGAAACAAAGCACCACGAACCGCTTCCTGTTAATCCGTCAGCAAACTGAAAGGCAGCACTTACGCTGTCCTCTGTCTGATAAAGCCCCCCGCGATTCGTACTGAATCCGCTAGCATGCACAATCGGACCGAAAAGTTCCTGTAAGAGATCTATCTGGTGTGGGGCAAGGTCATAGAAATATCCTCCGCCTGCAATGTCGCGTTGTACGCGCCACGGGAGTGAAGTAGAGTTGTAGTCAAGGTCGCGCGGAGGACAGGCAAAGCGTATTTGTACACTGATGATGTTGCCTATGGTACCATTTTTCACCATCTCCTTTACTTTGAGGAAATAGGGTAGGTACCGACGGTAATAAGCTACAAAACAGGGAACATGTGTCTGTTCGCTTATCCTGTTGATACGCTGGCAGTCGTAATAGCTACTTGCCAATGGCTTTTCCACATAGACAGGTTTGCCGCTTTTCATAGCCATAATGGCGTATGTGGCATGTGATGAGGGGGGCGTGGCAATGTATATGGCATTTACAGTAGGGTCATTGATGAGTTGTTGTGCATCGGTGTACCATCTGGGAATGTTGTGCCGTTCGGCATAGGATTGTGTCTTTTCCTTGCTTCTGCTCATAACAGCCTGTACCGATGAGCCTGGAATGAGGCTGAATGCTGGACCGCTTTTCTTCTCGGTAACCTCGCCGCAACCTATGAATCCCCATCTTATTTCCTTATATATTGCCATCTGCCTGTTAATTTTTCTTATTACGGATGCAAAGATACGCAGAAAAAGTGTAATTTTGCAGTCTAAAAGGCAAAATTATTTATGGAAACAATAGGAGAAAATCTTTTTCAGGTAAAGAAAGAACGTACATATATCAGTTGTTTGGTAAAGGGCTGCACTTATGGTTTTAAGCATTTAGGTATGCTGCTGCATTATATGTGGCCCAGTTTGGTGTTATCAGTTCTTTTTCCCATACCGTTTATTTTCTTTTATGCCGCTCAGTTGGATGCCATATTACGTAAATGGATCGAATTGGGCTACATCCCCAATGTTACCCTGAAGGTGATGAGACGCGATATAGAACACTGTGCCAGCCGAAGTGGTATAACGATACTGATAAGTCTTCTTTTGCTACCTATTGCGCTGGCTGGAGTGGCCCTTCTTATTTTACCAATGGTTATGGGGTTGAAATATTGGTGGGGTGTTCTTGCCTTCTTTATTATATTTATTCTGATGTTACCCATGGTTGTTGTGGTAATGCAGATAGGTTATTCAGACACCCCTCTGAAGGAATGTTTTCGCAGCGGATTAAAGCTAGCCTACAAGAACCTTGGCAAAATATTTGCCTTTGAATTCCTAAGTGCTTTGTTTGGTTTAATAATTGGGTTCTTGGGTGGCATTCCCTTTCAGATAGTTTTTGCAGCCGGGCTTCAGGCATACAAAGGATGGCAGATGGGCGATGTGCTGGATTTACCTGCCCTGTTCCCTTTGTACGCAACCCTGGCAGTTCTCATTCTGAATGCCGTAATACTGATTGCCGCAATTGTCTTCAGCTTTAGCCGTTGTCTGATGTGGGGCAGCTTAGTTGAAGAAGTTCCAACTGAGGCCGAAGCAAATAGTTAATGGATTCATGCCATAGTAAGGTGCGTAAAACGCATTAGGTCCGCTATACACATTCTTTGCCATAAAGTAAAAGCGGAAATGCTTTAGATGTGCATTTAGGTATGGGTTTATAATGGGATGATTTCCCATCTTCTGCCGTTCAAAGTTTGCATCCTGTATGGCAAATTGTTGTATGCTGGGAGAATAGTCCAAACCGTAGTAGTTAGTAAAGTAACGCACATCAGTACCTAACTGTATTCTCAGAATCTTTGCAATGCGGAAAAGCAGATAGAAGTTAGAGTAGATGTTTATTGCCGGCAATGGCAGCACATCCTGGTTGGATGACGTCTGGAAGGCAACTTCATTGTCCCAATGCAGGATACTCAAACTCATACCCTGTGCAATAGATGCTCCGAACACCTGTATGCTTCCGTCATGTTGTTTTACGGTTACTGCATGTGATAGGTTGGTTGGCAAAACAGGTTTGGTTTCGTCAAGAAGTGTGTTCTGCATGGCGAAGTAGGTGTAGTTCGTGATGTTCTCGAAACCAACCTTGAGCTGTGTCCCGAATTTCTTCAGGCGGAAAACGCCCTCGACGCGGGTGCGAACTTGGCGAGCTAAGTCGTCGTTGTCCCACCATGCATGCTGCGAATGATAATGACGGAAGAAGAAGTCTGGCTTCTCGTTCTTTATCATTGCTTTCACGTCAATGAGCAGACTGTCTCGTTTGCCAAGACGGAACTCCCAGTTGGTGCGTCCGTCAACGGTAAGGTCACCAACCTTCTTGCCCATCAGGTAAAACTCGGAGTTAACGTTGAAGTGTAACAGCTTACCTTGTGTGCGTGCCAGTTCTCCACCAATGGAAAGGTCGTTCTCATTGTAACGTTGTGTTTCCAATCCATATTTATTGTCAACAAGCAGCTTGTATGTCCTAATCTTATGTGTGGCAAAGAGTGTTATTCCCATGGCCGCCCACTTGTTAAAGCCCTCACGCAAGGCTAAGCCAAAAGTGTTCCGGATGCTCATGGCCGTCGTCATGTCGTATACATTGTTCAATTCGCCGTAGTAGTTGTTGGTATAATACGACCCGCTGGAAGATTGTCCGATGTATGTGTGTGTTAGATCACGCATGTCAAATGTGTGAATGATACTGCTGACGGGTATGAACTCCTTTGGCGATATCTGTTCTGCTTGCCATTTCGCTTTAAGTGAATCAAGTGCCTGACGCCTTGCCAAGGTATCTGTCCTCAAGGCTAATTGAACGCTGTCGGGCAAGTCCGAAAGCAGTTCACTGGCCGACGGAACCTTTGGCTTCAGGGAATCAGGGATCTCTATCTCGCGAGAGTAACCGAAATTGAATTTATGTGTAAGATAGAAGTTTCTTTCGTGATTGCGGTTCCAAGTGTCGGAAAGAAGGACGGGAATGTCCGTTGTCTCAAAATTCTGTTCAAAAGCCTCCGGTTGCCTTATATATTTGTCGTCCTCAATACCACCGTTCTCAAACATCTTCAAATGGTTAATGTTGGCGTATGCGTGTACGTTGTATCGTTCGCCTCGGTAATAGCCATAGAAGGTGCTACCAAACGAGCTGGTGGTAGAATTAACAAAATAGCCGCGTCCGTACAGATAGTCAATCTTAAAGCCCAGTCCCGCGTCCTTGTTAATGTTTGTCGCGAAATATGCACGCACGCGGTCTTCTCCGTTGATTCTTGTACCTAACGAGTGATAGGCCAGGTTTGTGAAAGGGCTGAATGTGTTTGTAAAGCGGAACTCATGAAGTCCGCCACGAAAGAAACTGAGAGGACGCAGAAAGAGAAATTCTTCTGAAGCATCTTCGCGGTTCATATAAATACGGTTGTATCGTGGTGTTCCTGTATTGCCTAAGTGACTGAATTCACCGGTATACCCGTTCGTATGGTTATAGTTCTGGAAGTTGTGTACTACGGTGTCGTTGTTCTCTGCCTCTATGATGGTACCCAAACGCGGTTCCAGAACCCATTGGTACATACCTATGGGAATTTTTTTCAGTTTGCCGTGCTTGGTACTGTCTCGTCCCCAAGTGGTACGGTTTCCTGCAGGATCAGCATATTCACCTTGGTTGGAGTATTCGCCATTTATTCGTTGCGGGTAATCTTGTGCATAAGCATGTATGCTCAAACACAGTAAGAGTATGGCTAATAACAGGTTCTGCTTCATCTCTTTCTACAATACAAAGCGGATAAAAAATTCCACAATTTTCAGCAGCATGCCCACCGCTATCACAGCCAGTGCATAGGTGTGGTTGCTGTCATTCCAGAAATACATCACCAGACCTATTGCCGCCAAGAGCAGGAAAACGGAATTCAGAATCAATCTGATTCGTTCGTGGTCAGTATTGCGCTGACGTTTGCGTCGGATACGCTCAACCTGTTCTTCAAGAGAAAGTTCTTCGGCGTTACTCATTCTGTGATTCTGCTATTAGTCTTCAACCACATTTTTGCTTTTCACCTCAAAGGCATTCATGCAGTTCTCAAAGATCTCCTCAACACGGTCGATGGTCTTGATGCGGAACTTTCCACTGCGCGGATAAAGCTTCGTACCCTTCTTGTTGATAGCTTCCTTGTCCGAGATCCACTCCTCAGCTTTGTATGTAACACCGTTTCTTCCATCACGGTCTTCGTTGTAATAGTAGCTAATCTGTGAGATGGACATCTTAACCTTGTTGCCTTCTACCTGAGCCTGAAGCTGATAGATAAAGCGTGTGCGGTCAAGGCTTAGGAAGGTCACATGGCCAAAGGTCATATACTCTTCTACACGTGCTACAATAATGCCGTCCTCTTTACCATCGCTCAAGATACGTGTGCGGTGCCCCTGAATAGCGGATCCCACCACCACTTTGGAAACGTAATTATATAAGGTAGAGAAAATCTGGTCGGTCTGCTTGTCCGAAACGCTAAACGATTTGCGGAATACAATTACTCCGTTTTCTTCAGGTACGCCACCTTTAAGATACTTGGCATCTATAGGATTCTTTGCTACTGCCATAATGGGTAGCATAAGCAGGAGTGCTAAAAATAGTTTTTTCATATCTGTCTTTATTGTTTGTGTCTAAATGTGATTTTTATTCATATCTCAAAGCTTCTATAGGATCCAAACGGGCAGCCTTGCGGGCAGGTATAATACCGAAAACCAGTCCGATACATGCACATACGCCGAAGCTGACCAATACGCTCCATAGCGGCACTGTCGCCGGGAACCCGATGGAAATGGCTATCCACGTGAACAGATAACCAAGCCCGACGCCCAGGAGTCCTCCACTTAAGCTTATCATCACGCTCTCAATCAGGAATTGGCGGCTGATGTCTCTGCCTCGTGCTCCTACGCTCATACGCAAACCGATTTCCCTGGTACGTTCAGTTACACTTACCAGCATGATGTTCATAATGCCGATACCTGCCACCAGAAGTGAGAAAGCTGCTGCCACAACAAGGACCGTCTGCAGGGTACCCATTGTGCTCGACATGGTCTCCATCATTTCCTGCTGGCTACGGATGTTGAAATCATCCTCGTCTCCTTCCTTTATCTTATGGTTTATTCTCAGAATCTTCGATACTTGCTCAATGGCATCGTCGCTGAGGTCTTCTGTCATCACGCTCAGGTTAAAGGTGTTGAAGTGCGTCTGTGCAGCCAAGCGTTTCATAACGGTAGTGTAGGGCGCAATGATAATGTTATCCTGGTCCATACCCCAGTTGTTATAACCTTTGCCCTTCAGCACACCGATGATACGGAAGGGGATGCTCCTGAATCTGATTACCTTTCCTATACAGTTGGCATTCTTGTCGCCAAACAGTTCCTGCACTACAGTTTTTCCTACCACGCAGACCTTCGCGTTCTTGCGTACATCCTCTTCATTGAAACATTGTCCCGACTCAATGTCCCACAACTTGATAATCATATAGTCGGGGCTTTCTCCGTAAATAGTTGAGTTGGTGTTCTTTGCTCCATAGATGACTTGTCCGCTTGATGTCACTTCAGGGCTGATATGTGTTATCAGGCTTGCCCCGTCGCGAATGGCCTCGTAGTCTGCCTGCTTCAGGGTCTGCATAGCAGAGGGGTCAAGTCTGACACCGCCTCGCATCTCGCCTCCAGGTCTCACGGTAAGCAGATTGGTTCCCCATTTCTGCAGGTCGGCACGTATGCTGTCTTTCGAGCCTTGTCCGATTGCCATCATGGTTATAACGGCAGCCACACCGATGATGATACCCAGTGTTGAGAGGAAGGTTCTCCATTTATTGCTCATGATGGCTGTTATGGCCACTTTAAGTAGGTTCTTCAGGTTCATGCTACTACTTTAATTACTGTTTTATTCGTCTTCGGGTTTGGGAAGAGTTGCCAACACCTCAGCTGCGTTCATTATGTTGTTGTTCAGGGTGTCTTCGCAGATATGACCGTCCCTAAGTACGATGTTCCTACTGCTGTACTGCGCGATTTCCGGGTTATGGGTTACAAAGATGATGGTTCGTCCTTGTCTGTGCAGTTCCTGGAAGAGAACAAGAATCTCATAGCTGGTCCTTGTGTCAAGGTTTCCTGTTGCCTCGTCGGCCAGAATTACGGCAGGATTGTTAACCAAGGCACGGGCTATTGCCACACGTTGCATCTGACCTCCCGACATCTGGTTGCTCTTATGTTCCAGACGGTCACCTAACCCCACAGCCTGAAGTGCCTTTATGGCAGCCTCCTTTCGCATTTTGGCGGTATAGGAGTTGTTGTACATGAGCGGGAGTTCAACATTCTCGACTGCCGTGGTACGGGCCAGCAGGTTGTAGTTCTGAAAGATGAATCCAATCTTCCGGTTTCTTAGGATGGCGCGTTCGCTTCTCTTCATTTTGCGGACAGGCGTTCCATCCAGTATGTATTCTCCGCTTGTTGGGGTGTCCAGGCAACCCAGCTGGTTCAGCAATGTACTCTTTCCCGAACCCGAGGTTCCCATAATGGTGACAAACTCTCCTTCGTGAATCTTAAAGGAAACTCCCTTCAGGGCGTGAACCGTTTCGCTGCCCACCACAAAGTCGCGCTTAACGTTCTGGAGCTCAATAACTACCTTTCTGTCGTCCATTGTATGCCTTAACGTTATAGTGTTTTATTTCTTCTGTTGGTTTTTGTTTCTGTTCCTTGGACGTGGCATGAAGGGGTTGCTGTTCTGCTGCTGTCCTTCAGCCTCTTCCATACCAGGCATTGATGTCTCCACATCCGTGATAATCTTTGTGCCGGCTTTCACGCCGCTTACGATTTCTGTCAGGAGACCGTTGGTGATACCTGTCTCTACAGCCAACGCCTTGAGGTTCGGGCCTTCTTTTGTCCAGACTTTCTTGGGAGCTTCACGATCTGTTATGGTCTCTCCGTCGTTCAGCATCGCTTCGCTGGGTTTAAAGTGGAGTGCCTTGCTGGGGATAGCCAGCACATCCTTCCGTTCCATAGTATATATAGTAACGTTGGCTGTCAGTCCGGGCTTCAGCTTCAGGTCTTCATTGGGTGCACCGATTACAACCTCATATGTAACGACGTTGCTTTCTGTCGTGGCCTGCTGGCGTACTTGGGTAACAGTTCCCTGAAAGGAATCGTTGGGGAAGGCATCCACGTTGAATGATACGCGTTGGCCTTCCTTCACTTCGCCTATGTCGGCTTCATCCACCTTAGCAATCACACGCATGTCAGTAAGGTCTTTGGCAATCTTGAAGAGGGTCGGGGTGTTGAAGCTACTGGCCACGGTCTGTCCTTCTTCCACTTCCTTGCTCAGAACCACACCGTCAATGGGACTGGTAATAGTGGCATATCCAAGGTTTGTCTCGGCACGTTTCACGTTGTTGCGCTGAGTATTTACCTGCTGCTGAGCCTGAACGTATGAGAGTCGGGCCTGCTCAAAATCGTTTGCCGAGATGAGTCCTTTCTCATACAGATTCTTGAAACGTTCAAAGTTGGCAGTCTGGTATGCCAACGTACTCTCAGCACTTGTCAGGTTTGCCTTGGCGCTGCTAAGGTCGCTTATCAGATTGGTACGGTCCAGCTCGGCAATAACCTGTCCGGCCTTGACAATACTGTTGTAGTCAACATAAAGCTTGCTCACGATACCGCTTACCTGTGTACCTACATCAACGCTGGTTACAGGTTCTATGGTACCTGTTGCTGTTACGCTGGTTATAATGTCTTGCTTAACCACTTCTGCCTCGGTGTACGAGAAGGTGGGCGCTTTCTTGCAGCTTGTCATGATTAGGGCAGCTGCGGCAAGAACAGATGCTGTCTGGATGAATCTTTGTCTTCTCATCTTTATATTCAATGTTATATTTGTTTCTTGTTTGTTACAGGTCTATCTTTTCACCGGTATAGAACTTCAGCAATTGAATGTTCAGCAGGGTGGTGTATTTGCTCTGCAGCATACTCTGCTCGGCATTTATCACATTGTCGCGTCCCTGCAGTACATCCACGGTGTTCTTCAGTCCGTTCAGGAACTGCTCGTTCAGCAGCTCGTAGCTTGCTTCCTGACTTTTCACGCGAGCCTTGGCAGCCAGATAGCTTTGCTGGTTGTTGTTTGCGTTAATCCAGTATTGCTCTATGGTGTTAGAGAGTGCTGTTCTCTTGTCCTGAAGATCTAGCTGCGAATTCACCTGGTTCAATTTTGCATTCCTGATGTTGGTGGCTATCTGCCTGTTGTCGAAGATGGGCACACTTACCGTCAGACCTGCACTCATGTTCAGGTTGCTCTTCATCTGGTTTCCCCAGTTGTTACGGGCTCCTGAAGAATGATTGCTTCCTAGGCTGGCACTGGCACGCAAAGTGGGGTAGTGGGCACGCTTGGCAATGTCAAGCTGCATCTTGGCCTGTTCAATGCCCAGTTCGGCACTTTTTATCTCTGGACGGCTTGTTAAAGCCTTGTTGTATGCATCCAGTTTGTTGGGAATGATGGCAAGCACTTTCTCTTCCGAGGGAATGTCTCCCTTGATGTTGAAATCGCTGTTAATGTCCAGTTCCAACACCGATTTTAGCTGACGCTTGAAGTTCTCCACCTGAGCATTGCAGTTGGCAATGTCGTATTTGGCGCTGCTCAACTGTGCTTCCAGCTGTATCACATCGGCCTTTGCCATCTGACCCTGCTTCTGCATCTCCAAGCCACGGTCATACTGTTTTTGTGCTGTTTTAAGGAGCTCTTCACTTACCTTCAGCGCCTCCTTTGTGTACATTATCTGAACATACAACTGAGCAATCTGTTCCTGAATGCTCAACTCGCTCTGCTCTGTCTGAAGCTTGGTGATTTCGTTCTGCAGTTTCTGCTCCTTGATATTCTTATAGTTAATGCCGCCGTTCCAAAGCGTTACGCTGGCATTCAGTCCGTAGCTACCCTGATAGGTTACGTTGCTTGTGGTAGTGGTAACCTGCTCGCCTTGCACAATAGCAAGTGTTTCGGTAAAGGGCCTGTATCCTACATTGTGGCTGGTGCTGAAACTCAGGCTGGGAAAAAAGGCACCTTTGCGGTTCCATAAGGCCACGTCACCCTTTTCCTCGCTAACCCTGTTCTTCTGTATCTGTATGTTGTTCTTCAGGGCGTAGTCTATACAGTCCTGCAAGCCCCATGACTCTTGTGCAGAAGCACAAGTACTCAAGCCTATCAGCATACAAGCGATTTTGAATGTTTTGTTCATCATTTATAATGTCTGCTTATTATATTATAATATAATTTAGGTGCAAAGATACAAAAATATGTGGTCTGAGTGGCATGAACCTGCATCCTTTTTACACTTCTTTAAGTAAATTAGGTATATTTTTGGCATATTTTTCCAAGTCATGCTTGTCAAGTACTGTTTTTTGACCTACCTTTGCCATGCAAAAATAATAACACAAAAAGAAAGGATATATATGTTCTCAGGAATAATTGAAGGACTTGCACGTGTGGTTTCCGTAGTCCACGACCAGGACAATGTACACTTTACTCTTAGTTGTCCGTTTACTGCCGAGTTAAGTATCGACCAGAGTGTGGCTCATAATGGTGTATGCCTTACGGTGGTAAGTATCAAGGACGATTCCTATACCGTTACCGCTATGCGTGAGACGCTTGAACGCAGCAATCTCGGACTGTTGAAGGTGGGTGATGAAGTGAATGTGGAACGCAGCATGCAGATGAACGGTCGACTGGATGGACACATTGTTCAGGGACATGTCGACCAGACAGCTACATGCATAGCTGTTGAGGATCAGGAAGGCAGTCATCAGTACACATTCCGTTACGAAAGTAACCGCGAGATGGTTTCACACGGTTATTTTACCGTCGACAAGGGCAGCGTGACCGTTAATGGCGTAAGTCTGACCGTGTGTCGTCCTACGGAAGATACCTTCCAGGTTTGCATTATACCCTATACTTTTGATAACACCAACTTTCATAACATAAAGCCAGGCTCTGTCGTTAATATCGAATTCGATATCATTGGCAAGTACCTGGCCCGTATGAACAGTCTTTTATCTTGATGTTATTCTTCCCCGACAAGCTGCAGGAACTCATCTTCATCCATAATCTTGACACCAAGTTTCTGCGCTTTCTCTAATTTCGAGGGTCCCATATTCTCACCGGCAAGGATGAAGGAAGTCTTTCCGCTGATGCTTCCAACGTTCTTGCCGCTGTGTTTCTCAATCATGGTTTTGTATTCGTCTCTGCTGTGATGTGCGAACACGCCGCTAATGACGATGCTCATGTCTTTCAGACGGTCCGATTTGGCCTCCTGCTGTTCCTGCGAGATCTGCATTTGCAGGCCATATTCTTTTAATCGGTTTACAAAGTTTTGGTTCCTTTCGTCTGCAAAGAACTTAATTACGCTTCTTGCTATAACATCCCCAATACCATTTACTTGTGTTAGTTCTTCCAAAGTGGCGGTTGATAGATTCTCCATGCTCCCGAAGTAACGTGCCAGACTCTTTGCGGCAATCTCTCCTACAAAGCGTATTCCTATGGCAAAGAGCACGCGCTCAAAGGGTACGTTTTTGCTTTCCTCAATGCCCGTCAGGATGTTGTTCACGCTCACTTTGTTTGTACCTTCGGCATTCAGAAGTTGTCTTTCTTTTAGGGTGTACAGGTCAGCTGCATCGTGTATCAGACCTTGTTTGTAGTACGACTCCACCATCTCTGGCCCTAGCGAAAAGATGTTCATGGCCTTGCGTGATACGAAGTGTTCTATTTTTCCGACAATCAGTGGCGGGCATCCTGTCTCGTTCGGACAATAGAATGCTGCCTCTCCCTCATAGCGTATCAGCTTGGATCCGCAAGCTGGGCAACGTGTTATGAAGTTGATTCTTGGACTGCCTGGTTCCGTGGGACATGCTTTCCCAACCACCTTGGGTATGATTTCTCCACCTTTTTCCACCAAGATACGATCACCGATGTGAAGATCCAACTGTGCCATTACATCGGCATTGTGCAATGTTGCCCTGCGCACTTGTGTGCCTGACAGTTGTATCGGGTCCATGTTGGCAACGGGCGTGATGGCTCCTGTGCGTCCTACCTGAAAGACCACTTGCCTGAGTGTTGTTTCGGCCTGTTCTGCCTGGAACTTGTAGGCAATGGCCCAACGCGGACTCTTTGCCGTCATGCCCAGACTGCGCTGCTGCGCCAACGAGTTCACTTTCAGCACAATACCGTCTGTGGCAACAGGCAGGTTCTTGCGTTCTGTGTCCCAGTATTCAATATAGTCGTATATGTCTTGCAGACTGTTGGCAAGCTTCATGGCCTTGCTCACCTGAAAGCCCCACTTTTTAGCAGCCTCCATGTTCTGGTAGTGTCCGTCGCCCGGAATCCCTTCACCTAATAAATAATAAAGGTAGGCATCCAGTCCGCGTTCTGCCACTACACTTGAGTTCTTACTTTTCAACGTTCCGGAGGCAGCATTTCTTGGGTTGGCAAAAAGGGGCTCCTCGTTCTCGGCACGCTGCTTGTTCAAACGTTCGAAGCTGGTCCAGGGCATCAGCACCTCGCCTCTGATCTCAAATTCATCGGGGTATCCGCTTCCTTGCGGAAGTTGCAGGGGAATAGTTCGGATGGTTCTCACGTTTTGTGTTACGTCATCGCCCTGTGTACCGTCGCCCCTGGTAACAGCCCTCACCAGACTTCCCTTTTCGTAGTGCAGACTGATACTCAAGCCATCGAACTTCAACTCGCAGCAAATCTGAAACGGAGCGTCCTGCAGTCCGTCCTTCACACGCTCGTAGAACTCGCTGACTTCCTGCTTGTTATATGTGTTGGCAAGACTCAACATGGGACGTTTGTGCTTTACGGTAGCGAACTCATTGTTCAGGTCGCTACCCACACGCTGCGTAGGACTGTTGGGGTCTGCCATCTCAGGGTGGAGTTTCTCCAGATCTTGCAGTTGGTGCATCATCATGTCGAAATCCTTGTCCGAGATAGTGGGCATGTTCAGCATATAGTAATTGTAATTGTGCTGATGCAGTTCTTCTCTCAGTTTTAATATCTGCTCTTGCTCAGTCATCTTAACTTCCCTTTTAACTTCCCTTTTAACTTCCCTTTTAACTTCCCTTTTAACTTCCCATTATTGATTCGTTTCACAAAATTAATCATAAAATTCAAAGTCGACAAGATTTTGCAGCCTTCATTTTTGGTAAAATGTTTAAAAAGCACTACTTTTGTGGCATTATTAAGGTATAAAGGATAATAACCATATGGCAAATAACAAATTCCGTGGCTTGGGTATCGCTCTGATAACCCCTTTTGCCAAGGATGGAAGTATAGATTTAGCTGCGCTCGACCGTCTTGTCGAGTATCAGATAAAGAGTGGAGCAGATTTCCTGTGTATTATGGGTACAACGGCCGAGACGCCAACGTTGAGTGCCGACGAGAAGGCTATGCTCAAGCAGCACCTTGTAGAGCGTGTGGCCGGACGTGTTCCCCTGTTGATGGGATGCGGAGGCAATAATACAGCCTCTGTCGTTCATGAATTGCAGACCTCCGACTGGAGTGGCATCGACGGCATCCTCAGTGTCTGCCCTTATTACAACAAACCTTCCCAGGAAGGTCTTTACCAGCATTATGCTGCCATAGCCAAGGCCAGCCCCGTGCCTGTTGTATTATATAATGTACCTGGCAGAACGGGTGTGAATATGACGGCTGAGACCACCTTGCGTCTGGCCCGCGATTTCGAGAACATCGTTGCCATCAAGGAGGCAAGCGGCAATATTTCCCAGATGGATGACATCATCAAGAATAAGCCTGCCAACTTCGATGTTATCAGCGGTGACGACGGCATCACCTTCCCCCTTATCACCCTCGGAGCCGTTGGTGTGATAAGCGTTATTGGCAATGCTTTGCCATCTGAGTTCAGCCGTATGGTGCGCCTGGCTTTGAAGGGCGAATACAACTCGTCGCTTACCATTCACCATAAGTTTACCGAACTCTTCAAGCTTCTTTTTGTCGACGGCAATCCTGCCGGTGTAAAGGCTATGCTGAGTGAGATGGGCATGATAGAGAACGTGCTTCGCCTTCCCTTGGTTCCCACCCGTCTGACAACGATGGAGAAGATCAGTTCCATTGTCCGCGAGCTGGGCTATTAATTGTTCATTCTTCATTCTTCATTGTTAATTGTAAATTATTAATTATTCACCGTGAGAACAAGATACTTAGATAACAAATGGATGCGGGCAGCAATACCCGCATTGCTAATTCATGCCTGTATTGGCAGTGTTTATTGCTGGTCACTCCTCAAGGGAGATATTGCTACCGAGGTGGGTTGCTCTGTCAAGGAGATTGAGTTTGCCTTCTCCCTTGCCATCTTCTTCCTTGGCATGTCGGCAGCTTTTGGCGGACGTTTCGTCGAGAAGAATGTAACGGCGGCTTCCGTGGTCTCCTGCCTGTGTTTCAGCACAGGTCTGCTGCTCACGGTTTTCTCCATCTACTCAAAAAGCGTGCTGGGCATCATGCTCAGCTACGGATGCCTGATGGGTATAGGTCTGGGTATTGGCTATCTGTCGCCAGTAAAGACGCTGATGCTGTGGTTCAAGGAGCACAAGGGATTGGCAACAGGTATTGCCATCAGCGGATTTGGATTGTCTAAGGTCCTTTTCTCACCTTATATCGAATGGTGCACCCCTGCATACGGTGTTTCCACCACACTTGTTTCCATGTCTGTGATAAGCATCTTCTCCATGCTCTTGGCTGCCTATCTCATTCAGAAACCCAAGGACTGGGTGGAACCTGTGGTAAAGTGGAAGTTGAAGGATTATTACCAGGTAATCAAAAACGGAACTTACCTGAAGATATGGTTCGTTTTCTATATCAATATCACTTGTGGTTTGGCACTTATTGCCTTCGAGAAGAACATAGCATTAGCTGTTGGTATTGGTGCCGTTGGATTGCTGTCGTCGCTGACAGCCTTCTTCAACACAGCCGGCAGGTTCGGCTACTCCACCATGTCTGACTATACCGAGAACAAGCAGACCATTTATAAGATTCTCCTTTCCTCATCCGTACTTGTCATGCTTCTGGGCTTTGCTTTCGGAAGCAGCATCGTTGTGGTTATTCTTATGCTCTGCGTTATTAATGCAGGTTACGGAGGCGGTTTCTCCACCTTGCCCACACTCTTGCAGAGCAAGTTCGGAATGGAGAAGATAAGCACCATTCATGGCTTGGCACTGAGTGCCTGGGCATGGGCTGGACTGAGCGGCAATCAACTTTCCAACCTTATCATCAATCAGTTGGGGCTGTCATACGAGGTGCTTTACATCGTGCTTGCCGTGCTGTATCTCATCGCATTGGGTCTGACGTTTGCCATACCTAAGAATAAGGTGGCAATCGACTACGACGAGCAGCAGCAGACGCTCTCCAGGCTCGATTCTTCGTTTGTGTAAGGTTCTCTCCTTACCTCTTTTTTCCTCTAAACTCTTGGGGGGATATGCCCGCATGACTCTTGAAGTAGCGGGCAAAGGCGGTCTGGTCTACAAACCCCATTTTATCACTTATCTGCTGTATAGACAGGTTTTTGTGATAAAGTAGGTACTGTTTGGCCTGTACCATCACGTAGCGTGCTATCAGTTCACCTGCGCTGTAGCCTAATGCCTGACGGACAATGCTTCCAAAGTACTTGGGCGATAGGCAGAGCAGGTCGGCATAGAATTGCACCTCACGACTCTTATTGTAGTTTTCGGCAATGGCAGCATGGAAATCCAACAGCAGCTTGTCCGCACCTGTCTTCTCTGCAGGCACAAAGCCGTTCTCCGTGCAGTAGATCTCTGTTAGGTGAGCCATGATGTCAAGTTGGGAAGTCAGCAGTTTGTTGCGGAAAGGATGTTCTATGGTACTGACAATCTTCAGCTGGTTAAAACATGATTTTATTCCCTCGTACTGACGGTCTGTGAGGTGAAATCTATTTTCATAATAATGTATATACTTGTAATTGTCAGGGAACATCTCGGCGAGGTATTCAAAAATCCGCTGCGACAAGACCAGAACCGATACATGGTAGTCCTCGCTTGTCTCCAACGGAACCAGTGTGTGGTTGGGATTAAGAAGGGTAAAGTCGTGTGCGATTAATTCTGAAGGTGTAAAGTCAAATTCAGCCTTCACCCAACCTTGGTTACATAATACGATGATTACGTAAGGTGGTATAATCGGCCCTTCAAAAACGGGCATTTTTGTGAGTTCAAAAACAGCCAGGCCTTGCTTCTCCACCACCTCAGCCATTGCCTCTAAAGTGTACGTTTCCTGAGTCATTTTATATACTATCTGCATTTTTCGTACGCAAAGTTATATAAAATTTCATACATTTCTAAGGATTTTCGACTTTTTGTCAAATTTTCCTTTCCAATTTGTTGTGTTGTTATGTTCGAAACTCTGTATTTTTGCATCGGTTAAAACAAATAATATTGTTAAACGCACAAATTAAAGCAGTGAATAAAGATAAAAAGAATAAATTGCACACTAGCAGTCCTCACGCTGGGAAGCGCTAAGGTCATGCAGCTTGTTAGGTTAGTAAAAAGCATGTTACAACCTTTTAGACTTAGTTTAGTTTAGTTTGAGGAAAGACTTGCCGTGAGGCTGGTCTTTTTTCATTGTATGTCCCCTAACATCCTACACCCCAAATCCCCTCCTTTGTCGGAGGGGTTAGGGGTGGGTCTCCTTAATGCATGCAGCTGGTTGTTCCCAGTGCAGTAAGGAATGCTGTGAGTGCGGCTACTATCACCTTCACCACGTACTCAATAAGGTGTTTTTTATTCATCTTTTTTAATGGTTATTGGTTATTGGTTAGCGGAATCTGTAATGGTTATTGGTTATTGAGTTTTGGTTATTGAGTTTTGGTTAGCGGTTAGCGAGGCCAACGGCCAGAGTTTTGGTTTTCGTTTTCGTTTTGGTTTTGGTTTTCGTTATCGTTTTCGTTCACTAAAGTCGCTAACCGCTAACCGATTTTTCGTTTACGTTTTCGTTAACCAAGACCTAAAAATTAAACTGTTTAATTTGGTATTTTGCTTTTTTTTCGTAACTTTGTGGTTATGGAACAATCATTCAGAATAAGATGTTACGGGCGTACGGAACTGGCCCAGTTGTATTGCCCCGGGGTAATGCCCCAGTCGGCATACAGGAAACTCATGTCGTGGTTAAGGCTTAATCCTGTGCTTCGCCCTCTTGCAGCCCAAAAATCACGCTGCTTCACCACTGCTCAGGTTGCCAAAATAGTAAAGGTGATAGGGGAACCGTAATACTAAATATTCTTAAAATATCATTTTCTTCGCACGATGTTAAGAGAAAAGTTGTAGCTTTGTACCACGAAGAATATAATAACGCATAAATGATATGAAAAAAACACACATCCTTTGGGCTGCAGCAGCCATGATGCTGGTAGCCTGCAAAAACAACAGCATTACCATTTCTGGTACAGTAGAACGCAAAGTCGACAGCCTCCGCATTGCGGCAATGCTTAACGATAACGGCGATACGTTGCTTGCTAAGGTTCCCGTGGTTGACGGCAATTACACTTGGGCAGGCAAAGTGGACAGTGCCTGCATCCTGCGTGTTTATTATGGCGAAGGCGACCGCGATTTCTATCGTGTTATCTGTGAGCCTGGAGACATCACACTGAACATTCCCCTGGAAGGTGTAGACGAGACATACCCCACCGGTACACCGCTTAACGACAGCATCAAGGCTTATTACGATGCCGTTGCAATGTTTAACGAGAAGGCAAATCCTTATTGGGAAAAGATAGAGAAAGCACAGACCGACGAGGAGCGTGATTCACTCCACCAGGAACAGATTAACGTATGGAAAGAGCAGGCTCAATGTCAGGCTGCTTTCCTGAGTCGCCATACCAACGACATGCTTGGCATATACCTGCTGCGCGAATTCCAGCTGTATTGGTACCCCGAATATATCGAGGAGACTTGTCATGAGATACGCAAGAACTTCCCTGACAACTTCTGGTCAAATCTCATTGGAGACCTTGTTGACGGTCAGATGCGCACCAAACCAGGTCGTGAATATACCGACTTGAAGATGGCCACTCCCGAGGGCGGTGAACTGAGCCTGTCGGACGTTATACCCAATAACCGTTATACCTTCGTTGACTTCTGGGCAAGTTGGTGCGGTCCTTGCTGCGCTGAGCTTCCCAACGTGAAAGCCGTCTGGGAAAAGTATCACGACAAAGGTTTTGAGGTGGTAGGTGTTTCCTTCGATAGCAAGGAAGAGAACTGGAAAGCTGCCATTGAAGAATATGGTATAAAGTGGCTCAATATGTCTGACCTGAAGGGCTGGAGCTGCGAGGCTGCCAAGGTCTATGGTATCATCGGTATTCCCCGCTCACTCCTCGTGGGTCAGGACGGCATCATCATAGACAAGGACTTACGCGGTGATGCCCTCATGAAAAAGATGGATGAGTTGTTAGGCGAATAACCGCTAACCAAAAACCCCTTCCCCGGCATGCTCGAGGAAGGGGTTTTGTAACTTTCATTTTTCACTTTTCACTCTTCACTAAAAAAGTACCTTTTTCCCCTCGATAATATAAATTCCCTTCTTAAATTGAAAGTTGAAGGTTGAAAGTTGAGAATTGCCTGTGCTTAAATCTGTTACCTTTCTTCCTGTAAGGTCGTAAACGGCGGTTGTACAATTATCAATTATCAATTGTCCATTATCAATTGGTTCAATTCCCGTCACCTCAATTGTTCCCTCTTCTGTTTCCTCTACGATCTCGTTGATGTAGGGAGCCTTCGAGCGCCAGCTTACCTTTATGGCGACGGCTAAGGGGTAGGAGGTGAGGTCGAAATGGTTGATGTAGCCCGAGAGCGTGCCCAACTCCTCCCAAGTTTCATTGTCTGTTGTGACGCTTACTTTTGCATCTGTCTTCTGGCTGCCATCCATATAGAAGGTGAGGCTCTTGGCAGGCTGCTGCGAACGCAGGTTCCACGTGATGTACGTCTGTGTTCCGGAAAATGCACTGGGATAGCCTGTGGCACCTAGGCCATCGGTCAGCTCCTCGATTGTCGTGCCCGAACTTCCTACGGCAAGGCCCTGGTTGGCTTCCTCGTACTGGCGTCCGTTAACCTCTATCTCGTAGATGCGGAGCCAGTTGGAGGTGTTGGGTGTAGACAAGTACAGACGCACATAGCGAGCGGTCTTTCCCTTGCCGTCGAAGTCGCAGTAGGTCATCTCGTCGTTGTACTTCACATTCTTCTTGTGCGTAAGGGTGTAGTTGGTCACTGTGGTGCCGCTGATGGGAATGTTCTCCCATGTCTTTCCGTCCTCCGAGAGCTGCACCAGACCGGCTGTCATGTAGTCGCCGTTCACCGTTCCCATGCAGATGCGCACATCGTTTATGGGCATCGATTTCCTGAGCCTTACGGTGTAGGCATCGCCGTCCTCCTGATTACGACGGATGCAGGTCCAAGTGCTGTAGTCACCGTCAATCAGGTACTTCTCGGTATGTCCGTCGTAGAATCCTGAGCTGCTTTGTGGCGTGGTGGCCGACAGTGGCTTAACCCTAATAGGAAGCGTCAGGGCGAACTCAGCCTTTGTGAGGCTAAGATAGCGTGTCTCGCCCGATGGGTTCATAACAACGATGTATTTGATGTGCGTTGTGGGGAATGTTTCGTCCTTCTGCAGGTTCGTCCATTGCTTGCCGTTGACCGACCAGAGCACTTCGTAGTGTTCCCAGATGGTTTCGGCTATTGCAATGTTCTCCAGACGTGTGGCACGGGGCAGCGAGATGCCCACATAGTCGCCTTGCGACAGCACAGCGGGTTGCGACAGTGTGATGTAGGCCGAACCGGTGGTACTGAGCAGACTGGCGCTGCCTTTCGCATCGTCACGGTTGCAGATAAATTTGGCTGTGATGGCGTACGGACTGGTAAAAAAGTCTTTGCCAAGCGCATTCTCCGAGAACCATTCCACGAAGGGCATCATGCTCTCCTGTGCAGGTTCTGCGTAGCGGGTCGATAGCTTGATGCTGCTGCCCATGCCCGTCAGTATGTTGAAGGCAAAGCGCGAATCGGTATTGAGCCCCTTCACGTAGTTCATTTCCTTCATGAAGGTTTCCCACTTGTCATCTTCGTTGGGTTGCACCACCAGTTCCGTGAGCTTGGCAATCTCCTGCGCCATCGTCTCCAGCTTCAGGAGCCAGGGTTCTACATCCTTGTAGAAGAGGCGGTTGCTCTCGCGTTCCGATGTCTCCAGGCTGTGCAGGTCCTGACAGGCAGTCAGGATGTCCTTAATCTCTGTCTGCATGGCCTCGGTTGGGGCGTTTCCTTTCTCTATTGCCGTTTTGAATCGATTGGAGAGCGTGCCGAAGGCCGTGGCATCGAAGTAGTTTAGATAGGGAGCCAGACGACGCAGGGCATCGCCATGTTCCTTGCCTACCACAGCGGGAAGGGCAGCTTCCCACGAACTCTTGTTGTCGAATCCGGCTGTGTTCCAGGTGTAGTCGCCTATGCTGAAGAGTGCGATCTTCGATACCTCGCCCTGCTGCATAGGATTGATAAGGATGGTCTGTGCTCCTTGCAGGTTGGCTTCGAGTTGTGACGAGCTGCTGATACGCGGGTGAACGCTGAAGTTCGAGTAGGTGTCGAGCGGGAAGAGCTTCGTCGGATCCTGATCGTTGCAGACGTAGTTCCACCACCACGACACATCCCTGCCCAGATAGCCTTTCACCAGCTGAAGGTCGCTGCTGTTGGGAACCGTCCATGTTTTCTGTCCTGTGATGTAGAAGTCCACCTTCTCGGGTGTGCTTCTCAACGCTTTGTAGAAACTCTGGCACTGTTCGGTGCTCACCCACGACAGGGCATACAGCTGCGGCACCACGTTCAGGGGCTTCACCGTGTCGGCAGGGGCTGCACCCTCCACGTTCCACTCCTGGTCAATCTTGTTTTGCAGCTCCGTTATGCGGTCGGCATTCAGTTTGAGCGACGCTTCGTCGGAGGGTATGCCCACATCATCCACGCACAGACCGAACTGGCGCACGCCAAGCTTGTACATGTTCTGGAACTTGGTCATGATCTTTGTCACCACCGTGTTGTCGCTCGCATTAGTGAAGCTCGAGCCTGGGTGTATGGCCCAGATGAAGTTCACCTTACACTGGTGCGCCACCTCTGTGATGTCGCGCAGCATGCTCTGCGACAGGTAGCCCAACTCGCGTTGCTGTGTCGTGATGCTTGTGGGGTACGAGTCGGCCCATTTCTGCGATTGGTAGGGGTCGCTCTTGGCACCGTACATGTACATGTTCAGCTTATATCTGGCCATGAAGCGGAACAGGTCCTTCGTCACCTCGGCACTGTAAGGCACTCCGTAGTAACCCTCTATGATGCCTCGGTTCTTCACGTCGGCATAGTCCAGAATCTCACCGCAGACAAGGGTCTCGGCATCGATATCCAGAATCTGCTCCAGCGAAGCAAGGCCATAGAATGTGGCATCGGTATTCTCGCCAACAATCTGTATGTCGGCCAGTTCCGTTTCCTCCTGACGTTGTATGGTGATGTAATGTCGGTCGTACTTACCAGAGGGGAATTCAAAATTTAAAGTTGAACGCCGAAGGGGTCGCGAGCGGGACGCGAGAACGTAGTGGCAAAGTTGAGTATTATCGTTGCCAAATGTTCCCAGACGCAGGATAGCGTGTTCATTATCCATTATCAATTGTCCATTATCAATTGGGATAAACGCTGGCGTTTTCCCATGTTCCTCCAGAATCTGAGCGGCACGGTCGCGTGTATACTGGTCGATGTCATCGTCGCAGATGATGTTCACCGTCTTTGTTACGGTAGCCGTCTGTCTGAAGGTTTGTGTCTGGTGCGGCACCGGGTAGATACCGTAGGGATTGTTTTCTGTAACCACCTTATGCATTTGTGCTTCTGCCCCCATGCATACGAGCATGGTAAGCATCAAGATAACTCTTTGTGTAATTCTCATAGTGTTTTATCCTTTTTCTGTTTGCAAAGATAGTGCAAACCGAGTAAAATGCCAAATTTATTTGAGCATTTCCGAGGTGCCGCCTATCTTCGAGACTGCGTAGCAGGTTCAAAGTTACGATCAAGTGAGCGAAAAGCAAAATAAAAATATAAGGTTTTTTTTTGCTTGTTATCACATAATTTGTATATTTGCAGCAAAATAACCATAAAAACTACATCTTTTCAGCTTATGAAGACAAGAAAGATTCTCCTTTGCCTTTTTGCCTTGCTGCTGGCCCTACCCATGATGGCCTTCGAGGATAACAAGGCTAATGCGTTGGTGATTTGGACCAAGGACGGTGCCAAAACTACATACGTATTACTGAACAGAAAACCGCAGATGATGTTTTCGGGCACCAATCTGGTGGTTATGTTTGTTAGCCCTGACATACCTGCATCAGAGTGGTCGATATCATCCATTCCCCTTGCCAATGTGCAACGCTTCACCTACGAACAGGTGGACGATCCCGATGCTATCAGTGCCCCACAGCGAGATCAGCTGCCTGTCAGCTATCAGGACGACGGCACTATCATAATAAGTAATGTAGAGGCGGGACAGCCTGTGGGCATTTATTCGCTCGACGGCAAGCTCCTGCAGCAGCTCCCTCCGCAGACATCGGGTGACTACAGGCTGTCGCTTTCGGGCCTGACCCCTGGCGTGTATCTCTTGAAAGCAGGAAAGTTAACCACTAAAATCACGAAGCGATGAGACAGACAATATATAATTGGCTGCACCGCAGCTGGCGCATGGCATTCCTGCTCTTAATTTTCAATTTTCAATTCTCAATTCTCAATTCATCTTTCGCCCAGACGCAGGATGCACTGTACATCTTCCGCAACGACGGGAAGTTCAACTTCTTTTTCTTTGGTGAGATTACCGGTTTTGATTACAGTCGTATAGATACGCTCGGTGTAGAGCAGGAAGACTATGTGGTACAGGAGATCTATACTGCCGACACATGTTACCGCATCCCCCTTTCTGCCATCGACTCCGTCTCGTTCGTAACACCCGAGACCAAGCTAAAGTCTGATGTGAAGGTGCGCAACGATTTATTCTCCAACATCATAGCAAGCGATCAGGATTGGTACATCATCCTTAGCCAGTCTGTTCCGCAACAAAGTGTTCCCAAAGTGGGAGATAAAATTTATATTGATGGTGTGATAGTTGAAAATGGTGTGGAACACATTCAGGCTCGAATACCCAACGGTTTTGCCGGTAAGGTTATTGTGTCGGAATATCTGCAGGAGCCTGTTGACGGTAATTATGGCTGGCTGGTAGTTACTGAACCTACATCATTGACCGACATCTATGAACAGGTTGTTGTTAAGGAGGCTGCCAATACCACAGGTAATGTTTATACCAAGGAACATTTTGCCGAGGGCATGGAGGCAAATGGCCTTGACGGCATAACGGTGGATGTGCCAGAGCGAGATATACAGGTGCCTTACTTCAGTAGATACCTTACGTTGAGCAATTCTGTTATTTCCACTCCCGACGAAGCCCCCGTAAGCATCTCTGCCGACCTTACCGGTAGCATCAACCTAAACTTAATTCCGAAACTGAAGTACCGTGCCTGCCTGTTCCTCTCACCGTTCACGGGATTCCATTTCGACCAACGCAGTGTCTGGGATATCGAAAAGAATATATTTGCATCACTTTCCGGTACGCTGAACAGTCGTTTTGAGGTAGGCTTTGGCAAGTCTAAAAAGGTTGAGATAGGCAAATTTCAGATTGATTTAGGCGCAGGTCTGTTTATGGAGGCCTCTATGACGGGGTTCCAATTCGATCTCATTAAACAGACCCAAACTCGCACCACCAACTTCATGGCCATGAGTTCGAATAACATTGAGCAGACAGCTGTCGGTGGAATAGTATTAGACCCACAAGTCAATTCGCACACCGATGTGCTGAAGGATACCGTTATGGTGAGCACTCAAATGAACCAACTTACATACGGCTTGTTGTTGCCCGAACAGATGAGTTTTGGGATGGGTGTTTATGCCAAGGCAGAGACCAAACTGTCATTGCCTCTGGAGAAATCCACTCCAATGCCCGAATTCATCAAGAAGTATCTGTCGAACTATGCCAGCGACGGTAAAGTCAACTTCAAGGCAGCGCTGGGCTTCGATATTGGTGCCAAGGTGGAAGTCAAATGCCCATGGAAATCATTGTTCGGTAATGACAGCGACTTGGACGAGGGGAAAATTGACCTTCTGATTGAAAAATACAAGGATTTGAGAGACAATGGCTCCGTAAAACCGATAGCTTATGCCAAGGCTACAGCCGAACTGAGCTTGGGCAAATGGAAGCTCGGTGACACCTGGGAGATAAGCAGACAGTCTGTACCACGCTACTTTGTGCCCGACATCAAAGGATTGGATGTGAAGTTAAATTCAGACGAGAAGCCTGAAAAGCCCTATATGTACCGATTTACTTCTGGCATCGACCGCAAGATGTTCATCAATACCAATGTTGGTTTCGTTGTTTTAGATGAAGACAGAAATGTTGTGGACAATCAGAATAATCTGCCATGGTACGGTCCTGAGATGTTCGAAAAAGGCATCGCGTATTACCAGAATGGCACTTACTACAACAACTTCGCAATCGACCCCGGGAAAGGCAAGCCCGTGAAATATACCGTCTATCCGATTGTGTGGATTCCATTTGCACATAATGAGGTGGTAGTGGACTGCCCAAGGACGTTCACCCGCGAGGCAGCCCGTTTCGATATCGGCCAACGTATTGTGAGACTTGGCGAAAGGGGCGGTTATGTAAGAGGTGAATACGTAGGCTTCTATGAAGTGAATGTTGTACCCAATATGAGGGTTGTTGATGCGAGCACCACTGCAGACTGGATTACCAATGTTAATTGGCAGCCCGATGAATGCATGGTTAGTTTCCATTGGGACGACCTGCCCGAAGGCATGCGAGAACGTCGTGCCGTAATTCACTTTGATGGTTGGAATTTTAGGGGTAGCGAGGTGCTTGCCGAAGACAGCATCGTAGTTATTCAGTCACGCGCCTACATAATACTGGAACCTGAGAAACTTACCTTCCCCAAGGAGGGCGGTACCAAGACCGTGACCATCAAGGAGACCAACCTTACCGACCTGAAGCTGAAGATTCCTGCTTCCAGTCCGGAGATTCACGGTACACTCTCGGGCAACAAGGTTATCATCACGATGGATGAGAACAAGAATCCCGGCAAGCGCGGCAACATGGTGCGCATAGAGGGCAAGTCCATTGACGGCGAGATAGTCTATGGCGGCTTCGACGTTGAGCAGGAAGGCACAGGCGAAGACCCCGGACCGCACACCGACGGAGTCTATAATATTGAAATAGGACATTTGGGAGGACACTACGACTTTGTTGTACCGGAGAACTCCTGTACTAATCGGAAAGCCAAAGCCAACAACAACGCTGTTTACGCTGAGCTGGAGCAGTACAATTGGATGTTTGATGGAAAAGAATATCTGTATCTGTGGATAGACCCGAACCGCTTGTCAACGAAGAAAAACATGACCGCCACCGTTACGGGTACAGATGCATCTGGAGCCACAGTAACATTATTGACAGTAAACATCACTCAGAAAGCATCAACCAATAAATATGAGGTTAAGATCATTGATTTCTCTCTTCAAGCTCGAGCAGTAGCTCGTTCCAGCGAGGACGGATCAGCTCGTATTCCAGGACTATCTGCTTTCGCTAATTACGATCCCGAAAGAATAAAAATGGTACGGGAAGGAAACGTGATGCATGTCTCAGGACAATATACTGATGTTACAAAGGATGGAATAACCACCAAGGATATTCAGTACTCTTTCAATATACCAAATTGGGATAAAGTTGAGGAGGGAAATGTTGTTGTTACCAACCTTAAGATAAGCAACAATACCTCATCCATCTATGGTGATAACAACGAGAAATCCGAGTTGGAGGTAGCAAGAGTTGAGGCCAACGGCATCAGCCTGTATGATGCCAACTATGACGAAGGCTGGGAGTTAGATCATGCAGATGGAGTGTATAAGGATGATAACAATAGTTACTGGGAAGACGACCGCTATGAGCGTAATATGCGAATCAAAGGCGATGAGTCAAGTGGTCTGACGTTTAGCGACTGGTTCTTCTCATGGAAGTACGATGTCTCAGGTTCCGATTCGCCTGGCAATCATCGTTACATTGAATACTCTCTCGATCGTCCGACAGAAGTACAAGTAACATTAAAACTTGTGAAGGATTTCATCTATGATGAGTAAGCAACGAAAACCAAAACGAAAAATCGGTTAGCGGTTAGCGAAATCTGTAATGGTTATAGGTTATAGGTTATAGGTTATTGAACCATGGCTCACCCGCAGGGCGTAAGCTTGTGAGCCATACCAAAATCTTGACGGAGGCGGCGTATGCTGCCGGAGGCAATTAAGCCCCGTTATATGTAGAAAGGGGTTTGGGGAAAGTAGAATTTTCTTTGGCTCGGTTTCTTTTTAAAAAGAAATGAGCGAATGCCTTTTGGTTCTTTTCGAAAAGAACGAGAAGAGAGGGATAGGGGAGAAGCTCCCCTTTTCACCACTCCTCTTCCCAAACACTTTCACGGGTTCTGACAGTTATGGTGCTGGTGCCACCAACGAAATACAGATCTGCGTTACTGGCTGTCTCTGTTACTTCTGGTGTGCTTTCACAAAGAATGCTCATTGCCTGTAGCTTTACCACTACGATTGCAGGCTTGTTATATGTATGTTTCATAATTCAGACCCACCCCCGTCCCCTCCCGCGAGGGAGGGGGATAGGAACAGGATTTTGTTTATTTGTTATTATTCATTTTTGTTTCACTCTTCACTAATAAAGTACCTTGCGACCATTCACAATATAAATTCCGCGCTTCGTCGGCTTGCCGCTGAGCTTCCTTCCGTTCAGGTCGAACCATTCCTCCCCTCTACTCGGAGAGGGGTCGGGGGTGAGGCTGTTGGGCCTGTTGATGGCATCGGGTTGTTCGTCAGACTCTCCGAAGCTTAGCTTGAACGCCTTAACTGAACCGCCGCCATTGCCGATTGTCAGCCCGTTATTCAATTGGAAGTAGGCGCGGAAGGCACCGATGTGAGCACCTGCCTGCGGATAGTAGAGGCTGTTACTGCTACCGATGAACAGGATGCTGCGATTTGTTGCGGCGTAGTCAATCGTGCCGTAGGTGCCGCAGAAGCTTACCTTGCCGTCCTTGCTGGTGACCGTCTTACGTGCCTGGGCAGCGGTGCTGTTGTCGATGGTAACGTTTGTGAAGACGGGGTTGTAGTATCTTTCATTGTCATACCACTTTACGAGATAGGGCTTGCCTGCCTCGATTCTCGTGGCCTCCTTGAAGTAGAGGTATAGTTTGCCGTTTGAGGCATCGAAACCGGTCTTATATTCCCCATCGGTGGCGGCATTGCCCCACTCATCATACGTACCATCCACATCCAGTTCCATCACAGTAGCGGCAGAAAACGGTGTGCCGCTAAAGTTATCCAAATCGAAGGGCAGGCACAGCGTGTTCCAGTCAAAGTCTTGATAGAAGATGCGACCCTGCAGGGCAACGGTGTACGTGTCGCCATCGTCCAGGGTGTTGATAATGTCTTCATTCTTGCTTCCCGCAGGCTTGTCGCTGTCATTATCGGCCAGTAGGCTGCCGGTATAAGTCTGTAGGGTAACATCACGGTGCAACCTATTGACCTCTAACTCACTTTCTTCCTGGTAACTGCTATTATTGCCGTTTGCGAGGGTTCCACTATAGAGGTGACTACCATCCGACAGAATCTGCCCATCCTTGATAATCACGTTCACATCTTTATCGGTATAGCCGTCAATGAATTTAATATAGTCTGTGAGGGCGGTGCAGCCTAAAGTCACCGTGCTATCATAGAAGAGCTTATCTTCGGAACTGAGCGTCACCCTACCGCCAGTGATGCTGACGGAGCAATTATCAAACAAAGGATTAGAACTGCCACCACAGTATATATATATATTTCCACCACGAATATTGAAGTTGCCGTCTCTTATTTCATGACGGTGTTTGAAGCTTCCCATATCATCGCCCGTGCTCTGGGCATAGATGGTTAAGGAATGATGGTTAAAATTGTAGAGTTGGTAGAAGAAACCACCGTCGAACGAGCAGCCATCAGCGAGGATGATGTTTACGTCGCCTGCAAGTTCAACCCACACATAATCATTATCCTCTATATTATCTACAACTTTAATATTGTCCTGTATGATATACCATGTAGTCTTGCCGCTGGCACCGAGGGTAGTTTCTGTGCCGGTGAAAGAGTACACAGGGTAGCCTTCGGGTGTTGTCTGCACAACGCCATTCTCGTCAATGTAGTCCACTGGTGTAATCCATTGGGCGTAGAGGGTGACGGTGGCATTGTTTTCGGCAGTGACATTGGGTGTGGTCTGCTGGTCGGTGTAATTGGTGCCGGTCCCATCGGCCTGAGTGTTCCATCCGGCGAAATGATGACCTGTTGGAGCGGTGAAAGCGTTGGCGGAGAGGCTTTGTGCCGCATCGTAGGTGAATTCCTGGTCATCCATTGAGCCGTCGCCGCCGTTGGCATTGAAGCGCACGGTATATGTGTTGGCAGGAACGGTGGCGCTGACGGTGACAGCCCCAGCGGGCATCGTAAGTTCGTCGCCATCGATTGTGCCTGCGGTAGCGCTGTATACCACGTGGTAGCCGGTGCTGACATCGCCACTGTAGCCAAGGGTGAGCGTTGCCCCCTCGTAGCTGTAAGGCACGCCGGCGATATCCGCGCCGTTGTCGTAGGTGTAGTTGCCTGTGCCGGGCAGAGGGTCTGTAGCAGGCGTGCGGTTGATGATGACATTGGTGCCGAGGGTGATGGGGTAGATATTGCTATCCGATGCGCCCGCAATAGTGCAGTTGCGATAGTAGTTGCGGGTGAGGATGTTTTTATCGTTACCCTCGTAGCCGAAGATGACGCCCCTGTTTCTGACGTTTGGGATAACAGCATCAATGGCAATACAGTCGGAGATAGTAGTTGAGGCAGTGTAACCGGCGATGCTGCCATAGTATTGACAGCCAGTTTCGTCGGCTACAGTAAGGATGGCGCGACTGATGCATCGCTGAACAGTGCCAAAATCAAAGCCCGCTATACCGCCGTGTGCTTCAGCGTTTGTTACTACGGCGTGAATGCAGACAGTGGAACCCACACTGCAGTCTTCAACAGTGCCGTCATTGTGGAGGACACCCACAATGCCGCCGACGCATTGCTTACCGGTAATACGCGTGTTAATAAGGTGGACGTTGCACACGGTGCCGCCGTTATGGACATAGCTGAAAAGGCCTGTTTGACCGCTTGTGTTTTTATAGATGCGTATGCCGCTGATGGTGTAGCCTCCACCATCGTAGGTTCCCATAAAACTTTTGTCATCTGAATTGCTTTTGTAGTTGCCGATGGCGGTGAAGTTGTTCTCTTTGCTGTAGGCGTAGTTCCAGTTGGTGGTATAGGGGAAGGCAATGTCGCCTACCTGCAGGAAGGTTTTGCCGCTGGTTGTTCCACCACTATTAACGTATCCCGCCAATCCGCGCAGGTCGTCGTGCGTCTGGATAAGGTAGTTACCGCTCACGTCTCTCTTGAAGTCACTGATTGCGTAGACCAAATCAGCATCAAGAGAGCAGAGGTTGTCGGCAGTAACGTCGCCGCTGAATACGTTTCCAGCTAAGTCTTTGACGGTTCCGCTAAGTCTGGTGATGTTGAGACTGCCGGTAGCATCCTGAGGGATGGTGGTGCTAAACGTCACCACGTTAGTGCCTTCGCCAGCCACATAGGTGAGTGTGCCCCAATGGTTATCATCTGTTGTTTGCAGCATGGGCGACGTATCCCAGGTTACAATCTCGCTGAACGCCACGCTGACATACACGGTATTGCCCTTGGCATGGCGACCTGGGTTGACTGATATCGCACTCATGGTGGGTGCAGATTCATCGACAAGAGCCATACGGACGAAGAAGTCCTTGTAGCCCCAGGTATCATTGTCCTTACCTCCGGCATCAAAGCGGGTGGTAATGTTCCCCACATTGGCATCAAAAATTAGAGAGCCGGAGTTGTTGGCCTGATAAGAAGAGGATTTGAATTTCTGCTGCCAGAGGTGGCCGTTGGTCTGCGAGAACTCAGTGATGCCGATGTTCGCACTCGTTTCGGCTGTCTTGTTGGCATAGCTATAGCGGTGAGGGAAGAACTGCTTGCCCTCAGCGTTGCTGCCGTCGGACAGCTCGAAACAAGCTTTGTAAACAGAGTTCGCAGGGTCGTTTACAGCCCCGTCGGGATCGTAGCCGGTGTCGTAGTTGGCACTGCTGTTGCCAGCAATAATCAGAATATACTGATAGCCGTCGTCTCTTTCCTTCTCTGTGAAACAGACGGTAGCATAAATCTTGTAACCGATGTCATTGAGGTAAGTAGCATTAGCACCGGTTGTGTTGATGAGGTCGCTGGTGCTGACGGTGGCAGGTTTATTGGCATAATCGTAGCTGTCATCAATAAGGACATAGTCCTTTAAGGTTCCACTGGTTTCCACCTGACTGGTGGGCGGGGTGTAGCTGACGTCCACGTACTTGCTGCTGTTGACGCTGCTGGTGTAGTTACCGCTGATGTTAAATGTGACCAGATTAGTGATGCTCTTGCTCACCTTGTCGGCACTGAAACTCTTGCCGTTGGTCATCTTGCGGTCGGCGTAGTCCAGGCGGAAGCCTGCGCGGTCGGTCACCTCTAAGCGGTACTTGCGCTCTTTCGTGCCAACCTGATACTTGAAGGAACCAGATGGAGTGAGCTCCTTGACGATGACGGTCTTGGTGTTATCGTCTTTGCCGAAGGAGATGCTACCGCTGGCGGCGGTGTAATGCTGGCCGGCATAGGCACTGAGGCTGATGGTGCGGTAGAGCACGGTCTGGGCATAGCCCGTCTCGCTACGGGTAATAGTAAACGTGGTTTCGTTGGTGTCGTCGTTGTGGCTGGTCTCTTCGACCGTCCACGAACTCTCGGCGTACACACTTTGCCCCGTCAGCAGTGCTGCTATCGTCAGCACAATCGCGAGGACTTGATTAATCTTTTTACTCATAATTCAGACCCACCCCCGTCTCCTCTCGTTAGGGAGGGGGGATAGGGACAGGATTTTATTTATTTTTGTTATTCATAATTATTCTTTCAATTTCTCCTCCCTCACGGTGAGGGGTTAGGGGAGGGTCTTCTAAAATTCGGTGGCAAAATAAATGATTTTATTAAAAAAGAGGTGTAAAAAAAGTGCACTAGGTGTAAAAAAACTGCACTTAGGTGTAAAAATACCGCGTTTTTTTCACACCTTTAGTGAAAAAAAATGCCCACCGGCATTAAAGGGCTTTGTTCTTTCATTAAAGAACCAAATCATTCATCTTTTCTTCTTCCGTGGGGAAGAATCGTTCTTTTCGAAAAGAACCAAAAGGCATACGCTCATTTCTTTTCAAAATCAAAAAAAAACAGCACATAGCCTGGTGACTATGTGCTGTTGATTTGAATTATGTTTGTGGATTACCACGCATCTTCCCAAGGATTTCCGGGATTGTCATCAACGTAATCCAGTTCATCATCATCACTAAGACCTAAACTCTTTAAGCTGCTTATAGAGCTTGCCAGGATCTGCTGTTCAATGGTGGCCTCGTCGACCATTACAGCGGGCTTCATATATTTATTCTTAATCATAATAACGTCCTCCTATCTTTATTTAATGACTTTTTTACCGTTGATAATGTAAACACCCTTCTGGGCAGGCTCATTGATGCGACGGCCATCCAGTGTGAAGATGCCCTTAACCTGAGACTCGCCAGTTGTCAGGTTTTCAATCGACTTGATTCCTGTAACTTCCTCGTCACCAAAGTCGAGCTTGATGGAGGGAGCCTCAGCAGCCTCGTCCTTCAGCTGGAAGTAAGCACGGAAGCCCTTGATGTCGGCGGGCAGTTCGCTTGGGCTGTAGAGCTTGTTCTCAGCTCCAAGGAAGATTACGCTCTTAGCGTAGTCGCCTGAGATGGTAGTCTTACCGAAGGTGGGGATGAAGTCAACGTTGGTGGTTGTGGTAGGCTTAGCCTCATTGCTAATTGCTACGCCATCGAACTCGATTGCTGCGAGATTAATGTCCTCAGCGGGCTTTACCAGATAAGGCTTGCCAGCTGTCATTGATCTTGCATTTGCAAAGGTGAGTGTCAAAACACCATCGGTCAGATCTGTGCTACGGAGCTGTCTTACGGTGAGCCCCAGTGCGTTAATATCAGAACTGCTGACTGCGAACGGCAGAGCAATGGTGTTCCAGCTGCCAGCCTTCAGTGTACGAGTGATAGTAGCGTTCACAGTCTTGCCGTTATACTCGGCCAGGAGAGCGGTGTTATCGTCTTCCTCGTTCAAAGCAATATCGAACATTTCCTCTACTACAAAGTCGTCGACATAGAGATAAGCTTGGTCGGGATCAGATATAGCATGGATACCGATGTTATATAAGCCATCTTCGGCAACGGTAAATGCAAGGTTCTCGTAAGTCTTGAAAGCAGATGAGGTAACTGTTTCGGCAGGCATAACCTCTATGCCAGCCTCGAGCAAGGCAACGGTATTGGCATCGGCAGCGGTAGCCTCCTTAGCAGCCTTCACCTCGAACTTCTCGGGATAAGAGGACTTGTAGGCATGTGCAGCAAAGGCTACATGATACTTCTTACCAGCCTGCAGAGGAAGTTGAGGAGAAACAAACCAGTCGTCAGCAGTGTTATCTGAGTTATAAGTATAAACAGCCATATAACCGCCAGTGACAGCGCTGTATCCCCATGTGCTTCCGTCCTTATTAGCATCAATAATTCTGAAATCGCTTAGCTGTTCTGCGGTGTCGAAACTATTGCTGTAGGGCAGTGCATCAACGATAACGGGAGCAGGAGATTCTTTCTTAATGGTCAGCTCGGTGTAAAATGACAAATAATACATCTGAATGTCGGATGCATTAGCTAAAAGGTACTGACCTTGATCAAGTGTCAGGGTATTTGCATCAGCATCGTAAGTCATGGTGAAACTCTGTGTTAAATTACCCTCGGAATCAGCACCTATAACCCAGATATTATATTCACCATAGTCGCCAATGTACTGGAGGCTCTCGAAGGTAACCTTGTTGCCGTCGATGGTACCTTTAATCCAGGAAGTGGGGAAGCTGGAGAAAAGTCCGCCTACAAATACATCGCTGCCGGCAAATGCCACTTTGACCTCGCTGGGAGGAACGGCAGAGCCGCTTCCTGAGGCATACCAAGTTTCAACCTCAGCACCATCGGGCAATTCAACAAGAACGGTAGGTGTGGGAACATATTCACTATCCCATGTGAAGACTGTTCCGTATTCACCGCCAGGAGCACCATAAGAATAAACCGTATCATCGTCAGACCAGGCTACTGCCAGCGTACGTGTTGCGGTGGTACCATTCTGTGTGATGGTCTTGCCATCCTCGCTGATGGTGTAGGTGATTGACTCTGCGTCCAAGTCGTTGTTTGCGCTCTCATCTATGTCAGCCATTGTGATGTAAAGACCATAACCAGCGTCCGTATTATAGAACAGGAATTGCTTCAGGGGGAAGGTAATGGTGTTGCCATCCTTGGTACCCTTAACCCATGTGCCGCTTGAATAACCTGCAACGGGACTCTGGAGATAAACATCGTTGCCATTGAAGGCGATGATAGCTGTACCGCTCTGCTCTGTTGCCTGATAACCGTTATTGGAATCATGGTAATAGCCTGAACGGGTATAGTACATAACCTCGGCTGTTTCAGGAATCTCTTCGATGATGTCGTTGTTAAAGGCAATCTTGTGCCTTACAGAACTATTGGTACCTTTGGTACCCATCAACTTGGTCTTCTGTCCAAGGAATGCGGGAATCATGTGTCCGCCCTGATTTCCTTGGAATGCATGTGTCGGTATTGCGAACAGCACTGCTGCCATCAATACCATGAAAAGAGTAATTTTTTTCATACGCATTTGTTTGACATTTAGTTTGTTTTTATAGAAATATAGACTCTTTGTCGTTGTTATTAAGGTCTTTAACGTGTCAAATGTATGAAGTTTTTTGTTAAAGTTCCAAACATATTTAAGAAAAAGTATAGAAAAATGGGATTTTCTTTTGCATTTCTCTTGCTAATTAGTATCTTTACCCCCGAAATTGTTAAATCTTTGTGCTAATATATATGAAACGAGTTCTATTATTTGCAATAACTGCCATTTTACTGATTGGCTGCACTGAGGAAGTAGATACCTCTGCCAGATATGTGTATGTAGACCGCACCATCATGCAGTATCTTGAAAGCAAGGAATACTACAGCGACTATGTACGTATGTTGGGTCATGTGCCCGTGAGCGTTGTGTCGAAGACAACCTTGCGACAACTGCTGACCGCCCGCGGACATTATACGGTGTTTGCACCTACGAATGATGCCGTTCAGATATATCTGGATACACTCTGCGCCCAGGGCCTTATTACAGAACCTTCGTGGGACGGATTCGCGAATCAGAACGACCTTGACAGTATTGAGAAGGAGATTGTGTATAACAGCATTCTTGACAGCGGCGACCAGCTGGCTTATAACGTTTCAGACTTTCCCGAGCATGAACATGAGTTCGGTCTGACAAACCTGAACAACCGCAAGCTGCGTATCTTCTACGACACCCATGATGTTGACAGTATTAATATCAACGGTACGTCGCCTATCTCGAAAAAGAATCGCGGCATAGAACTGACGAACGGATTCATCCATCAGGTGGATGGTGTGATAGTCACCGGCAACGACCGCCTGGGTGAATTCATTGCCCACTGGGCACGTCATCCCGAGAGTGGCTACAGCGTTATGTCGAAGCTTGTGCTGGCATGCGAACTGGAAGACACCCTGAATGCATTCCGTGACGATACATGGGAATACCTTTATCTGACAGGCGGCGTAGAAGACCTGCCCAAGCATACATCAGTGGGACAGATAGGTACCATTCCGCAGCACCGCTACTATGGCTTCACCCTATTTTGTGAAACAGACAAAGTATGGGAAGAGCTGTTGGGCAAGAGTGCCGAGGAGATAAGCGTTAAGGATGTTTGCGATTACCTGCAGCAGTCGGGATATTTTGACTATATCGACGGTACTCTGTATGATGATGACTATACCAACGAGAAGAATGTGTTGAACCAGTTTGTGACTTATCATCTGCTGAACCAGCGTATAGGTAGGGAGAAGCTGGTGATTCACTACAACGAGTTGGGATATAACTATACGCAGGGCTCGCCTCCAAGCATTCCCATCATGGACTACTACCAGACGATGGGTCTGCCCAGATTGCTGAAGACCTACGAGAGTCGCGAGAGTAATGGCATCTGGCTGAACCGCTTCCCAGTGCTCAGGAACGGACGTGGTAGGTTCAGTCCTTCGCGCGAGGGTTTGAACGATTATCACGAAAGTGGAGATTTCCCATCGCTGAGCGGATTAGCCACCAGACCGAATGAGAACGAAGGTATACGTGTGCTTACCTATTCCGAGGCAGGAACAGATGCCAGCAACATTGTGAACGGTATCGTTTATCCGCTCGACAGGTTGATGGTATGCACGGAAAACGTCTGCAACCAGATGGGCAACCAGCGCATACGTATTGATGTGGGTTGTATGCAGCCCGAGCTGATGAACAACGATGTACGTTCTCATCGTGCTTACTATTCGTACGGAGCTACCAACTGTCGTGGTATACCGACGAACTATCCCTATCTTGAGAATATTGAAATCGCAGAGGGTACGCTCTTCTATTACCTGCCGGGCTATCTCTCGAACTGGCACAACCTGCAGGGCGACGAGTACAATATCATTGGTCAGTACGACTTTGTCATGAAGTTGCCACCCGTTCCCCGTGCCGGACAGTACGAGATTCGCTTCGGTGTTGCTACAGGTTCGCGCGTGCGCTCAATGGCACAGGTATACTTCGGCTCTGACCGCAATATGATGCCCGCAGCCGGTATACCTCTTGACCTCCGCCTGGGTGGACTGGAAAAGAGAAACGGTAACGTTACCACAGATTCGGGCGTGGGTTGGGAAGAAGATACGGGCGACCAGGAACATGACGAGGAGGTGAACAAGCGTATGAGGACAAAAGGCTTCATGAAAGCACCCAACTCGTGGTCGAACGTATTGGGAAGCAGCAAGTCGATACGCACCTTCCACTATATGACCCGACGTGTTGTGGTAAGCACATACATGACTCCTTATCAGAACTATTATATCCGATTCAAGTCTGTACTTGACATGACTGACCGCGAGTTCTATATGGACTACTTTGAATATGTAGCCAAAGAGGTTTATGACAATCCTGAGGAACCGGAGGATATCTGGTAATATACAGATTTAAATAATATGAAAAAACTTTCTTTGTTTGCAGCTATCCTTAGCTGCGCCGCCTCGCTGTTTGCACAGGACATAACTTACAACAAGACAGTAGATGAAATCTGGGGCGGAAGAGTGTTTATGGAACTTGACGGCAATTATGCCGGCGTATCGAGGAACGACACTTACATCACCTGGCCCACAAACGACAAGACGGTGATGGTTTATTGCCTGCGTGTGCCCAAGGCACATGTGAGGTGTGATGTGGTCTTTACGCCTAAGTCGGGGAAGGCTGTTACCTTCAACCTGCGTGTGGTGCAGGCCAGCACAGGTGAGGTGATTACAGAAAATACCTGCAAGGTGGATTATACCTCAACAGAGGAACAGACTGCAGAGCTGATGCCTGACGTTGTGTTCCCTTCCGACACCTGGTACAGATTCGAGATAACAAGCCCCAAAGGAAGTACCACGATGTCGCGCTTCACAAAGCTGCGTTTCCAGCGTAAGTCTTCGTATGCTGTGGGTGATTCTCCCATCTATATGGCACCCAGCGTGCACCTCTTGACCTATGCGAGCACAGACAAGGGCGCTCCATCGGGCGAGTCATACGACTGGATTTACCAGGAAGGATTGATGCTTCCCGAAGATGAACGACCCAGCACGTATGCAATGGTGATTGGTACGGACGGTGGCTATTCGGGATTCCAGTCGATATACAACAGCAACGGCACATGGACACGTCCTATCCTTTTCTCAATATGGGATAACGGCGACCTAGATAGTGACCCCTTTATGCCAGAATACCTGAAATCGGGTGTTGTGGATAAGGGCGAGGATGTTGTGGGCGTACGTTTCGGTGGCGAAGGTACGGGCTCCAGTGCACGTCTTTCCACCGGAAGCTGGTGGACACCCGGCAAATGGGTGCAGTTCATCTGGAATGCCCGTCCCGAACAGGTGAAGGTGACGCTGAAAGATCATGAAGGAAAGGACTCGGTGGTGAACTACCAAAACACCCTTGTGAGCTGTTGGTACAAGTTGGAAGATGCCCCTAATTGGCACTATCTGGCAACCCTTCGTGAGAGCGGGCGTAACCATTACTTCACAGGTCTGTATGCCTTCCTGGAGAACTTCTACGATGTGGGCGGCGAACTGATGCACCGCGCCTATTTCCGTAATTGCGCCATGCGTTCGCTAGCATCGGGCAAGTGGTATGCCAGAAACTCGGTGGACTTCGGCCATACGCAGAACGACGGAACCCGTTTCTCGCGCAAGGACTACGGGCACGGCGTTACCGCCAAGTACGATAACTGTTTCTATCTGCAGACGGGTGGATTCGGTAATATTGACGACAGTGCCAAGGTGCTGCCTCTCCCGGAGGCTATGCCTTGGGTCGATACCATCAACATAAAGGCGCTCACGGCACGTGTCGATGAAGCCATCCGCAGGGATGAAGCGGTACAGGGCGCCTCACAATTTGCTTCCCTTAGGAAAATTGACATGACAAAATGGACGCTGATGAAGTTCTCGGACGAGGAGACCGTTGGCGAGGGAGAGAACGGACGTGCAGCACAGGCCATCGATGGTAACAGCTCAACCTATTGGCATTCTCAGTGGAAGACTACCACGGCTCCATTCCCCCATACACTGTATCTAGATGCTGGCGAGCCTGTTACAGTGAACGGCATCAGCCTGTACCAGTCGAGGGAGTCGAAGTACAGGGCCAGAATCTTCCGCATTTCGACATCAGATGACGGCAAGTCGTGGCGTACCCGCAAGAGCGCTTCCTTTGCCGACAGCAACAACCCTGAAATCAGCTTCGGGGTAGAGTACACAAGCCGATACTTCAGACTTGAGTTCCAGTCGAGCTACGGTGGCGAACTGCTGGCCATCAACGAGATAAATCTTACTGAACCTTATAGGCTGGATAGACTGCTGAAACGTGCCGGTGAGATTGTTGAGAATGCAGGAAGACTGGGTGGTTACAGGAAGAGCGACGTGCAGCAGTTGATTGCTGTTTATGATAACGGAAACTGCACAGATGTGGACGCTCTGAAGGATGCGCTGGAAGCATTGATAGATGCGTTCCCGCTGAAGTTTGGCGTGGTTAGTAAGTTGCAGAATATCAGCACGTCACGATGCTATCAGTTACATAACACTTCAAAAGTCTCTGTGCTCTATGGATTCAAGGATGAAGCACAGCCTACGCTGGTTAAGGACGGAGAGGAGAATGCCTTGGATTCTTGTGCCAACTGGCTTATCCTGCGGTCTGAAACATACAACCAATATTGTATATACAATGTAGGCTCGGGCCTTTATCTGACAGCAGAGAGTGGTAAGCTGACACTAACCTCGCAACCCAAACCCATTACCATTACGACCAGTGGCACCGGATTCAGAATTGGAGGTCTGTCTGACACATACCAGTTCCTGGATAATTACTCTATGGCCCCGGATATGGACTTCGCCTTTGAGCAGTTGGATGAGAGCGAATTCCTGCCTCGCTTCAAGGAGGAGATAAACGATTTGTGTGCTGAAGCCATCCAGACTTACGGACAGGCATTCAACTATACGCTGGGAACGACCGACCTGGCAAAGTCGTCGGCACGTTGGACATCTAATGTGAATATTACAAACAATATCAGCCATCCCATTTCATACTTGTGTGACGGCAAGACATCCACCTATTACGAGACTTGGTACAGCGGTATTTCATGGCCATCGGCCAAAAGCTATATACAGTTGCGCTTTGCCTCAAAACAACCCGCCATGCAATTCTCCTTTACACCCAGCCAGAGCCCTGATTACGGACAGCCCGATATGCCGGCGGCCATGACCATTCTGGCAAGTGAAGATAACAAGACATGGGAACAGGTGGCGAGCTTGAACGAAGGATTCCCCAGCTCTATTTCTGAAGACTATTCGTCGCCTGTTGTCTCGTTTGGCAAGCCCTGTTCGTCTGTCAGGTTCCAGGTGGACCAAACCTACGGCAACCGCGACGGTAACAATCGCATCTTTGCTATATCCGAAATGCATGTGTACGGTGCAACGGAAAACGAAGAAACCTCAAAGTATTACACCAATGAGCGGGTTAAGACAGCGGTTGATGAAATGATGAACGTGCTCGGCGAAACACGTGCGGCTGTCAATGCCTCGGAAGCTACGATGGATGACTATCAGGCACTTCAACTTGCCATTGAAGAAGCCAAGCGTGCCTTGCAAGAAGAGGAGACTTCCGTTGACATCATCTCTACCTCTACCTTGTATGAGACAATCTACGATTTGCAGGGTTGTCGCGTTCTTTCACCGAAAGGTTTGAACATCATTCGTTATAGCGACGGAACAGTAAAAAAAATGCTGACAAGATAAGACGTTTCTTTTGTATAATTTTGCTTCTTGATGGACGTTCCTAGTGGTGCATCATTTTCTAGAAAATGTCTTGTGTTGTGTCTTGATTTTAATCAATAAATCTGCTTATTGCACGGAAAACGCGCGATAATATGGCATTTTGGCCATATTGCGACAGCATAAAATACACTTTTAGAGGAAAAAGTGTGTCTTTTTTTTCGTCGATCTAAATTCTATTCATATATTTGTAGTTGCTAACAGATGCCCCAACTGGGGTGTTTTGGCATAAACTAAACAAGTGCAATAAGTGAGTACAGTCTCTATAATAAAATACTATTTTAACCTATTTTTAGCATACAGCACATATTTTTTCCAGTATGCTATCAATATCTTTGCTGACTATCCTGCTGAAATTAAGGTTGCAGTTATAGTGACGGTGCTGTGCATAATCTTGATACTGATAATGTTTTTTGCACTACTTGCTTTATCGCACAGTGAGAAGAAAAAGAAGAAGTTGGTTCAACGTTTTGAGAAGAAATTCGGCCCAGGAATGGATTATATGCTTTCTGACGAGGCAGAGAAACGAATGTCGAAAAGCGAAATTGCCGTGGTCTTTGGTATAGACCCTGAGAACGTTGGAAAAGAGATCCTGAAGAACAAACGTGAGAAGGAGGCCTTCATAGACGTCTTCTACCTGCGTTTCATAACAGAGAAATCGGATTATGCCAATAGGGATAATATCACGTCGCTGCTTTATTTGTTTGACGTGCCTAATTTCTTGGAGAAAGAAGTCAGCCTTAGGAGCATGCGCAAGAAAGTGAGGTATATGGGTATGATTCGTACCTTCAAGTTGCCTATCAGCCCCTGGGTTATCAACAAGCTTCTCAGTTCGAAGTACCTGCGTGTCCAGCGACTGGCAATGTATTCGAATATCATGCTTAGCTCGGATAGCGACCTTGACTACTTCGAGACAGACTTCTTCGACAAACACTGCTGTATCAAAGACGAAATAGAACTGGCATATTCCTTGCAGCGCAGGCGCAATAACGGACGTAAGCTTCCCAATCTTGCCAGATGGGCCAATTTGCAGAAGAATGAGAGTTCGCAGTGCATGTTTGTCCGTTTAATGAGACGTTTCCAAGAGTTGGAGTATTGCGAACAGCTGACAGAATTGTATAAGACCCAACCACGAAAAAAGAAACTGATTGAAGAAATATCCCGTACATGGGGTTATCTGCACTATACAGAAGGAGAGCGCTTGCTTATTGATGCATTGCTTACCCAGCCCGATGACACAAAGGTTGCCATTATGCATGCACTGACCCGTTTCGCTACAGGAAAAGCTTTGGATGCTTTGTTGGAAGGATTCCAGAACACCACCAACCCGCACGTCAGGTTCGAGGCACTCCGATGCATGTATAACTATGGAAGAAAAGGACGTGCCTTGTTCAGAAAGCTGGAAAAAGAAGCCAAGGAATCGGACAAGAAGTTCTTTGACTTCTTTAACAATCCTATCACGCTTGATAAGATTGGTCTGGATAAGGAGCAGGCATATCACCCATCAGTGGAAACGGTATATAACGGATAGTTCTGAAAGAGGTCGCCTATGTGGATTATAATATATTACATATTCTGTTATCTGGTATTCGGATATACCATGTTGCTGATGTTCAGTTACCTGTATCTGGTATTCATGAGTCATCGCGCACAGGGGCATATCAGCATAAACATTCCAGATGACGAGACCATAAAATACTTCCTGAAGGGTTCACCGCTCACACCTGCGGTATCCATTATCGCTCCTGCCTTCAACGAGGAGGTTACCATCCTAGATAACGTGAACTCGTTGATGAATATCGATTATCCCAACTTTGAGATTATCATTGTAAACGATGCCAGTACAGACCGCACGATGGAACTTCTTATCAATGAATATAAGTTGGTGGAGGTGCCTTATGATATTGCCATGAAGGTGCAATCGAAACCCATAAAGCGTGTGTTGAAGTCGACGGAGGAGAAATACAGTAAGCTGGTTGTGGTGGACAAGGAGCACGGAGGAAAGAAGGCCGACGGTTCGAATGCCGGCATCAATGTATGCAGCAACAAATACTTCGTCTGCACCGACGTGGACTGTATCATCGAGCCTATGGCTCTGTACCGCATGATGTGGCTGGTTGTGAACAGTCATCGACCGATGATTGGTGTCAGCGCTACCATGTTGATGAGTAACGGCTGTATCGTGGAAGACGGAAGGGTGGTGGAGGCTGCCGTACCAAATACATTGGTTCCCATGTTCCAGCAGCTGGAGTATTTGCGCTCCTTCCTTATCAGCAAGCTGGGATGGTCGAGTATCAACGCCCTGCCAAACATCTCAGGAGGTTTTGGACTGTTTGACACTGACGTTGCCGTGAAGTCGGGTGGCTATGATCCTACCAGTATGGCCGAGGACGTAGACATGTTGCTGCGAATGGTAACGTATATGAAGAATACGGGTCAGGACTTTCGTCTGGCTCAGGTTCCAAAAGTTTGCTGCTGGACGGAAGGACCGGGTAATGTGAAGACCCTCTGTCGTCAGCGAATAAGATGGGCCCGCGGTCTGTTTGAGATTATCTCGAACCACAGGAAGCTGTTCTTTAATCCCCATTACGGTCCCATCGGTGCTTTGGTCTTGCCCTACATTTTTGTTTTCGAGTTCATAGCTCCCATACTGGAGTTAACGGGATTCCTGTTTATGATATGGCTGATTTTTACGGGCGGCGTGAACTGGGATTCGGCAATCATACTTTTCGGTATGATTTACATTTTCTCTGTATTCATGTCGATCTTCGTAATATTCTTCGATTACTCGGCGAAGGCTGTGGAATGGCATAACAGAAAGATAAGCTATCTTAAGTTGATGCTTGTAACGTTCCTTGAACCTTTTTTCTATCATCCTATCATCACATACTGCTCAAACATGGGCTACTGGCAGTTCATCAGCAATCAGACGTCTGTCTGGAAACCCATTCAGCGTAGGGGCGTTAAAAAGAAGAAATAATGAAGACAAGACATACTATCATACTGCTTGCAATTCTTTTCATGTCGTTCTCCCGGGTCTTTGCCCAGGAGGATATTCTGCATACACCGCGATATTATGTTCACCGTGCTGAAGGTTATGTTCAATCTAATGCATGGAATACCGCCAAGCGTGAAATTGATGCCGGACTAAAGGCTTATCCCGACGACCCGGATTTGCGCTACCTGAACGGACGTTACTATTATGTCATCGGTGACATGAAGACGGCACGTTACAATCTGGTCAGGGCAACACAGATAAATGATATGCATTTTAAGGCCAAGCGCGTATTGGTGGATGTCGAGGACAATTTGGGACATTATTCCAGTGCCATCTGCTATGTCAACGAGTTGTTGGAGTTCCAACCTTATGACCGCGACTTGTGGCGTCGTAAGATTGCCTTCTACAGAAAACTGAAGAACGACGTAGAGGCAGATGCTGCACTTAAACGTCTGGCCCACATATACCCCAATGATTCGGTTGTGGTCGCTGATGTCAGAAGGCACAATCTCGCAAACTGGAATAACCTGTTAAAGAAAAGCTCGCTCCGCGAAGCTGCCGACAACCTCGAGCAATGGATTGACCAAGACCCGATGATGCACGAATATTACATCGAATTGGTGGGTGTGTACGAAAAGATGGGCGAGTTTGAGAGAGCTATTGGTGTAGCAAACCGCGGACTTGTTCATTTCCCCAACGATACGGAACTTATAAATAAGGTGGTGGGAATCATGACGAACCTTGGACTCTACACGCAAGCTCTTGCCTTTGTCAAGAGCAAGAATCTGGGATCAAACATTTACAACTATCTGCTGCAGGAGGTTGCTGCAGATGCCCGTATGCACGACCCATACGAAGCTAATGCCCGCCTATATCTCGCAACGCATGATCGCGATGCCTTGACTTACCTGATTAACACATCGTTGACAAGGGGATATTATGATGATGCCCGAACGTATATCGATGAAGCTATAAAGCTGAATGGCCGTACACCCACTCTCTTGATGAAACTCTACGGGTTGGAAAAAAAACTGGGTAACGAGAAACGCTGCATTAAAATTTTAACGGAGCTGTTTGAACATGACCCAGAGGACGAGGAACTGTCGGAGGCATATACTGATATGATACTGCAACTTTCCGACTATGACTTTGCTTCGGAACATTGGGAAGAGGCCTACCAGCATCTCAACAAGTTGATTGAACTGATACCCGATACATCAGAAACATGGCCAGTTGTTGTCTCAAGACAAATTATGGTGCTTGGACATCTGGATAGACAGCAAGAGGCATATTGGCTTTTCAAAAGATCTGCCAAAAAGAGCCCCCAGAACCGTCAGCGCTTTGCTTCCGCATACGAGGACTTTGCTGCTAACCGTCTGAAGTTCCTTGTTGATGAGGAACGTTATGGTGAAGCGCTCAGCGAAGCTCAGGTCTTGCTCGAGGTGGTTCCTGGTAGCGAAGTGGCTTTGCGTTGTCTTGTCAATATGAGTCAGACACTGAAACGCGATGACCTGTTCCGCCAGTATGCAGAGATGGGATATGAACTTTATCCGTATGTACCTTATTTTGCAGTCAAGCAGGCTGTCTCGCTCCAGCAGCAAGGAAAGAACGACGAGGCACTTGCCCTGCTGCATCCGCGTGAACGGATGGATGATTATGTTAATCCACAGTTTACGGCAGCCTTCTCGGGTATCAGCCATGAGTGGGCAACACAGTTGCTGAAAAACAAACAGGCAGACATCGCGCTGCAGGTTATTGATTCGGCCCTGGTGTATGATGCAGAAAACAAAGATCTTCTCTACGACAAGGGCATAGCCTATGAATACCTTAAGCAATTTGACAAGGCATACGAATACCAGAAGAAATATTATAACCCAAGTAACGCAGAATATGAGGATTATGTCCGCCACATGCGTTACCTTGGTTTCAGGGGTTTCAAAAACAGGGTTGATGCTTCCTATACCCGTGCATTTTTCGATGCTCACGATGAGACACTTTCAACGATAGCTCACCTTTATTCTATAGCAAGCATCTCATACTCACGTTTGACCAAACGCAACACCTATACAGGACAGATTAGTTACAAGGGAATCGATGGTTATCATGCTGAGGGTGATCGCGAGACGGGTGGAGTAGGACTGGAGTTTTTGGGACAATGGGAACATGTGTTCAATGCCAAGTGGAGCGGAATGGCCAACCTGTCTTTTGCTACCCGCTACTTCAACCTGTTTGGCGCAAATGTGTCCGCTTCCTATTCTGCTCCTAGGGGATGGACGCCCTCATTACGTCTCGGTTACCGCAGGACACCGCCTACATACCTTTATCTCGGAGGTGTCAACTATGGACAGATTACAAAGGATGAATTTAACCTTTTCCTTATTACGCCTTCCGTAGAGAAATCGTGGGAGCGCATAAAGCTGACGGCAAATTCTGATTTGGCCTTCTTGTCAAGCAGCTTCTTCTATAACATCGGTCTGAAGGGTAAGCTCTTCATCACCAACGACAATATCACGTCCGTCTCACTTGTCACAGGCTTTGGCTCATTCCCCGAACTGACCTTCTTTGAACAGACGGCCTTGCGGAATGTTTCGCATACCAATGCCATGGTGGGCTTTGATGTGCAGTATCTTTGTACACGTCATCTCTGTTTAGGTCTTGCAGGCAGTTGGAACACCTGTTACAATCCCTATCGTCAGAATGACGGCACACTGGTTGATTCGTATCGTAACATCTATTCCATTACCTTGCAATTCCATTTAGCCTTTTAAATCATGAAAACAAAAAAATCTAATCACGTAATGAAAGACAACGGCAAACTTTTGTTTTTGCTGCTGGCTGTGCTACTGCTCACAAGTTGTGAATGTGCAAAGCAGCCTTTGGATTCATCTCCTTTCGAATACCGCGAGATTTATCTTCCAGAGTTGTCTGATGGTGACTATGGTCCATTGAAGCTGAACAGCATAGATTGCAACTGGGGCATTTGGGGGCATAATCTCTCTGTCGTTCTGCCGGAGAAACCCTTATCCAATGTTTATGCCAAAAATGGGAATAACGTGAATCAGGACCAGTTCTGCTTCTCTTCCGATGCCCTTTTCAACTACATAAAGAAATATATCAAGGACAATTACCGACAGGACAAGCCTATGCGTTTTGCCATTCTGCCCAATGATAATGAAGTGGTATGTTTGTGCAGTCGATGCGTAGCATGCGGCAATACCAAGAATGATGCTTCGGGAGCGGTGTATTACATGCTGGATCGTCTGACTAAGCAGTTCCCTAAACACATCTTCTTTACATCTTATTATAGAACAGCACGCAGCCTGCCCAAAGCTCCGCTGCCGGAAAACGCCGGTGTGCTCATCAGCGCCATCGACTATCCTCTGACTATGAGTTACACGCCCAAGGAGGATGACTTCATAGACCTCCTACACCAATGGTCGGGTTATACCAATCGGATATATGTGTGGGACTATATCAACAACTTCGATGACTATTTTACGCCGTTTCCCATCTTTGATATCTTCCAGCACCGGTTGCGCCTGTATGCAAAAGCTGGTGTCAAGGGTATTTTCCTGAATGGAAGCGGACATGACTATAGTACATTCTACAGGCTAAAGGTAGAGATTATGTCGATGCTACTCTCTAATCCCGATGCTGACTGGCGTCCGATGCTGAGAGAATTCTGCCGTCTTAGGTATGCGATTACTGGTGATGTTATTTGCAACTTTTTGGTGAAACAGGAGAACATGGTGGCCAAAGTCGGTGAAAACCTCCCGTTATACGAAGGTGTTCCCGTTGCCGTGAAGACATATCTTCCTGCCAAGGAGTTTATAAAGTTTCATAAGAAACTGCTCACTCTTCTGCCTCAGACAACAGGAAAAGAGCATAAGAGCATGCAGAAAATAAGCAGGGCGCTGATGCTGACTCATCTCGAGCTGAACCGTATGGCAGCTGATACCATCGGTTGCAAGCAGATGCTTCGCGAGTTGGAGAAGCTTGAGGAGATTGGTATTATTGCCTACAGTGAGGCAGGCGGAACCATTAGAAGCTACGTTGACGATTATCGTTATATGCTTCGCAGGGCTGATGAAACGTGGGGTAAGAACCTCTTGAAGGGTGTCAAGTTGGAACCGCTGACAGCTCTTGATGAGGAGTATAATGATATCTCCATCCTTACCGACGGTCTTCTGGGACTTCCCTCATGCTACCATTGCGGACAGATGCTCTCGTCGGCCACGCCTGCTCTACGTATTGCTATTCCCTGCGTTCCAGGAATGAAGCGCCTACGTGTCAACATGACCAAGAACTCTATCTACCATATTTCTCTGCCCCTACGTGTTACGTTAACTGCGGGAGGACATGAGTTAGGATCTGTTGTTCCTGAACCTTCTTCATCAGACCTTCAGCGGTCTGTGGCAGAATTCGATATTCCCTCTAACTGTAGCGGAAAACTTGTGCTCATAGTTTATCGCAATCAGGAAGACCGAACGATGGCTCTGGATGAGATAGAGGGATTCTAAGTTTAATTAATAAGGTTATTAGGTGAAAACATATAACTATAGAAGAGGTGTTATTTGCAAGGCATTGCTGCTGTTCATGTCTGTGGGTTGCTTTATTTCCTGCGAGAAGGAACTAAAGCCAGTGTCTGTTATCCTTGTAGACCCCGTCCGCCATTACTATCCTGTCATTCAGGGAGAGATGATGAATATCAGCTACGAGATAGAAAACATATCAGACTACCCGCTTTTCATTCAGGAGGTGCAGACAACATGCGGCTGTATTGTTCCCCGCGAGGAGTTGCCCATTGTTGTGCTGCCTCATAAGGTGGGATTTGTAAACCTAACCTTCAACACCATCAAGAACACAGGCTATGTAAACCATTTCATATATTGTTACGGCAATTTCCAAGACTCAACATGCGTAGAGTTTGAATTCGATACAAATGTGGTGCCTCGCGCCGATTATGTTCGCGACTACGAACAGCTATGGCATGAACAGACCGACAAGTCGAAGTCGATGCGCGATTTTGTTGACGGTATGCCTGGTCAGAAAGGCTACTATACAGAAGATGAGCTATCGCCCCGTACCAGACGAAAGGAAGCGATACAGGATAAGATAGATGAGTTGGCACCATAAAATAAAGTCCCTCTGGTTTTGACAGGAGGGACTTTATTGAATGTATCAGCTATGCGTTATTATTTGCGCAGGAGCTTCTTTCCGCCAATGATGTACAATCCTGGCTTTAAACTGTTGAACGTTGAACGTTGAACATTGGATAACCTACGACCGCTGAGGTCATACACAGCGTCAGCCAATTCTTCATTCTTCATTCTTAACTCTTCACTAATTAAACCGTCAGGCTCTGAGAAGGTAAGTCGCATGGGCTCCTCCAGAGTTCCTGCCATGTCTGCACGGAAGGATGGATGCTCATTCATATCGCTACCGTATTCTGCGGTGAGAGAGATGAGTGTGAGGGTCAGTTCCTCGTCCTGTTGTCCGCGAACGGGCAGGTACAGGTCGTCACCGAAGAAGCGTCCCACACCACGGCATTCGTTGCCAACAAAGGCACCTACAACCCAGTTGGGATCACTTTCCTTGTATTCTCCTTCGTAGATGTTGGCAATGATGCACATCATGTCGGCATACTTATGCACATCAACTTCCCAAGGAGCCTGAAGTGCTTCGGCACGTTTGCCGTAGAGCGCACGGGCGTTGACGGTTGGAACGGTGTTGTAGACAAAGGATTTGCGGCCTTGGCTCTTGTACATGTAGCCCTGGCCTGGACGGAGTGCCTTGAGGTCACCTACCCATCCGCCGGTGGTGAATACAGAGAAACCTTCTTCCAGATTGGAGATGACATCACCTTCCTCTACATCCAGATAGCTTAGAGCATCCTCTAAGGTCATCATTTCACTCAACGGATAACCCAGCCAGTTCCAACCTGCATTGAGCACGATTTCATCTAGTGTGGGATTATACTGTGCTCCTTGGAAGGTAAGGCGGTCGGCCTTGTCGGCAGCTATCTTCATGGATTGTGTGGCAGCCACAAATTCGTTTCCTTCCTGGGTGAGCACTACGCTGGCTACACCTTCTAAGCTACTTACGGCAAGGGGAGCTGCCAGGTCGTGACTTGCCCAGTTCCAACCTTCTGCAAGGTCAATCTGAACCTCCGACTGGCGGATGAAGTACTGGTACTCCTTTATTTCGCTCTCTTCACCCAGATAGCTTACTGACATAATCTTCAGCATCATATCCTCTGTAACGGGGATGGGCTTGGTGTAGAGCTTACGTGTCTTGTTGTCGCAGGGGCATGACCCATCGGTTGTGTAGTAGATGGCTGCACCCTTGCTTTCACATGACAAGGTTACTGTCTGTCCGGCATAGAGCGAAGTACCTGTAAGGCGTGATGCCTCGGGTGCCTTCACGGCTTTCAGCAAAGCGGTGTCTACAACAGATATCATGGCTTTGGCAGCAATGTCTTCTGCGGGAATCGACATCTTAAGAGCTGTCGTGCCGTATAGAACGCCGTTGATATCTATCTCAGCCTGTCCGTCAGCATCCAAGGTAACAGTTACGCTTTCTGCTCCTTCGCCAAGGTTTGCTGTGAGGGCTGATGCAGTAGAGATTACCACCTTTTTGCCTGCGGCTGCGATGGTGGGAACAGCAGCAATACGGATGGTCTTGCTCTGACCGTAACCGATGTTGATGAGCGAATCCACAACAAGTCCTGTGAGCTTCTTCTCAATGTCAAGCTTCTGCTGGAACACTTCGGTCATATTGATACCGGCATAGCTTTCAACGTCACGGTTGACAATCAGGTAAACCTCATCAAATGTGCTCAGGTCTGTAGTGGCGATGCTTACCTTGGTGGCAAGTGTATCGGCACTGCCTTCAATAGCAATCTCGGCATCGGGGAAGGTAAATTCACCTGTTGTCAGGAGTGTCTCTTCTTCGCCTTTGATACCCTTGATGTAAATGTTCTGGGCATTCAGGGTGGCGGGCTTCATATATTTGTCGAAAGTAATGACAACAGAACCATCAGTGGTCTCACCAGCCTCGTATGCACGGGCACTGATAACCTCAGGCTGTGTGGCCTGAACCATACCAACGTTCACATCCATCTGTGGGGGAGGAACGGGCAGCCAGTCTGAATAAGTGGTCTGGTAACCAGCCTTCTCGAACTTTACCTGCCAGAGTCCCTGAGGAACATCCCATTGGTACATACCATCTGCATCGGTGTAGAGAGGATTCTCCTGACTGTACTGTGTTGCATCCCAAAGAACGATTTCCTGCTTCAGGTCGCCATACTCGTCTTCGTAGGTATGTTTGTAGTAAGCGGTTGCTGTTACACCTTCCAGACGGTTGCTGCTGACACCTTCGTAAACATAACCGGAGGGGTCGATGATGGGCTCTACGATAGGATAGGGCAGCGAAGCATCCCATTTGTCGTCAATCTCCTCCTTGGTAGCGTATGCGCAGTCCCACTTGTTGCGGTTACGCTTAGCCCAGCGGAGTTGGTTGCGACTCTCTGTTTTTACGGCCTTATAGATACCGAACGATACGTTGGCAAGATACTTTGCCAGAATAGTGTTGGCATCGGACAAATCCTGTGCCTTCAGCATTTGGATACAGATGTCTGCCAGGTTGTAGCAAGACAGATAGCGGACAGCCACCTTGTTCTTGTACTCCTCTGAAATATACATCATAGATTTCGCCTGTGCATCATCCATACCATTACAGGGTTGCAGACGTGAGATAAACTCCGCCCATGCGTTCACATCCTTGATGCCGTCGTGCAGGTAGCGTGTCAGGGTGTTCAATGAGCGGACAATCTCCAACTTGTTCTGAGCCACGTCGTTGCCAACCAGGATGCTGTTCAAAAGAGAAATGCCTGTCTCCAGTTCCACTATGCGCTCCTTGAGTTTCGTAACAGCTACTGTAGCAATGGGAGCCTTGTGCTGACGTGTAAGATTATCGTTTTGGTTATCGTTTTCGTTATTTTCTACCACTTCAATTTCGAAGTAAGTGTTCATGTTCTTGTCTTCCATAATGATGACGCCATCCTCGCCGAGCTGATAGTTCATCTGCTCATTGTCTTCTTCGTCAGAGATGATAATTTCATCCACAATCGTTTGCTCCTGATCGGGAACGTGATTGAACAGTGGTGTGTAAGAGAAATTATAATTCTGTCCGTTAGCGGGGATGTTGAACTCATCCTGTTCGGGAAGTTCTTCCTGCTCATTCGTGGTCAACTGGATATCTTCGTAAGGAATGTCTGTATCCAGATCGGCATCTACCGTTACACGAACTGCCATCGGAGCCTCGTTTGAACTGAACTTGCTGTAGGCAACCCAACGGTCAAGGTTGGGAATGTACTGTGCCTCCAGGTCAATCCATTTATGCTCGATGGTGAACACGTGAATGATACAGCTGTGTACTACTTCAGGGCTGTTGTTCGTTAGATTAGCAGTAAATACGATTTCGATATTGGGAGCAAATGAATAGCTCTTGACATTGGCCTTAACATGTTCGAGGTCGAAGTCAACCCAAACGGTACGACCGGCTCCGTTGTTGTAGAAACGCATATCTACATCCTTGGCCTGAATGCTGCGCTCGTTGTATTCAACGGGACGCATCTCTGTCTGTCGTACCAAGCCGGAAGGTGATGTCACTTTAGCTTGAATCTCGTGGATAGAGAGGTTCGTGCAACCAGTCAGGTTGGCACGGAGCGACCAGTATCCGTCGGCTAATGCCTTGGTGCGACCCAGTTCCTTGCCTTTGTCATAGACAATCACCTCGCTCATACCTGCTGCATTACCATCCACAAAGATGCTAGGCAGTGATATGAGAGGAGCCGTCCAGATAGAAACGTCAGTTACAGTGTAATTAGCTGAACCGATAGGCTGAATTACTGTTGTTTCGCCATCCAACTTGAAGCGTACATAAGCATCGGGTGAGTAGTTACCACGTGAGGTGGGAGCAACGCAGAACTTCACACGGTCGGTAAAGTTCTCGCCCAAGGGGATTGTCACGCTATTGTTGAGATACTGATATGTACTCTGCTTGTTGCCTACCACAACAGAGTTCTCTACCATCGGACAGGTGGCATGTAGGTTGACAACCAGCTCCACATCACTTACGCGCTGCTTGTAGCTGTCTTGGAAATCAACCTTTGCCGAGAGTGTCAGGTAGTTGCCCTCCACAATGCTGGCCTTGTTTACAGAGAACTTTGTGTTCTCACCCGTATAGTAGAATTTGCTCTCATCGAATACAGGAATCACCACGTTACGGAGCTCCAAAAGCAGTCCGTCCTGTACCTCAATCTCGTTGCTTACGTAGTCTTCACCTGCTTTCAGACCAGCGTCTTTGTATCCGTTCAGTGTACTGAGGGTGCCAAAGAAGTTACTCTCGCCAATGGTAACAAGTGTATAGGTTCCTTCGGCAAGGTCTGACAGATAGATGAAGTTAGGTGTCTTGTTGTGGTCGAGCAGATCGCCCAGTTCATCGCTCTCGGTGGGAGTGAAGTTGGTATTGTAAACTTCGTGCCTTACCAGATGACCGGCAGCATCGTAGAGCAGACCTTCAACAGCTGTGTTGTCCGTTACAAGGAAGCGGGCAAAGACTTTACCCAGCTCAGTAATGGGAAACTGCAGCTCCAGACCGTGATTGGCATTAACTGTTTCTGTGATGGTTACAGGCGCGAACTTCTCATTTGTGCTGCTGCAAGTAGCCTCTATCAGGTCGTTCTCATTTGCTCCGCTCAGGATGTAGATGCGGTTACCTTCAACAATGAAGTCCTGCAACTTGCTCTGCGTACTCTTATTATATAATGTATAGGAAACATTCTCCTGATAAGGGAAGTAGCTGTTGCTGCTTGGTTGGGTTCCTTCAGGAACGGATTTTGTGTACACAAAGCTGACGTTGGCTGTTACGCCAGTTACACGGTCTATGCGCAGGCTGCCCAAATCAGCCTGCAACTCCTCTACGTTGTAAACCTTGGCAAAAGGTACAAAACTGCTGGCAGAGATACGGATAGTGGTCTGCAACATCTTTGATGTCAGCGAGAACTCGCCTTTCTCGTTAGTATCGGTACTTACCGTTACACTTCCGCCTCCTTCAATCTGCTGTTCAAATACCACATGTGCTCCGCTTACAGGTTTATCAGTAAGATCGTCAATCACTACACCTGTGCTCTGTATGGAGGGGATGGTTGCCAATGTTATGGTAATCAGGTTCTCTCCTGCTTGTACGGTGTAGTCGGCAGATTGTGGAGTATAGTACTCAGCAGCCAGTTCAGCGGGGAGGCCGATGCTGTATTTCAGCACAGCTTCTTCCAGCTGACCTTCCACCTTGGCACCCTGACAAAGGAATGTGCCGTTGGCCGTGGTCCATGTGATGTTTACCTTACCCGTCAGGTCTGTGCCGTTGCCGTCCTGCACGCGCATGGAAACGTCGTAAGGCAGTTTCAGACCTTCCAGCGTGAATTGCTTGTACTCTTCGTCAATGGTAATGACATCCGTTTCACAGATGATGTCACCTGTGAGATTCTTCACATAGGCTTTGTACTTGGTGTTGTGGATAAGGTTGGTGAACGTATAGTTCAGTCGGTCGTTGATAACATACTTATAGCGTTGTCCGCTCTTGATGTTCACAAGTTCAAGGGAAGCATTCTTGTAACGTCCGTCCTTACAATCCTCAGGCAGGCGGAGGTCCAGTGTGCAGACCTTGCTCTTCAGGGGCGAGATGGTGAACTTGTTCCAGTTTTCATCTGCCTCATACAGACTGATGGCCTCCTCGGGAACATATACCACCATATCAGCAGGTACATTGTCAAATGCACGGTTCTCTACTGCTGGTGGAACGGTAGCATAACAGTCGATAGCTCTCAAGGATGTACATCCGCTGAAGGCATAGCTCCTGATTTTGGTTATGCACGATGGCAGTTCCACCTCCTGTATGTTGGTGTAATTCTCCAACCAGCGCGATGCCACATCGTTTGCACCATAGGCACGTGAGAAATCTATGTAGGTGAGATTCTTGTAGTAGTAGGGGAAGCCCCAGTCGTTGCTGTTTATCTCACCGTCGACAATAAAGTGTGTTACCATGCCGCGATTGGAGGTACCAACCATGTTGTCCATAGCCGACTGCAACCGTCCTGGCGTGAAGTAGTCGATGATGAGCTCTCCGGCTTCATTGTCCCATACGTTGGTACCTGGCTGTGCAGGGTCGGTGGGGTCGTAGTCGAAGTATGCCGTAAGTGTGCTGGCATGTGATGGCATCAGATATTTTAGGTCGGGCGTGGTTCCCAAGACAATACCGTCCTCATCCTTCCAGCATACAAACTTAAAGCCGCTGTTGATGTATGCACGCAACGACTGTGTAGTACCTTCCTTCACCTTCTGGTCCTTGAAGTTGAAATAACCTGCCACTTGCGGCTCGCTTTTAAGAGCAAGCATGTAGCTGTTAATCAATTCAGGGTTGCCGGGCCCGGCAGGATTATAAGAGTAGATTGCATAGTACTTGACATCCGAGGCAGGCATGGTGAACTGCAATGTGCGTTCTGTTGTCACCTCGTTTCCTTCGATATCTTTCCAGCAGATAAAGTAGCAGTCGTTATGGTCGTTGGCAGTAATGGTTACTGTCTCTCCGGCATGGAACCTCTGGTTGTTGTACATCGAGAAGCTCCCTGCTCCGTAAGGTATGGCCTCGCGTACCACCATGTATGTGGCGGTGTTGTTGTTATCCGGCCAGTTGGGGTTGGGCGGATTCACGGGGTCGTACCCATCTGTCTGAGCCACCATCCTGAGGGGTAGCAGCAGGCTTAGCAGTACGTAATAGATATATCGTTTCATAATGCCAAAGATGCTTATTTGTTCAAAATCTTGCTACCGTTCTTGATAACAATGCCCTTCTGAGCATCGTTAACCCTACGTCCGCTCAGGTCGTAAGCAGAATGTTCAGTGTTCGATGTTGACTGTTCAATGCCGTTGATGGCATCAGCCTCGTTGCCTGCAATGTAGAAGCGACCTGTAATGGTGCCTGCATGAGCGGTGAAGGTGTAACCCTCTTCTGTGCTGATGGTTGTCTTCTTACCGTTCTCACGGTCAACAAGTACAACGTTTTCTGCACCGCTGTTAGCACCAAGGGCAATGGTGTATTCACCTGTCTTGCCGCAAGTAAGCGACAACTCAACCTTACCGTCAGCCAAGGGACGCTCATTGATGGCATACTTCACACCGTCATTCACGGTCCAGATCTGACTTGCATTAGCATCCATGGCGGCAAAAAGGGCTGCATCTCGACTTACCTCATAACCCATCTGAGCCTTCTCGTTGAAGACAACGCGTGTGCGGTCTGATGACTCCTCGCTTGTGAGTGTGATATTCAGTACGGTACGCTCGGGGTTTCTTACACCGAAGCTGAATTCCTTGGTTTCCTCTACGGTTAGGTCGTTGGGGTTACGGTGAGTCTGACGTCCGCCCTCGCGGAAGAGCAGTTTGCCGTCACCTTCTGCAGGACGCTGAATAAAGAAGGCCTCGCCGGGGTTCAAGATATAGCTGTCGTCCTGAGGACTGAAAGCAGCATATTTGTTGTTGTATGAATCCCATACCATGAAGGGAGCCTCTGTGTCAATGTAGCGGGAATCATAATAACAGGGGTAGGGGTTTCCTATCAGGTTCCAGCTGCGGTCGCAAGTGAGCAGTTGGTTCTCGGTGGGATAGTCGGCCAGTTGTGTGGTATAGTCTTCCGAGTTGAAGAGGCTCTGACGGTTCAGTGACTCTGTTTCGGGTTTTACAGTGAAGTATACCAGATAGTCCTCAGGGTTGTTCAGGTAACACTTCATGATGTAACCCTTACCAGCTTCCAGCACATCGTCCTTGGTAAAGTTCTTCCATGTGTTGTCGAAGTTCTGTGCAGCACGCTCGGCTCCGTCGTAATAACGAACCACCCACTGTGTAAGGTTGTTCTCGGGTACGATGTCAGTCATCTTCACATCAAAGGGGAATGAGATGAACTGCCAGCGGTCGTTGTATAGCATCATGTTGATGGTCTGGTTCTCGGCTCTGAGCTCACCCTTTACAATTAATGAGTTGGGATTGTACTTGGTTCTGTAGTAGTCATAATTTCTGTTGGAATAGAAGAGGCTCTGGTCGGCATGATACTTGGCATAGGGAGAGAAGTACATGCTGAAATCGTTAATCTTCAGCTTACTGCGGCTGCTGATGGTCAGGTTGCCGCGCTCATACTTTCTGTTGCCGAAGCCGTCGTCTATCTCGTCGGTATTATAGAGCATTCTGATGTTGGGCTCATAGTCCTTCAGATTCTGGTCTTCGCCCAAAACGAATTCGAACTCTTTGTTGATTACCACATTGTTGGGACGGATGTTGGGGTCGATGGTCAGGTTAGCTTGGAACTCCAGCCATCCGGGAGTTGTCATATACTCCTGGAAACTCCACATGGGAACTTTCAGTTTGATGTTGCGTGCATCATACGTAATGACATAGTTTCTTACTGTAGGTGGCAGCAGTGAGAGGCATGAGATGGATTCTATTCCGGGACAGTTGTAGAAGGGATAGTTCAGGGCATAGATAAGTGTGCTGGGAAGTGTAATGTCTTTCAGCGTCTTACACCCAGTGAAGGCATAGTCTCTGATGGTCTCCAGTCCCTCGTTGAATTCGATGCCAATCATGTTAATACAGCTACGGAAGCCATATTCATAGATTATCTTCATGGTGCTGGGCAGTACAACAGGCTCTGACTCTCCCAGACGTTCGCAGCTCTGGAAAGCATAATAGCCAATGTAGCCGTTACCTTCGGCAAAGTTAACCTTGGTTAAGTTTTTGTTGTTTCCGAAGCAATATTCGCTCACCCCTTCTAGTGTTCCTGGCAGGGTGATTTCATAAATGTCGCAATAGTCAAAGCAGTAAGACCCCATTTTATTTAAGAAATGGGGAAGGTTTACAACGTGCAGGTTGTTGCAATCGTAGAAACAGTTGTAGGGGAGTGTAGTTACACCGTCAGGAATCGTTACGCTTACCAATGAGTCGCAGTTGTAGAAGTTGTATCCGCCTGTAATCTCTTTCAACTCAACGGGGAAGTTAAGTTCATGTACACCTGTGTTGCGCAGGGCATAGTCGCGAATGTACTTCAGCGAGTCGGGGAAGATGATATGCTCCAACTGCCAGCAACCGTCCAGAGCGCCGCTAGGTATTTCTTCGATGCTCAGACCGCTAAGGTCGAGATAGATAAGGTTGGGCATCTGACGGAGGGCATACCAGTCTGTCTTGTCGATGGTTCCCTTGTCGATTTTCAGTTTGTTTATCTCGGCGTATGTACGAACATCGGGCAGGATGTCGGCAACTACAATGTAACCTAGCTCTCCGCTACTGCATTGTCCGGTGCTTACAGACGAGAAGGCGTTTTCTTGGTTCCAGTCTTCTGAAATGATGCACTGTTCGTCAAAGCCCTCAGCCTTTACATAGGCACGGAAGCCCTCACTGGGAACAAACACCTTCACGTGGTAGCTGTCCTTGCTGCCGGTAAGGTTGGATGCTGTAGGGGGAGTTACGCTGGTGAAGTGTATGGTCTTGTTGTTCCATCCAGAGAAAACACGGTTGCCCAGTACTTCAACATTCTCGGGGATGGTAATGTCTTTGACATTAAAGAAGGGCCAGAAGGTATCGTTGCCCAGACGACGCATGGTCTTGGGCAGGTTGATTCTGGTTGTGTTTTTCTGCTCGTAGGCACTATAACCGTCAGAGGAAACAACAATGTACTCCTTGTCGTTGACAGTAATCGTCTCGGGAATGTTAAGCGTTTCCGGGAAAGTGTTGTAATTTGAGGTGTAGTACCACTCTGCCAGTCCGAGTGTCTCGTCAAGTTTGAAGCGTAAGGTTACGCCGTCCACATCAACGTTCTTAGTGGTTGTAAAGTTCCACGTGCTCATGTCAGACTCCATTGCTGCCTGCATGGCTTCACTCATTTGAGCTTTCACGCTACCGCCGGATGCTATCAGCAAGACGGTTAACATCACAAGATGCTTGAAAAAGTAGTGCTTTGTCATAATTGTTATACTTAGTTTAGAAATTAATGTGTTCTGCCTGCAAAATTATAAAAAATTTCTAATAATGTTCACGCAATGCGGATATTTTTTTTCGCAGAATGTTTTGCCGTAAAAGGAGAATTCTGTATTTTTGTGGTCTTGAAAGAAAAATAAGACGATGTGTTATGAATAAGGTAATGCTAATAGGGAATGTGGGCAAGGAGCCCGAGGTAAGATACGTAGATGCCGGGGTTTGCGTGGCAAGCGTGAGACTGGCTACCAAGGAGCGTGGATATAAACTACCAAACGGAGGCGAGGTGCCCGACCGCACGGAGTGGCACAATATTATCCTCTGGCGTAAACTGGCCGAGGTGGTGGAGAAATATGTGCATACGGGAGACAAACTTTTCATTGAAGGACAGATTCATACCCGCACTTGGGACGATAAGAATGGAATAAAACGTTCCATTACGGAAATTTGGGCCGACTCGATGGAGATGCTTACACCTAAGTCGCAGGAAACAACGGAGGGGAATAACGAATAATGGATATCACATCTTTTTTTCAGTCGTGGTGCGACGCGTTCAGCGCCGTAACCTATCATGCACCTACCGTTGGGGTTATAGTGGCTCTGTGCCTTTCACTCTTCCTGCTTATGTGCAGCGGTTTTGTGTCCGCCAGCGAAATTGCTTTCTTTAGCCTCTCACCCTCCGACATTAACGAAGTGGAAGAGGAGAAACATCCCTCAGATAAACATATACTGGCTTTGCGCGAGGATAGCGAACGTCTGTTGGCTAACATTCTCATCTGTAACAATCTAGTGAATATCGCTATCATCACGCTGCTCGACTTCGTCTTTATGAAGGTACTTGACTTTGGCGGCTCTGAGTTACTGCAGTTCCTGCTGATGACGGTAGTGCTGACATTCCTGCTGCTGCTTTTTGGTGAGGTAATTCCCAAGATTTACAGCTCACAGCATACCTTGGCTTTCTGTAGGTTTGCCGCACCCAAGCTTTGTAAAATCAGTAAGGTGCTCACTCCGCTCAGCAATATGCTCATTCGCAGCAAAGTGGTGACAAGACGTTTCGTCCATTCTGATATACAGAGCCTTACAGTGGATGATCTGGAGAAAGCAATGGAGCTGACCGACCAAAAGGATATTGCACAGGAAAGCAGTATGCTCGAGGGTATTATCCGCTTTGGAGGCGAGATGGCACGCGAGATTATGACGAGCCGAATGGACATCGTTGCCCTCGATATAAATACGCCCTTCCCCGACGTGCTGAAGTGCATAGTGGAGAACAACTACAGCCGAATCCCCGTCTATCAGGGTACGCAGGATAATATAAAAGGTGTGTTGTACATCAAGGATCTGCTGCCTCATCTGGGCAAGCCTTCAAGTTTCAGATGGCAGAGCCTTATCCGTCCTCCATATTTTGTGCCGGAAACCAAGATGATAGATGATTTGCTGCGCGATTTCCAATCCAACAAGGTTCACATGGCCATCGTAGTAGATGAGTTTGGCGGCACCAGCGGATTGGTGACAATGGAGGACATCATCGAGGAGATAGTAGGGGAGATTAACGATGAGTACGACGATGAGGAGAAACCCTATCAGCGTCTGAACCAGAACACCTACATCTTTGAAGCTAAGATTCTGCTGGCCGACTTTATCAAACTCTTCGACCTCGATGATGAGTACTTCGAGGAGGTAGAAGGTGAAGCAGACACCTTAGCAGGTCTTCTGCTGGAGATAAAGGGCGAGTTCCCCCAGCTACACGAGAAGATAACCTACAAGGGCTTCTCCTTCGAGATTATGGAGATGGATGAGCGCCGCATCGTAAAGGTGAAGGTCATCTTCCATAAAGGGGACTGATTCCCCTTTTTTGGATAGTTTAAAGTTTAATGTTTAAAGTTTAGAGTCAGTTTAATAAGTTGATAGAGAAAAAGTGCGAAGTAATATACTTGTTAAACTATAAACTTCCCACTGACTTTAAACTTTAAACTATCAACTTTCAACTTTAATGTTGAAGTGCTTGCAGAAGCGCTTCAACTGCTTTCTGGGGGTCTTTCAGTTCATCCAACAATGTGACAAACTTACTGCCTATGATGGCACCGGCTGCATTCTTCTGGGCACTTACAAGCGTCTGCTTGTTGCTGATGCCAAAGCCAATCATACGGGGATGTTTCAGTCCCATCTGGTTTACCTTGTTAAAGTAAGCCTGCTTGGCTTCGTCAAACTCCTTTTGGGCTCCTGTTGTGGCTGCCGAGCTGACCATATAGATAAAGCCGTCGGTATTTTCATCGATGAAACGGATGCGTTCTTCGGATGTCTCGGGCGTAATGAGCATTATCACGCGAATGTCATACTTGTTGGCAATGGGCTTCACCTCTTCCATGTAGTCGCGGAAGGGTAGGTCGGGAATGATTACGCCGTCCACCCCAGCTTCCTTGCAGTTCTTAAAGAACGTCTCATAGCCCATCTGGTAAACAGGATTCATATAACCCATCAGGATGAGGGGTAGTTTTACGCCTTCCTTCCTGACGGCTGTAATCTGCGCGAAGAGTTTGCGCAAGGTCATGCCATTGCGGAGTGCCTTTGTAGCAGCATTCTGTATGACGGGACCGTCTGCCATTGGGTCACTGAATGGGATGCCGACCTCAATAAAATCGATACCGTTCTTCTCTATTGTCTTGATGATATCTCCAGTGCTCTCCAATGTGGGGTGACCTGCGCAGAAGTAAAGTGAAAGAAGTCCTGACTTCTTCTCTTGTAATATGTTGTCTATCTTATTCATTAAAGTTGAAAGTTGAAAATTCATATTTATTCGCTAACCACTAACCGCTAACCATAATTCAATAACCAATAACCTATAACCATTACAGATTTCACTAACCGCTAACCGCTAACCTTTTAAACTTTGCTAACGCCTCAACATCCTTGAGGGCGGGGGCAATCTCAAACCTCGAGTTGAGGTCGATGCCGATACATTTGGGGTGGCACCATCGACGAACCTTCTCTTCATCGCCGGGCCCTATGCCACCTGAGAGTAGGAAATGAGTGTTACCTTTATATTCTTGAAGAATATCCCATTCGAATTGCTGCCCGCTGCCGCCAACTGTCTGACATTTGGTGTCGAATAAGAATAAATCGACGATGCCCTCATAAAGTGAAGAGTGAAGAGTAAAGAGTGAAGAATCAGGTTCACCTATGCTGATGGCTTTGATGAGAGGGAGTCCAGTTGTTGACTTTATGCTTTGACAGAAATCGGGGGATTCCTGACCGTGCAACTGGATGACATTCAGGCCAAAGTCCATTACTTTCTGCAATACTTCTTCTTCCGTTGGATTAACAAACACACCGACCCTTGTACACTTGGGCAGATAGGAAGGAACCTCCGAAACGTAGCGTTTGGAGCCCTTCCAGAAGATAAAACCCATCATGTCGGGCTTGACCTTTTCCTCTACTGCGCGTATGTTTTCAGGGTCGCGCATACCACAAACTTTAATTATCATTTAGGCGTTAGACCTTAGACTTTAGAGCGGCAGCAAATTTATCACTTTTCACTATTCACT
>JAFXTC010000043.1 GCA_017525235.1 Bacteroidaceae bacterium | reverse complement strand
CCACCAGCAAAGCCTTTTTCTACCAGGAAGCCCATACCTACTATCTGGGCACCAGACTGACGGAAACCACCAAATAAATCAGGTGGAAAGTTTGTCCCTCTCGAAGGTGATGCCTTTGTAGAGTTCCTGAGTACCTTTGTTGCTCTCGGGCAGGAAGTGGAGGCGGACACCGCGGATGTGCTTCTTGGCATGGAAATCCTTGAGATTGTCTACTTTGTCGCTCTCAATCTCCAGTTTCAGCAAACCGAAATCCTTTAGGCGAACTCTGTCACCATTCTTCAGATGTCGTCTCAAGGTCTCTGCTACCGAAATCATCAGGCTCTCAAGCACACCACCTTCGATGGTCATGTGTCTGGCGGCTTCCTCATATAGCTGCCGGCTCTCGATGGTTTGATTATGAACTGCAACAGCCTTATACTTACCGTATGTTGGTAATGTGGGCTTCGTCTCTTTCTTGATTCTGTACTTCATTATTTTAAAATTAGGAGTTAAATTGGTAGTTAAAATGGAAGTTAATTCGCTTACGTTCATGGAAGTTAACTCACTACGTTCGCGGAATTTTGGTACAAAAATACATATTTTCTAGAGAATATGAAAATTTTTCGTGAGAATTTTAATTTCCAGAAAAATTGGTTAACATTTTCGTACCCGTTTTCGTTAATTAGCCTACATGCCTACATGATTTTGCCACTGAAAGCCGACGGTTATCGTATTTCTTTTTGCTTTGAGCCTACATAAAGCCTACATAAGCCTACATGGTGCCTACATGATTTAGGGGTATTTTAGCTGTTAAACAGCATCGAAGTAAGTGATAAGCATGTTTTTCTCAATTTACAAGTCGTGAAATTCTCTAGAGAATTTTGTTGTATTCACGCTTCATTCCAACTGTAACTAAGTTACAAACCGAAAAATTCTCTAGAGAATTTATTTACAATCAAGTGAAGCATTGTTTATGAGCAAGCATAAATAGCACAAAAAGCCCGTTTTTCGGTCAAAAACATGTAGGCTTATGTAGGCATCATGTAGGCTTTATGTAGGCTTTATGTAGGCTTGTAGATGGTCGAAACCATTTATTCATCGGGGCTCAAAGGCATTTTTATGTAGGCATGTAGGCTGTTTTGTGATTTTTGAAAAAAAAATGAAAAACGAAAACGAAAACGAAAACGAAAAGAAATTCTCAAAACAATAACGGGACAATAATTGCAAAATTGAAAATTTTGTTGTAAATTCGCAGCTCCATTTCAGGATTAATCGAACTTGTATTAAACATATCAAATAAAATGAGGATAACATTATTAAGAAAGAGTGGTAAAAAGGAGGTAATTAATCGTGTGGAGCTGACTGACTTGGCTGCAGCCATCAAAGACGGAAGGATAACAAAGGCTGTAAGAGGAACCAGAGAGGTGTATCACCTAATGAATCCGCACCGTCAGGCCGACGGACAGATTTCCACCCAATGGAAAGGAGGTATTTGCCTGCCGCGTATTTGTTTCGCAGCAGACTACCAGAACAGAAACGGTGAATGGCGGATGATTGACTATAATGGTCTGATTGTATTGGAGGTGAACAACCTGCAGACATACGAGAAGGCAGTCGAAATCCGCGAACTGGCCAAGAAACTGCCTGAGACAATGCTTTGTTTCTTAGGCGGATCCGGACGTAGCGTGAAGATTGTCTGTCGAGGCGAACTATACGAAGGGGGCCTTCCCAAGACAGAAGAGGAAATCCGTCAGTTCCACCTTAATCTATATAATACGGCCCGCAGGGCCTATCAGAATCAGTTTGCGTTTGACATAGAATTCCTGGAGCCTCGTCTGGACAGAACGGTGTATATGAGTGCCGACCCTGAAACGGGCTTCAACCCCGATGCTCGTCCGTTCTATGCCGACACGGATCGTCACAAACAGCCTCAGCCCGTTACCATAAGTAGCGAGGAGGCTCACCTGATGCCTGGCCGAACCATTACCCGAACCTATCACCTGAACTGGGCTTTTATCGTGGAATCTGTAATGGGCCGTTATTTTGAGCTGCCCGACGAGAACAAGGAGGCAACGCTGCTGATGCAGATTGCATCGATGTGTCTGGACCAGGGCATCCCCAAGGCTCATGCCCAAGGCTTGGCGATGCTTCACCCCGTGCTAAATCGCGACAAGATGCTAGTGAAGATGATTTTCCAGAGCGTCTATAGCGTAGCAGAGCAGGAGGACTATTACAAGAAACATAAAATCCACCCTTTGAAGAGCGTGCCGGAGGACACCATCCAGGCCATGAAGACAGAAATCTTCCTCAACTCGAACTACGAGATGCGAAAGAACCTGCTGACGGGCGTTGCTGAGTATCGCGAGAAGTTCAGTGACGACCAACGTTTCAAACCACTGACAGAGGAGGTCCGTAATGATATGACGCTGAAAGCTACCGAGTTAGGAATGAAGTCGTGGGATCGGGACGTGAACCGTTTCATCGACTCAACCCGCATTGAGCAGTACGACCCCATCAACACGTGGCTCGACAAACTGCCCAAATGGAACGGGCACGACTATATCAAGGAGTTGGCTGCTCGCGTGCCCACCAACCAACCTCATTGGGAGAAGTACCTCAGATACTGGCTCGTGGGTATGGTGGCGCAATGGCGTGAGAGCGATAAGCAGTTGACTGGCAATGCGTTAACTCCCCTGCTGATTGGTAAGCAAGGCTGTGGCAAGACCCGTTTCTGCAAGATTCTGTTGCCTAAGGAGTTACGCGACTATTACAATGACAAGATCAACTTCAAGAACGAGTTCGATCTGAACATCGCGCTGACCAGTTTTGCACTCATCAACATCGACGAGTTCGACAAGACCACGAACTCGCAACAGATTGTGCTGAAGTACCTGCTATCATCGAGCGATGTCAAGTTCCGTCCACCCTACGGCAAGACCATCAAACAATATCGCCGCTACACCTCTTTTATTGGTACTACCAATCAGATGAAGCCCCTGGTGGACCCAACGGGAAGCCGTCGTTTTGTCTGCATTGGAGTCGATGGCAACATCAACTTCGAGGACAGTCTCAACCATGAACAGCTCTTTGCACAAGCCCTTCATCTGTTCAACAAGGGAGAACGTTTCTGGCTGAACGACAGCGAGATAGCCACCCTGATAAAGGAGAATGAGCCCTTCCAAAGATTGAACGATTTGGTGGAGATGATTGGCGAGACCTTCCGTCGTCCCAAAGACGATGAGCAAGCCCGTTGGTGGAGCTTAGGTGACATCAGTCATGTGTTGACCCAGCGCTATCCCAATTACGATTCAGATACGCCCTTCCAGAAGATTGGCAATGCCCTGAACGACATCCAGTTCAACTTCAAGAGTAAGCGCAAAACCCAGCACATGGAGTACTGGCTAATAGAGAAATAAAGGCAAGGTATACAAAATTCTCAAAAGTTACTTACAAAATTTTCAAATCTGCCAAACAAAATTCTCAAAAAAAGGGGACACGATTATTAATACAAAAGTCCAAACATCCTAATAACACAAATAAAAATGTTTCCAAACATCCAAATAATATAAATAAAAATGTTTACAGACATTAAAAATATACACGAAAGAATGTTTGTAAACATTAAATTTACATACCAAATCCACCCTCAATACATTATTTGTTGTTTAGCAAATGGCAAGTTTGTTTATGAATTCAAATTAATCCTCCAATTTGTTTCCATGCAACGGAAATCTCGTTCTATGCTTTCAGCAAGTGGACAACTTGTTCCAATGTATAGATTGTACCATTGTACGTTGATTCTCTATATCGCTGACAAATATGCGAGAACGATTTCCAGGTACTTGGAAAACTGCTTAACCAAACAATGCCCTGCTCTCCATTTTGCTTAACTATCTGACATTTGTTCATTCCCGACAAGGGGCTTCCTGCAACACGAAGCACTAAGAATGGGTCACCCTGCTTGTCTACTCTATGGCCCAGCTCTCCACTCCACCACTCCAGATATGCTCCGATGGTAGCGCCCTCGAATGCTTTCGAGCCAAAGTATGCCAAGCAGTTCGGCATATCTATGGGAACATGAGCCATACTAGGGTCGGCCAGAATGCGTTCTTTATTCTCGAACAGCAGCCAAGCCGACTCTGCGAAGAACTTCTGTTCTCTAGTTAACTCACGCTTTTTCATCATCCTCTGATTTCAAACAATTTAAGAAACGTTCGTCCATACGTTGTATCGCCTCATTCATCTTGCTGAAGTTCACCCATTCGTCGCCAATCAGCAGCTGCGGCTCTTGGCCTTCGGGTCGTCGGCCTTTGTAGCCACGTTCTATATAGTGGTCGGCTGTGAGGAAGGCCTTTTTGCCTTGCCAGTCGAAGCCGCACACCTCGCGCTCTTCGCCATCAGGGACAAAAATCATTCCTGTCAGCGTTTCGTGGTTGCCTTTCTTATTCAGGGCGAAGGTGAGCGTGCTGTCTGTGCGCTCGATCATTCTGAAGAAACAAACAGTCTGACCTTTCTGTTTCATGATATAGGTGCGGCTCCACAGGAACCTTGTTGTTTCGCGCTTTCTGCTCTCCAACTCTTTTCGGAGCTCTTCAAAAAACTGTCTGCTTGTTCTCATGACTAATGCAATTATGGGTTACATCTATAATATAGAACGAAGTTCAGAAAATTTAATCCGGAAGTGAGATTTTTTCATTCTGCAGCATCTTTTATTTTGATGCCGTCCTCGAACTAATCTTCTTGCCCTCCTTGTTCCATGTGAAGATCCAGCTGCCTTTGCGGCTGGTAATGATGTTGCCGCTGACGCCCACTATCTCACCCACGTCAGAGACATTCATCGCTTTCAGCACCTTGCCCTTGGCATCATAGATGCGATAGAAAGAGTAGTACTTAGCCACAAGAAAGTCTGTACCCCAACCTTTCAGTTCTCCGATGCTGCCGCGCGACAGGCCGCCGATTTTCTTGCCCTTGTCATCATAGACATAGTACCAGCTCCTGGTCTCCTCAATATACGAAATCTGCTGAGCCTTAGCAGCAAGGGCCAGGATGAGGAATAATAAAGTGAATAGTTGTCTCATGAAGGAGTTATTTTGTTTGCTCATGGTCCAAGCAACCATATTGTAATAAGAACCCATGTATTTCTTTTAATGTGCCATCCCACCTTATCCACTTCTTCGCATCTCTTTCTAACAGGAGCAAGTCCTCATTCATGTAAACTCTTTTATTCACATTAATCATGAAAGACTTGTATGAAATGTCCGGATTTGCGGGTAATAGGGCTCTTGTACATAATTCCATGAATTTTGAGAGTGTACTCCTGAATTTTATAAGAAAATCGGGAGTATGGTCACGAATTTTACATCTTTTTCAGTGCAAAGATAGCGTTTTATCTTTTTCCCCTCAAAATTCAGCTCCCATACCTTTATAATACAGGAAAATTGCGAGGGGAAATCAAACTGGGAAACGACATATTAATATATTCGGTCAGTTAATTGAACACAGAGAGAAGAGGATGTCCTACCCAAGAAAGGGGAGTGGGGAGAGCAAAGATGTGGGCCAGTGTGGCAGCCGTATCATATTGCATCATGGGTTCTTTTATCTCCATTCCCTGACGTATTCCCTTGCCGCAGATGATGAAGGGATGTTCCATCTCTAATAACGACTTACCACCGTGTCCTTTGTCCTTGCCGCCGTGGTCGGCAGTCAGGATAATGATAGTATCGTCGTAGATGCCCGCTTGCTTCAGCGCCTTTATGAGACGGCCTACAAGGACATCCAAATTTGCCAACGTCTGGTAATACTCAGGAGTATCATGACCTATGGCATGTCCTGTATGGTCAAGTTGGTCCCAGCAAACAGCCAGCAAGGTGGGTTTGCGCTGATTGATAAAATCTTCTGCCATCCGACATAGCTCCTCATGGTCTTTCTTCCAGTTTGCAGCTGTAGAATAATTATCGATAGCCAAGGAATCCACTACGTGTTTTATTCCGCCCCATTCAGCAAGGCACCCCGTAACAACATCAGGGCGAGCTTTGCGCAGCAATGAGAAAATAGAAGGGAATATATTATGTTCGTTCAGTTCTATGGAAGGAATTTCCGGTGTCTGCGAGCCCCATTCCGTATAGCCATGAAATTCAGGACAAGTTCCGTTGAACATCGAGGCCCAGTTGAGTGCCGAACTGGAGGGCAGCACAGAGCGTTTCTTTAGTGTATAGCACCCTTGTGCCATCAACGAACGGATATTAGGAATATCATGGGCTTTGGCAAGGCTATAACTACCCCACCCGTCTATGCCTATCACCAGTACATGACTGGCCAGAGGAACGGCTGTAAGACTCGGGCGCAACGTGGGATTAGGATGGTTGAAAGCTCGGTCGCAAAAATCCATATACCTATGCCAATCGTAGGTTGTAACATCGTGTTTTCCTGCACGGATATGATAAGCTACCTGATTCTGAATAGGCTGATGAACAGCTGGCATAGCAGTGCTTTCAATACCCTTCAACCCATAGAGGGCAAATACGGGAGTCGTTGCCTGAGCAGCAAGGAACTCACCGCGAGGGTCGGCCCACCTATCTTCCTCGGCACTGGCAACGTAAAGGCGGCGGGGAGCTATCAGTGCGAGCAATTCATGCTGGTCGAAGGGCATCGCCTGCTCGTTCTCAGCATATCTGGAGAAAGCAGGACAGAACCAATGCGGAAAAGAACGTGTAATGCGCCCTACCGTCTCGCCATAGGCTCGCTTGGAAAGAGCAGCACCTCCACAACCAGAGTTATTGGAGATTACCACCTGGAAACGTTCATCCTGAGCTCCAGCCCAAAGTGCAGCCTTTCCCTGACGTGAATGACCAATGATTGCCATCTGTCCGGCATTGGCCCACGGTTGGCGTTGCACCCAGTCGGCTATACGGCTGCTGCCCCAAGCCCAGGCACCTAAAGCCTGCCAACGAGCATCGCCATCACGATTTTCGGGGAAGAGCGGAATGATACTCCCAGGAGTACCGTTTGCCCTATCAGGGAAGATATCCTGATAACACATAGTAACAACAGCATAACCTCTACGCACAATATCCTCCAGCGGCCAGCGGAAAAACTGGATGTTACGTTGCAGCAATGGACTGTTTTTGTCAGTAATCTGTTCAAAATAAGGCGAGTATAGAACTGTAGTGTCAGAAGTAATACTGTGGTTACCCATGAAGTTGTATCCGATGAAAACAGGAACACGTCCCTCACGCTTATTGGGAATATAAGCAAGCAATAGTGCCTTGCGTTTCTGACCTTGCCCATTGAAAGTCAACATTACCTGCTCCGAAGTGGCCAAGCCCCCTAGAGCCTGTGGATTCTTGTAAACCAACTGGCAAGAAGTCTTAACCTTACCTATAGGCGTACGTCCATATTCCTGATCGGCAAGCAATTGCAGCAATTCAGGTCGCCGTTTCCGTTCCCACTCTTTAATGTTGTTTACACGATTACCATCATTACAAAGCAAAGGGTCAGGCAACGTAAAAGCAGGCACCTTAGCTTCATCATAGTTAGCATCGCCTTGTGCCCAAAGAGTTGTACTACAGCATGTAGGCAGCAGTGCCGCCATCAGATACAAATACTTTTTCATGATATCATTATGTAATATGTTTAATAGAGGAGGCATTGGCGCAAAGATACGCCATAATGTTCAATACGCAAAACATTTTCGAGAAAAATTCAAAAAAAGGAGACGACTATTAATACAAAAGGCCAAAAGCACAAATCAAAAAAAATATGTGGCTCAGTTGCAGAAAAAACAGAGTCTTGTATTTTTTGACGGAAATTTCTGCGAATATAAAATTTATTTCTTACTTTTGCAGCAACATAATTTAACTTTACAAGAAATTCTATGTCTTTGCTTGTCGTATTTAAGCTTTTGGGCTCTCTGGCATTGCTCATGTTCGGTATGAAATCTATGAGCGAGGCACTGCAGAAAATGGCTGGCCCACAGTTGCGCCATGTCCTTGGTGCAATGACCACAAACCGCTTTACGGGTGTAATCACGGGTATGGTGGTCACAACTTCCGTACAGTCCTCCACAGCTACCACCGTCATGACGGTCTCGTTCGTCAATGCCGGTTTGCTGACACTGGCACAAGCCATTTCTGTTATCATGGGTGCCAATATCGGTACGACGCTAACGGCATGGATTATGGCCATCGGCACATCGGGAGGCGGCGAAGCTTCGACCTTCGACATCAGCTTCGTGTCCTACATCGGCTTCTTCATAGGCATCATCCTCATCTACATGAAGAGGCACCGCTACGTCGGTGACTTCCTCTTCGGATTAGGACTGCTGCTGCTTGGACTGACAACCCTGAAGGCAACGGGCACATCAATGGATATGGGCAACAACCCTGCTGTGACCGACTTCTTCATGTCGTTCGACCCAAATGCCTTCTCCACCACCATCATCTTCCTGTTCTTGGGGGGCATACTCACGTTCTGTGTGCAGTCATCAGCAGCAGTAATGGCTCTCACTATGCTTCTTTGCTCCACAGGTGCGATGCCCATCTATCAGGGTATTGCACTGGTAATGGGCGAAAATATCGGCACTACCATCACCTCAAATCTGGCGGCCCTCTCGGCTAACACTCAAGCCCGTCGGGCAGCGCTCTCGCACATGTTCTTCAACTTCTTCGGTGTGTTCTGGATTTTGTTCGTATTCCGTGCGTTCGTCGATGCCGTATGTGGATTCGTGGGCTACGACGTGGAAATGACAAAAGAATCGGCAGGTGTGGCAGCCTTCATGGCCAATGCGAGCAAGCTGAACTTCGTGCTGGCAGCATTCCACACATGCTTCAACGTAGCAAACACATTCATCCTTATCTGGTTCATCCCACAAATTGAGAAACTGGTATGCTGGGTCATCAAGCCCAAGAAGGTGGACGAGGAGGAAGACTTCCGCCTGCACTTCATCACCTCTGGCATCATGAAGACGCCCGAGCTCTCCGTGTTGGAGGCCCAAAAGGAGATAGCGGCCTTCGCAGCCCGCATGCAGCGCATGTTCAACATGGTCCGCGAGCTGCTGACGCTCTCCTCCACCTCCACAGGCATGAAAAAGAGCAACCAGGAGACAGAGTTCAGCCAACTTTACTCTCGCATCGAGAAATACGAAAATATCTCAGATAAGCTGGAACTGGAAATCGCCAACTATTTGGACCAGGTGAGCGACGCCCACCTCAGCGACGAGACGAAGGCCAAGATTCGCGGTATGTTGCGCGAGATTTCCGAATTGGAGAGCATCGGAGACAGTTGCTACAACATGGCTCGCACCATCAGCCGGAAGTATCAAGGCAAGGAAGACCACTTCAACGATGCACAATACAACCATCTGCACCAGATGATGGGTCTTACCGACCAGGCCCTCACACACATGAACCAGCTGATAAACGGACGCAAGGACTACTTCAATGTTAACCGTTGCTATAACATAGAGAACGAGATTAACAACTACCGCGATCAGTTGAAGTCAAAGAATATCATCGACATCAACAACCACCAGTACACTTACGCTGTGGGCACCATATACATGGACCTCATCAACGCTTGCGAGAAGTTGGGAGACTATGTTGTTAATGTAGTGGAAGCCCGTACGGGTACCAGAATGCGTTAGAAAAGATTACCGAGCTCATCCTCCTATGCTACACAAAGCAGCAGGATGATGAGCTGAGCGGTAAGGATACGCAAGAACATGCTCAAAGGGTATACTGTGCTGTACCCTACTGCAGGTGCCTCGTTGCCTGCCGACTGATTGGCAAAAGCCAATGCTGGCGGATCGGTGGTTGCTCCGGCTATCAGGCCCATAAGTGTGCAATAGTTGATTTTTGCCCATTTGCGTGCCACAATTCCCATAATAAGAATAGGAAGTACGGTTATCAGGAAACCACACCATACGTAGGTCAGTCCGTCACCGTCTATTACGGTATCCACAAAGTTGGCACCTGCCTTTATGCCCACACTGGCAAGGAAGAGAGCCAAACCTATCTCGCGCAACATCAGATTAGCACTGGTAGTGGTATAGGCATTCATCTTGAACTTGTAGCCGTATGCCCCTATAGCGATAGCCACTATCAGCGGACCTCCAGCCAAACCCAACTTGACGGGAGTAGGAACACCAGGAAGAGCAAAAGGTATAGAGCCAAAGACAATACCCACGAGTATGCCGATGAAAATAGCTGAAAGGTTGGGGTGATCCAGTTTCTTAACACTGTTACCCATCTTGGCTGCCACACGGTCTACAGCATCCTCAGGCCCGACGACAACCAAACGGTCGCCCATCTGAAGACGAAGGTTACGTTCAGCAAAGAGGTTAAGGTCGCCACGGCGGATACGTGTCACATTCACGCCATATACGCTACTGAAATGTATTTCGCCCAAAGTCTTGCCTGCCATCTGGGGCTGTGTCACCAACACGTGTTTACTCACCATAGGAACATCCTGTTCCTCCCATACAATGCTGTTGTCCTCTGGGCCAATAAAAGCCTTCACAGCTTCCGTATCTGCTTCTGCACAAGTAACATACAGCAAATCGCCATCACCTAATATAGTATCACGATTGGGGATTCTCACATGTCCTTGCTGAAGGATACGACTGCACACGAAGTCGCGCCCCAGGAACTCACGAATCTGCAGGATGGTCTTACCGACTATATAAGGGTTTTTACAAGAAATAGTCATACGATGAGGCGTAGCATGCGGATTGGCCGCCTTCTCCTGCTCCAAAGCCTCCTGCTCTTCTTTCAACGAAGTGCGTGTAAGAAGACGGACAGCAATAATAGCCAGAATAATACCTACTACGCCAAGGGGATAAGCACAGGCATAACCGTTGGCAATGGAAGGGGCATTGGAACCAAAGATGGTACCGCAGGCTTCTGTAGCAGCACCCAATCCAGGGGTATTGGTAATGGCTCCGCAAAGCACACCCACCATCATGGCCAAACTCCGACTGTTCTCGCCCGCCATACTGCCTCCCTTGTAAAATATCATAAAGAAAAGGCTTATGCAACAGATCACGTTCAGCAACACAATACCTATGGCAATAAGGTTCATCTTAAGGCCTCCCGTCTTGAAGGATTCCATAAAGCCTGGACCCACCTGAATACCTATACAATATACAAACAGTATCAGACCGAAATCCTGAATAAACGTCAGCACGTTTTCTGGAGCCGCGAAACCATCTGTAGATACAACACCCGCACTTTTGTGAAGATGTCCCATCAGGATGCCCACGAACAGCACGAAGGTTACGCCCAAGGCTATTCCATTCTTATTACCGCCTATTTTTACACGACCTAATGCAATACCCACTGCTATTACTAAGGCGTACAACATAACAATATGACCTACGCCAGAAGTGTTCGTCAGCAGATTAAGAAACCATTCCATATTTTGCAAATTAAGAGTTAAGAATTAAGAGCTAAGAATTGAGATTCTCTTTGATCATTGTCTAAAGTCTAGAGTCTAAAGCCTAAAGTCTAAAATTCTGCTGCAAAGGTACGTAAAAATAGAATAGATTGTTATCCGCAGATGGTATTTCTGTTTTTTTACGTGCATAATTATTCATTTTATGCGGTTTTATTTGTCGTTGTACCAAAATTGGCTTAACTTTGTGTCCGCTTTAAGCATGAAAACATTATTTATTTTTAATAAAAAATATGGCAGATAGTAAAGAAAGACTCTTCTCTGACTTTACTGCCCCTACCCGTCAGGAATGGCGCGACAAGATTGAGGTTGACCTCAAGGGAGCAGACTATCAGAAGAAGATGGTATGGAGAACCAACGAAGGCTTCAGCATGGAACCCTTCTACCGCAAGGAAGATGTGGAGAACCTGGCCCTCGTAAACGCCCTTCCCGGCGAGTTCCCCTATGTTCGCGGCAACAAGGCCGCAGACAATGAGTGGTATGTCCGTCAGGACATCAAGTGTGAGTGCCCCAAGGCAGCTAACGAGAAGGCTTTAGACATCCTGAACAAGGGTGTTGACAGTCTTGGCTTCGTTATCCCCGCCGATCAGTTGAGCGCCGAGTACATCAAAACCTTGCTGGAAGGCATCTATGTTGAGTGCGTAGAGCTGAACTTCAAGACCTGTCAGCGCCACAGCGTGGAGCTGGCCAAGTTGTTGGTGGCTTACTTCGAGGAGAAAGGCTGTGATAAGGCTAAGATTGCAGGCAGCATCTGTTTCGACCCCATCGAGAAGATTCTGTGCAGCGGTAAGGACCGTTCAGGCCTCATCGCTCAGGCTAAGGAGATGGTAGAGGTTCTGAAGGACTTCCCCCTGTTCCGTGCCGTTGCCGTTAACGCTTACAAACTGACTGATGCCGGCGCATACAGTTATCAGGACCTGGGCTACGCCTTGGCTTGGTGTAATGAGTATCTGGCTGCAATGGTTGAGGCTGGTGTGGCTCCTGAGGTAGCAGCTCAGAACATCAAGTTCAACCTGGGTATCAATGGTGTTTACTTCATGGAGATTGCCAAGATACGTGCCGCACGTATGCTTTGGGCTCAGATTGTAAGTCAGTACACAGTTGATAAGGAGAGTGCCAAGATGCACATCTGCGCTGTTACCACTACTTACAACCAGACCCTTTTCGACAGCTATGTAAACCTGTTGCGTAGCCAGACAGAAGCCATGTCGGCTGCCCTCGGTGGTGTAGAGAGTATGGTGGTTGTTCCTTTCGACACGCCATACGAGACTCCCACAGATTTTGCTGAGCGTATTGCCCGTAACCAGCAGTTGTTGCTGAAGGAGGAGTGCCACTTCGGTCGTATCGTAGACGTTGCCGGTGGTTCTTACTTCCTTGAGACCTTGACAAAGGCTTTGGCAGAGCAGGCTTGGAAGCTCTTCCTCGACGTTGAGGAGAAGGGTGGTTTCCTGAAGGAAGTTATGGCTGGTAACATCCAGAATACCATCAACGAGACCAACGCAACCCGTCATGGCAATGCCGGCAAGCGTAAGGAGTTCCTGCTGGGTACCAACCAGTTCCCCAACTTCACCGAGAAGAGCGAAGGCAAGGAACCTGCTACAGGTTGCTGCTGTTGCGGCGAGCAGGGAGAGGGTCTGCCCGCCCTGAAGCCCACACGTCTGGCTAGCGACTTCGAAGCTTTGCGCCTCACTACCGAGAAAGCAGCAAAGGTACCCGTTGCCTTTATGCTTACCATCGGTAATCTGGCTATGCGTCAGGCTCGCGCCCAGTTCTCTTGCAACTTCCTGGCAGCTGCCGGTTATAAGGTAATCGACAACTTGGGCTTCCCCACCGTTGAGGAGGGTGTTGACAAGGCTTTGGAGGCTGGTGCAGACATCGTTGTTCTCTGTTCAAGCGACGACGAATATGCAGAGTACGCTATCCCTGCTTTCAAGTATCTGAACGGCCGTGCCCTCTACGTTGTAGCTGGAGCACCCGCTTGTACAGACGATCTGAAGGCTGCAGGCATCGAGAATTTCATCCACGTAAGGTCTAACCAGCTTGAGACTCTTAAGGAGTACAACGCAAAACTCGGAATCTGATTATGGCACGTAAACAATTTAGCAATATCGATATCTTTGCCGGTATTGAGGCAAAGAATGGCCAGACATGGCAAAAAGAGGCTGGTATTACTGCCAACTGGAGAACTCCCGAGCAGATAGACATTCAGCCTGTATATACCAAAGAGGACCTGGAAGGTATGGAGCATCTGGACTTCGCTGCCGGTATACCTCCCTTCCTACGTGGCCCCTATAGTATGATGTACCCCTTCCGTCCTTGGACTATTCGTCAGTATGCCGGTTTCTCTACCGCTGAGGAAAGTAATGCTTTCTACCGCAGGAACCTGGCTTCTGGTCAGAAGGGACTTTCCGTAGCCTTCGACCTTCCCACACACCGTGGTTACGACCCCGACAACCAGCGCGTTGTAGGTGATGTTGGTAAGGCTGGTGTAAGTATCTGTTCTTTGGAGAACATGAAGGTGCTCTTTGATGGTATCCCCTTGAACAAGATGTCTGTTTCCATGACTATGAACGGTGCCGTATTGCCCGTTTTGGCATTCTACATCAATGCAGGTCTGGAGCAAGGCGCACAGCTCGAGGAAATGGCCGGTACCATCCAGAACGATATCCTCAAGGAGTTCATGGTGCGTAACACCTACATCTACCCACCAGCATTCTCCATGAAGATTATCGCAGATATCTTCGAGTACACTTCTCAGAAGATGCCTAAGTTCAACAGCATCTCTATCTCTGGCTACCACATGCAGGAAGCTGGTGCTACAGCCGATATTGAGTTGGCTTACACCCTAGCCGACGGTATGGACTACCTGCGTGCCGGTATCAATGCCGGTATCGACGTAGATGCCTTTGCACCCCGTCTGAGCTTCTTCTGGGCTATTGGTATGAACCACTTCATGGAGATTGCCAAGATGCGTGCAGGCCGTCTGTTGTGGGCTAAGATTGTCAAAAGCTTCGGTGCCAAGAATCCTAAGTCTATGGCCCTGCGTACCCACTCTCAGACATCTGGTTGGTCGCTCACCGAGCAGGATCCTTATAATAATGTAGGTCGTACCTGTATCGAGGCTATGGCTGCTGTTTTGGGTCACACCCAGAGCTTGCATACCAACGCCCTTGATGAGGCTATTGCCCTGCCTACCGACTTCTCTGCCCGTATTGCACGTAACACCCAGATTTACATCCAGAATGAGACTCAAGTCTGCAAGCACATCGACCCATGGGCAGGTTCTTACTACGTAGAGAAGCTGACTCAGGAGTTGTACACCAAGGCATGGGAGCACATTCAGGAAATTGAGAAGCTGGGCGGTATGGCTAAGGCTATCGAGACCGGTCTGCCCAAGATGCGTATCGAGGAGGCTGCTGCACGTACACAGGCTCGCATCGACTCTGGAACACAGACAATTGTCGGTATCAACAAGTATCGCTTGGATCACGAAGATCCCATCGACATTCTTGAGGTTGACAACACCGCTGTACGTTTGCAGCAGGAGGCCGCACTGAAGGAGTTGAAAGCAAACCGCGATGAAGCTCAGGTTAAGAAAGACTTGGAGGCTATCACCGAGTGTGTTTGCGAATTCAACGAAGGCAAGAAGAGTGAGCACAACCTGCTCGACCTTGCTGTTATCGCAGCTGGCCACCGTGCCACTTTGGGTGAGATAAGCGACGCCTGCGAAGCTATCGTAGGTCGTTATAAAGCAGTAATCAGAACAATTTCAGGCGTGTATAGTTCAGAATCAAAGAATGACAAGGACTTCGAGGAGGCCAAGCGCCTTACCGACGAGTTCGCAAAGAAGGAAGGTCGCCGCCCACGTATCTTCGTTGCCAAGATGGGACAGGATGGTCACGACCGTGGTGCTAAGGTAGTGGCAACAGGTTATGCCGACTGCGGCTTCGACGTGGATATGGGCCCCTTGTTCCAGACTCCCGAGGAGGCTGCCCGTATGGCTGTTGAGAACGACGTGCACATCGTAGGTGCTTCTTCACTGGCAGCAGGTCACAAGACCCTTATTCCTCAGCTCATTGAAGAGCTGAAGAAGCTGGGTCGTGAGGACATCATGGTAACAGCCGGTGGTGTTATTCCTGCTCAGGACTACGACTTCCTCTACAAGGCTGGCGTAGCCTGCATCTTCGGCCCTGGTACTCCTATCCCGTACTCAGCAATCGAAATGATGAAGATTCTGTTGGATAAGGAGTAATGAATAATGTAAGACACATTGACAACCTAGTAATCGGAGCCGGCCCAGCCGGCTCCGTCTTTAACAAAGCATTATAGGAAATTAATCTTTTTGTGCCCCATGAACAGAACCATTTATAAGACAGTATTTTGCAGCCTATTGTTGCTTTTATCTGCCACCGTACAAGGGCAGGACAAATATCGTGTTGTGGACGCCGAAACCGGTGAAAGTCTTGCGGGAGTATGCATGTATGTGGCCGAAGGCAAGGGAGCCTGGACCAACGATGACGGATTTGCTATACTCGAAATGGAAAATGGGGAACAGGTAAGGATTTCATGTATTGGATACAAAACGCTTATCCTCAAGAAGTCTGAGCTGACAAATACCATCCGACTCACATCTTTGTCAAAAGACCTACATGAAGTCAGTGTGGAATCAGACGAGTTGCTTCTTGAGCGCGTGGCCAAGAAGCTGAACAAAGAAGCCAACTCAAAAAGAGGGCACAGAGTGCCGTTCTTCTCACGTATCACACTACAGACAACTGACGGAAACGAAATGGTGGAATCATTCATGGAAGCCGGTTCTGCCAGTGTCCTTCATGCACTTAAGATTTACAACGGAATATATTACAGCGTCTCTGCGGAAGGACAAAATGCATCAAACTTACGCAGGACAAACCTACATAATCTATTCTGCATTGGTCCTATTATGGGAGACGACAAGTTCTGGAAAGAATACGAATTCCCCTTAAAACAAGGTGCTACTGCAGGATGGCTGAAAAAGAATTACCAGCTTTCCTCCGATATTTACACAAATGATGACAAAGAGGGACTCAGATGCATACAATTAATCCCAAAACGCATCGATTTGGTAGGGGGGAAGGTCTATGTCAAGCCTTCAACATACGAACTTGTGTGTTTCGAAGGAAATATGATTTCAAATGCGAAGGTTTATGCCGAGGATGCATCCGTTATTTCACATACAACCATTAATTTTCGCATCAATTACACAACACGCAACGGGTTCAGCGAAGTGGATAACATGACATTCACACTTACTGCCAACAAAGTAAAGTGCCACTCCGTAATGATTAACATGGACGAATTTGATATCAGAAAAAACATCAACTGGCCTACAGAAATCGGGAGCAATCTTGTCTATGCTATTGATGAGGTCGGACATAATCCGTCTATGGACAAATACCTCTCCATTATGGCTCGTACGGAGACCGAAGATGCATTGGTCAAAGGTAAATACTATGCCATGAACGAGAAGAACGATGAACAGCAAGCCGAAGACGACACCCAACAGACCTCGAGATGGAAGAACGCCCTTCCGCAGGAGAAGGTTTATCTGCACCTTGATAACACAGGGTATTTCAAAGGCGAGACCATCTGGTTTAAGGCATACGTGATACGTACAGATACTGAAAAACGCGGAAATTTCAGCAGTATTCTTTACGTGGACCTGTTAAGCCCTAAAGGCGATATCGTAGCCCACAAGAAACTTTACATAACACACGGCATAGGAGCAGGAAACATCACGTTGGACAATGTTGTTTTGCCAACAGGATTCTATGAACTGAGAGCATATACACGCTACATGACCAACTGGAGCAAGAACGCCTGCTTCTCCAGAATAATACCCATCTTCAGGGAACCACGTAAGGAAGGCGACTACACCCCACGCCTGGATACAGAGACAAAGCTCACCGAAACAGAAACAGAGCAGGAGGTAAAAAAAGCTTTCTATCCCGAAGGCGGCTATTTGGTAAAGGGACTTCCTTCCCGCGTAGCATATATTATAAAAGGTAAGCGCGGAATTGTGGATGTTCCGGCATCGGCCGACCAGCAGTCGGTTGAGATAAACATCAACGGGTCGTCACACAGATATAACCTGCCTCAGGCAAAAGACGAGGGTATATCCCTGATGGTAGATGCCTTGCGCAACGACAGTCTTGCTATGGACATTTGGGCAACAGCAGGGATAACGGACAAGGAATTAGGCTATGCACTCATTCATAGCGGAAAAGTGATAACTTCACATCTCTTCAAGACCCAGGAGCACCAGCATTTCTCTATTGCAAGAAACATCCTTCCTGATGGCGTTTCGCAAATAACGGTCTTTGACCCCGAAGGAGGTGCCCTGGCCGACCGCTTTATCTTCCGATGCCCTGAATATACCGATTCGCTGAAGATACAGAATACCACCTCCACTCTTATGCCCTGTGGCAAAGTGTCGATGGATATTACCTCCACACCATATACCTCACTTTCCTTCTCTGCCATAGATGCAAGCAGCATAGTAAACGGCAAACAAGGCGACATCAAAACGTGGATGCTGCTGGGAAGCGATATAAAAGGATATATTGCCAATCCTGAATACTACTTCGAGAGTGATGATGCAGAACATCGCAAGGCAGCCGACCTTCTGATGATGATTCAGGGTTGGCGACGCTATGACTGGGATATTATGAGCGGTTACAAGAAACCTGAATCCCTTCAACCCTACGAAAGTAAACTTGCCATCGACGGTCGGCTCAAGGCTAAGAAAGGAACCAAAGCCAGTGTCGCTGGTGTTAGGATTTCTGCCACATTGAGTGATGGCAGCGAATATGTTGGCGCCTCCGCTGTTACAGACAGCACAGGGTACTATGTCCTCGTATTTCCCGACCTGCAAGGTGAGTGGTCCCTGAGCATCTCGGCTTACGAGAAGGGAATCTCCGACAAATACATCATCCCCATAAACAGACACTTCTCTCCCAACCCACGGCACCCCGAAGAGTTCGAGGTAAAACAGATTCCTATGGACAACCTTCAGATACACCACTGGGACCTTCCTGCCGAAAACGAAGAAATCTGGAAGAAGTTCCTAGATGCCCGCGGAATAACCATGCGTGAGCAAACGGTAAGAAGTAAAAGACGTAACAACTTCAACTATAGCGGATTTGATGACGAGACACACGCGCAGATACATTCCACAATCTATTATGACTGCGAAAATGCTGTAGAGGAGTTCTTTGACCGTGGAGAAGAGCCCCCTACCCTTACTGAGTGGCTCATGACGAAACACGAAATGTTCAAGGGTAGCAGCAACCCCACTGAGAAAGCTGTGTGGAATGCAACTCCTTACGATAAAGTTCACCCTGGAAAAATTGAAAATGTTGCGGATCTATATGCCAAAAACGAGGATGAAGATGATTCGCTACATGCTAGTTGGGTTCGCGTTTGGAGAGACGGACTATCGGTATACAATCGCCCCGTAATATGGATGGTTAATAACCTGTTATGTACCATCACTAATTTGTCTTTAGATAGCGCAGCAACACAGAATCGCATAACAAGATCTCCCATAGAGATGCCGGAACTGCTCGAAGACGTAAAATCAGTATACTTAGCGAAAGACAACAATCTTGTCAGGAACTTAACTGGCTCAGCCAGAATAGAGAGCAAAGAGCCATACGTAATATACTGCTACACCCGCCAGAATCAGGTTAAGAGCAAGATTAAGGGCATACGCTATACATCATTCCAAGGTTACGACCCCGTGGAAGTTTTCGAGACAGAAGATTATTCCGAGATACCCCCGATGAACGATTTCCGCCGCACACTCTATTGGAATCCCAATATATGGACAGACAAGGACGGAAAAGCTCACGTGGAATTCTGGAACAACTCCACGTGTACCGATATGATTATCTCTGCAGAAGGTGTAACGGACGACGGGAAATTCGTCATTGGCCAATGATAAAGACTTTTTCCTCTCAAAAAAAACATCTTTACCCCTAATTCTTCCACTCTTGAAGAATTTTGTTAACGAAATTAAAATATTTTCTAAATTTTCTTTGCACGAAAAGAATTAATCCCTATATTTGCATTTGACCAAGCCCGTTCTTATGGCTGAGCGGGCAACTAGTATCAATGAAATTTAGGGAATATGGTATTCTTTTCTCTCATAGCTACAGCTTTTTCAAGCATATTCTATGGTATCATAGTGACCGCAGTTATTATGGCATTGCTGTATATTGTTTTGAAGATTATCAGCAAAGGAATTGTCCAAACCCCAGTATTTTACATCACAGGTGTTTTGCTTGCCATCTTATTGCTCATACAGACTTCGCTGATGATAGGAGCTATACAGGCAAAGGGTGCTGCCGATGCCGCTCAACTGTATTTAAACCAAATACTTGAGAATTGCGAAGGTGTTGTAAATGCACAGGAAAGCCAACAAGTGCTGGATGCTGTGATTGAGGAAGTCCCCATTATTGGTGTATTTGTTGATGTTGCCGATTTCTCCGGACAAAAAGTGGAAGAATTGGCAGAGGTTATGCATGACACAATAGTCGACTACCTTAACTCATATATATGGCATCGCATATGGTGGATGCTAGGGATTATTTTGGTAGCTTGCTTCGTAGTAATTCTATACGGACGAGGTAACATACCAACATCATTTAACGGTAGCGACGACTGTTCTTACGACGGGGCGGGAAACTTACAATTTTAAAACAAACATTTAACATAAAACTAATATCATTATGGCAGACATTCTAATTGGATTAGGCGGAACAGGTGGTAAAATTCTGAAGGCTTTCCGCCAAAGACTATGGACCGACTACACCGATGTTGAACGCAAGAAACAGCCCATCGGCTTTATTTATGTAGACACCGACCGTGCTATGCTGGATCCAAGTGACGTTACTTATGAGACCATTCACGGCAACTGCTGTTTTCAACCAAACGATTTCGTGGACATTAAAACGCATAGCGACATTGACGCTATATTCTCGAACCCCACTGCCTATCCCAAATTGCATGGTTTGCTTGGTAATGTAGGCGAGACACAGAGCGCCGTATGCCCTGTTGGTGCTGCTGCCGACCAGAAGCGTCGTGCAGGCCGCATCCTTTTTGCAGCAAATATCGAGGCCTATCTATTCAAACTGAACACCACTGTCGAAGAAGTGAAAAAGAAAGAGGTGAACGGTGAGATTAACGTGTACATTTTCGCAGGTCTGGCTGGTGGTACAGGTTCCGGTTCGATTGTCGATGCCGTGGTTCAAACCCGCAAATGGTTCTTTGAGCATAGCTTCAACGAAAAGCAGTTCAACATTATTACTTTCTGCCAGATTCCGGAGAACACGCCAAAAGCTGGATGGAATTCCGGTCGCTACAAGGCCAACGGATTCGGTGCCTTGGAAGAACTGAACAGCTTATTCGCAAGCCATTATAACTTAGAATGGGGAACAAAAACACTGACTCCCCCATTCGATGTGACAAGTAGCGTAGAATATGGACGTACATACCTTACTTACGAAAATCCGACTCCCGAGAACGTTCGTGCTGGACGTATTCCTCAGGATGTAAAGATAGGTAGTGGTCTAGTGCTTTATTCGAACAAGAATGACAAGGGCTTCACCATCACAGAGCCTGTTGAGCTTGCAGAGTTGGTTGCCAACTTCATTTATGCATGGGTATTTATGCCTGGCGGCGATGCCAAGCAGAACTTCGGACGTTTTGTAACATTCGAAAACCTTTCAGGAAACCGCGATGAATATGACGAGACTGCTGACCCAGAACTGGCAAGCCCTATTCCCGTACGTACTCGTTCGGTGGGTTCATTTGGTATCAAACGCATCGTTGTGCCGGAAAGTTCATTACAGGAGCACATTGCCTATACTTTGGGGTGCTCGGCTTTGATGCAGTTCAAATATGGTAACTGGAATGCTCAGCAAGGCTACCGCGACGAACCGTTGCCTTTTGATGCCGTGTCTTATGTTAAGGACGAAGGTCGCCGTGAAAGTTGGAAGTTGAGCCGTCCCTATTTTTTGCTACAGAAATACATACTTGAAGGCGATTCGAAGGAAAAATGGAAAGAAGGTGACTTCAGCACATATTGGCGCCCGTGCATTGATGCATGGCAAAAAGTAGCTCGCGGTGCCAAGAATGAGTTTCCCAAACTCATTGAACTTTGTCGTGGTGGCTACGAAAGTGGTTTCCGCGGTAAAGGTGTTGAGAACTTCTTCAACGACAAAGCCGCTTCTATTCAAGAAGCTTACTCGAAGCAGATTGCCGAGAAGGTAGAGAACTACTTCTTTGAGCAGTGGTCGCTAGGTAAATTGTCACTAACCACACTGGAAGAGATTACTGCGAAGCTATACACACAGATTTGTGCCGAGACACAGAAGTTTGTAGAAAAGGACATTCCCGATCTAGAACAGAAGATTAAAGCTAACGAGCAAAATATACAGAGCACCGTGGCCGACTATCTGAATTCTAACGCCATCGTACGTGCCGCGACGTTTAACAATCGTTTCCAGCGCGTTGTAGAATTGAGCGTCACGCTCTACAGTCAGAAGACCGAACTGGCAGCTATGCGCCTGTTCTCGCAGCCTTTATGCCAAGCTCTGGAACAACGCTTCCAAGACTTGAATAACCGCGTACTAGGCTTCAAGAATCAGGTAGACGAACTAGTGAAGTTTGCCAAGGAACGCATGAGCGCATTAGCAGATCTCTCTCTAGTCGATGACGACGATACCCGCGACGGAACAGAAAACATGAATCTGCCCGTTATCGAGTTTTATAACCGTAAGCGCATGCAGAATTTAGAGAAACGTCTGCTCGTAGATCAAGAACGCATGGACAGCATTGGTGGCCAGGTTCGTCAGGCCATTGTTGACGCACTGGAAGGCGACAAGCGTTTTACCAACGTACAGCGCATGAACAACAAGGTACTATCACAGGCTTTGTTGGGTCCCGTCTATGAGCAAATCAAGTCATTCCACGATAAGCTCTGCATCGAGCAACAAGATAAGATTCTGGGTATGCCCATCATGGAACGTCTCTACCAGAAGTATGGCAACAGCCCACAAGAACTGAACAAGTTTGCCGGTGACATTGTAACTGCCAGCGGTATCTTTACAGAAATTGATATGAACCAAATACGCCAAAAGAATGACAATACGCCTACACCAGAGTTGGGTGTCAACATTCTCATCAAGCGTATATTGGTGAACCTGCCTGCCAGTAAGGAACCCGAGTTGGTAACCTTTGCCGATGACCTGAAGAACGCTATCCTAGCCAACATCAGTGGTGGAGAAGGTGCCAACGTAATTGTGGACACCAACAATCCTAATCAGAACGAGATTTCGGTAATGACACTCGTAAACGGTTTCCCCATGCGCGCTATCAGTGCCGTACCCATGTTGCAGGCCGAATATAGCAAACTCATCAATGAAGATCCCAAGAACAAAATTGTGCTCGTCAGTGAGGGCAAAGACGGAGATTTCCATTCGCTCTTCGCACGTCCGGCAAAGACTGCTGCCGAACTACGTGAGGACGTGGCTCCACAACTCATTGTGTTATTGGGCTTGGAGAAGTTCATCAAAGACGATGCCAGTGAAGAATACGGCGTAGGCGAAAAGGACTTCTTCGGCAATGCTGCAGTCAAGCCTTGGGGACATCGAATGTTCACGGAGATTCCTTACGACGACCGTCTTGTCACAGAGCGCAAGACCCAAGTAGCCAAGCTTTTCAACGAAACCATTCAGGCAGCATTTGCTGAAGTAGACTGTAACGTACGTTCAAATGTTGAGGCCAAGAAGAAGGAGATTCAACAAGCTATCATGACGCAAATTGCAGCAGTGATGCAGAGCGAGAATCCTAAGAAGCCCAAACCCTACAACGACTTTGTAGATTGGACGAAGAAGGCTGTTGAGATAGTACTGGCATACAATCCCAAGGTTTAAAGATTGGCACTAAATATAATAATGTATAATATAATTTCAAATCAAGAAATATGAAAAAATATAAATGCATGAACATCGGCAACTGTGACCATTCCAACAATGGTACAGAGTTCGAGATTGCCGAAGGTGAGGAACTGAAATGTCCAAAATGTGGATCTGACATGATTGTCGAAGTAAGAAAAACACCTATTGGCAAGTATGCAGCCATCGTTGCCGCTGTTGTTGTTGTACTTGGTGGCGCAGGCTTCGGTATCTGGAAGTTTATCAGCGGTCCCAATCCAAAAGACTATAAGATTAGTCTTGATCAAAAAGAGTTAGTTTTACAGCCAGGTCAACGCGCTCTTCTCGTTGCCTCCGTAGAACCAGCTGATGCAAAAGTCACTTACACATGGAAGTCTAACGACGAGACTATTGTAACGGTAAACAATGGAGGTGAAGTTCAATCTCTCAAAAAGGGTGAGACGACTATCGTTCTCTCTATCGAAGAGAATAATTTACTGAAGGCACGTTGCAAGGTGAAAGTGGAAGACGACGAAGCTGAGGCAAAAGCAAAGGCTGAAGCAGAAGCTAAAGCTAAAGCCGAGGAAGAGGCAAAAGCAAAGGCTGAAGCAGAAGCAGCAGCAAAGGCAGAGGAAGAAGCAAAAGCTGCAGCTGAAGCTGAGGCAAAAGCAAAGGCTGAAGCTGAGGCTGCGAAGAAACGCCAACAGACCAGTGGTAACAACACATCCATGACCAGCACAAAGAATTTTGGCTATGCTATCTATAAAGGTGAAATGCGAAATGGACTGCCTCACGGCACTGGCACTCTCACTTTCAAGAGTTCCCATGCTATCGACAGCCGCGACTCAAAAGGACGTGTAGCAGAAGCTGGTGACTACGTAAGCGGCTTGTTCTATCAAGGACATGTTGAAACTGCCAAATGGTTTGGCGCAGACGGTAGCCTTAAAGGAAGCCTTCTTTTAGGACGCCCATAAAAAATCCAATAATGAAGCAACTATTCTTGATAAGTTTATTTATTCTGTCTGCCCTCTTCGCAAAAGGGCAGACGGAATATTCTGCGGACATATCATCACAGTTGCTCGCTTTTGCAAAACGGTATTCACGCGAACTGGCTGCCATGAAGTTACCCCAGCTTGTCAATCAGCGCCTGAATGATGACAAAGTTCTATTCCGACTTGGAAAACCAGAAGATTTGCTACAGTTGCCGGATACCTTTAATGTTGACATTCAAAATGGTGAAGGATATTACGAGATGACATGGTCTCGCGGTACAGAACCCTTTGTATGTATCGCCTTTCCAGCACAAAACACTCTTATTCGCGGTATGTCCCAACGTCAGTTGGTTGATGGTCTTCCTGCAGAAATACAACAACAGCCTAAGGGATTTACCCTTCCGCAGGTACCCTCTAATCTCGGAAAACTATTTGATGGCGTATGGACAACAGCAAGTAAAAGCTATCATCTTGAATCACTTAACGATGCTCTTTTTTACGAGCAGGACAAAGACGGACATTTCATTCCTGTTTTCTCTGATCGACACCATGACCTTTCTGCCTGTAATCTTTTACATGGTCTCATTGAACATGATCACCGACTGTACATTGATCTGTCACTTTTTGATTTCAGCAGCAAAGGATTCTTAGTTTCCCTCTCACAATGGATTAACTTTTGCCGTTCACGGAAAATGCATGTCTATTGCGGTATTGAGGAAGAACGTGAGGATGGCCTTAAAATGTTACTGATTGCGGAACAAAAGGAACTGAAGTACAATCACATGCTTTCCATAATCATTCCCAATCGCTTCGTATCAGACTCAACAGTTGTACTAAAGGCACGTCTCAATGGCTACATTCCCACACACAATGTGGCAAATCTCTACAAACAGTACACAGAAAAAACCAATCATCCAAAATATAAAATAAAAACATCCCAATGAAAACACTTCAGAACGTACAGATACTTATCCTATGGTTATTTTCACTGGTTGCAATGCCCATGATGGCGCAAAGCGATGAAGCCAAGGAGATTAATCGTATCAAACTCAGCAAGGATTACCTTTATGCGGAAGCAACAATGCTGAATGAAGCAGAAGCACTTAGCGGTGCACAAGCCATTTTGGAGATGACGGTGGCCGATTGGATGTCCAACCAAAATAAGGATGGAGATGTAAATGCTTACATCATAAATGCCAAGCAGCATTTTACCCCGATTAAAACAATGCGCGGGCAGTATCATCGTGCTTTCCTTTATGTCAAGAAAAGTGATATTATATCAGTAACTTTAGATAGTGGGACAATGGTTATTGCAGCAAAGAACACAGAAACAGCGACACCGCAAGACGGAGACGTTCAGCCTGTAACATCAGAAATTCCTACCATCACCTCTGTAGAAGAACTAAGAACAGCCATTACCCTCACACCAGAAGAACAACAACTGATTACCATCACTAAGTTCAGCGAAGTAGAAGGATATATCACAAACCTTGAGCAAGCTGGCCGTGTGTCTGGGTATGGCAAAAAGAAAACAATGCCTGCAGAAGGGGTTTGTCATCTGCTAGTCTATAATCGCGAGGGCAGTATTGTAGCAGCCTTACGTCGCGAAGCTGATGGTAAGCTCATGAATCTTAAAACTCATGCCGAAGATAACGTAAAAAACTATCCTGACTGCGGAGCCATCTGGCTGCAATTCAAATAATAGGAAACAATATAAGATAATCAAATAACTCTATTACAACAAATGAAAAGATTTCTTACACTATTTGCACTGGCAGTTACATTAACAGCACAAGCAGATAACATACAAGTTCAGATTACCGATGTTGATGATTCCAACATTCAGGCTGCAATGGAAGCCACTGTGGGAGTTTTGCTTGACGAAGCAAATGCCGCCCAGGCTGCTGGTCGTGAACTCAACACCACGGAAATGCACTTAAGTGATGACGTCAGCACCTCTTTGAGTATGTTGTGGGAAAACACACCCTTTCAATGTGAAGATCAGTCACTAGTTCTGCGCGCCCTCACCACCTCAACAGGATGGCAGGTTCGCAATATTCCTTTGATGATGCGCCCGATTGGTGGCAAATTCAACGAACGTGAATATCATGAAGCCGTAATAGACTTCAATCGCAAAGGACACGTTGAAAGTTTCCATCTTACTATCGACCAGCAACTTTACATGCAAGTCATTAAAAGTAATTTAGAGATGACCGACTTACGTCGCCGTCAGCTCATTCTCGACTATGTGGAGCGTTTCCGCACGGCCTACAACGAGAAAAACAAGTATTTTCTTGAGGAGATTTTCAGCGACGATGCCCTTATCATTACTGGTAAAGTGGTTTCTCAGCGCACCAAAGACGGCATCAAATTGCCAGACAAAATCACTTACAAGAAACAAGGTAAACGTGAATATCTGAATAGCCTTTTTGCCATCTTTGACAGCAAAGGGCGTATAGATGTCAGCTTTGATGGAATAGATGTCATGAGGCATCCTGTCAAAACAGATTTCTATGGTGTCACTTTGCATCAAGGATGGAGCACATACAACAAGAACGGAACCCCAGGCTACCACGATGATGGTTATGTCTTCTTGCTTTGGGACTTCCGAGACGAGCAGCATCCACAGATTCATGTACGCACCTGGCAACCTGACGCCTTCGATCAATCTGGAAGCGGACAGAAAACTCCAATCCCTAAAAGCCAGGTGTTTAGTCTGGCCGACTTTGACCTTGACGACGATTAATCTCATGCAGTCGAACATTTTATTATTTCATCTTCATGAAAAAAATTCTTCTCCTTCTTTTGCTGCAGACCAGTCTCTTTCAAGTGTCAGCACAAGAAATTAAAGTACAAAGCATCAAATGGATGCAAAGCGACTTGGCCGCTCGAACCAACCCTCGTTTGAGTCCCGATGGTGTAGAGTGTGCACTTGTCCGCATTGTGGTTCCTATGGTCAAAAACATCCAGTTTAGTAATACTTATATGGTAGGAGAACAGGAATATCTCCCTCCAGAGTATAAGGTGTGGGTTTATCCTGGTACAAAAAAATTGAAGTTCCGTCACGAAAACTTTCCTTCTGGCGAAATCGTTTTTGCCGACTACCTTAAAGATGAAGAGGGTAATCCCATTCCCATCGAAAGCAAAAATGTATATCAGATAACGCTTGATGTACCCACCATCGCTACCACATTTGAAGAACTCATTGACATTGCAAGGGAGTATCGGAAAAACTACCCGTCACATACTGAAAGTAGCTACTTCCTTGCCGCTGTAACCGCTTATGACCAAGCCATTGCTCACAATGATTGCCCACAGGCAGAACGGGATGCTATATACGAAGAGAGAAACCATCTGGCAGGAATTCGCAAAATGACTTTTTTCCGCGAAAAGGCAGACACCCTGGTGAACAAGGCTGAGGCAGAACATGGATTTACAAGTGCAGAAACCTACAAAGTACTTAGCGGAGAATACAACATTGCCAACAAGCTTGTTTCGCAGTATCCTGAAATTGAGGGATTCAAGGAAATTAAGCAACAGGTACACGACCGCCTCGTAAAACATCCAATGGCACAGGAAACTGTTACCGACACCATTACAAGAAAGCGTCAGCAGATTACAGGTCACGTGAGTTTCAAGAACGAATATGCTGCCGTACCCTTCAACACCCTGAGTGTCTATGCATCTCCTACCAGTAAAATCAACCCTCACCAAAGTGAACTCATTGGTAAGGTTAAAGCTGATGGTACATTCCAGATTGTGGTACCTGATGATATGAAATACATTTATGTTGATGGAGAAAAGAAGGGAGCTCACTATATAAGTCCTGATATGGAAACTATTCATATTGTCATTTAATATCAAATAATATCATTTTTATAATTATTCAATATTCATTATTCATTAAAAAATTTAACTGTCATGAAAAAGATTTTATTCGCAGCACTAGCTCTTTTTATGTTGGGCACAGCAATCAGCACCGTACAGGCCGCTAAAGAGAAAAAAAGTAAGGAAATCAAGTGGGATTGGGACGGTACAAAGTCTGGCGACAAGACCATCGATGACTATCTGGTCTGTATTGACACCACCTACCGCAATATCCAATTGTACAAGGAACAGATGGATAGCTATCAGTTTGTTGATACCACGCTCTTCATCAACGGCAAATACTACGCAGCTGCATATATGCTCAACTCAAAAGGTGAGCTTGTAACACGTGCACAAGTAAACTGGCAGTGTGTAGAGGCTATTATGCAAGGTGTAAATCTCGTTCTAGATATTACCAACGCACAACTTGCAACAGCAACGGCCATTGCAGCTTTACCAGGTCTTGGCCTGAACGCACTTAAGTTCAGCAAGTATGTAAAGGGTGGTGCCGCCGTGTTTACACAAGGCATAAAGGAAGTTAAAGCAATCCGTGGCAAATGGCTTGCCAATTCAAAAACATGGAAGAGCCTGAAGAACGGAGCTATTCAGGACCCGGCTAGTCTCAATTATTTCGACGAAGCTACCCTTGCGAAAATCAACAAGTGTATCTATATCAAGGAAATTCAGCCCGATGCTCCCGAATACAAAGAGAAGGTTGAGACGATGAAAGCCAAAGGCGAAGAGACCTTGCTGGCAGAATCCAAAGCTTGGGGACAGCAAATTGAACAGACAAACATGGCACCAGAGGATAAGAAGAAAGAGGTTGACAACCTGAATCTTGACGAGTTTGAGAATGCCATGAAGAATGAGAAAGAAGCATAAGCATATAATGCTATTGCAATTATGAAATTATTACGACTTTTATTGGCTGCGGTAATACTTCTTGGTGTTACCGCATGCCAACATCCTATGAACTCCGAGGAGATTAATAACATGACCTCCTCAGGAGTTGTATTAATAGTTAATGACTTCTATTATTCCATTACTCTACCCTCTGGAGATGAATTATTCTTTGCAGATATAGATAAAGACGGTGATCTTGTTGGGCTTACCAGCAACCAGGAAAAGGCTGCCGCCAATAGCAACATGGCAACAGGAACGGGATTCTTTTTTACCTCTGACGGACAAATTATGACCAACCATCATGTGGCAAGGCCAGAAGTAAGCCGTGAACATATTAAACAGTTCCTTAAAAGCCTTAAGAAGTTTATTAAGGAAGATTATCAGCAGCAAATTCAGGAACTGGCACAACAGTATTACAGCTATGCCGGACAACCAGCCATACAAGAGCAAATAGCCAGCCAATACAAGTCATATACAAAAAAGTTAGAGAATGTAGACGACATGGACATGAATGAAGCTGATGTCAGTATTCATAGCAAACTCTATGTTGTATACAACGGACAACATGTAATTTCTATGGATGACCTAACACCCTGTGAGTTTGTTGCAGTAGCTAACGATGGTGTTGATCTGGCCATTATTCAGCTTGAGGACTGCACTACACCAGAAGGTGCATATATCTTTTCACTCCGGGATGAAGCCGATGATAAGCCGCTCACCCTTGACCAGAAACTTTACATGATTGGTTTCAACCGTGGTTTTACTATCGGCAAGACATCTTCTGGAGAGATTCGGTCACAGATTTATAGTGGCACCGTTACTCAGAAAAGCGATGGGGAGCGATTGCTATATAGCATACCTGCCTTACATGGTTCCAGCGGAAGCCCTGTAGTAGATGAATTCGGAAACCTTGTTGCAGTAAACTTTGCAGGATATGACAGTACGCAAGGTTTCAATTATGGCATCCCATCCAAAAAGATACGACAATTCTTGAAAGAATACTAAAGCTCCTTTCCCTACATTTTTATATTAAATGAGATGCTTCCTTCCTATTATTGTTTTCTGCCTTTGCAATTTTCTTTATTCACAGGAGATTAAAGTAAAAAGCATGGAGTTGCTTCAATCCGACCTTTCTGCGCGAACCAATCCGCGTCTGGACGGGAAACAGAAACCAGACCTATGCTGGAGGTGCTTTCGCTCTTCTAACGGAACCTCTTAAGCTAAACAAGATTATAAGATTTACGACCTGTATGGCTAGCACCTTGCAAATCCCAGTCACAGCATTAATAATAAATAGAAAAATAATCCTACTAGTGTCCACGAAAAATGGACGAGTTAAATATTAAACAAATTAGATTCACCTGTACTGCTTCGGTCTTTGTCATTTTTGAATATAGTTTTGTTTAAAATTTCAGATTAACGGCCGTAAGTAAAAAATATCCGTTTTTTCTGTTCGCATTTGTACAAATTCCTTATATTTGCAGCGAGGAATGGCATTAACCAATGATGAAAAGAACTATTATACTGCTATTATTGCTGCCCCTGCTGCAACTGGGCATCCGTGCTCAGGGTTGGCCTGCCGACTATGGAGGCGTTATGCTGCAAGGGTTCTATTGGGACTCCTATTCCCAGACGTCGTGGTCCAAATTGCAAGCCGAGGCTGAGGAGATAGCCCCTTACTTCCAACTGGTATGGGTGCCGCAGAGCGGTTGGTGCAACACAGACTATAACATGATGGGCTATACGCCCGTCTATTACTTCAACCAGAAGAGCTCCTTTGGCTCCGAGGCACAGTTGCGCAGAATGATAGCGGCCTTCCGCCAAAGGGGAACGGGCGTGATAGCCGATGTGGTCGTCAACCATCGCAGCAACATAGGGCAGAACGGGTCGTGGGTGGATTTCCCCGCAGAGACCTACAACGGACGTACCTATCAGATGAAATCCACAGACATCTGCCATAACGACGATGGCGGGGCGACCTTAGGATGGGCCAACGGAAACGGCCTGTCGCTATCCCAGAACGATGATACAGGCGATGACTGGTCTGGCTGTCGCGACCTGGACCACAAGAGCACCAATGTGCAGGAGTGCATCAAGGCTTACCTGAAGTTCCTGTTGGAGGACATAGGATATACGGGCTTCCGCTACGATATGGTAAAAGGCTTCTATGCCTACTTCATAGCCGACTACAACACCTATGCACAGCCAGCCTTCAGTGTGGGCGAATACTGGGATAGCAGCAGCAAAATCAAGGAGTGGGTGAGCAACAGTAAAGGGTATGTTGCTGACAAACCCACCAGCGCGGCCTTCGACTTCCAGTTCCGCTACCGTATGCGTGATGCCATTAATAATCGCGACTGGCGTTGGCTGGGTTACGACGAGAAGCCCCTTGTCTCCGACAACTACTACAAGCAGTATGCCGTTACCTTCGTCGAGAACCACGATACGGAGAAGCGCACCAACGGTGATGAACAGGACCCCATCCGCACGGACACCCTTGCAGCCAATGCCTATCTGCTTGCCATGCCTGGCACCCCCTGCATCTTCTACACGCATTGGCGCGACTGCAAATACACCCTGAAGCAGATGATTCTGGCACGTCGTCTGGCTGGCATCACCAACACCAGCACCACTCAGCAGAAATACAGCGCCCAGAACTACTATGCCACAGCCACCACAAGCAAGAATGCCATCCTACTCTGCGTTGTTGGCAACTCACCACAGAGTTACAGCGTAAGCAAGGCACAGTACACCGAGATTCTTTCTGGCAAGGGATTTCGCTATTGCCTGAACCGCAGCGCCAACACCGTTTGGATGGACATCCCCGACGGCACCTACGAAGCACCGCTCAAGGTTAAGCTGACAGCCGTCAGCAACCTGTCGGACGCAAGCATCGTCTATACACTAGACGGTTCAGAACCAACGGCAGAGAGTTCGCAGATAGAAGGCGGCACAACGCTGAACATAGAATCATCATGCACCCTTAGGGCAGGCATTCTGTCAGGCGGAAAGGTCTATGACATTCAGCAAAGGAAATATCAGATTTTTGAGCCGCACGAGATTACATTGTATGTTCGGTCGGACATCAGCTGGACGGGTATGAACTTTTATGTCTGGGACAATCAGGACAAGCAACTGAGCGGCAACTGGCCTGGCAAACGCGTCACCACCAGCAAGAACATAAATGGCAAGCGGTGGTACTATCAGACCTATCGTCGGACTTCGCCCAGTCAGTATCTCAACCTAGTAGTGAGCAACTCTTCCGGCAAGCAAACCATTGATGTTACGGGCCTTAGAGCGGACAGCTACCTCTGCATAACCGGCACTCAGGATAATGGCAAGTACATAGTAGAGGACCAAACCGCTGAAACCGAAACAAGCGTTGAGGCAATTCAAGGACTCACCCCCAACCCCTCCCGTGATGGAGATGATATCTACGACTTGAGTGGCCGTAAGGTTAATTCTCAACTTTCAACTTTCAATGTTCCATTCAAGGAGGGAGTCTATATAGTAAATAGAAAAAAAATCTATCGAGGTAAATAATTATACAAACATTTGGCGGTTGGTAAATTTTTGTATTACTTTGCAGCCGAAAACATAATTCAACCACAGTTTTTTTAAGCAAAAACAGACGACAGGGTGAACTATGCCCTGACGGTCCAGCGTTCTTTAATTTTGTGATTGTATTATGAGAAAACGTAATTTTTATCGCGTGTGCCGTTGCACACCCGACAAAGGCGTGGTACGGTTAGACACCCAACTGATGCGCCACATTGTGAATTACAGAATCCGTTCTATTCGCTGCGCACAGAACAGCCGCATGAAGTACCATTATGGCCTTCATCTAGGGCAGCTCTGCGTCACAACGGGCCATCTCTGGTGGGCCATCAAGGTATGGCAGCTCACGCTTAAGCTGATGTGTTGGAAGGATTACGACGACTGGATTTGCGTCCCAGTAAATCCCAAGTATGTCAGAATCGACTGCGTGCTCTCAGAACCCGAGAGTATGGATTTGGGCAGACGTATCGATGCCCTTTGGAAAGAGATGGGCCATCCCGAATGCGCCGTAATGGAAAGGTATGCCCAAAGTGAGTACGACTTCTTCTGGGCAGAGAAATACGATTATTATCGTATGGAAGACGAAGAATTCCTGGCCGAGATTGAGACCTACCAAAAACAAGAAGAAACAGACGCCCTGTTCCGCGAAGGACAGGGCGTTTATTTTTTGCAAGCGTTTCTTGCTTGCAATATATTATTTGTATAAATTTGTGCCGAAATAGTAATAGCTAAGGAAAACAAACAAGGTTATGGATTACAGATTAATGAAACGGTTATATATTCTGTTACTGACGCTATGCATTACGTTAGCAATCAGAGCACAAAGAGCAGAGGTACAGCTGAGCAATCAAGAATCTTTCTCGATGATTGTCTTTGGCGATGCACAAAGCTATACGCGGTTCGACCAAAACCAACCCGTCTTGGAACTCTGCACGGCATGGATGGCGGGCAATGCCGAGAAACTGAACTTACAAGCCGTACTCTTTACGGGCGATGTGATTCAGACGAACGACAATCTGGTGGTAAAGGGCAAAAAGAACCATAACCAAACCAGCCGTCAGCAGTGGCAGTGGGCCAGTCATTGTCTGGAACGCCTTGACAATCGCGTACCATACATTATCGCAGGCGGCAACCACGAATATGGCTACACACGTGGCGATGAGGACTTTACACATTACCCCGAATATTACACACCCGAACGCAACAGCAAGACGGCAGAACACTTGGTGGCTACCCTACCCAACCGATTGGGTCAGGCGTCGTTGGAGAATGCTGCATGGGAATTCGAAACACAACACTGGGGCAAGCTCCTGATAATAGGCACCGAATGGGCACCCAGAGATACCGTGCTGACGTGGGCTCGCGAACTTTGCGAAAGTAACCGCTACAAGGACCATACCGTTATCTTCCTGACTCACAACCTACTGAAGGAAATCAAAGGTGGCGGAACACCCAAATACACCAATAGCAGCTACAAGGTATCAAACCCCAACTGGGGACAACAGATTTGGGATAAACTGCTCTATCCCTGCAAGAATATCCGACTGGCCATTTGCGGCCATACAGGACACCCTGCAGCCGACGACGGCAAGGAGCCAGGCAGCGATTACGACTTCCTGAGCAATATGGCATACCGATGCGACAAGAACGCTTCTGGCCTGAGTGTTCACCAAATGATGTTTAATGTGCAGTACCTCGCTGGCGGCGCTGGCGGGAGCGGAGGCGACGGATGGCTTCGTCTGCTAGAGTTCCTGCCCGACGGAAAGACCATAAAGGCCAGCACCTACAGCGTGCTCTTTGGCTGCTCGCCCGTCACCAAACACATGGCCAACCGTACGGATCCATGCTGCCAGTTTGATATGGTAGTTGAGAAATAAATGCGAAGCCATTCTTATGTGGATGATAGGATGTGAAACAGAAAAGGGGTCAGGCGTTTTTGCCTGATCCCTTTCTTTTGTTCTTACCTCATGCAACTGGTGAAGCTTTGCTACTTCACTATCTCTTTTCGTCCATTGATTATATAAATACCTTTGGGCAGACCCTTACGAGAAGTTGTTTGATGGCGAACTATCTTGCCATCGATTGTATAAATGTCGAATGGCTTGTCTTCGTCATTTACCTCTTTTATAACATCCAAATCATCGGGTATTTCAAACTCGCAAGAGAAAGTCTCGCCGAATATCTCCGTCCACCTTTTAGCTCGGAAGTAGAGCGTGTGCATACCTGGAGCAAGGGCTAACGCATCAATCTCGATTTGCACGATGCCCGGGCAAACGGTTGTCGACATAATCGTGTCAGGCTCATTATCAATCCAGTACTCATAGCTGATAAGTTCATCATCGAAGATGCCATTATTGATGTAGAACAAAATCTGCTTCCATGCTCCGCCTTCGCCTAGTTGATTAAGCGTGCGGTAGTTGAAGAAGTGTAGGCCGTAACTCATCTGGCTTATGTCGATGTCGAATTTTAGCTCACTACCTGCGTAGGGTATAATGTGTGGCCGTTGATCATATGCAGTCACCCAATACTCAACGAAAGCTCCATCATCAGTACTCGGCCAACCTTCTGGCATGAAGAATGCGATGCTTTGCCAAGCACCACCTTCACCACGCGAATTGATGGTACGGTAGTTGAGGAAGTGCATACCAGGAGAGAAGTTGCGTGCATCTAAGTCAAGCATGACTGCAGTACCAGCGTATGGCTCACGATGCGGCTGTACGTCGTAGCCTGTCACCCAGTATTCGACAAAGGCAGCATCGTTAGACGCAGGCCAACCTTCTGGCATCAGGAAAGGTATGCATTGCCAAACTCCCGGCTCTCCGCTTTTATCGAAAGGCATGATGTTAAGGAAATGCAGTCCTGGAGAGAGTGACGATATGCCATCTATCTCGAATGTCTGTTCCCCCAGTATCAAATCGGTACATTTGACATCAGAACGGTTGGTGGAAAACCAGTATTCGCTATGTACTTGTGCCCTAGATTGTAGCCAAATAGCTGTGATGGCTGCGAATAATAACAATAGTCTTCGCTTCATAGTGCTATTCCTTCGAAAGCGTGAGTGTCACATTAAGCTTCTTGTTCACGGGATCAACTTCCACATTACTCTTTGTTACTCGTGGCAGTTCAGGAGTTAGTCGGAATGGGTTTTGTCCTCCATAACATCCTACCTTCATTTCGTCGTTGCCAAGATAGGAAGAAGATTCAAAATCAACCACTTTATCAGCATCAATTTTAACTTGATAACAATTATTAAATTTAACCGATGGACTATAAAAGAAAAATCCTATATAACCAGATTGATACTTATAAGATGATCCTGCATCTAACAAGTAACAATCGCCATTTTCTGGATAGATACAGTTATTCAAAACTGAGCCACCGATACATGTTCCATAGTATGTATAAGAAGATTTATAAGAGGATCTACAATACCTTAACACACAGTTATCAAATATTGCCAAAATGGTGTCGTTTATCTCACGAATATTGCAGTGATTAAAATATGCCTTACCATGTATATAGTCATATGGTGTCAATGTTCTAATCTTGGTATTGAAGCAGTTGAATTCCTTTACCTTTTGCGTAAGGTGAAGAGTACCTTGAATGTAGCAACGATCAAGCTTTACGTCGTGGAAATCACTTTCTGTGAAATTAAGGTCATTCATCTGACATTTACGAATCGTAAGTTGTTCGTATGCACTAGTCACAGAAATATTGCCCGTAAAAGTTATGGCATCGAGTACTGGCATTGTAAGTTTATTCTGTCCGCCAATATAGACTGTGCAGTTGCCCGACACGATAGTTTCCGGTCCTGTACCTCGAACCATTATGCGCTTTGTCACGTTAAAGGACTCAAAGGTGCCATTGCTCAAATAAATTGTATCGCCGTCCACAGCGGCATCCACGGCTTTCTGAACTTCGTCCCACATATACATCGTGCGTTTGCCGTTGTGGTTCAGCATTACAGTTGGAGCAATGTCGGCTTTTACCTGAAGGAATGTCAAGATTGTAAGAGCTAACAAAAGGAAACTTCTTTTTCTCATTGTTTGTGTTAGTTTAGAATTTATAACTTATATCAAGATTAGTATTTCGCTGACAAATTTACAAAAATATAATGAAACAGAAAATCTACTAAATAAAAAAACTCACACGTGAGTTTAATGAGATAGAAAAAGAATTGTTGGCGATGCCTTCATTTTTTCGCTATGGCACAGTAGGGAATCGGTAAATCTTCGATGGCAACGTCGGGGACAAATTCCATGATAGCCTCGATGATGCGATTCCCTTTTGCTAAGTGATTGAGCGAGAGAGAGAAATCCGTCAACTCAAGAATCGGGGGAGGAAGAAAAGATTTTTGAATAAATATTTGGCGGTTATTGTGAAAAGATATATTTTTGCCGCCGAAAAACTATCACAAATAGCAAAAAATCAATTGTAACAAAATGAAAGGAACGACTAAGGAAACGATTTACTGCCGAGCGGTTCGAAGACGAAGTTAATGCTTTGACTGAGAATCCGGGGGGTATTGTACCTTGTCGTTGCGTTCTTTGAGGCTTCGCCAAAAAGAAAAGAAAAGGCTTGCACGTTCTTTGAGGCTTCGCCTCGAACAACGGCGGCGCTCGAAAAAGCCAGAAAGCGAGCTTTCGCTTTTTACTCGCTTGCACGTTCTTTGACTTATTGTTACAATTGTGCGTGATGTGATAGAGAATTCCCTACATGAAGACTCTATGGTGATTATTGGGCTGATGCCTCAGGCATCTGTCCCTGAAACTCTTGCGCCCTTTTCTCTAAGGGCTTTTATATCCATATTTATTTTTTGACTTCATTAAAAACGCTTTTTACGATGAATAATTTTCTGATTAGAATTAAAAGATTGATTTACGGTTTTCAACATCAGACGAAGGAAACCATTTGGAAATATATGAACAACCTGATTTATGACCCTACTATATACTCTACCGAAGTGACAGAAATTGAAGTGAACCCAGAAAGTTGGACGCAACTTAAGGGTTCAAGATGAAACGGAAATACAGTTTAGAAGAAAAACTCGAAGCCATTAGATTAGTAGAGCAAGGTCAGTCTGCTCGTTCTGTATCCCGCGAGCTCCATTTAAAT
>JAFXTC010000042.1 GCA_017525235.1 Bacteroidaceae bacterium | reverse complement strand
TATTTCAATTGATAATGGACAATTGATAATTGATAATTCGGCTAGCGTTTATGACCTTTCAGGAAGAAAGATAAATTTTCAACTTTCAACTTTCAACTTTCAATTTAAAAAGAAGGGACTGAACATTATCCGCATGAGTGACGGTACTGTTAAAAAGGTGTTGGTTAAGTGAGAGAAGTGGGAGTTTACTCATAAAAAAAGAGGTCTTGACATTGCGTCAAGACCTCTGAATCATGCGAAGTTATTTGTACATAGATTTACCCTAAATAAGAACGGAGCAGGCTGTTGCGGCTTCCGGTACGGAGTTTGCGGATAGCCTTCTCGCGAATCTGACGTACACGCTCGCGGGTCAGTCCGAAGCGTTCACCAATTTCCTCCAATGTCATCTCCTGATGATTGATGCCGAAGCTCATCTCCACGATATCTTTCTCGCGGTCGTTGAGCATGCTCAGAGCACGGTCAATCTCGGTGGCCAGACTCTCGTTTACCAAAGTCTTGTCTGCCATAGGAGAATCGGGGTTGGTCATTACATCCAGCAAGCTGTTCTCCTCACCTTCTACAAAGGGAGCGTCCACACTCACGTGACGACCGCTTGCACGCAGCGAGTCGTTAATCTTCTCAGGCAATTCGTTCACCAGTTCTGCCAACTCATCAGCACTGGGTTTGCGCTCATGTTCTTGCTCGAATTTGGTCATGGCCTTGGTAATCTTGTTAACGGCGCTAACCTGGTTCAGGGGCAGACGAACAATACGGCTCTGCTCTGCCAAAGCCTGAAGGATGGTTTGGCGAATCCACCAAACGGCGTATGAGATGAACTTAAAACCACGTGTCTCATCAAACTTCTCGGCAGCCTTGATAAGTCCAACGTTACCTTCGTTGATAAGGTCGGGTAGGGACAGGCCCTGATTCTGATATTGTTTAGCAACAGAAACCACAAAACGCAGGTTGGCGCGAACCAGTTTGTCGAGGGCACGACGGTCACCCTTCTTAATCCTCTGAGTCAGCTCTACCTCCTCATCAACGGTAAGAAGTCCTTCACGACCAATTTCCTGCAGATACTTATCCAGCGAAGCGCTGTCGCGGCTGGTGATACTCTTAGTGATTTTAAGTTGTCTCATATTGTACCTTCTGTTAATTTTAGCGTGCGAAGATAGAACTTTTTTCTGAAATGATTTAAAATTTCCTCAAAAAATGTTGTTTATTTATTGTATTTGCTATCTTTGTTTGGAAAAATCACTATCTTTGCATTACAAAAATAATGTTTAACAAGTAAAAAAGAGAAAAATTATGATTGCATTAATCGTAGTAGCAGTTATTGCTGTGGTTCTTATTTTCTGGGTGATTGGTATTTATAACAATTTAGTTGCACTCCGTAATAACCGCGAGAATGCCTTTGCTAATATCGATGTTCAGTTGAAGCAGCGTTATGACCTTATCCCCAATCTTGTGAATACGGTAAAAGGTTATGCTGAGCACGAGAAGGGTTTGCTGGAGCGCGTTACCGCAGCACGTACCGCAGCTATGGGAGCTACTTCTTTGAACGAAAAGATTGAGGCAGAGAATGCCCTGAGCAGTGCTTTGGCAGGTTTGAAGGTTAGTGTTGAGGCATATCCCGATTTGAAGGCTAACCAGAACTTCATGCAACTGCAGAGCGAGTTGGCCGACATAGAGAACAAGCTGGCTGCTGTACGCCGCTTCTTCAACAGCGCCACCAAGGAGCTTAATACAGGCGTTCAGAGCTTCCCCGCCGTGCTGTTTGCCGGTATGTTCGGTTTCCATCAGGAGCCTATGTTCGAGGTTCCTCAGGAAGAACGTGCCGCTGTACAGAAGGCGCCCGAAGTGAAGTTCTAAACAGAAAGGATGAAGTACGTAGGTATACATACACAACAGGTCAACAACAACTTCAAGAGCCTGCTGTTGTTGCTGCTTTTCCCTTGTATCCTGCTGGGGATGGTATATGCTTTTCTTGCAATCCTCAATTATATGGGCGTATCTGATCCTGCATATGGTGAGGTAAGATACGTTGACTGGGACTATGTAAATTACGAGATGTTAAGCATCCTGCCCTGGGTAGTGGGTATTGTAGGCTTGTGGTTTGTCATCGCCTATTTCTCTAACACGACCATGATACGCCGTGCCACAGGTGCCCGCCCCTTGGAGCGTAGAGAGAACCCTCGCGTATATAATATAGTAGAGAATCTTACCATGTCATGCGGCATGCCCATGCCCAAGATAAATGTCATAGACGACCCCCAGTTGAATGCCTTTGCCAGCGGAATAGACAAAAACAGCTATACGGTAACGGTAACAACAGGCATCTGTGACCGTTTGAATGATGAAGAGTTGGCTGGCGTAATAGGACATGAGTTGACGCACATCCGTAACCGCGATACCCGTTTGCTCATTGTCAGCATTATCTTTGTGGGCATCATGAGCACCATTTTGTCTTTGGCCGTGCGTCTCATGTGGAACACGTTTATTTATGGTGGCGGTCGTCGCAGAACCAGTAGCAATAGCAAGGGTAATGGTGGTGTGGCAATCATTGTGGTTTTAGCTGTGGCATGCGTGCTGGCTGCCATAGGCTATGTGTTTACGCTACTTACCCGTTTTGCCATCAGTCGTAAACGCGAGTATATGGCTGATGCAGGTGGTGCAGAACTCACAGGCAATCCTTGGGCTTTGGCTTCTGCGCTGCGTAAGATTAGCGGTGACCCTGCATTGGGACAGACCGACCGTGAAGATGTGGCTCAACTTTTTATTATTCGCCCCCATGCTTTTAAGAGCAGTTTTACCTCTTTTATGGGCAAATTATTCAGTACGCACCCAAGTACAGAAAGCAGAATCGCTTACCTTGAACAGTTCTAAACCGTCAGGGTAGTAATTTACGATAGTTGTACGGAAGGCAGCCTTGCGGCTTTGCAGATATTTGCAAAATGCAAGGCTGTTTTCTGTACTATTTTGTCGAGCCCACTGGCTGGCAGCAAAAAAAATGCAGGGAAGTAAGCGTTTAGTGTGGAAAAATGTGTATATTTGCGTACTGAAAAGTAACCAAATGAACATTTTATATTAACTTAAAAACAACATTTATGAGGAAATTCTTACTCTCGATGGCAGCCGTGCTATTATCGCTTGCTGCAAACGCTCAGGGAATTACTTCCGTGGGTGCAAACATTGCTATTGCTCCTTCATCCCGATGGAGCAGTGCAGCTTGGAAAGCCAAGGTACTCATTGTTAATCCCAACTGGCCTTACGGAGAATGGAGTGACAGCAACCCCAACTACAACCAACTTTGTTTGGAAGACGGTCCTGCTACGGATGCAGCAGGTAAGGCTTGGTACGAGAAAGACTATGACGAGTCTACTATCACAGAAGACGACTATGGCGTTACAGAAGATCCCGAGTCAGGTGAATGGCTGGGCTTCAGGTGGGAAGAGAAGACGGCACCTTTTAGCAGTGATGGAACATACAATGGTAAGCCATCATGCCAATGGACGACTTCCAACATGATAGCTGATATTTATATCCGTCGAAAGTTTACCGTCCCAGTTAACATGATGCTTGCGGGTGATGTTTATCTGGCTTGCGGTCACGATGATGCTCCCTGCGAGTATTACCTGAACGGCGAGCTTATATGGCAGGCAACAGGTTATGAGCATGACCATTGGGAATATATCTATGAGGAATTGATAGATGAAGAAACTGGTGAAACAATAAAGGGAGATATTATTGATAGTATCGAACATTACAAACAGGGCTGGAACGAGCACGAAGTTTACAAACTGACCGAAGAGCAGAAAAGCCTTATCCGTCTTGGCGGAGAAGAGAACCTGCTGGCTGTTCACGTTCACCAGAACTGGGGTGGCGCCCTTGCCGACTGCGGTCTCTACACACTTGTAGAGGGTGGTCTGAATATGGGTTATGTTGAGTCTTGGGACGGTAAGGTTATCTTCAACTCTTACGGAGGCTATAACTATAAGAGCAACAACGATCCTCATCCTCTTCACAACTGGGAGAAACTGTATGAGGCTCAGGAGGGTGATGTTTATACCATTCCTATGGCTGGTTACTCTGAAGTGGATGCATGGGGTTCTCAGATGCACTTCAAGACTCCTATCACTTTTGCTGAGGGAAAGACCTATACCGTTAAGTTCAAGTTGAATGCAACGGGTGATTACAGCAGTGTTCGCGTAAAGATCTGCGACAATGACAACGACGAAGAAGAAGCAACAGCTTATGAAGACTACACATCCATCACCAAAGGTGAGGATACAGAGTTTGAGACAGAAATCGAAGGTTTGGATGCCATCAAGAACATGAAGCTTGTCTTCGACTTTGCCGGTGGTGAAGGAAATGATACCATCCAAATTAGCGAAATGTCTATTAAGGATAATGAAGACAATGAACTGTGGATTGGTACGCATTACTTCAACTTCTTCTACATGACAAAGCCTGTTTTGGATCCAGAAACCGGTGAGCCGACCTATAATGACAATACTGAGCCAATAGTAGAAGAACTCAAGTGGCCTGATGTAACGGGTCGTGTTGAGACCATGGCTTGGACGCTGCCTGATTTTGACGATGAACAGTGGGATACTTGGGAAATGCCTTGCGGTAGCGTTGGTTACATGCCTGAGATGAAGACTGTATGGCCTGGTGGTGAGAACACCAACCTGTGGGTACGTCGTAACTTTGAGCTCGACAAGATTAATCCTCGTTTGAGCTATGCTTTGAATGTATGCCACGATGATACATACGAGACATACGTAAACGGACATCTGTTGCAGAAGAACACTGGTTGGACCAATGGTAAGAACCCCGTACAGGTTCATATTCCTGCTAAGTTCCTGAACGTAGGTAAGAACGTTATTGCTACTTACATCCAGCAGAACTGGGGTGGTTTCTTCTATGATTGTGGTATCAATGTGGAAGAGGTTAACTATCAGGAGGCTTCAGATGCCTTGAAGGCTGTCATTGCCAAGGGCGAAGGAGAACATTATCCTCTGACTGCTAAGATGGAAGAGAATCTGGCAGCTCTTGTAGAAGAGGCAAAAATTGAGTTGGCAACCAACATGGACGCTGCCGAGGTAAAGAATTATGCCAAAGAGGCAGAAGCCAAAATCAATGAGATTCTTGGTTATACCGATGCTGTTAAGATTGTGAAAGAAACCCTCGCTCTTTGTGAGAAGGAAGATAAGGGTTACCTTACAGATGCCGTAGCAAATGCAAAAGAAAATCTTGATACTTGTGCTGTTCCCGCCCAGATGGATCCAATTCTGCAGAGTCTTCGTATTAACCGTAAGAAGAATGCCGCAGAGCGTCATACCGAGAAGTATGTAGGTTCTGCTCCCGAGGAATTCATAGAGTACTATATCTATAATGTAAAAGACAAGCGCTTCCTTGGTGCAGCTGAAAGCTGGGGTACACACCTTGCTACAGAATATGCTTCCAGCGTATTCATGCTAAAAACCACAGATCGTGCAGGCAATGAATTGAAGAAGGGTTATTGCATAGAGACCTTCCGTGCTAATGGAAATATCGGCGAAGCTGACTTTATGGGTTATAATGGTTACATTGACTGTCCTGTTGATGATGCTTGGGACTTCATTCCTGTAGAGGGTAAGGAGAACGTATATAATATTGTACGTGCGAGCGTTGAATATGAGGATATTGTTCCTGACAGCCATGGTGAAGATAGCGTTGTTGTTCGCCAAACCAATACTCGCGAGGATGGTTCTCTCTATTACTTAGGTCTCCGTGATGGTGGCGAGAATGGATTGGCTGTTGGCTTCAACTCTTGGAATGTTGTTGATACCGACATGAAGGATCCTGCCAATGAGGGCAACCAGTGGATGCTTATCACCGCAGACGAGATGAATGAGTTGATGGCAACTGCCACACCAGAGAATCCTATAGATGCTACTCACTTTATTGTCAATCCAGGTTATGATCAGCGTCTTAACCAATCCCTGAATTCTTCTTATTGGATTAATGGTACTATTGGTGGTGGAACTGGCGTTTGGGGCCAAGGTGGCAACTACGTAGACTTTGTTTGGGAGAATTGGAACACAGAGTATGCTGAACTAACTCAGACTATCTGTGACCTGCCTGCAGGTTGGTACGAAGTTGACGTTCAAGGCTACTATCGTGACGGTCATTACACCACTCACATGCTGAAGGTAACCCTTGGTCTGCCAACAGAGACGCGTGCAAGTGTATTTGCTTATCTTGGCGACGGTTTGGTTGAACTTGCAGAAGATATGCAGAAGGCACCCATCCATTCTTTCTCTGATGGTATCAATATGGTTCCCGGTCTGGGTCGTCGTTTTACGGATAAAGTAACTTGGACAACCTTCAATGAATTTGGCGACGAGGTTAAGTACGAGTGCCAAGGCGATGGTACCTTGTATTGTACAGATGCTTGCTGGAGTGCAGCAGAAGAATTCTTCCAGAGTGGCTTGTGGTGGAACCGCACGGCTGTTATCTATGTTCCGGAAGGTGAAATGCTTACCATCGGTGCTATGAAGGAAGGTCAAGAACCTGGCGACTGGCTGGTTGTCGACAACTGGCGCTTGAAGTACATGGGTAACGATGGTGTTCCTCAGGATGTTATCGATGGCATTAATGACGTTATCACAACGCCTGCCCAGGGTACAAAGACAATCTACAACCTCTCTGGTCAGAAGTTGTCGAAGACTCAGAAGGGTATTAACATCGTTAACGGAAAGAAGTACGTAGTTAAGTAATTTAGACTTTAGACCTTAGTCGATATAAACTGGGAGCGCCTCCACATTGGAAGCGCTCCCTTTGTTTGTTCATGTGCAACCAAAAAAGAAAGCATCTCCAAAATTAGGAGATGCCTTCTATCTTTTGATTATGAGTATTGAATTTTCAATTATCAATTCTCAATTTTCAATTTTCTCAAAGAGAAATAGCACCACTTGGGCAAGCATCTGCACAAGTACCACACTCTGTGCACTGCTCGGGGTCAATTGAATACTTGTCGCCTTCAGAGATAGCTCCTACAGGACATTCATCGATACATGTGCCGCATGCAACACAGTCATCACCAATTACGTATGCCATAATCTTATAATTTATAAATGTTAAACGTTAATATTCATTTCTCAATAAGCTAAAGTCTAAAGTCTAACGACTAAAGTCTCGCTTCGAGTGACAAAGGTAATTAATTTTAGTGATTCTTGCATCATGTTGGCTTTGTTTTTTTCACTTTCTCATCAAAAATAGTGATTTAGACAATAAAGCTCCCACCTTTTACGTTATTTTCATGATGAAAATACGTATTAGGATATTAATTCTTGCATTATTGGCATTCTGCTGTGTCGGAGGTGTCGTGGCTCAACCGCGTAAGGTAATGAATCGCCCGTACCTTGATTACCGCAAATTGCATTATGGTTTTCTTCTTGGTTTCCATCTGCAGGATATGGAGTTGCGCAATAATGGTTTTGTGACGGAAGAGGGAGAACAGTGGTATGCCGATGTTGACAACTATAACCCGGGCTTCACCGTAGGTGTGCTGGGTGAGTTGCGCCTTAATAATCACTTTTCTTTGCGTTTGGCGCCCACCATACATTTTGGGCAGAAGCATGTAAAGTTTCATGAGCAGGTAAGCCAAAGAGACACTACGCAGAATATGAAGAGTTGCTACCTTTCTATTCCTATAGATGTAAAGTTTGCTGCTCCGCGTTACAATAACTTCCGTCCGTATCTGATTGCAGGTGTTAGTCCGACAATCGATCTTACCGCCCGTAAGCACGGAGCGTTAAGGACGAACCCTTTTGATTGCTATATTGAGGTGGGTATGGGCTGCGACATCTATCTTCCTTTCTTTAAGTTGAATCCTGAGTTGAAGTTCTGCTTTGGCTTGCTGAATATTATAAAGAAAGACCGTTCAGACCTTATCGATAAGACTTTGTACAAGTATACCCAAAGTGTTGATGGCGGTCATGCCAAGATGATCGTCCTTACCCTTAACTTCGAGTAAGAATCTACCTTATTATCTTTACAGGCCCGAGGAGACCAGAGGGGCGGAGTTCAGAATTACCCGAAGGTCCGTTGATGACCCAAGTTTTACGTTCTTTTTCGGGCAGACGTGCATCGTAAACGAGGCGGTTATACCAAGTACTGGTGACTTGAATGGTCAGGCGGTTACGTCCCTTTTTAACATATCGGGTAATGTCGGTCTCGTAAGGCTCTGCCCAAAGCGTGTCCGTGACATGGCCATTCACGCCAACAACGGCAATTTCTTCTACTTTGCCTAAATTCAAAATAACTTTTCCTTTGGCCTTATGGTCGAGATGCAAAGTCGTCTCGTAGGTGGCAGTGCCTGAGAACGCCTTTCCTTCCTCACTCAGAGGCAGGTCTTTCCATGGTATCAATTCATTAAGGGTAAGAGGTGCGTCAATGCCCCATCCCTGTGGGAATGTGAGAGTCCATAACTCGCTCCCCGCCCTGCTGACCGTTCCCTCACTAACAGGGAGGGCGAAGGGAGAGTCTCTAAACACCACAAACAACATTTGGCCACGACTCAAATTGAGGTCAAGGCAGGCATATTCGCCATTCTGGCGGGTAGCTATGGGAGTTACTGAACCATTCATGGGATTCCATAATTCAGCATGTCCAGTCTGCAGGAATTCAACAGTGCCGCTAAAGTCCTTTTCCTGTAGTGGACAAACCATGTACCAATCGGCTCCCTCATCCTGGCGATGGAGCCAACGTATATCCGCGCCTTTCACATCGGGCTTGAGGGTCAATTGCTGCAAGGCTTCAGTTAAGGAGGTACCTTGAATGACGGCATTGTTGCCAAACAGTTGTTTCTTAGCCTTCTGGTATCGCTCTGCTTGCTGTTGGTCGTTTGAGAGGGTGGCTATCTCTGTAGGTTCTTCGGCAACAAGGCGGCCACCTTGTTCCACTAACTGACAGAGTCGTTCAAGCGTCTCAGGCAGAAGCCGTCCGCGCTTGGGAATCCACAACAGGTCGTAACTGATGCCCTCGGGTGTCTGCCATTTGCCGTTCTTTACACTGATACGATGTAGCAAGGCATCGGTGTTGCAGTAGTCATATTTGAATCCCTCGGGGAAAGGAGTGTATTGGTCGGGCTTCTGTTCTGTCTCGTCACCCAGATACCAGAGAACGCTGCTCACAGGCCGTCCACGCTCCAGCATAAAGGCACAACGCGCCAAGTAGGTGTTGAAGTGTTTCATGTAGGGCCACCAAGTTTGTTTCCTTAGGAAGGGCGTGCCAATGCTACTGCCAAAGGATGTGCCGGGAAAGTAGTGCTCGGGATCCGGATTATGTGTATAGGTATGAAAGACGGTATGGGTAACGCCTTCCACCATATTCTGATTGGCCACCTCGCGCAGCATGCTCAGGTGCTCGTCCCATGTCAATACGAACGAGGTAAACGACTCGGCGCTGACACGTGGTTTGCCATACATTCGGGCAGCTGAAGCTGTAGGACGTATAGGTTTGAAGTTATGGTTTGCCAAGAAATTGTCAAAGGGTTGCCAGTATTCGGTCATAGGCACATCGGCGTATTTATAATATTCCATTGGTTCGGCTGGGAAGATATCGCCTGCTGCCGTCTCATAGCTTGCCGTCATACCCTTCTCATGTGCCAAGCGTGTCATGTGTCCATAAAAGTTCTGGGTAAAAAGCTCATGGATGGTACGTCGCCAGTCGGCGAGGAACTGGCTGGTCTGCTCGCGGTTGTCTATGACCCAGCCGAAGAGGGCTGGCATCCAAGTGGTCATGTCGTAGTGGCGACGCGCCTGGAACTCATCCTTCATGTATCGTGTCCATGTCTGCGAGGCGCACTCCCAACTATCCATCAGCATATTATTCAGGAGACCTTTTAGCGGCCCGTCTGCCAAACGACCTATGTAACTGTTAAACTGATAGGTGACAAAGGCCGTGTCCAACTTATTCACCTCCCATCCTGTAGCTTCTTTTGGGGCAGGTCCGTTCTGTCGACCTGTGTTCACATGTCCAATGCGTAGGATGGTCCACTTTCCCTGCGGAGCCTTCCAGTGCAGATGCCCGTCAGCATCCATCTTATCAGAAATATCCAAAACCTCATCCCGATGAACAAAATAATCTCCCTCTCCTTGGGAGAGGGCAGGGGAGAGGCTTTGTCTCGATGTCCATCCTGCCTCCATCTCCCAGTTATGTCCGCGTGCCGCAGTCAGGAATCGCATATATCGTATATGCATATCATGCAAGTTCGTAATCTCGATGTTGTAGGTATTCGCTCCCTCCCTAACTGAGAGGGCGGGGGAAAAGTCTGTAAGGGCAAATGTCGTACCCATTTCAGAGTCTTGCCAGTTGCCGGCGGGAAAGTCTGTGTCCAATAATACTTGGTTATCGGCAAGGATGCGCACATGGATGTCAGGCTGTATACAGAAGGGATGACTGAAGTCATTAATAGGATTGAACTCCACCGAGCGAGCCTTCTCAGCATTCTTGAGTCTTAGGCTAAAGCGGTAAGGTTTGCTTGGCTGTGTGGGGGGCATCACGAAGTCTTTGCCCTCTTTCAGCAAGCGTTCCCATTCCTGCTGATGATTATCGGCACGGACCTCTTCCACCTCGCAATAACTATTGTTGTCACCTTGTGGCGTGGGAAAGGCCAGCACACAGATGTCTCGCCAGTCGCGCCATTCTTCCTTGGCATCTATGGGCAGGTTCACCTCCACCAACTTGCCCCCTTCCGCGTGCGTGCGTGTATAAATAAGGTGGCGCATTGCTTGCTCTGGCTTAATCCATGGTCCACCGCTCATAGCCCATCCGGGACAGGTTTGCAGGCTGAACCGCATTCCCAGCCTGTGTGCCTCGTTGGCTGTGTGGCGCACCAGGTCTTCCCATTTCGGCGTCAGACATTCTATGGGCTCCTCGGTACCAGGCCAAACAGCATCGTTCATGCGTCCGTGAAATAGTTGGATGCCCTGAATGCCCGATTGTGCGATAGCCTCCAAGTCGCGTGTGATTCCTTCTCTGCTTACGTTTCCATTGACAAAGTGAAACCATGTCTCAGGATAAAAGATGCGGTCGGGATGCAGGAACGCTTTCTCATCGGCCTTGCCGAAAGGACGATGGAGCAGAGTACTATCAGGTACTGCAGGATACGTGTGGGATTTTCCTCCCTGAAGGAGTTGGGGTGTAGTCAGCACAACTAAAAGAAGCAGGAATAGGATTCTTTTCATTGTCTATAGTTAATAATTTTGTTTACAAAAATACAACCTTAAGCATTATTGGTGCTTGGATATTTGACATTTTACCTATACAAATTGTCAAATTGTGCAGTTGAAATATCAAATATTCAAGTGAGAGTAGGGGATGAATACATATTTTTGCGGTCTGAACCATAATTATCTTTAAAAAAATGAAACGTGTTCCTTTAATAATATTGGTTGCTGTTGCCTCGCTAGTGGGATTTGCCCAAGGGCGAACAGAGATTATGCTGTCTAATGGCTGGCAGTTCTCACGCGACGGACAGAGCTGGCAGGAGGTCAGCGTGCCGCACGACTGGGCTATCAGCGGACCCTTCGACAAGAAGTGGGACATGCAAACAGTAGCCATCGTGCAAAACGGCGAGACGGAAGCAACGGAGAAGACTGGGCGGTCGGGGGCACTCCCCTGGATAGGCGAGGGCTTTTACAAGCGGACGTTCACCATTCCGCAGAACTTCGATGGCCATGCCGAACTGGTGTTCGATGGAGCGATGTCTGAACCGGTAGTGACGGTAAACGGCCAATTGGCAGGTTGCTGGGCTTATGGCTACAACACGTTCCGTTTGGACGTGACGAAACTGGTGAGGTTGGGCGACAATCTCTTGGAGGTAAGCCTGAAGAATATGGAGGAGAGCTCACGATGGTATCCAGGGGCTGGCATCTATAGGCCGGTGAAGTTGGTACTCACGCCTAAGGTGTATATCGACGACTGGAGCCTGTTCGTACGTACCATGTCGATCAGCAAGGATAAAGCAGATCTGCAGATAGATATGGATGTGGAACAGGTTGCTGATGGCATACGGTATTTCTTCTCGCTGCTGGATGCCGACGGGGTGGAGGTGGCTGCAGTAAAGCCCACCGACCCTAACAGGAAGAATAGCATTAACGCCAAACTGACAGTAAAGGAGCCTAAACTATGGTCGCCAGAAACACCTTATTTATATAAGTTGGTGGCAAGACTGACATCAGAAGACAATCGCATCGTGGATGAGAAGACCGTCAACGTGGGCATCCGCACCGTTCGCGTCAGCCGCGAACACGGTTTCCAACTGAACGGCCAAACACGTAAAATAAAGGGTGTCTGTCTGCACCACGACCTCGGGCCTTTGGGTGCTGCCGTCAACAAAGCGGCCCTCATCCGACAAGTGAAGATGATGAAGGAGATGGGTTGCGATGCCATCCGCACCTCGCACAACATGCCCTCGCAGTGGCAGATGGAGATCTGCGACTCGCTGGGTATGATGGTGATGGCCGAGAGTTTCGATATGTGGAACTATCCCAAGTGTAAGAACGGTTATTCCCGCTTCTTCCGTGACTGGAACGAACGCGATATCACCAATTTGGTACTCGCTCATCGCAACCATCCGTGCATTGTGATGTGGAGCATCGGAAACGAGGTGCCTGAGCAATGGAGCGAGGAAGGACGACAGACTGCCATCCACTTGCAGGGCATCTGTCATGCACTGGACCCCACACGGCCCGTGACACAGGGCTGCGACCAAGGGGATAATGCATTGAAGAGCGGTTTTCTGCAGGCAATGGACATACCGGGTCTAAACTACCGCCTGAATAAATACCAAAAGGCCCACGATATGCTTACTCAGGGCTTTTTGCTTGGCTCAGAAACAGCTTCTACTGTCTCATCGCGTGGCACCTATTATTTCCCTGTAACACCTTCGGATAAGCCCCAACACCCTGATGGTCAGTGCTCAGGCTATGATGTGGAGCATTGCTGGTGGTCGAACCTGCCCGATGACGACTGGCGTTGGCAGGATGACAAGCCGTGGGTAATCGGAGAGTTCGTATGGACGGGCTTCGACTATCTGGGTGAGCCTACGCCATACGATGAATACTGGCCGTCGCGCAGCAGCTACTTCGGCATCTGCGACCTTGCCGGATTGCCCAAGGATCGCTACTTCCTGTACCGTTCACGCTGGAACACTACAGACCACACCATCCATCTGCTGCCACACTGGACGTGGGGCAAGGAACGTCGGGGTGAGGTGACACCAGTCTATTGCTACACGGACTACCCCAGTGCTGAACTCTTTGTGAACGGAATCTCGCAGGGAAGAAGGACAAAAATGGAAGATTCAAAAAATGAAAAAATGAAAGAAGACAACCGCCTCGACCGTTACCGTCTGCGCTGGAACGATGTGAAGTATGAACCAGGCGAACTGAAGGTTGTTGTTTATGATGCTGATGGCAATGCCGCAGGAGAAAAATTGTTGAGAACCGCAGGGAAACCTGCCCAATTGCAACTTGATGTATGGACGCAGCATGATGCTCCGTTCCTAAAGGCCGACGGCAATGACTTGGCTTTCGTCACCGTTTCGCTCACTGATGCAAAAGGAACTCTCGTACCAGAGGCCGATGATCAACTGACCTTTGAAGTCACAGGTGCCGGAAAGTTTGAAGCTGTCTGCAATGGTGACGCCACAAGCCTAGAACCCTTTACCCAACCTACCATGAAGCTGTTTAACGGTCAACTTGTGGTAGTTGTACGAAGTTGTAAACAGGTGGGCACCATCACGCTTAAAGTGAAGGATGCAAACAGAAAACTGACAAAGACATTGTTGCTACAGGCACAAAATATCTGACATTGCATCAGATGAAAAGTTACCTCAGAAAATGACCATTCAACACATCATACTCTTTTTTCAAGGTAACGGTACGAAAACTTTGGTCGTTTCAAAAAATCCTTATATCTTTGTCGTCAAAATATAAAGACATACTACATATTATTAGATTTTTAACACACAAATCCAATGAGACATTTGCGCATCGCTTGGCAACTGAAGTTTATATTTGTTATCATGGCATTTGGGGCCTTTTATCAGTCTATAACGGCTCAGACATCCAATCCCAAGGGGCTTTACAAACTCACGGAGGTAGTCCATCAGGACGGAAAACATGTGGAGGCAAACTTCAAACAGTATAAGCTTGGACTTGATTCGCTGGCGCTCATGTTTTCTTATCAACCAAGGGCATGGGACCATCAGCCTATCTCTTTCACCATCTCTAGTAACAAGCCAATGGTTTACACGGGCGAACTGTCTAAAATAGAGAACAAAGGAGTGCAGATTTTTGATGTTACAGACAGCACTTTCACATTGCGCTGGTTTAACGACAGGAGCGCTTTCAACGAGGTTTTGTTTCCCTACCAGACAAATTCGGACGAACTATATGTACAGGTAAGAGACTCCTCGGACCTCATCCAGAGAGCATTGAACCTTCTGCAGATGAAGCTGGGAGCCAAGACACATCTTTTGCAGGGCGCATGGAAACTGCGAGGCATGCAGCAGGATAATAACGCCGCTTCGCAGTATTGGATAGAGCATAGTCCTCGGGATATCTATCAGATCTTTGGCAGCCACGATTTTGTTTCCGTTATTCCCAATGCCAGATTCCCCAAAGGTTCCATGGAATGCGTGTTTACGCCTTGTACCTATCTGAGCGATAATGCTTTTGAACTTTACAACCAGACATGCATTGTGCATTGGTTCAACAGAGATGCCATTTCCATTACCAGTATTGATGACACAGGTCACCCCATCGTTACTGTCTGGGACCGTTGTGGTTTGCCGCAGAACATACAGAAGACCTTTGGCACAGATGCTCCTGTGATGACGAAGGATATCTCACGCTTCTATGCCGACGGCTTCAAAGAAAAATACGGCGTCCAGCCGGACTCTATCTGCAAAGCGTTTGAGACCTTTGACTATTGCGTGGATGCCAACGAACGTAACAATGCTATTTTCCCCGTTCTGATGCACAATGGCTTCGAAGCCGAATACAAGGCCATGAAAGACTCGCTACTTTCACGTCTGATGCAGGGCAAGATAAATATTGACGAAGCTGTGGGACGCTACGTTTTCTGGTTTTATAAGAATTTTGACCGTCACACCAATTGTACCTCCGAGTTCTTCTGGAAGCTGCAGAAAGAAGTTCTTGTTGACTACCCAACCCTCATCCCCAAATATGCTCCAGAGCCCGTTGGTTGCAAAGTTGATAAAGATACCTACCTCCTACGTCTGCCATCATGCATGGGCGAAGTACCAACGTGGGATTGGCTAGAGAAGAAGGAGCAAGAGTTTAAGCTTTCCGGCTGCAAGTACCTGATTTTAGATCTTCGTGGAAACGGAGGCGGAGGTGACGAGTACAGCACCTTATTTACTGCATTTATGTGTGATGGCAGTGGGCAAAAAGACTTACCCTCCTACTACCAGAATGGTATGGAAAACTACTGGCACCTAAAGGATTACTGCAAGGGCGCTCCTGGTAGCTATTATGATCAAGTAATGGAAGAAGCCTTAAGAACAGGGGAAGGAAGTCTCATCAACTGGTTTACTATTAAGAAAAGAACTGACCCTTATACGCCGCTGGTGCGCAAAGGGGCTATTATAATAGACAACGGAACTGCCAGCGCTGCCGAAACACCTGTACAAATGGTACGCAACTTCTCGCTGAGCCATGCTAAGGTTTATGGCCGCGAACGCACTATGGGTTGTGAGCAGACCGGTAACTGTAATACCATCAGCCTGCCGCATACAAACATTACCCTAACCTATCCTATGACCGTTGATGAGGAATTCGAGAAAGGTTGCTTGGAACGCAATCCCGGCTATAAGCCAGACGTTATCATTCCCCTGCCTTACCCCAAGCAACTGACCGACAATATTGACGAATGGGTACTATGGGTAGCAAAAAAGATGAAGAAATGAACGATTGCAATGATATAGCAAAGGGGCGCCTGCATCTGCAAGCGCCCCTTTTGCTATTAATTGGGTTGTAAGTGATATTTATTTCAAACGTGCAAGGGTTTCCTTGATGCGCTTCATGGCCTCTACGATGTTCTCGTCGCTAGTGGCATAACTCATACGGAAGCACTCAGGACTGCCAAACGCATCACCGCCTACGGTTGCAACGTGACCAACCTCCAACAGATACATGGCTAAGTCTGTGCTGGTGTTGATAACGCGGTCGCCATCTTTTTTGCCAAAGAAACTGCTGCACTTGGGGAACAGATAGAAAGCTCCCTGAGGGTCGTTTACCTCTAAGCCTGGGATTTCCTTTGCCAACTTGACAATCAGATTCTTGCGACGCTCGAAGGCCTGACGCATATCCTCGACACACTGCTGAGGACCGGCAAAAGCAGCCTCGGCAGCTTTCTGGCTTACAGAGCAAGGACCACTGGTGTACTGACCCTGTAATTTGTTGCAGCCCTTAACAATCCAGTCGGGAGCAGCAATGAAACCAATACGCCAGCCAGTCATGGCGTATGCCTTGCTGACTCCGTTAATGATGACGACGCGCTCTTTGATATCAGGGAACTGAGCCATGCTGGCATGCTCGCCTACATAGTTGATGTGCTCGTAAATCTCGTCGGCCACAACAATAACATTGGGGTACTTCAGCAGTACATCCTTCAGGGCTTCCAACTCCTTCTTGCTGTAAACAGAACCGGTTGGGTTGCTGGGAGAGCAAAGAATAAGGGCGCGAGTCTTGGGAGTAATGGCAGCCTCCAACTGCTCAGGAGTAATCTTAAAGTCCTGCTCAATGGTTGCTTCCACAAAGACGGGTGTTCCTTCTGCCAGTAATACCATCTGAGGATAGCTTACCCAGTAGGGGGCAGGAATGATAACTTCGTCGCCGGCATTTACCAAAGCCATGATGGTATTGCAGACGCTCTGCTTAGCACCATTGCTACAGAGAATCTGGCTGGGAGCGTAGTCCACGCCATTCTCGTTTTTCAGTTTAGCGCAGATGGCTTTCTTCAGTTCGGGATAACCAGGAACGGGAGAGTAACGACTCCAGTTATCCTCAACAGCCTTTATAGCAGCAGCCTTAATGTGGTCGGGTGTGTTGAAGTCGGGTTCGCCTACGCTCATGTTAATAACATCAACGCCTTGAGCCTTCAGCTCACTACTGCGCTGACTCATTGCCAGAGTGGCACTGGGTGCCAGTCGGTTTAATCTGTCGGATAATGTATTCATATCTATAAACTATAAACTATAAACTTTCAACTTTCAACTTTCAACTATAACTTATGTCCCATTCTAATCTTCTTGGTCTCCAGATAACGGCGGTTGTATTTATTGGGCTCAATGATGATGGGGATGTTCTCTACAATCTCCAAACCGTAGCTTTCCAGTCCCACACGTTTTACGGGATTGTTGGTGATAAGCTTTATCTTGCTAACACCCATCTCTTGAAGAATCTGAGCACCTACACCGTATTCGCGCTCATCGGGCTGGAAGCCAAGATGTATGTTGGCATCAACGGTATCGTCACCTTCTTCCTGTAGTTTATAGGCGGCAATCTTGTTCATCAGTCCAATGCCGCGACCCTCCTGATTCAGGTAAACCACCATTCCCTTACCTTCCTTCTCAATCATCTGCATGGCACGGTGCAATTGGTCGCCGCAGTCGCAACGACAGCTTCCAAAGATATCACCTGTTACGCAACTGCTGTGCATACGTACCAGGATAGGCTCGTTGGGTGTCCATGTTCCTTTGTAAAGAACAACGTGTTCCAAACCGTTACTCTTTTGACGGAAAGGAATGATGTGAAAGTTTCCGTACGCCGTAGGGAGTTCTGCTTCAACGCCTTTCTCAACCAAGGATTCCTGTTGCAGGCGATAAGCTATCAAATCGCGGATGGAGATTATTTTCAGGCTGTGTTCCTTTGCCACTTCTTGTAACTGGGGCATACGCGCCATAGTTCCATCCTCGTTTAGGATTTCTATCAATGCGGCTGCTGGCTGTAAACCGGAAAGGCGAGCCAAGTCTATGGCTGCTTCTGTATGTCCGGCTCTGCGCAGTACGCCTTTATCTTGGGCGTAGAGAGGATTGATATGTCCGGGGCGACCGAAATCAGAAGGTTTGCGTGTAGGATCGGCCAAGGCACGGATGGTTGCGGCACGGTCGTGCGTGCTGACACCCGTTGTGCAGCCTTCCAGCAGATCGACGGTAACAGTAAACGGTGTGCCCAGCATACTGGTGTTATCCTGCACCTGGTGATCCAGTTCCAACTCCTTGGCACGGCTGATGGTAATAGGCGCACAAAGCACCCCGCGCCCGTTGCGAAGCATGAAGTTCACCTTCTCGGGTGTTATCATTTCTGCGGCAGTAATGAAGTCGCCTTCGTTCTCGCGGTCTTCATCGTCTACTACTATCACGAATTTTCCTTGGCGGAAGTCCTCCAAAGCCTCTTCTATGGTACTTAACTCAACTTTACTGTTCATATATCTTCAATTGCTTTAATCTTTTTCATTAATACTTCTCCCACCTCTTGCAGTTTATCCAAGTCTCGGCTCAGGCGGAGTTGGAACCTCCATATTCTTAACCAGAAGAATAGGCCTACGGGCAATATGATGCCGGCCCATTTGTTAGTTTTTGCATCTCTAAAAGGACGGGTATGTGCGTCTGGTATAATGTACGGAATCATATTCAGCAAGGCAATAATATAACTGTACTTACTGTTGTGAAGTTCATCTATCAGATTCTCCAGTCTTTCGCTGATACCTCTGACGGTTGTGTCTTCCTGATAATGGAAGAAGATGTGCCAGTATGAGGGCATCATCAGCAGATTGTGACTGGCAGAATAGGCTTTGCTGTCTTCTATCAGCTGTTCTATTTCCTTGTAGCATTTGGGATAATCGGGGTCATAGATGATGACTTCCTTACGACTGAGTTTTCTTGAGATGCGGAGTCCCAGCAACTTCATAAAGAATCTCTTGTATCCTTCAATATTAAATACAACGCTGTCTGAGTTAGCCTTGTAGGTAAGCCACCCTCCAATGGGCAGGAGTACCATGCTGCTGAGCCATTCTCCAAAATATGCATCCCATGCACCAACCTTTGCATTGTTCTCACCTGCAACGTTGATGATATAGTAGAAGATGAAAAAGATGACACTTACCACTACGGGGATACCCAGACCGCCTTTGCGGATGATAGCTCCTAATGGTGCTCCGATGAAGAAAAAAAGCAGGCAAGAAAGGCTTAGGGTATATTTCTTCTGTGATTCCATAAGATGTCTGCGCAGTTGTGTATTCATCTCTGTGGTATAACAACTGGAACGGAATTCACATTCTGCCTTCATTGTTTCGGATCGACTGAGTGCATTCTTCCAGGCAGAGGACTTCTGGTCGTCTCGCAATTGAGCAAAGAGAGAATCGAAAGGCGCAATTTCTGCTGCTTCCTTGACAAGTTGGGCGGAATCTTTTCTGCCGGGTGCGAGGGAACGAGCCAAGTATGATCGCTTGGAATTCTCATATATGCTATGTCCGATGCTATCTGTACGTGAACGCAAAGAGTCGATGCTACGGTATATTTCTGTCAGGTTCTTTGCTTGAGCGTTGCCGGCAAAGAGATTTGCATCCCAAAGATTAAACTCGCTGTTAAAAGCAATATAGTCCACTTCCTCAACAAACGACTCTCTCATATATGGGATATTCGCTTTCAACATGGCTCCCGATTGATTATCCATATTCTTAAACCTTTCGCCATCATAGAGTGTAAGTTTAAGATGCATCTTGTCCGCAGTGCTTTGCAATCGGCCGCTATCGGCAATTACAATCTGCGTGTCTTCATAGCTCTCAGTGTTGGAGTATATCATTACGCCATAAAGCATTCCCGTTTCTGTATCCTTGTGTTCCACATATAGGTTGTAGCCAGGAATTTCGCTATAGAAGATTCCCTCCGGAATGTCCAGCTCTGGTGACTTCTGTCTCATACTCCAGAGTAGGGTATAGAGCTGTTTGTTGGCCTCCGGACTTATTGCATTTTGGAAATAAAAACTTCCTGTGCATACCAACAAGGCAAAAATCAGTACTGGCATAAGTATGCGTACCAAAGGAATGCCTGAAGCTTTCATGGCTAACAACTCAAAGCGTTCGCCAAAGTTTCCAAAGGTAATAAGACTTGCCAGCAAGACGGCAAGAGGGACAGAAAGAGGTATCAGCGTAAGGGAACAATACCAAATGAATTTGGCAAGGATGTCCCATGTGAGACCCTTGCCAACTAAGTCGTCTACATACTTCCAGACGAACTGCATTAAGAAGATAAAAAGACAGATGAAGAACGTACCTGCAAACAGCTGTAGGTAACCTTTTAGTATAAAGATGTCAAGCTTCTTTATTATTCTCATCGGCCTTTATTATCTCTTGTCCCTATTCCACGTAGCTTTCCAACAGTTTAGCCTGCTCGTCTGGGACGATGGTTACTGTAGGTGTGGAGGCAGGTACTACCAGAGATTCACCGGCATGCAGGAATATGCCTTGTCCCTCGGGAGAGAGGAATGCGCACTCACCGCTCAGACACATGTATACACGGAAAGAATCAATGCCTGTGTAATCTCTAACAAAACTTTTTGTAAGTTTCAGCTCGTTGGTGGTAAAGAAAGGACTTTTCACTAAAGGAATGACAACGTCTCTTTCTTCTTTATAATTTACCTTGGGGTTGTCTGTAATATCATTGAAGTTGATGGCATCTAAAGCTAACTCTGTGTGAAGCTCACGCAGGTTACCATCACGGTCACGACGCATATAGTCGTAAATGCGGTAGGTAACATCGCTGGTTTGCTGAATCTCTGCAATCACCATACCGGCACCAATGCCATGAACCCTGCCTGCAGGAATATAGAAACAGTCGCCCTCTACAACGTTCACCTTGTTCAAGTCGTTCTCAATGCTTCCGTCTGCCACCTTGTTGGCATAGTCGGCTACGTCGGTCCTCTTAGCGAAGCCAGCAATCAACTGACTGCCACGGTCTGCATCAACCACGTACCACATCTCGTTCTTTCCCATCTTGTTGTGACGTTTCTTGCTGAGTTCATCATCGGGATGAACCTGAATAGAGAGATCTTGGCGTGCATCTATGAATTTGATGAGCAAGGGAAAATCCTTATCAAACTTCTCTGTGTTCTTCTTGCCTAAAAAGTCGGCACCATAGCGTTCAACCACTTCAGGCAAGGTAAGACCCTTGTTCTCGCCATTCAAAACGATTGATTCTGATCCTTTCACAGCAGAGACGACCCATGTCTCGGAACCCCATAATGTGGGCTTGAAGATAGGATTAAACTTTAAGATTTCCATACAGAATGTATATTTAATAATGTTATTTCTTTTGTTGTATGAGATATACAATGTAGGCCAGACGAAGTTCCTCCTCGCTGTACACATCGCCATATTCGCTGATAACTTTCTCCATGCTGAACTTTTTCATGCCGTTCATAAAATCTACCAGTTCCTGCACGCATTCTTCACCCAGAACTTCGTTGGTAAAGTATGTAATATCTACATTCAATCCCTGGCGAATGAGTTTCTCCAGCTCTTCCAATACCTCGTCAAAAGATATACTTTCGCTTTCAGCAAAATCATCCAAGGCTATCTTTCTGTCAATGGCATGTATCAACTTTATTTGCTGCTTTGTCTTGGCAGAAGCCTTTTGTTCCGAGCTGTCCGTCTCGTTATTGGGTATCTGAATGATTAAATCTTCCAAATCCTGAAGATGGCTTATGTTCTCATCAGTTGCTTCCTCTTCTTCATCTATCATGAAGGGAGTAGGTTTCTTGGCAAATTTCTTTCCTTCTTTTGATGCAGTAAGCTTATCGCTCTTTGAAGGTTTCCGTTTCAGGAATCCGCACTCAAAAGCTTTGTCTATGATGGTTGTCCAATAGTCTTCGTCATGTGCATCACCAATGCCGTATGTCTCATTGTCATATAAGCCCAAATCCTCTATCTCCCGACTTTCTTTTCCTGCCAGATAGTCGATTAGAATTTGGCGTGGAACAGACTGTCCTATTTCCAAGAGAGCTTTTATGATTTTTACAAGTGATTCTTTTGCGTCCATATTTTGTTACCCATTGTTTTCGGGGTGCAAATATAAGGCAATTATCATTTGCCACAAAAGTTTTTAAGCATTTTTTTCAAAGATTTATGCAAGGAAAGGTTGCACAATTTTTTCTGTCTCCTCCCACAACATCTGCATTTGTTTGTGATGTACATATTTGTCTCCAAGATTTACAATCTTGTTCGACCGACAGAATGTTCCGGTTTGTCCTTCCTTCTCTTTGTCAAACATCAGATGAATAGCAGTATCTGCTCCTTGTCGGGGCGTGCGAATCAGTGGACGGAAGAAAAGGTCTGCAAGGGGATCAAGCAAACTGTTTTGCAGATGGATTATCTTGGTATTCACTACGCCAGGGTCGGCAGCATTTACGGTAATGCCTTGTCCCTTTATGCGCTTAGCTAAATCTAATGAGAAAAGTGTGAAGGCCAGTTTGCTGTTGCCATATACTAGAATTCGCTGCCAAAATCCTTTTCTGCCTTTAGTGAAGAATTCGGGGAATTGCAGTTTGCCTAAGATGTAGGAACAGGAAGACATATTGACAATTCGGCTTCCCTTGCCCATTAAGGGAACGAGCAGGCGAGTCAGCAGATAAGGCCCAACGTAGTTCACGGCAACTGTTCGTTCCAATCCGTCAACTGTTGTATGAAGTCCGGTCTCCAAGGTTCCTGCATTGTTCATTAGAATATCCACGTGGCCGAACTTTGCTTTTATCTGGTCTGCAAAATCGCGAACGCTCTGCAGATTAGATAAATCCAGAGCCATTATTTCCACATCAGTACATCCTGTTTCCTCTATCATTTGCTGGCGTCGGGCTTCCGACCGACTGGGACAGTAGCAGGCCATTACGGTATGATAACCTTGCAGCAAGGCTTCCTTTGCCTCCTCATAGCCCATGCCACCGTTGGCGCCAGTTACTATTGCAACCTTCTTCATGCGTTTTGTTCTTTTTCTATTCTTGCAATTTCCTTCACAATCTTCTCGGGAAGTTCCTCTTCCAAGTGCTGATGGCAAGCCATCTCCAATGTGTACATACGACCGATGCAATAGTTACTGTGCTTACAGCCGCAACGGTGATGAGGATCTTCCTTCAGTTTGTTCACAAAGTCAGGTTCATTGAGCAGACTGCGTGCCATCTGAACAGCCTCGAATCCGTGCCCCAATACCTCGTTAATCTTATCGCCGGCAACCAAGCCTCCAACATATATGAGTTTCATGTCAGGCAAAGCCTCGCGGAACTTCAGTGCATCCTCCAGGAAGTAAGCCTCCTGATAGTTAACGGTAGGAATCATCCATTTTCCACAGGCGCGAACGCTGTATTTAAGCCAAGGCTTTTCCATATAATGAGTCAGCGCCTGAATGGGCATTTCGCCGCGCATCACATACATAGGCGTACAGCTTACCAAACCGCCACTGAGCACCAAAGCATGAACGCCCAACTCCTGCAGACGCTTGGCAATGGGAATACTGTGTTCTTCCAGAGAGACACCATTTTTCCGGCCATCGCGCATATTCATCTTACAGATAACAGCCATATCGTCTTTAGCAGCTTTCATCACCTCCTCAATTATCATGCTCATGAAGCGCATGCGATTCTCCAATGAGCCGCCGAACTCATCATGACGATGGTTGAAGTAGGGGTTCAGGAACTGGTCAATCAGATAACCGTGTCCACAGTGAATCTCCACACTGTCGAATCCTGCTTCGCGTGCCAGATTCACAGCAGCGCCAAACTTCTTGGCCATAACAGGAATCTCATCCTTACGCAAGCCACGAACGATAGTAGGACTATACAGATTAAAGCCTGTGCAGGCACCAACAGGAATACATCCGCAGATTTCCTTATGACTCATATTGCCACAGTGTCCCAACTGAATACCTGCAGCTGCTCCCGCCTCGTGTATGCCGTCGGTAAGATGTCTCAATTCAGGGACAATCTCAGGACGCATAAACAACTGGCGGTCGAAGCTTAGTCCGCTTTCTGTAACAGCAGCGTATGCAACGGTGGTCATTCCCACGCCGCCTTTTGCAACACTTGTATGATAGTCATACAGCATTTGGCTGGGTTTGTGTCCTGGACACATACTCTCAAAAGCTGCACTTCTAATTGTTCTGTTTCTTAAGGTTAGAGGACCAATATGAGCCTCTTCAAAGATTTTGTTTTCCATATCTTGTAATTTTAGTTTACCGTTTACCGTTTACTGTTTATTAGCTAACGAGAATACTTCTTCTTTCAACCATCTGTTGACTACTGTAAACGGTAAACCGTAAACAGTAAACCAACTTTAATAAATAAACGGTATTATTCTCTTTCTGTTTCCTACTGCCTCATTTCCAAATTCGGCACGATATTTTTTATGTATGGCATGAGCACGCGGTACCAGATTGGCTGCTGTCCACCAGACAAATACCCACGCTGCAGGAGAACCGGCTATGATAGCGAAGCCCGTCCATTCTAACAGTTCACCGAAATAGTTAGCACTTGTGACAAAGTTGTACATGCCACCTTTGGGCAGATAGTGCTTGGTATCGCCTGGTTTGCGCAGGTTGCGGATTACGTGGTCGGAGTGCAGGTTGATACCCATTCCTATAAAGAAGACGATGAATCCTACAATGGCAATTCCGCTTGCAAAGTAATTCCAACCCTCTTGGTATGCCTCTTGCGGGAACCAGTAGAGTCCGCCTCCTTGCATGATGCCATTGATAACATTGAATGTTACGCCTGACAGCATGATGGTAACAGGCATCTTGCTATGGCCTGACATTAGGAAGGGGAAGATGAAGCTGCGCTGGAAGTAGTGCAGCAAGAACAAACCCAACAACACTATCTGAGGTGCAGCAGTCTGACAGCCGCTTGTGTACCAAATAACCAACATCGTCAGAAAGGCAGGAGCCTCCATCAGTACCCAGCCTACCTTGTTGTTAATGCTCAATCCCCATTGTTTGGTGTGAAACTGTCCGTAGCCCGCGGTAATAAAATATAGGCTTATAAAGACAATCAATCCCAAGACCACCATACCTGCAAGTAGGTAGTTAAATACTTCTTCTGTCATCATGTATCTTTTCTGATGCTTTTTAGTCCATCTTGTCCATAGCCTGCTGCAAGTCGGCTATGATATCTTCTACGTTCTCAATACCTACGGAGAGACGTACCAAGTCAGGAGCCACGCCAGCTTCACGCAGTTGTTCGTCGCTCAACTGACGATGTGTATGACTGGCAGGATGCAGTACACAGGTACGTGCATCGGCCACGTGGGTAACAATAGAGATGAAGTCGAGGTTGTCCATGAACTTGATGGCTTCCTCACGACTTCCCTTCAGTCCGAAGGCAATCACACCGCATGAACCGTTAGGCAGATATTTCTGTCCCAACTCGTAGTATTTGTTGCCTGGCAGACCGCAGTAGTTTACCCATCCCACCTTGGGATTCTTCTCCAACCATTCTGCAACCTTCTGTGCATTGGTACAGTGCTGACGCATACGCAGGTGAAGGGTTTCCAAACCCAGATTCAGCAAGAAGGAATTCTGAGGGCCGGGGATGCTGCCCAAGTCGCGCATCAACTGAGCAACGAGCTTGGTCATGTAAGCCATCTTACCAAACGCCTTGGTGTAGGTCAGCCCGTGATAGCTCTCATCAGGAGTAGTCAGACCTGGGAACTTGTCAGCATACGCATCCCAGTCGAAGTTGCCGCTATCTACCACACAGCCACCGACCTGAGTGGCATGTCCGTCCATATACTTGGTGGTACTGTGGGTAACAATGTCGCAACCCCATTCAAAAGGACGACAGTTGATAGGCGTAGCAAAGGTGTTATCCACAATCAGGGGTACACCATGCTTGTGAGCCATCTTTGCAAAACGTTCAATATCGAATACGTTGCCGCCAGGGTTGCTGATGGTTTCGCCAAAGAAACACTTGGTGTTGGGGCGGAACTCCTTCTCGATGCGTTCGTCGTCCCAGTCGGGGTCGATGAATGTGCATTCGATACCGAGTTTCTTCATCGTTACACCAAAGAGGTTATACGTACCGCCATAGATGCTGTTGGAAGTGATGAAATGGTCACCAGCCTGACAGATGTTGAACACGGCGTAGAAGTTGGCAGCCTGTCCGCTTGAGGTGAGCATCGCACCCACACCACCTTCGAGAGCTGCAATCTTCTTGGCAACAGCATCGTTGGTAGGATTGGCCAGACGCGTATAGAAATAACCGCTGTCCTTCAGGTCGAACAAACGGGCCATCTGCTCGCTGGTATCATATTTGAATGTTGTACTCTGATAGATGGGCAACTGCTGAGGTTCACCCTTTGTTGGCTTCCATCCGCCGTGAATGCAGATAGTCTCTAAGTTTCTTTTCATCCTTTATTTTCGTTTTCGTTATCGTTATTCTGTTATGGTTTCTGTTGTCGTTTCGCTTCCTCCAATCCAGTGATGGCCTGTAGAAGGACCTTCCACGCGAAGTACGCCATCCTCATCGATTTTCAAGGGGTCAATCAGTACTACACGTTCATTAGGGTTGTCGCTCATACGACCGTGATATACACAGCAGCGGCTACCGTCGGGCATAAGAATCACCATGCAATGACCTGTTCCCAAAACGTTTCCACTTTTCTGCAGAACGGGATTATTGGCTGCTTTCTTGAAGGGGCCCAGCGGGTTCTTGCTGGTAGCATAGCCTACGGCATAGTATTCGCCACCATAATGGTTGGCACTATACATTATATAATATGTATCCCCCTCACGGAAGATATAGCTTCCTTCTGTCCATCGGCGGTTCACCTCTTTGTGTGTGGCACTACGGCTTTCCCATTCTGCCTGAGCATCGTTCAGCTTCTTGGGAGGGCAAAGCAACAACTTGGGTTCACCTATCACACCGCTGAAGTCGGGCTTCATCTCCACACCATATACCCAGCTTTCTTCTATGTTGTCATAGACACCAGCGGCTTTAAGGCTGTCGGCAATCTCGCTCTCCACGCTGTGCTTGTAGCAGCAACGGCTGAAGTACAGGTAGCATTTGCCTGTATTATTATCGAAATACACATTGGCATCGATAATGGGATATTCGGGATTAAAGATGGGGCGGTCATAGAGATCCTCGAAAGGACCTGTGGGTGAATCGCTCACAGCTACACCAATCTTGAAGTTTTCGCCCTCGTTGGTGGGATTCTCTTTGTAGTTGGCGCTGAAGAACATATAGTATTTGCCATTGCGCTCGTACACTTCAGGTGCCCAGAAGCAGTTTACATTCCACTGATCCTTGCCACCTCCCTGATAAACCTTACCGCAAGGTTCCCAGTTGCTCAAGCTGTCGCTTACATAAGCCTCAAAGCCATCCTCCAGAGATGTACCATACATATAATATTTACCATTGGCACGCAGCAGGAAGGGGTCTCCAAACTTAATGGGTAACGGGTTGTCCCACGATGCCCAAGTCCAACTGGTGGTTGTAGTGTGGGTGGTTTTCCTCTCTTGATGATAGCTGCAACGGATGCAGCCAGTCAGCGCACAGCTTGCCAATAGGCACAGCATCAGGCTAAGGAATGTAATTTTTCTCATTTGTTTTTTGCTTATAGGACTTATAGGTCTTATGGGATTAATATGATTCATACTCTTCACTCGTTGTAACAACTTGCGTGTTAGTTGGGTTGGAATCTGCTTTACGGAACCAGTCGCTATACTCAATATAGTGAGCAGCGTATGTCTTGTTCAAGGCTTGTGCCTGAGCAGGATCAACCTTCTTGATAAACTTGGCAGGCACACCGCCCCAGAGTTCGCCGTCACCAATCTGCGTATTGCTCAGCACCAGGGCACCGGCAGCTACAATAGCACCTTTGCCCACTACAGCATGGTCCAACACCGTAGCACCCATACCAACCAAAGCTCCATCCTTAATTTCGCATCCGTGTAATGTTACACTGTGGCCAATGGTCACATCATCACCTAAGATGCAAGGAGCTTTGCCGTTCAGGGTGTGAATGCAAGAGTTGTCTTGTATGTTGGTACGGTTACCAATTTTCACAAAGTGGACATCTCCTCTGACCACCGCATTGAACCACACGGTGCAGTCATCACCCATCTCAACATCGCCTACAATCACGGCACCTTCGCTAAAATAGCAGTGCTTGCCAAATCGGGGAGCAGGCATCCCCTCAAGTCTCTTTATTATTGCCACTTTATTCTATTGAATATTAATCATTGAACATTGAACATTCAGCCAATCTTTTTCTTCCTCATTAAGATAGGGAGAAAGTTCTTCATATACTCGTTTGTGATACGCATTCAGATAAGCAATCTCATCTGGCAGCATCATTTCCCAGATGATGGGAGTGGTGTCTATGGGACAGAGGGTCAGTGGCTCCAACTGCAGGAATTCGCCGAACTCCGTCTTCTTGTATTCCGTTATAAGCATGGTGTTCTCTGTGCGTGCACCATGTTCGCCGGCACGATAGATGCCTGGCTCTACTGTTACCGTCATTCCTGGGAGTAGGGGAGCCGGCATGTAGTTCATACGGAACTGGTGGGGACCCTCGTGTACATTCAGGTAAGAACCCACGCCATGACCTGTACCGTGCAGATAGTTGATGCTGTCCTGCCACATAGCGTAGCGGGCCAACACATCTAACTGCGTGCCGCAAGTTCCTTTAGGGAATTTGGCCATCGCCAGACGGATGTGTCCTTTCAGTACAAGGGTATAATCCCTCTTTTCCGATTCGGTAAGCGGACCAAGGGCGATGGTTCGTGTGATATCCGTTGTTCCATCCTGGTACTGAGCGCCGCTGTCCAAGAGGAGAAAGCCTTTGGGTCCCAACTTGACATCCGTTTCAGGCGTAGCCTCGTAATGTACAATGGCGCCATGAGGTCCGTACCCTGCAATCGTGTCGAACGAGATATCGCGGAACAGCGGTTGTTCTGCCCTAAGTGCAGTCAGTTTATGGTCAACATCTATCTCCGTGGGGTAGTTGCCGCTCTTCATTGCCTGCTTCAACCAGCAGAGGAACTTTACCATAGCTACACCATCACGTATCATGGCATTGCGGAAACCCTTAATCTCAGCCTCGTTCTTGACAGCCTTCATGGGGGCAATCAATGAATTGTGGTCAACAACCTTGCATGTTTCAGGTAGATGGGCTTGCAGGTTCCAGTTGCTGCTATTGGGGTCCAGCAACAGCGTGTCACCTTTGTAAGCCTCCAAAGCTTCTGTGATGGCAGAGTAGGGTAGAGTCTTTATGTTGTTCTCCTTGAGGTAGGCAGCTACCTCGGTTGTAACCTTTTCAGGATTGGTAAAGAGGGTAGCTTCATTCTGGGTTAACAACAGATAAGCCACGAACACGGGGTTGCAGTGAACATCTGTGCCACGCAGGTTCAACAGCCAGGCAATTTCATCCAACTGACTGACAATAGTTCCCTCGGCTCCAGCATCTTGCAGCGCTTCGCGAAGGCGCTTTATCTTGTTTGCACAGGTCTCGCCAGCAAATTCAAAGGGTTGTATCTCTATGGGGTTGACAGGAATGCTGGGGCGTTTCTCCCAAAGCTCATCAGCCGGATCGTCGACAATGCACAGATGTAGATTGGCAGATTTCAGTTCATCCATCATACCTCTTACATCTTCCATCGTATTCACCCAGCCGTCCATACCCACATTGCTTCCTACAGGCAGCACCTCTTGTAACCATCGACTGATGGTAGGTGTCTCTTCCAGTCCATCCTTCATCAAAACAAAGGGCGTACCGCTCAATTGATCTGCAGCAGCCAGAAAATAGCGACTGTCAGTCCATAGCGCAGCATCTTTCAGCGTAACGACTGCAGTTCCTGCACTTCCGTCAAAGCCACTAATCCACCTGCGAGTCATCCAATGTTCAGGCACATATTCACCGCAGTGAGGATCGGTGCTGGGGAAGATAAAAGCTTGCAGCCCTTTTTCCTGCATATATGTGCGTAGCGTTTGCACGCGCGAACAGATTTCTTTATTATTTTCCATATTCGGGGTACAAAGATAGTGCAAACCGAGCGAAATGCCAAATTTATTTGAGCATTTCCGAGATGCCGCCTATCTTCGAGACTGCAAGCAGGCTCAAAGATTAATGTATATGGATAAAATAATTTTTTGCGGTTCGCTCTTTTACTTCCGGCTTAGTTCGGTATGTTTTTGCAATAAAACAAGCGGGATTGACCCATTGATTACTATAGAATGTATCGGTGAGTTTATAGTGGAAAGTCGCACGCTCGAAGTATTCCTCGGCATTAGGATCTTCGCCAGGCATAGGCTCACGTGATATGAGTTCTGGAATGAATCCGGCATCTGCTTTTTCTATTTCAGCATTGATGAATATTTTGTCGTCCTTGTTAAGAACATAGTCCACATACATTTCTCCTTCTGGAGGAATTTCGCTTGACGTGCCTTCAGCGACTTTAGCCTTAAGTTCCAAAGGCCTATCTGCTGTAACTATCTTGGCAGCACTCCATGCCGGGACATGATAGCCGAAACAGTAGATGATGGGACAGACGGTATAATTGCCATCCAAAAGCCTAACCCTTAACTTGGCCTCTGTCCATGGGTTCCAAAGGCTATAGTTGCCTTTATCGTGAATGTAATTATACTCGATTAACTTCTTTTCGCCATTATATACAGCCACGCCAAGTAGCCAACCCACGCATGAGCCTTGAGGATAGATGGTGGCATCCACTTCCGGATGTGAAAAATAGACAAATCGATCATCCCATAGTCCAGATTCGGTCTTTCCGTATATCACTTCATCACAGGTTGTCGGATTGAATAAAGGGAATAGCCGCATGGTAACAGCACCAAAACCAGCCTCCCCCTCAAAGATTTTATATTTCGTCTCTTTTTTTCCTGCAACGGAGAAGTTGGCATTACCCTCTATCACAAAGTCTTTTGGTGTCAGCTTTACTTGCGTGCCACCGAATGTTCCATAAGCATCGCCACCAGCTAATGCTACAGGATCAATCGTGAAGTGCGCTTCGAGTTTAGGACCTGCATAGATGTCCACACCTGTACTGCACCATCCAATCTTCTTGAACCATCTGTTAGTCTCTATTTTGAAGGGCATGTGTACACCTGTCTGTGCAGAGCCGTTAAGTGCTAATTCGACACTCCATCCATTGTCATCATCTTGACTGCCTGTATAGAAATTCTTACTACCCTTCACTCCATTACTGCCAATGCTGACGCTTTGCCTTCCATGCAGGGCTAATTTTGGGGTGGTTACTTTTAGGCTCATGTCACCTGTCGTTTTTAAGAATACGCCAGGTCCTGGCCTTACTTCCATGATTGGTAAGAACGAAGGGAAGTAGAAAGGCATTCCTCCAAGTTCCCAGGACAAAACATCCTCTAACTTGCCTACGGCGGAAAGAGTGGCTCCTACTTCAGCGTCTTCAGCAAAAGATACTTTGATATACCAGTCGTCACGCTCAATTTTATAGAGTGCGTTTGCAGTGATAGATAGAGAGAGGTCTACGGATAATCCACCTTCAAAATTGTCCTCGTAGAATTTCACAGGGAGAGACAGGTTTAAAGATACCAGGGAAAGATCTGCTTGTCCGCTTACCTTAAAACGCTTCTTAATCTTGTTCGAACCAGCAATACGACAGTATGCCTCTCCGCTATTATCTGTTCCAATTTGTTCTACGCTGATGAATTGTTCAAAAATCTCCTTCAAGTCTGTTACGGGTTCGCATTCTACAATCCACCACCCAGACTCATAGTCATTGGGAACCTCTTGATATACCCGTTTTACTTTTCCCACGAAGGGAGAGTCATCAAAATGTCGGCGGCTTCCATAACCGGCATCCGCATCTTCCCAACTGGGGAGATAAATAACCATTCCAGGCTTGGGTAGCTGGCTTCTCTCTGAGACGGCCCAACATAGGGTATAACCTTCATCGTCTGTAAAGTAACAGCCTTGCCAGTTTGTTTGGACGGGACTACCATACCCGTTCACTTCATAAAAGTCCTCGTTGAGAATAATGTCCGGTTGCTGGAAGCCGATGCTATCGATGACACAGAGCGGGATGCGGTAGAGGCTATCCTTGGTCTCGATCTCCTGCACCACATAGGTGTCGCACTCAACATTGTCGAGGTCGACCTTTGAGCAGCTCATTCGCACTATCTCGTCGAAAAAGAAACCGTTGAAATCCCCGTCGTTGCGGTAGATGTAGAAAGCCTCTTGAGCCCGCAGTTCATTGAACATTGAGCACAAAACATTGAACGTTGCCAGCAGGAAAAGGATGCGCCAACTGCGACGCAAACTCTTGTTTAGTATCGTCTGTCTCATCGCTTCAGGAATTTATAGGTTGCATCTCCAACTTTCACGACGTAAGTGCCAACAGGTTGACTGGACAAAGAGACTACCGTGCGTTGGCCGCCACGAGCAGTCTGACTTTGGAGTTTCTTGCCGTCAAGCGAGAACACCTCTATAATGGTGCCGTCTGCCAGTCCGTCGAACGACATGTTGTCCTTTCCTTGCATGAAACGCATTTCTCCCGGATTCAGTTTCAATCCATCCACAATTGGTATCTCGCCCTCGTAGGTATAGCGCAGCACGTTCTCAAGCAGATAAAATACTGTGGTCTTCGAGGTCTTGATGACAAGTTGACCGTTCTCAAAGGTCGTCTTAGGTTCGTCGGTCAGGTCGAAATATATTTTCTCCCCCGACTTCTGCCACAACACAAGCCGCTGCGTAGCATTGTTCTGTGCCAACACATCCATGCAGGCAAGCAGGGCAAACAAGGAAATAAGTAATTTGTGTCTCATGACATTAATCATTAATCTTTATTCTATTGCAAAGGTATGCAAATTATTTTGAATGAATGGATAATTTTTATAGAAAAGTTTCGAAAAACCTTTAGCAATAACCTATAACCTATAACCACTCAATAGCCTAAAGCCTCTTTCGTTATCGTTCTTAATCGGTTAGCGGTTAGTGGTTAGCGATACTAAAGTCTAACGTCTAGCGCCTAAAGTCTAATTTTCGTTTTCGTTATCGTTTTCGTTGAAATAATCCCCCCTTTTTCTTTGTGCGTATTTGAATAATCGTTATTTTTGCACACAGTCATATAAACATCGACGTTTTTTGATACCTTACGAATGTAAGCCATAAATAAGAAATTTCATGAAACAACTATTCTTGACATTTGCCTTTGTGCTTCTCCCTGCAATAGCATGGGCGGAGAGTGTGGACCGCAATGAAGCACTACAAATAGCAGAGCGCTTTTTTGCGCAACAATCATCATCAGAAGAATCATCATCTGTTCATCGGGCTGCAAAAACAAATGCAATGAGCGTAGCTTATACCTCATATCAAAAGGGTGGTGAGGCGGCCCTCTATGTCATTAACCGTGGTGGCGATAGTGGATTCGTTCTCGTCTCAGCTGATGGTGACACAAATCACCCCGTGCTTGGTTGGAGCGATAACGGAGCCTTTGATTATGACAAAGCACCCATCCAGCTCAAGGAGATGCTGGAGGCTTATTCTCTTCCCAACGTAATTCGTGAGACGGACGCAGAATCCTCTGTTGATGGCCTTGTAAAACTGTCAGATGGACGTATGGCATGCCAAGTGAATGATGGTCAATACCAGAGAATGGTAGGTATTCCTATAAAATCTATGAAACGTGCTTCGCAGCGCAGGATAGAGACGGTTCCAGGCATCGTGGTACAACCCTTGGTGAAGGTTCAGTGGAATCAAGATGGCGATTATACCAAATATTTGGATCCTTATTACACCTATGTAGGCTGTACGCCGACAGCGATGGCACAGATAATGGCATATTGGAAATACCCTGCCCGTGGTCGTGGTTTTCATTTTCACAATTTCTTAGATACACCAGATAATGTTGATATTCAGCAACTGATTCTGTCAGGTCAGTACGATGAGTTAGACCGTGTTATTAGTGAATACTCACGCTCATATAATGTTAATTTTGGCGAGTCTGTCTATAAATGGAACGAAATGGGTAGTAACTATCCCATTACAGACGCAGAGATAGACAATGTAGCTAAGTTGATGTTCGACTGCCACGTATCGTGTGGGCCTTCAAAGCAACGCAGCTCTGGTGGAACAGCTGCATCACCGGCAGACGCAGTCAATGCTATGATGCGCTATTTCAGCTATTCTACTGAAAATCGGCGCATTCAGTGTAAAGGTAATGAAGATATGATGCGTCAGGAACTTGATGCCGGTCGTCCCATTCTGATGGTTGGAGACAACCGGAATCTTTCGGATTCTCACGCCTTTGTCTGCGATGGCTATGCAGAAAGCGGTTATTTCCATCTTAATTTCGGATGGGGTGGCTCGGGCGATGGCTATTATCTTTTGGACAATGTGAATCCTGTGGGATCTGATTTCAGTAGAGATCAGCATGCCTATATCGGTATCCAACCTTCGCTGGCCTCTTTCGAAGAGGGTAATGCCTTCATCAACGTTACGCCCGATAGTGTAGGCATCGTGGTGGGAGGATACGGCGATGTGATTGTGCCAACAACAGTAACGTCTGATGGTAACACTTATCCCGTCATGAAGGTAGCAAGTAGTGCATTCGGAGCACCGGGCTTTCAATTTAGCGAGTCCTTTGAACAATACCGTCAGGAATTCCCCACCCGTATCACACTGCCAGAAAGCATTACAGAGATTGGGGCTTATGCATTTAGGAGTCCCTATCTGACGGAGGTCAACCTGCCCAGTAACATCCGCAAGATTGGTGCTAGTGCTTTTGAAATCAAGAGCGGGCTACAGAAAGTAAATGTTCCAAGTGTCGAGGCTTGGCTGAACATCGAATTCGAACCCTATGAGGGATGGCAGTACCTGTCCAACCCTCTTTGGAGCACTGACTATTCCGGAACTACACGACTATACGTTGCTGGTGAGGAATTGACATACCTCGTAGTCCCTGGTACCATCAAGGAGGTGAAAGCCCAAGCCTTTACGGGTTATCAGTTCCTTAACTCGGTAACCTTGGAGGAAGGTGTGGAGAAAGTGGGAGCCAGTGCCTTTGAACGAGTTCCCCTGAAAGACATACACATCGCCACCACCGTGAAGGAATTGGGATATAGAGCCTTCTACGACCACAAGGCTTCAGTCATTAATATTTCTGCCAACCTCAATCGTGTGGGTATGGAAGCACTGATTGGCGACAAACTCTCAGAGTACGTTGTCGATGAGAACAACAAGAAGTATAGCGCTTATATGGGCATCCTGTACGACAAGTCGCGTCGTACGCTTGTCCACTGTCCGAACTACCGCCCAGGATTCCAAAACGATAACTGGCGTGATGCTGTGGGTGTACCTTCGTCGGTTACTACCATCCGTGCCCATGCCTTTGGCGACAAGCTAAGCAAACTAACGTTGCCGCCATCTGTCAGGAATATTGAGGACGAGGCTTTCGCCTATACCTACAATCTCAGAGACCTTTATTTATATACCCACGAGCCCTTACCAGTTACATGGTCGATGTTCCATTTGAATGCTTATAAGATGAATGTCCACGTGCCTATCGGGGCGGGAGAAGCCTACAGGTCTGCGGCAGTTTGGAAAGACATGAATATTGTTGAGGACCAGGCTGCGGGAAGCCTGCCGCCTGAGCATTACGACTATGTCAGCGACTATAATGCCATTCAGATAACGGATTATATGCCTGCAGACGGTTTTAGCTACATGCCTCAGTATTATCTTTTCGATTCACATCCTGTAATCACTTATTCAGGTACATCTATGCTCATTACATCGGCAACAAGTCGTTACCTATTTGAGAAAGACCATTACCAAGAAATGTATTTCACTCACTATGATGACCCTGACGGCATAGATGATACAAAGACTAGCGAAGCCGGTGTTGTTTTCCGTACTGTTGGCAATCGACTTATTATCAATGGACTTGATGCCCATACGCAGGTTCTGCTTTATAATGTTGAAGGTCAGCAACTTGTTTCTGCTAGGGCTTCGGCTCAGGGGCATGCCAGTATCTCCATTCCTACAGCAGACATCGTTGTTGTTAAGGCGGGTAATTATTCATTTAAGATTCACACCAAAAAATAAATTGTATGAAGAAGGTGTTTTTCCTCATTGTGCAGCTACTGATTGTCTGTGGTAGTGCCAATGCCCAATATATGCTAAAAGTGCAGTTGAAAGACGGAACGCACGATTTGTTTCAGGTAGATTGTACCGAGAAAGTATCCTGGGAGAAGGACTTCCTCGATCCGGACAAGATATTAATGATGGTAGATGGCCGAAAGGTAGGGTTCTCGAATACTTGGAGTTTAGGTTATTACACCGACATGATAGAGGAGATGTCCATTGTAGGAACAGACCCTGTTGCACCAGCTACTGAGCAGAGTACATTTGTGCTTGATGAAGAGACTTCATCTGTCAATATGGTCAACTATAGCATCTTGTTTGGTCCTAGTGCTATCAATGGGAAGAAAACACTGACGGTCAATCGTATAGACAATGCCAAAGAACCCGATGGATTAGAGGGCGGAGTGAGCTATATGGCGGCCTACGACTTTGACATGGAAGGCATACACGACCTTGACGGAGTAGTGGAAATCCGCTTCCCCGCAAACAGCCCATGCTTTGCAGCTTATCTTAATAAAGAGACGGGAGAATGGGAGCCCATACTCCACTTTTACGACTACGAAACGCGCGAAATGGTGATCATCAGCGACCACCTGTCCACTTATTGTATTTTTGATGTGGAGTGGGAACACAAACGCCGGGCCAAGTTGATTTATTGGGGATTTGACCCCACCCAACCAGTGGAAATATATAAGGTGGCTCAGACGTTTGCCAAGGTGGCACAGGCCGATAATTATGTCTATGCAGCCATTGATGCCTATGCCAGTAAAGAATTTACTATAGCCAACTTTGGGCTGGGAGTAGCGCCGGATGCGCTTAAGCTACTGGGATGTGAACCCAAGCTGTTTAACAAATTCTGTGATATATGCGGTAAGATGGGACAGGTGTGGTCTGTTGTTCAGTTCGCTAATTTACTGCGTACTGGCGAGACTCATGAAATAACAACGAGTGCGCTTAGGCTGATTTATGATTTGGCAATAAAGCCTGCCATGGAAAAAAAGATGGGAGGATATAAATGTATTTTTACGGCTACCACAACAGCTTTAGCTCTTCTGGACTTTGAACTCCACTATTTCAAGGATGAAGTTAATAATACCGTTACGACCCTGTATTCCAATGCTTATCAACAATATTTTAGACGTGATAGCGGATATCCCAGAATTGGCGGTTATGGTTACCGCTCAGCAACAGAATGGTTCAATCTCATCAGCCCTCTATTCCTGAACCCGGAACTGAGCCAGGATGAAATAATAAACCAGATTGATGAAATGGTAAAAGATTACGTCAATCAGCCGTGGAGAGATACCGATGGCTTCAACGAGGCTTTGTCGGACTGCAGAGGCTCATGGCCTTTCTGGGTGGAAATAAGAGATAAGGGTAAAAAGGAGATAACCGACAACCATCGCAAGGAACTTTATTCGGGAACTCTGAAGAGTGTCATCACCAACATCAACCGCAAATATTGGTTCAAGGCAAACGAAGAGTTGGACAAAGTTTATGAAGAATATGCCAAGATGATGAATAAGACGGTGGGGCTCAGATTCAAGGATTCGGCATTAGACGAGAATGGAAAGAGTAAATTTGCGGGCTGTAGAGTCAAGTTCTCCGAGATGCCCAAAGCCATCCTTGATCCGGAAGATTGGGAGTGTGTCATCAAGGAAGATGGTACGGGGCTCATTCAATTCCGTTTATACCCCTATTGCGTTGAAGGGTTCAAGCCGGAACTGGTTGTTTTGGATGAGAATGGCGCGGTTATTGGAAATATCACTATTACAGAGATTAAAGATCGCGACAAGTACTACGAATCCATCTTTGATCTTTCCGATGATGAGGTGTTAGTTCTTGAAGATATATGGAACATCAAAGTGGATCCTGTAGCGGCAGATTGTGAAACCCCACTCCCAAATGGAGAAATTGCCAAATGGGGACCTATTGTCTATTCTGACAGCGAGGGTATTGAAGATAAGGTACGTGGCATTGTTCCTGGCGATTTTTATGGTATATACAATGGTATAACGGACGCTTTTGAAGACCGCATGCTGACCCTTGACCCCGAAGGAAACTTTTCTATCCAAAACAAAGGTCTCACAATGACAGGTCATTTCAACTCTCGTACTGGGTACGGAACGGGGAAATTCACGCTCAAGGCAAGTTCTTCAGGAAGTGACTATGTGACAGAGAGAGAAGCCTTTGAAGATTGGTGCCGTTGGAGTTTATGGGAACTTCAGGGAAAGCCCGATACGGTTGTGTACCAAGGAGGAGCATATGTATACGAAGCAACACTTGGAAATAGTTTGAAACATTTTGATGCAGATTTCTCCATCGAAGGAACTGTTGATATTCGTTACTCAGACATTACGGAATGCTATTCATTCCATTTTGATGGTATTGGTAGTTTTAATTACAGTGGAGAGTACTACTTCGGACCCGTAGATGCAGCTTGGTGGCATGAAGCAGATGGGAACTGGAGATTAGAAATAGGCAATAAAAACATGACTCTTGAAGGAATACATATTCACGATGGCCAGCTGATTTTCAGCCCCACGCTGATTTTCGAATAAGAATGGGGTTGTTTTTCTGACAAGTTCGCAGTAACTATTTTTTGTTGTCCTTCAATACCAAGAGAAATTACGCCTCCAAACTTTATGAAGCTTATTTGCAATCGATTTTTAAGTTAATTACGAGCAGAAGTTACTATCTGCAAATATAAATGGTTGATAATCAGCACAAACGTCTTTGTTTTAGGGTATCTAAAGTGACTCCGAGGGACGGTGGGGGGGACGTAAAATAGGCAAAAATCTGCAAATATGACTGCCGTCAAAAAAAGAAAATGCAAACATCTGCAAAATCGATTTTCCAGTTCTTTGCACGTTTACACTTTTTAACGCAGATTTTTGCACATTCTTGCAATCGCCGTGAAGCGAGCAAGGAATGAATCTGGTTTGTTCTTTAGTGAAGCTCATTGTCATTTCAAACTTTCTTTAGTAACGCGTTTGATGAAGAGGTTTCATTGCCGGAAGATAAAAGGTTTAGTTTAGGTTATAGATATTTAATATGGGGATAAACTAAACTAGCTATTACAGCGCAAAAAATATAATCCACTATCTTCTCTTTTGAACGGTAATTTCCTTGTTTCATAGAGTTTCATATTTAATGTTAATCACTACAATTAACTAATTTGATTTTCTAAATGTACCTTTTGCGAATCCCTCACCAATAAGTGTTTGACAGTCTTTGATTTCAAACAACAAATCGCTCTTGTCTGTCCTTATTCTAACGATGTCCTCGTCCACCTCATAGCTTGATGCAAAGGAAAATCCAAAGATGGCATCAACAATTGTCACAGTCCTCTTTCCTCTGAATATTAATTTCCTATAGAAAGCACAATCTTTTGAAACAAATATTCCTTGAAGGTGTGCGTAGGTTTTGTATTGCTTTCTATCTGAAATGGGTAGACCGATATATTCTGATAGATACTTCTTGATGTTGGTTGCTATTTCCCTTTCGTCGTCAATGTCGTATTGATCTTTAATATAAAAGGCAAAAGGAATGTATTGTTCATTCAGAGATATTGTGTAATCCTCATAATTCAATATTGAATCAACCGTGATTGAAACCAATTTGTCATCAACAAATCTGTATGTTTTCTTTTGAATAATCGCTGGCGTAACTTCCAATAGCGAATCAACGATAGAACGCACTCGCTC
>JAFXTC010000003.1 GCA_017525235.1 Bacteroidaceae bacterium | reverse complement strand
TAATAGGTTAATAGGTTAATAGGTTTAATAGGTTAATAGGTTAAATAGGTTTAATAGGTTAATAGGTTAGTGGTTAGTGGTTAGCGGAATCTATAAAAGTTATAGGTTATTGGTTATAGGTTATTGAGTTTAGAATCGATAACGAAAACGAAAAAAGGCTCTCGCCCTTACGGGAGAGCGGGGAGAGGGTCTTAAAACAGTAAACGGTAAACTAAAATCAGAATGAAAAAGAAAAATCTTATTGAGTATGTGGTGAAGGTGATAGTAGCCGCACTCACAGCATTCCTTACCGCATTAGGCACCACATCGTGCATACGAATGTAAAAAGAAAAGGGGGCAAGCAATCCGCTTGGCCCCCTTAATCTTTTTCTAATCTTCATCAGGAAAGGTAGTCATTTGTCATTTTCGTTAACGGCCCCATAATTCACCAATGTCACAAAATCGCACATATTAACATAGTTTAACGGATAGGGGAGGGTGAAGTGTGAATATTTGTTTATCTTTGTTGGCGAATAGTGTCTTTGTACGTTATTTTGAGGAACACATTTTTTGAGGAGCAAAAAGTATAATCTTAAATAAAACTATCAAAAACATGAAACACAAATTACTTCTGCTTCTTGCCATAAGTATATCTATGGTTAGTAGCGCGTGGGCAGATTTGAGCCAGGTGGACGGCGTCTATCAGATTGGCACGGCACAAGATTTGAAGGACTTTGCCACAACCGTAAATGGAGGCGAGTATAGTGCAGCTGCCGTACTTACTGCTGATATCGACTTGAACAATGAGGCATGGACATCCCCTATTGGTAGTGAAAGTCATCCTTACACTGGCACCTTCGACGGCCAAGGCTTCGCCATCTCTAATCTTAATTACACCAGCACCGCAAACAACACAGGCTTCTTTGGACAGATCGGTGATGGTGCTGTCGTCAAGGATTTTACCATTGATGGTTCCATCACCAGCGGACATGAACGTGTCAGCGTTATCGGTTCTGTTGCGTCCGGTGCATCTGCAACCATTAGCTACATACACAGTAAAATCACCCTTACATGTTCAAAAACGAGACATGGTGGCGTGCTAGGAGCACAAAACGGCACTGGTACTGTGAACATTGACCATTGCACCTTTTCTGGCACACTAGATGCAGGGAACACAACTGGCAACTTTGGTGGCATTGTGGGGCTTACCAATAACAACTCTGGTTCTATCGTCAATATCACCAACTGTCTGTTCGACGGAAGGGTTACGAACGGTACAGGAACTAATGCTGGCGGCATTGTAGGCTATACCAACAAGACGAAGGTGACCATTACGAATTGCCTGTCTTATGGTACTATAAATTCTTCAAATCCTGGTCAGTTCTTTGGTCAACTCAACGCAAGCAACTCCAAATGGTCAGGAGTGAACTATTATGTGACAACTGGTTCCATCATAGGCACTATTCAAAATGATGCTACATTATCAGGTACAGCACCAACACAGACAACGGCCGAAGAACTCGCAAGTGGCTCAATATGCTATTCTTTGAACGGAAGTACGAGTAACGGAGGCTGGTATCAGACTTTATCAGGAGCAAACAAAGAGGATTATCCCGTCTCCATTCCATCTGCTACAAGTCTGAAGGTTTATTATAATACCTCTTCCTATCTCAACTTTGCCGATAATCAGATGTCTATAGACAATGCGAACGATTTGAAGTACTTCGCCACCATCGTCAATGCAGGCGGTGTTGACTTGGGAGGCGTACTGACGGATGATATAGACATGTTAAGTGTAATGGATACATGGCCAACAATTGGAAACTGGAATACAGGTGATATCACTTCTGCCTATCAGGGACACTTCGATGGTGCAAGCCATGAAATTACGAACTTCACCGGTAGCGCAAGCAGGAACTATTATAGTCTCTTTGGCGTCATTTCAACAGATGCACTCATCGAGAACTTTAGCATTTCTGGCACCATCACCAACAACAAACAGTATGCAGGTGGTGTTGCAGGATACGCCCGTGAGACCCCAACTATCCGTGATGTTCATAGTAGTGTCAATATTACCAACAGCTACGCAGGAGGCAGACAAGGAGGCATTTTGGGAGCCTCCATGAACGGCACAGTTACTATCCAGAATTGTACATATACAGGAACCCTCAACGCAGGAGAGAAAACTGGCAACTATGGTGGTATCGTCGGTTATGTCAACAGTAGTACATCTGCCTTCCTCAGCACCACTAACTGCCTATTTGACGGAAATATCCAGAACGGAACCACAGCAGAAGGACAATGCGGCGGCATTATCGGTTACTGCAACAGCGGCAGCGTAACAATCAAGAACTGCTTGTCATTGGGTACCATAAAATCCGAAACTGCCAATATTGGTCAGTTCTTTGGCAGGCTCTCTGGTAGCAACTCTAAATTTGAGGGAAACAACTATTATATTGGTGACGCCGTCTATGGCACCTCAAGCACTACTTCAGCAAGCGGTACAGCACCAGAAAAGGTTACTGATGAGCGGCTTGCAAGCGGTGAAGTTGCATACTTGCTGAATGAAAGCACGAACGCAGGAACAAACTGGTATCAGACGCTACCTGCCAGCCCTTCTGGCGACGCGACTCCCACACTCGACAGTACACATGGTTTAGTATATATAAATGGAACAGTCTGTCCCGACACTGGTGCTCCTCAGGGCTCTGTTTCATATAGTAACGTTGAAGGTACCACTATAGGTTATCACAATTACGTCGATGGCTTCTGCACATACTGCGATATATTTAATCCTGATGCATTTGACCCTATTGATGGTTACTATCAGATAGCTAATGGCACTCAACTTAGGTGGTTTGCCTCAAAAGTGAATGCTGGTACATATAATGCTAAAGCAAAACTTACAGGTGATATTGATATGACTGACGTGACATGGACCCCCATTGGTACTGGCTCAGGTAACGTAGCACCCGGAGAAACCGCCTACACGGGTACATTTGATGGACAAGGATATGGCATCACCGGTTTCAGTGCAGAAGGTACAGGACACATTGGTCTTTTCGGCGATGCAAATGGTGCTACCATTAAGAACTTTAGTATCAGTGGTGATCTTACGGTGACAGGAGGATATTGTGCTGGTGTTGTCTCTAATCTTACCAATAGCACTATTGAGAATGTTCATTCCGCCTTAACCGTCAGTGTTCCTAATGCCGGCGTACACCATGTTGGTGGCGTGGTAGGTTCTGCTCGTGGCAACAATACCATCAGCAAGTGCTCCTTCAGCGGTTCTCTGACAGTGGTAGGTAGCACCGACAACTTTGCCGGCATTGCTGCTTACATTACAAGCGGTGACAATGTGATTAATTGCGCAAACTATGGCAACGTTACTTTCTCTGCCACAGGCTGTTCAGCAAGCGGTGTCGTAGGATATCTTAACAGCACATCTGCTTATGTACAAAACTGCTTGAACATTGGCACTGTTACCTGTAGTGGCGGCGATCCCAAATATGGCGGTGCCATCGTAGGACGTCTGAGATCACACACAGCTTCATATATAACGAACCATTTTTGGCTTGAAGATAGTGGCTACGGAGCAGCTAAAGACAATGACGGTAAAATCATATTAACAACAGCACCAGAAGTTACTACCTCACAGCTAGCAAGTGGTGAGATAACATACAAACTTGGTGCTGCCTGGTATCAAACCATTGGTACAGATGATGAGCCTACACTCAACAGCTCACATAAGCAGGTTATCCTGAATGGCAGCTATGAGAATGTGGCTTCTACACTTGCTTTGGACGAAGATGATTCATTCGGCACTAACAGCAACTTCGATGTGACTTCTGTCACTATGGAACGCACCCTGAAGGGTGGCAAGTGGAACACCTTCTGCGTACCTTTCGATATGGATGCAGACGAAATAGAGGAACAATTAGGCGCAGGTACGGAGGTTAAGAAACTGATTGGTGTAACCGACAATGGTGGCGGTAGCTATACCCTTGCTTTCGATGATGCTGATGGCATCGAAGCAGGCAAGCCTTATATGGTAAAGGTTCCAAGCAATGTCAGCAGTATCAGCCTTAGCAGCAAAACCATCAAGGGTGCAATTACTCCCGTAACCGAGGATGATATTACCTTCACAGGTGTCTTTAACAACGGCAATGCACCTGAGGATAGCTATATTATCAGCAACAATAAGTTCTATCAGGTGAACAGCACAGTTGCTCTGAAGGCCTTCCGTGGCTACCTCGCAGTTGGTGGCGGTGGTGAAGTTAAGGAGCTCAACTACTTTATCGAAGATGATGATGCTGATGGCATAGATATGGTTAATGGTGAAGGGTTCATGGTTAATGGTCCTATTTACAACCTCAGCGGTCAGCGCATCAATAAGTTGCAGAAGGGCATCAACATTGTGAATGGGAAGAAAGTTCTTTTTTAAGGAGTTCCTCTAACTTAATTTAACTTCAAATAAAAAATTACAGTTATGAAAAAGATATATAATGCACCCAACGTTGTTGTTGTGGAAATAAAGACCCGCCACATGTTCATGAACTTAAGCGCTTTGGATTCGCTTGACGGCGCAAGCTGGGGTGGCGATACAGAAAGCGGAAGTGTTATAGAAGCCGATACAAGGCTTATCACTGGCAAAAGTGTTTGGGACGAGGAGTGGTAATCGCTATTAAATAATTTGACGGTTTATTTGGTGCTGTTCTCAAAAAAGTGTATTTTTGCAGCGACAAAAGGAGAAATAGGGTCGTATGACGCTATGAATCTATGACTAACACAACCAAAATAACGTCTAATAATATGAGAAGAATCACATTATCTTTTCTGACTCTCTGTCTCACACTTATGGTAATGGCGGAGCCAGTGGGTAGGCAGGCTGCACTTTACACGGCAAAGTCGTACATGCTTGCAAAGGGTAAGAGCATCAATACCCAGCAGAAGCCGTTCAAGGCCGCCCGAAAGGCAGCACCCACTGCAACCGACGAGGAGGCTTACTACTATGTTTTCAATGCCGGAGACGACAACGGCTATGTTATTGTCGCTGGCGATGACCGCGTAGAACCTATCCTGGGCTACGTGGAGCAGGGCTCTTTCGACCCCGACAACATCCCAGAGAACATGAGTGCCATGCTGGAGTGCTATGCCGAAGAGATAAAGTATGTGATAGACAATGACATAAACCCCAACGCCCCCGAACTCAGGAAGCGTAACAAGATTCGTGGCACAAAGCACAGCGTGCCCGAGATTCTTACTACCCGATGGAATCAGGGCCTGCCCTACAACCTTACCATCGAGAAGTACTACAAGGAGGATGGTACACAGGGACGTCCGGCTGCAGGTTGTATAGCCACAGCTTGGGCGCAGGTCATCAACTTTCATAAGTACCCCGATAAGATTAAGGTGGCGATTCCTGAATACAGCAAGACGTACACGTTGAGCAACGGCACAAAGAAGACCGTTACCTTCCCCGCCGTACCACGCGGTGCCGTCATCGACTGGGAGAACATGCGTGATACTTATAGCTGCAGCGAAGACCATGCCCATACGGCACAGGATACGGCTGTTGCCAACCTGATGCGCTATTGCGGACAGGCTGTAAAGATGAGCTACGGAAAGAGTTCGGGCGCAAACTGGAAGGCTCCTGACGTTATCAAGTATTTTGGCTTCGATGACGGCGGCCACAGAGTGGGTCGTGATGAATGCAGCATAGACGAATGGTTTGACTTGGTTTACGACGAGGTGGCTGCCGGTTATCCCGTGCCCTTTAGCGGCTCCAAGCTCAGCGGCGGTCATGCTTTCGTGATAGACGGATTCGACGGCGAGAACCTCTTCCATGTGAACTGGGGATGGGGCGGAGGCAGCAACGGCTGGTTCCTGATTGGCGTTCTCAACCCGGGCGACAACAGCGGCATCGGTGCTGCCAGCGGCAGCGGCGGCTATGCCAGGGGACAGGCTGTAGTTATCGGTCTTCGTCGGCCCGACAAGAACAAGACTGAGGCTTACCTTACCATCAGTGATGTCAGCCTTACCAGCACAGCGGTAAAGGTTACCTTTGTCAATAACACAGGAGCAACGGGCAGCTTTAACACAGCTGTCATGATGCAGGAGGAGGACGGCAGCCTTTCCATAGTCGGAACCCAGCAGTCCATCAGCAGCATGGCTGATGAGCAGTCCAGCTCAAAGTCATTCACTATCAGGGGCAAACTTCCCGAAGGTACATACAAGCTTTCTCCTGCCAGCAAGCAAAGGACGGCTGACAAATGGAAGACCAAATACAACATGCGCGATGAGTATATCGAGGCTGTGGTGGATTCCAACGGCATTGCTACCATGCGCATGGTCACTCCTGTTGAGGATATCTGCGTCGATACGATAATCTTCCCCGGTACACGTGTCGTGGGAGAGGAGCAGGAGTTGAAGGTAACCTTCCGTAACAACGCCGACGAGTTCTACAAGGATGTCTATCTCTTTGCCAGCAAGACCGATAGCAAGGTATATACAGAGAACCTTGCAAGGGTTGCCGTTCGCAAAGGTGAGTCGGCAGAGTTCTCGTTCTACTATACGCCCGAAGAGACGGGTACCTACAACCTATGGTTCTGTACGAACAAGAATGGTAACGGTGTAATAGGAACAGGCACAATGAAGATAGTAACGGCAGCTGAGGCCGAAAAGGCCAGTCTGGCCATCTCCTATACCGTCAGCAACGGTGCCAGTAACGTGGCCTACGGCAAGCGACTCATTGGAAAAGCTTCCATCAAAAACAACGGTTCAAAGCCTTACCATGGAACTGTCAAGTTGCAGATGTGGAAACAAAAAGTGGGCGCAAGTTCTGCTACAAGTGGCTCTAGCTATATGTATTATGTAGAGATTCCTGCAGGCAAGACAACCAGTGTGGACTTTAACATTGAAAACTTGGCCGACGGTTACTACTATCGCTTCAAGGCTATGTATGGCAATCAGGACGGCACTTTGACAAATGGCGGCATCTGGGATTGGAAATGCGAGATGGCGGCCGGTGTGCTGAGTTGGAAGAGCGACGGCAGCGTTACGGGTAAAGCCTCTTCTACCTCGATGACAACAGCCAGTACTGTCTGCGGTTTCTATGCGGCATCCAACAAGATTTCGCGTTTGACACCCAACAAGAACCCCAACACCATCTATGCCTTTGCGGCAGATATGCAGATACCTTCTACCCTCGACGATTTTAATGCCGTGAGTGGCGGTCATGCCAACCACATCAATCTGGTTAACGAACAGCCTTTCTTCCTTCCCATAAGCTTCGATGCGGACAGTGCCTCGTTTACCTATACCTTCCCCGAAACAGAGACAGGAACAGGCTGGCACGTCTTTACGATGCCGTTCAGGGCAGACTCCATCTATCTGGATGGTGTATCTTATTCGCTCGATGATGAGAACAAGCCTTTCTGGATTTATGAGTTCGCTGCCGAGGGAAACAAAGGCGAGGTGATCTTCGCTCCGGCTACCGAGTTGCGCGGCGGTACACCTTACATTATTGCGGGCGACATAACGATGGCTGGGCGCTCCATTGTATTCTGTTCAACTAATGTGCCTTTCTATAAGTCGGGCTCGGACAAGATGGCTGTCACATCGCAAAACTACCAGTTCCGTGCCAGCACATTATCGCCCAAGGTCAAGGATTGTTATATGCTGAATGCGGAAGGCACGGCATTCGAGTATGTCACGACAAGCACGGCATTGACAGCTCTCAGTTGTTATTTCACCACGAACCTGCCCGAGGAGACGCGACTGCCAAGCATCATCCTGCCCGAAATCCCCGAGTCACCAGATGGCATCAACTCGGTTGAAAGGGAAAAGGGAATAGTGAAAGGCGACAAATTTGCTACCGGGGTGTATGACCTTAACGGACGCAAAGTAACAAACTCTCAACCTAAGAAGGGCATTTACATAGTGAATGGGAAAAAGGTTGCGTTTAAGTAAACAAAAAGAGAGTGCTGCAAATTTGCAGCACTCTCTTTTTATAAGTACCCAGAGCCGGGGTCGAACCGGCACGGGTTGCCCCACTGGTGTTTGAGACCAGCGCGTCTACCGATTCCGCCATCTGGGCTTTTGCGGTTGCAAAGGTACGTCATTTCTCTGAAACTGCAAAACTTTTGGCTTGTTTTTTATAGATATGTCAGGAATCATGAGGGATATTGTCCCTATTTATAATACTTTCTTTACAAAAATATTGCATTGTATTGTAGAAATTTGCTATCTTTGTAGGGGGAAATGTAACAAATCAATAAAATAATGAACCGACGAGAATTTCTACAACGTTCTTCGGTATTAGCAGGTGCAGCCTATCTGAACGTCCCTGCTTTTGCTGAAGCCCTTCGCACTTTGGGCAATCCCAATCTGGTTATTGGCATTGTCAGCGATATCCATATCCGTGGCACAGAGACTGCCGATACTTTTAAACATACCCTTGAATACTTCCGCAGCCTGAAAGTGGATGGTGTCATCATTGCCGGCGATATGGCTGACCAAGGGTTGGAACCCCAGCTTAAGGTGGTGGCTGATACCTGGTACAGTGTGTTCCCCAATGACGAGGGACTGGACGGCAAACATACGGAGCGACTCTTTATCTATGGTAATCACGACTTGGAGGGTTATACGTGGAGCAGTGTCATCAACAGTGTGGGCAGTGAGACCGCGCAGTCGCAGGGTATAGGAAAGCGTCCTGCCGAGGTGTGGAAGAAATACTTCGGAGAGGACTATACCCCCATCTGGTTCAAGACCATAAAGGGTTACCACTTTATAGGTGCCCATTGGCATACCAATAATATTCCGGGTCTGGAAGAGCTGATGCAGCAGCATGCCGGTGAGTTGGAGACTGAGCGTCCTTTCTTTTATATTCAGCATCCGCATCTGAAGAACACCTGTAACGGCCCGTGGGCATGGGGTCAGGATGACGGTACCGTAACAAAGCTGATGAGCCGCTACCCTAATGCCGTGGCTTTCTCGGGTCACTCGCACTCGCCCCTTACCGACGATCGCGACCTGTGGCAGGGAGCCTTTACCAGTATTGGCACAGCATCATTACAATACTTATATCCCATGCCCGCACGCGAGAATACCTATCAGGACGACAGTAGCCTGCGTCCTGTTTACCAGATGCCCAACATGGACTGTTCAAAAGGTCGTCAGGGTATGATAATGCGGGTTTATGACAGCGCCATTACCTTGGAGAGAAGGGAGTTTGTCTATGACCAGCAGCTGGATGAGAACTGGCTGTTGCCCTGGCCCATCTCGTTGTCTGAACCGCTCAGTTTTGAGAACCGTAGCAAGACGGCCCCTATACCCCAGTTTGAGGCTGGTGCCATAGCTACCGTTACCCAGGCAAAGGGTAAGAACCGTAATGGAACAGAGACAGAACAGGTGACGGTACACTTCCCCAATGTATTAAAGAAACGTACGGGCGTGAGAGCCTTCGACTTTGAGGTACAGGTAGAATGGGAGTGGCTGGACTGCCGCTTTATCTCGGCTACCAAGCGTGTGTTCTCGCCCATGAGTCTTTTTGCAGAGGATCAGGATGAGGGTGAGGTGACCTGTGTGTTTGCCCTGAGTGAGTTGCCCAAGGACCGTGACTACCGCTTCGTTGTCCGTCCGTGTAACTGCTATAGCGGCAAAGGGGCCCCCATCTATACGGATTGGATAAAAGGCGGAAAGATTCCCAGCAGCCTGACGGCTACGCTAAGTATGGAAAAGCAGTTTTACAAGACAAATACCGACATCGCCATCGCGTTCAAGAACGCTCCCGTAGGTACGGAGGCCTGGGTGGGTATCTATCAAGCAGGTAAGACACCCGGCAGCAGTGACAAGGCCTATACCTATCAATACACTGATGCTAAGGATGGTACAGTCAATGTGAAAGTGACTGCTGCGGGTGAATATTTTGCCGTGCTCTTCAAGGATGGCGGCTATACGGAATGCTCAGAGCGCGTGCCCTTCTTTGTCCTGACAAGGGACTATGACCCGGCAACGTTTGGAATGACAACCGACAAAACGGTTTACAATCAGGGTAATCCCATCCGTGTAACCCTTGCCGGTGCTCCTGCGATAAGCAAGGACTGGATAGGAATCTATGAGGACGGTATTGTGCCTAAGGAAGCCAAGTGCCCTTGTTACGTGTACAACAGCAAGACATCGGGAACCGTCACCCTGAATACCAGCGGTAATAATAACTGGACGAGTGCCCTCCCAACGGGTGTGTATTTCATAGGCTATTTTATGGCAGACGGTTATACCGAGCCCTTCGAACGCAAGTATGTGGTGGTAGGCAAGCCAGCCCTACTGCGCAGCAGTAAGTCGGAATATACCGAGACGGATGCGGTAGTCCTCTCTTACAGTTCACTGCCAACCCGCTTTGCCTGTCAGCTCTGCCATCAGGCAGAAGGGGAAAGCACTTGGACACCACTGAAGGACCTTACCGAGACAAACGGCACCATAGAGTTGGGTCTCTTACAGCCTGGTACGCATAAGTATGCCGTTTGCATAGAAGGGACTCCCATCTCGCAGACACTTACGCTGAGCATCAAAGAAGATGAGGAGACTGCTAATGCAACCATTCCTGCCGCATTAGGCGCTGGAGCAGTTTTCGACCTTTCCGGCAGAACCCTGAACAAAGTTCCCCAACACGGTCTGTTCATACAAGACGGTAAGAAGTTGTTAAAATAATTTGGACATTGAGAAAAAGAGCGCTGGGAAAACCCGAGCGCTCTTTTAAGTATTATCCATTCATCTCATCTCTCATCGGAGAGTAGGTTTTTTATTCCTCCTTCAGTTCAACTAACTTCCAAAGGCAAGCTGCTACGATAGCGCCTACGAAGGGACCTACGATGAAAATCCATACGTTGGTCAGTGCCTCGCCACCAGCGAAGAGAGCGGGACCTATAGAACGTGCGGGGTTCACACTGGTGCCTGTGAAGTGAATACCTACCAGGTGAATGAGAATCAGTGACAGACCGATTGCCAAACCTGCAAAGTTACCGGTAGCACCATTGGTCTTGTGGGTAGCACCCAATACCACCAAAACAAAGAGGGCGGTAAGAACAATCTCAACAACAAGGGCCGTAATCGCACAGCCGTTGCACCCTGCTCCGATGCCGTTGGCACCAAGTCCTGATGGAACACCATAGATATATGCCAAGCATGCACCGGCAATAATGGCACCAACTACCTGACCAAGCATATAGCCTGCACAATCCTTGACACTAATACGACCTGTGATAAGGCAACCCAGTGTAATGGCAGGATTAATGTGGCAACCAGAGATACCACCAATGGTGTAAGCCATAGCAACAACAGAGAGACCAAAGGCAATGGCAGTTCCTACTACGGCGGCAGTGTTTGCTTCTGCACAACCAAGACTAACGGCTGCACCGCAGCCAAGGAATGTCAGTACGAATGTACCGATACATTCAGCAATGTACTTTTTCATGTTTTTTTAGTTAGTTTACTGTTTACGGTTTACCGTTTACAGTCGTTAATTGTTAATTGTTATTTGTTTTTTCGTTATCGTTTTCGTTAACGTTAACGTTAGCGTTCTTCTTTCCCAAATATTCGGGGAGGGACATGCCGGCCTGTTCAAAGAGTTCGTTCAAAGGTGGAACACTCTTCATGAGACCAGAGACAAAGTTAGCTGTGGAGCCCTTTCCATCAGCATTGCCACCGTTGTCCCAAACGGTAACCTTATCGATGTTAATGCCCTTGATAGCCTCAACCTGTGTCTTAACCAGCTCAGGCAATTTCTCCAAGAGCAGCAGGGTGTATGCCTTGGTGGCATCTCCGCCGGCAGCCTGAATCATCTTGTCGTAACCGGATGCCTGTTTGGTCAGAATCTCATAGAGACCCTTTGCTTCTGCCTCCATCTTTGCGAAGATGGCATCGGCCTCACCCTTGGCGTTGACACGTTTTTGCTCGGCAGCAGCTTCTGCTTCGATAACCAAACGCTTCTTCTCAATCTCCTGCTTGACAATGACATTGGCATTCTGGGTGGCACGCTCACGGGAGGCACGAGCTTCCTCAGCCTTCTGCTCAGCAGCATAAGACTCTTCCAGGGCAAGAGCCTGAGCCACATTCTCAGCAGCTGTAGCACGACGGAGAGCCTCGGCCTCGTTCTCGCGACGGACAGCATCTGAGTTGGCAATGTTAATCTTTGCCTCGTTTTCACCCTTTACTGCCTCGGCATTGGCAGCTGCAGTACGGATACGGGTCTCACGGACAGCTTCAGCCTTACCGATTTCACCCATCTTCTCCTGCTCAGCTACGCGTACCTTTGCCTCGTTGATCGCCTTGGCAGCTGCCTCCTGTCCGAGAGCCTCGATGTAGCCGCTCTCGTCCTTGATATCGGTTACGTTTACGTTGATAAGCTTTAGACCAATCTTTTTCAGCTCGACCTCAACATTGGCAGTGATAGCCTCGAGGAACTTGTCACGGTCGGAGTTCAACTCCTCGATACTCATGGTAGCGATAACCAGACGCAACTGACCAAAGAGGATATCGCGCGCCATTTCCTGAATCTGATTGGCTGATTGGCCTAATAAGCGCTCGGCTGCAGCATTCATGTATTCAGGGTCGGTGCTGATACCTACAGTAAAGCGGCAGGGCACGTCCACACGGATGTTCTGACGCGAAAGAGCATTGGTAAGGTTGGCATCGATACCAATGGGAGTCAGGCTCATGTAGGCATAGTCCTGAATAACGGGCCAAACAAAGGCACCGCCGCCATGAACGCAGTTAGCCGACTTCTTGCCACCATTTCCACTACCGTAGATGACAAGAATCTTATCGGCAGGACACTTTCTGTAACGATTGGCCAGGAAGGCCACAATTGCCACCATGAGGATGGCGCAAACTACAATCAGGGTTAATGGATCTTGAAACATGTTTGTATTTAAAGTTTATAATTTATAGTTTAATGTTTATAGTCAGTTTATAATGTTTATAGTTTATAGTTTAATGTTTATAGTCAGTGTTTTAGTTTATAGTTCAACAAGTTTATTACTTCATACTCGCTTCTTTCAACTATTTCAACTGTCTTTAAACTTTAAACCATCAACTCTAAACTATCAAATATCACTTTTAATTCTCCAAAGCCTCCACTTCTAGCACCTTTTTATCAATTACGCGCGTAACGCGCACCTTGGCACCAGAGGGGATGGGCTCTCCGGCTGTGCGGGCATCCAGTTCCTGAACGGAGCCGTTGAAACTGATCTGCACCTTACCCAAGCCCTTATCCTGGCCTGGTATGCGCAGGTAGACATCACACACCTTACCCACGGCATCATTGATGTTGAAGGCGCCGTTGCTCTGTAGCTTCATCATCTGTCGGAACAGGAAGATAAAGATGGCAACAAAGAGACAGCCTACCAAAATGGCTACGACACAGAGTACAATAATATTAGGTATGCTATTCCATAGGCTGACGCCTGCCCATCCGAATCCCAACAGGAAATAGAATATGTTACGGATAGAGAGCAGATGCATACTTCCTGCATCGTCTAGGCTGTCGGTGTCGGTGCTGAAATCAACATCGGCGTCGCCCGAGTCTATGTCGCCCATGCCCGCAAAGGACATGGTCATCTGGATAATCACAACAATAGATGCAAAGATAGCGATGCCCCAGTAAAAGCGTAGGGTGGGGTCGAGCTGGACGAACCAATCAGAAAGAAAATTCATAAGTCTGTAATTAATGTGTTAGACGTTTTATGTTGTTTCCAAAAGACAAAGATACTTTATTTTTAGTTATGATGGCAAAAAAAACTGTTGATAGTTGTTAATTCTATCCCTTTTTTGTATGTTTGCAACTCGAAAATGGCAAAAAAACGACAGATATGGCACAACACCCTCTTGAAAAGTTTCGTTTTTGTCCGCTTTGCGGTTCGGACAGATTTGTAGAGAACAATAATAAAAGCAAGCGCTGCGAAGCCTGCGGCTTTGTCTATTACTTTAACCCTAGCGCTAGCACCGTGGCGGTGATAGTAAATGAGAAAAATGAGTTGCTGGTAGTGCGCAGGGCAAAGGAGCCTGCCAAGGGAACCTTGGACTTGCCAGGCGGTTTCAGCGACTGCTACGAGACCAGTGAGCAGGGGGTTGTGCGTGAAGTAATGGAAGAGACAGGCCTCTGTGTAGATAATGTGAAATTTCTGTTTAGCATTCCGAATATCTATCCGTACGGCGGGTTGAACATACACACCATTGACATGTTCTACCTTTGCCACGTAAACAGTACAAAAAATGCTATCCCCGCAGACGATGCGGCAGAAATTATGTGGATTCCGTGGAATGAAGTCAAACCGGAAACCTTTGGTTTAACTTCTATAAGAAAGGGTGTGCAACAACTTTTAGCAAAAAAAAACTATAATATATAAGGTGTAGAACAAAAAAATGCAGTACCTTTGCCGCCGCAATTGTAAAAAAAGAATGAACGATGAAGGATAACCTGGTAATAGTGGAGAGCCCGGCAAAGGCAAAAACCATAGAAAAATTCCTGGGAGAGGATTATAAGGTAGTGTCAAGTTACGGTCATATTCGTGACCTGAAGAAAAGAAGTTTCAGTGTTGACGTCAATACGTTCACTCCGCAATATGAAGTGCCAAGTGATAAGAAAAGTGTTGTGGAGAATCTTAAGAAGCTTTCCAAGGAGGCCAAGACCGTTTGGCTGGCATCCGATGAGGATCGTGAGGGAGAGGCTATCAGTTGGCACCTGTATGAGGTGCTGGGTCTGCGCCCCGACAATACACGTAGAATAGTTTTCCACGAGATTACAAAGCCTGCCATACTGGAGGCTATAGATCATCCCCGCAAGATAGACTTGAATCTGGTAAACGCCCAACAGGCCCGTCGTGTCCTGGACCGTATAGTAGGTTTCAAGCTTAGTCCCGTGCTGTGGCGCAAGGTGAAGCCTGCGTTGAGTGCAGGTCGTGTTCAGAGTGTTGCCGTCAGGCTTATTGTTGAGCGCGAAAGAGAGATTCAGAACTTCTGCGGCGACGACAACTTTCGTGTTACTGCCGTCTTTACCAATGCTGAAGGTAGTGAAGTAAGGGCAGAACTTAGCCAGCGCTTTGCTACTCAGGAGCAGGCAGAGGCTTTTCTGGAGAAATGCCGTGCCGTAATCTTTACCGTTCAGGAGATTGTCACAAAGCCCCAAAAGCGCGTCCCCGCTCCCCCCTTCACTACCAGTACTCTGCAGCAGGAAGCTGCCCACAAGTTAGGCTTTACGGTAGCACAGACTATGATGGTGGCACAGCACCTGTATGAAAGCGGACGCATCACGTACATGCGTACGGATAGCGTGAACTTGAGTAAATTGTGCCTGGGTGCTAGCAAACAGGTGATAACAGAGCAGATGGGTAAGGATTATGTTAAGACCCGTCAGTACCAAACCAGTTCAAAGGGTGCACAAGAAGCCCATGAGGCCATCCGCCCTACCTATATGGAACAGGCTCAGATAGAAGGTACCCAACAGGAGCGTAAGCTTTATGATTTAATCTGGAAGCGTACCATTGCCAGCCAGATGGCCGATGCCGAAATTGAGAAGACACAGGTGACTATCAGCATAGATGGCATGGAGGAGTGCTTTGTTGCCAACGGAGAGGCTGTAAAGTTCGACGGTTTCCTGCGTGTATATAAGGAAACAGAGAACGATGCAGAACAGCAGGACAACGAGTCGGAAGGCATACTACCCGTCATGGCTGTAGGTGATGTGCTGCAGAGAAACGCCATTGTTGCTACACAGCGTTTTGCACAGCGTCCCATCCGTTACAACGAAGCCAGTCTGGTACGCAAGCTGGAAGAACTTGGTATTGGTCGACCCAGTACGTATGCTACTACTATTACCACTATACAGCAGCGTGAGTATGTTGCCAAGGGCGACAAGCCTGGCGAAGAACGAACCTATCAGACTTTGACGTTGAAGGGTGATAAGATTTCCTGTGCCAGCCATAAGACGACCATTGGTGCGGAGCGTGGCAAATTGTTGCCCACCGATACAGGTATTGTGGTGAATGACTACCTGAGCGAAAACTTCCCTAGCATCATGGATTATAACTTCACAGCCGACATAGAGAAGGAATTTGATGAGATAGCAGAGGGCAAGATGGAATGGACAGGTGTCATTAGCGACTTCTACAATGACTTCGACCCGCTTGTTGAGCGTGCAGGCAATGCACATACCGAGCATAAAGTAGGCGAGCGCATTCTGGGTAACGACCCCAAAACGGGTGAACTCATCACGGTTAAGATTGGAAGGTTTGGTCCTGTGGTTCAGATTGGAAGCTCAGACGGTGAAGCCAAACCCCGTTTCGCACAACTAAAAAAGGGTCAGACGTTGGAGACCATCACGCTGGAGGAGGCAATGGAGCTGTTTCGCCTGCCCCGTGAACTAGGCAAATATTTGGGCAAGTCGGTAACGGTAGGAGCTGGCAAGTACGGACCTTATGTCGTGCACAACGGCACTTATGTTTCCATCCCCAAGGATGTGGATCCTCTGAAGATTACTTTCGAGGAGGCCGTTATTATGATTCATAAGAAGCATGTTGAGGAGGAAGAGCGTCACCTGAAGAAGTTCGAGGATGCCGATATGGAGATCTTGAACGGAAGATACGGTCCTTACATTGTTTATAATGGAAATAACTATCGTTTGCCCAAAACATATCATGACCGTGCAAAGGACCTTACATTGGAGGAGTGCATGCAGATTATAAACGGACAGGCAGAGAAGTCGGGAGCAAAGACTACCAGACGCAAGAAATGAAAAGCATTATCCTGATAGGTTACATGGGGTCGGGCAAGACTACCGTTGGTAGGCAACTGGCCCTTTCTCTTGGCATTCAGTTCTATGACCTGGATTGGTATATTGAGATGCGTTACCACCGTACCGTAGCACAGATCTTTGCTGAACGGGGCGAGGAAGGATTTAGGGAGATAGAGCGTAATATGTTGCATGAAGCTGCCGAATTTGAGAACATTGTGCTTTCGTGCGGCGGCGGAACACCTTGCTTCTATGACAATATGGAGTACATGAACTCACTGGCAGAAACAGTGTATCTGAAGGCAACACCCGAGGTGCTGGCTATGCACCTAAAGATGGGAAAGGTGGAACGCCCCCTTATCAAGGGCAAGACAGAAGAGGAACTGCTACAGTATATCAAGGATTCACTGAAGGAGCGCGAACCTTACTACAAAAAGGCAAAGCATACCTTGGATGTAACCCTGTTGGATAATTATGATAAGATAAAAACCAGCGTTCAGTTGCTGAGGGAGCAACTAAATTTAGTTTAGATTAGTTTACCGGTAGCACGAATGCTAAACGGATTGAGATCTTCACTCTTGAAAAAACTGTAAACCGTAAACTGTAAACTGTAAACCAGAATAAAATGAAGAAGTGGCGAATTGAAGACTCGGAGGAACTCTACAACATTAAAGGTTGGGGAGTAAACTACTTTGGCATCAACGATAAAGGACATGTGTACGTGACCCCTAAGAAGAACTCGGTGCAGATAGACCTGAAAGAGGTAGTGGACCATTTGGCTGCACGCCACGTAACAGCTCCTGTCTTGCTTCGTTTCCCTGATATTCTGGATAATCGTATCGAGAAGACTGACGAATGTTTCCGCAAGGCCGAGAAGGAATACTCTTACAATGGCGAACACTTTATCATCTTTCCCATCAAGGTGAATCAGATGCGCCCCGTTGTTGAGGAGATTATCAGTCACGGTAAGCGTTACAACTTGGGTCTGGAGGCAGGCTCTAAACCGGAGCTCCATGTGGTGCTGGCTACCAATATGGACAGTGACAGCCTGATTGTCTGCAATGGCCATAAAGACCAGAACTATATTGAGTTGGCTTTGCTGGCTCAGAAGATGGGAAAACGTGTGTTTCTGGTGATAGAGAAACTGCCCGAGCTGAAGATTATTGCGGAGACAGCCGAGCGTTTGGGTGTACGTCCTAACTTGGGTATCCGCATCAAGTTGGCCAGCAACGGTTCGGGCAAGTGGAGTGAGAGCGGGGGCGATGCCAGCAAGTTCGGTTTGAACAGTTCCGAGTTGCTGATGGCATTGAAGATGCTTGATGAGATGGGCTTGCGCGACTGCCTGAAACTGATTCACTTCCACATCGGTAGTCAGATAAACAAAATTCGTCGTATCAGCACAGCCCTGCGCGAGATGGCCCAGTATTATGTGCAATTGCATCAGATGGGATTCAATATTGAATTCGTTGACTGTGGCGGCGGATTGGGTGTGGATTATGACGGAACCCGAAGCAGCAACAGCGAGAGCAGCGTGAACTATAGCATTCAGGAATATGTGAACGACTGCGTTTATACGCTTGCTGAAGCTTCTAATCGGAATAACATTCCTCATCCCAATATCATTACAGAGGGTGGTCGTTCGCTGGCTGCTCATCATAGTGTGTTGGTGGTGGATGTGATGGAAAGCGTTTCAGCCCCCCAGATGCCAGAAGATTTCGAACCTGGTCCTGATGACCATAAACTGGTGCATGACCTGACAGAAATATGGGACAAGCTCTCATCTCGTTCCATGCTGGAGGATTGGCATGATGCTGAGGATATTCGAGAAGAAGCCTTGGATCTCTTCCGTCATGGTATTATCGACTTGAAGACCCGTGCCCAGATTGAATCGTTGTATTGGGCAATCAGTCATGAGGTGGCCGAGTTGGCACACCATCAGAAGCATGTACCCGATGAGCTCCGCAAGTTGGACAAACAGATGGCCGACAAGTACTTCTGTAACTTTAGCCTCTTCCAGAGTATGCCTGACTCATGGGGTATCGACCAACTCTTCCCCATTATGCCTATTGAAAGGTTGGAGGAGCAGCCCAGTCGTAGCGCCACCTTACAGGATATTACTTGTGATAGCGATGGTAAGATTTCGGCTTACGTAAATGGCGGTCAGCAGACCAATTACATTCCCCTGCACCCTGTTAAGGCCGATGAACATTATTATATAGGTGTATTCCTGGTGGGTGCTTATCAGGAGATTCTGGGCAATATGCACAACCTGTTTGGCGATACCAATGCTGTACACATCTCTGTGGATGAGAACGGCTACAATATTGAGCAGTTCATCGACGGCGAGACGGTTGCCGATGTGCTGGAATATGTGCAGTACGACCCCAAGAAACTTGTTCGCCGACTGGAAATCTGGGTCAGCAAAGCCATCAAGGATGGTAAGATTACAGAGAGCGAAGGCAAGGAGTTTATCAGCAACTACCGTGCAGGTCTGTACGGATACACTTATTTGGAATAGTTTACCGTTGAGTCGCTTCGCGGTTTACAGTTGATAAGAAAAAATAAACGGTAAACAGTAAACGGTAAACAGTAAACAAAAAGGATGAAAAAACAAATAAACGTCATAAAAGTTGGGGGTGCTGTGGTGGAGGACGCTACATCGCTGAATAACCTGCTTACACAGTTTGCGGAATTGCCAGGAATCAAAGTATTGGTGCATGGAGGCGGCAGAAGTGCTACCAAAATTGCAGCCAACTTAGGTATAGAGAGCCACATGGTGGGTGGCAGACGTATTACCGATTCCCAGATGCTGCAAGTAGTAACGATGGTTTATGCGGGCTTGGTGAACAAGAATATTGTGGCAGGCTTGCAAGCCCGTGGGGTAAATGCCTTGGGGCTTACAGGAGCCGATATGGATGTTGTCCGTAGTCATAAACGTCCGCTCAAGAAGGTAACGTTGGATGACGGAACAGAGCAGATGGTGGACTTTGGCTTTGTGGGTGATGTAGATAAAGCCAACGGAGAGATGCTCTGCAAACTAATTGCTGAAGGTGTGGTTCCCGTTATGACGCCTCTCACACATGATGGAGCTGGCAACCTGCTGAACACCAATGCCGATACCATTGCTAGCAAGGTAGCTTGCGCTTTGGCACCCTATTATGATGTTACGCTAACCTTTTGCTTCGAGAAAAAAGGCGTGCTCCGTGATGCTGAAGACGACGAAAGCGTAATTCCGGTCATTACCGAGCAAGATTTTGCCGATTATAAAGCCTCTGGCATAATATCAGGTGGTATGATTCCTAAACTGGAGAATGCTTTCGATGCCATCCATTTGGGCGTTCAGAAAGTGGTAATAACACGGTCCGACGATATCAACGGTGAAGGAGGCACAACAATTAAACAATTTTAACACGAGAGGGCTGTAACATTTACGGCCCTCGTTCGTCTTCATAATAGACAGAGAGATGAAAAAGATCAGTTTCCGAGATGATGTGTTGCCACTGAAGAATAGGCTTTACCGTCTGGCGCTGCGCATCACGCTGAACCCCGCAGAGGCGGAGGATGCAGTTCAGGATTCGCTGATTAGAGTTTGGGAACATCGCGATGAGTGGGAGCGGATAGAGAGCATAGAAGCCTATGCGTTGACCATCTGCCGCAACATCTCACTCGATATGGCAGGAAAAGCCGGACGCGGAAACGTACAACTTTCAATTTTAAACTTGAGTACTGACCCTCAACTATCAACTTCCAACTCTCAACTTTTGCCTGACGAAAGTCAGGAACAAAAAGAGCGCATAGCTCTGGTAAGAAAATTAATGGATACATTGCCTGAAGTGCAGCGCAGTATCATGGAACTGCGAGATATAGAGGGCAAAACATATCAAGAGATAGCAGACATACTGAAGCTGAGCGAGACGCAGGTAAAGGTTTACCTTCACAGGGCCAGAACCAGCATCCGTCAGCATGCAGAAAAAATAGAGAAATATGGATTATAAGTACATAGAACAACTTTTGGAGCGCTATTGGGCGTGTGAGACTTCTCTACAGGAGGAGCAGATTCTTCGTACTTTTTTCCAACAGGCAGAGGTTCCTGCCCACCTGATGCCCTACAGGGCAGTTTTTGATGTTCAGCAGGAGTTGGCAGAACCTACCTTAGGTGAGGATTTCGATGCAAAAATGACAGAACAGCTTTCCGAACAAGACGAGGATTTCCCCTTTGAGGGAACTGAAAAAGGAACTGTTAAAGCTCTTCCCTTGCACGGGGGAGCGGTGAGGAGATATTCTTGGCGTCCTTTCTATCAAGCTGCAGGCTTGGTGGCATTGATTCTTACCATTGGAATGGCTGCACAGCATAGTTTTGATGGGGTGGATGATTCCCAGGAGGCAATTTACACTCAATCAGACAGTATGGAGAATCCTGCACAGGAATTTACCCCGCTGCCAGAACAGCAGGCAGCTGAATTGACTGTGGAGCAGGTGGACTCCATGAGCATAACAAGATAACATTTTTATTGCTTTTTCTATATTCAAAAACAAGTTAGTGCTTAATAAAACAAACAACACGGTTGCTGTGAAGCATCCAAATCCAAAAAACATACTAACGACAAAAAGAGCAACCGAGATGGTTGCTCTTTTTGGTTGTATCTATGACATCTTTTATTCGTCTTTTATCCTGATGAGGGAAAGCCCGTCTCGGAGGGGCAGGATTACCTTTTCGACCCGGTTGTCGTTGGCGACTAAATCGTTAAAAGCCTGTACACCTTGCGTCTGGAGGTCACTTTCGCGGGGCTGTTCTTCTAATACGTGCCCATACCATAGGGTATTGTCAGCAATAATGAAGCCGCCCTTACGCATACGGGGCAAAATCATCTGGTAGTAATCCACGTACTGGCGTTTATCGGCATCGATAAAGGCAAGGTCCCATGTAATGTTCATCTGGGGTACCAGTTCTAAGGCATCTCCAATGTGAAGGTGAAGCAAGTGGGCATACTTGCTGCCGTTGAACCACTTACGAATGAAATCCTCTTGTTCATCGAAAATTTCGAAAGTGTGAAGCTCTGCTCCTTCCTCCAGTCCTTCAGCCATGCTAAGGGCACTGTATCCGCTAAAGGTTCCCAACTCCAGCACCATCTTCGGTCGAATCATTTGTACCAGCATCTTAAGCAGTCTGCCTTGCAGATGCCCGCTTGCCATTTGGCCATAAGACAGTCTGAGCTGTGTATCTCTCCACAGCTCATGCAGGTAATCGCCCTCAGCATCAATATGATGCAGTATGTAATCGTCGAGGGGGAGGCTATTCCTCATTTTGAGATGCCTTGTCAATTAGCGCTTCGATAGCTAAGCGGTAGCTGTCTAAGCCAAAGCCCATGATGACACCCAGGCAGCCTGGACTGATGAGGCTCTTGCGACGGAAATCCTCGCGCTGGTGAACATTTGTGATGTGCACTTCCACAGTAGGGGTACTCACACTCTTCAGAGCATCTAGGATAGCAACGCTGGTATGTGTATAGGCGCCGGCGTTCAGAACAATACCGTCGCGGTCGAATCCAACTTCCTGTATCTTGTTGATAATTTCACCCTCCAAGTTACTTTGGTAATAGTCAATGCGTACTTGGGGAAAGCGTGTGCGTAAATCCTTTAGATAATCTGCCCAAGCGCGTTTTCCGTAAATCTCCGGTTCACGAACGCCCAATAAATTCAAGTTAGGGCCGTTGATAATTTGTATTCTCATATTTTTTCTGTACTTTTGTCGCTACAAAGATAGAAAAAATAGCTTAACCTGCACGCATTATTGTGCAAATTTAATTTAAACGACAGGATTTTGGGTTATCAGTTCACTAATACAGGCGCAATAAGTCCTCAGATTCTGAGGCGTTATATGCAATATCTCCGTCTTGAGCGCTCTTATACGGGCAATACCCTTGACGCATATGTTCGCGATTTGCAGAAACTCTTGAATTACTATGCTGACGAAGGTATAGATTTCCGCCATGTGACTCTTGAACAGCTTGACCATTTTTCTGGTGTCTTGCAGGATTTGGGCGTTCAGCCGCGCAGTGTGGCCCGTATCTTGAGTGGGGTTCGTTCTTTCTATCGTTTCTTGGTACTTGAAAAGGAGTTGGAGACTGATCCTACTGAGTTGCTTGAGAATCCGCAGATAGGCAAGCATCTGCCTGAGGTGCTTAGCATTCAGGAGATTGATGCCATAGAGGCCGCCATAGACAAAAGTAAGCCGCAGGGCATAAGAGACAGTGCCATCATAGAAATGCTCTACAGCTGTGGTCTCCGTATCAGTGAGTTGTGTAACCTTAAGATTAGCGAGTTATTTTTGGAGGAAGGTTATATCCGCGTTCACGGAAAAGGAAGGAAGGAACGCCTGGTTCCTATTGGTGAACAGGCCATAGAGAAGTTGCGCCAGTGGTTTGTGGTGCGCGTAACGGTCAAGGCGAAACTTGGGCACGAGGATTATGTCTTCATCAGCACCAAGCGTGGCACCAAGTTGAGCCGTATTACCCTTTTTGTCTACGTCAAGGACTATGCCGAGCGGGCAGGCATCCAGAAGAATATCAGTCCGCACACCTTCCGCCATAGCTTTGCCACTCACCTCTTGGAAGGTGGAGCAAATTTGCGAGCCATTCAGGCGATGCTAGGTCATGAGGATATTTCCACCACAGAAATATACATGCATATAGATAGGAGTCACCTTCGTCAGGAGATCTTAGAGCACCATCCGAGGAATATAAAGTAGCCCCCTCTTAATCCTTTGCCATTTAGGGACGGGAGTAGACTTTAGTGAATTTTCATCTTTCAGCCTTCAATTTTCAACTTTCAACTTTCAACTTTCAACTAAAATATGTATCTTTGCGGCAAAATTATAAAATAGGTATAATAAAATGCAGAAATCACAGATTGTTTTAATGGCAGCAGCCGTTGTTGCGCTGTCATCATGTAGTAAGCTTGGAAAGCTCAGTTCAGATAACTTTGCTGTTACCCCCACACCTCTTGAGGCTGTAGGTGGCCAGGTTCCCGCAACCATCAACGGAACCTTCCCCGTTAAGTATATGAAGAAGAAAGCCCAGGTAACCGTTACTCCCGTTTTGAAGTATCAGGGTGGTGAGGCTGAAGGTCAGAGTGCTTCTTTCCAGGGCGAAAAGGTTGAGGGCAATGCCACAACCATTCAGTACAAGATGGGTGGAACCTACACCATGAAGACCAATTTTGCATACATCGACCCTATGTTGTCAAGTGAGTTGTATGCCCGTTTTGATGCCAAGTTGGGTAAGAAGACCGTTTCTATTCCTGAGGTTAAGATTGGCTATGGCGTATTGGCAACCAGTCAGCTTTTGAACCGTTGCAGTATGACGGGTGCTACAGCCCCTGATGCTTACCAGCGTATTATTGCTCAAAAGCAGGAGGCAAACATCAAGTTCCTGATTAATCAGGCCAACCTTCGCGCAAGCGAGCTGAACTCCGTAAGCATCAAGGACTTGGGTAAGATTCTGAAGGAGATTAACGACAATGCAGAGACTCGCGCCCTTCAGAACATCGAGGTCAGCGCATACGCCAGTCCTGATGGTAGATATGAACTAAACGAGAAGTTGGCTGAAAAGCGCCAGAACGTTAGCAGTGATTATCTGAAGGGTGAGCTCAAGAAAATTCAGATGAAGGCCGATGTTGATACCAAGTACACCGCAGAGGACTGGGACGGCTTCCAAGAATTGGTTTCCAAGAGCAATCTTCAGGATAAGGAGATTATTCTCCGCGTCCTCTCTATGTATCAGGAGCCCGAAGAGCGCGAGCAACAGATTAGCAATATGAGCGAGGTTTATACTGACATCAAGGAAAGCATCTTGCCCGAGTTGCGTCGTGCTCGTCTGATAGTAAACTATGAGGTAATTGGTCGCAGTGACGAGCAGATTCTTGCTCAGTTCCAGCAGGACCCCAGCAAGCTTAGCGTAGAGGAAATGGTTTATGGTGCCAATAAGCTTACTAAGAACGAAGCTGAGCGCAAGCAGTGGAACGAAGCTATCGCAAAGCAATATCCTAGTGACTATCGTGCTTTGAACAATATGGCCCAACAGGCTATTGCTGCCGGTAATACTGAGGTTGCCAGTAATTATCTTAAGCAGGCTGCCAACGTAAGTAAGAATGCTCCCGAAGTCAATACCAACATGGCTCTTCTGGCCTTGAAGAATGGCGATGTAAATTCTGCAGAGACCTATCTGGCAAAGGGAAGTGGCTCAGATACCTTCAAGGAGGTTATGGGTAACCTGAACATAGCTAAGGGTAACTATACACAGGCTGCTTCTGATTTGGCTGGTGTCAACACAAATAGTGCAGCTTTGGCTCAGATTCTTGCTAAGGACTACACTGCTGCCAAGAAGACGCTTGCCGCTATCAAGAATCCTGATGCTATCACTAGCTACTTACAGGCCGTCCTTGCTGCCCGCACAAACGATGGTAGCACGCTAGCAACAGCTCTCAAGAGTGCCATCCAGCAGGATAACACCTTGGCTGTCCGCGCAGCTAACGACCTGGAGTTCGCTAAGTACGCAAGCACAATCAAGAGCATCGTGAAGTAAATTAAGAGTAGGGTTAAGAGTGAAGAAGTAAGAATTAATAACGACAAATAATGATGAAAACAAGAGGTTTTCTCTTAAATCTTATAATTCTTCATTCTTTACTCTTAGCCCTTCATTCATGTACCGGCGATTCGGGGCAAGTTCGGATAACTGGAGATTTTACTAATCTTGAACAGGGTGAGTTTTATATATACAGCCCCAGTGGGGCGACTGACCGTTTGGATACCCTTCATATCTTGGATGGCGAGTTTGAATATGTTGTTCCCATAGAGGGTAGTCACATTTTCCGTATTCTGTATCCAAACTATTCTGAACTCACCATCTTTGCCCAGCCTGGTGATGACATAGAGATTGAGGGCGATGCCCAGAACCTGAATGCCGTGGACGTGGATGGCTCAGAAGATAACGAGATTTATACTGAGTTTCGGGAGGATATTACCGACCTGTCCCCTGTTAGGGTTCTTGACGTGGCCCACATGTATATCCTGAAGTATTCCAAACATGCAGTCGGCAAGTATTTGTTTCAGACCTACTTCTTGCAGACCGACAATTTGGACAAGAAAGTTGTTACCGCAGTCTATGACAGTCTTTGCCGTGCCAACCCCGATGATATCGAGCTCAGCAAGCTTTCCCGTCAAGTGAAAGCCTATGGCATGTTACGTGAAGGCAACAAACTCCCAGATTTCAAACTTAAGACCCATACCTCAGCTTTTGGGGGAGAAGAGGGCAGGGAGATAACATCAAAGGAATTTGAGGACAACTATCTTTTAATTTCCTTCTGGGCCAGTTGGAAGAGTGGCTCGCAGAGTGCGCTTTACCGTATTCGCAGATTCCGTAGGGAAATGAACGAGAAAGGCTTGACTGTCAATGCCATTAGCTATTCTCTTGATACAGAGGTCTCTTCTCTAAAAAGGATTGAGGAAAATGACAGTGTAGACTATCACAGCTATTGTGATTTTCTGTGTTTCAACAGTCCCTTGGTGCAGAAATGGGGCATTACGGATTTGCCGTATTTTATCCTTGTGGGGCCAGATCAGAAGATAATAGGCTCTGGTACAGACTGGCATCGCGACGTTGAACCGAAAGTTCAGAAATTATGCTTGTAAAAGTTTATGGTGCAACTGTACAGGGTTTACAGGCGGTTGCTGTTACGATAGAGGTTAACGCCACCAGGGGTTGTCGGTTTGTTATGGTCGGCTTGCCTGACAGCGCTGTCAAGGAAAGCCACGAGCGCATCATGGCTGCTATCGAGAATAGCGGTTATCATTTTCCTACACGACAGATTACCGTGAACTTGGCTCCTGCCGATGTTCGCAAGGAAGGCTCAGGCCTAGACCTTCCTTTGGCGATAGGAATCCTTGCTACGGAAGGAGAGGTGGATGTTAATCTGCTGAACCGTTATATGATGGTTGGCGAATTGAGTCTTGACGGCTCGTTAATGCCAATTAAAGGAGCACTCCCTATTGCTATCAAAGCTAGGGAATTAGGATACGAGGGACTGTTTGTTCCAGAGGACAATATACGTGAGGCGGCTGTTGTCAACAAGCTCAAGGTATATGGAGTTCGTCATATCAATCAGGTGATAGGGCATCTTAACGGCATGCATCCGTTGGAGCCTACCATTATAAATACACGTGCTGAGTTTTATGCTCAGCAGAACGATTTTGAGCTGGATTTTTGTGATGTTAAAGGGCAAGAGCACGTAAAAAGAGCCATGGAGATTGCCGCTGCAGGAGGTCATAATCTTATTATGATAGGCCCTCCAGGAAGCGGCAAAAGTATGATGGCAAAACGTCTTCCTAGTATTCTGCCTCCTTTGTCGTTACAAGAGAGTTTAGAAACTACGCAGATTCATTCTGTTGCAGGAAAATTGCCTGGTAACTGTTCGCTGATTGATCATCGTCCCTTCCGTGCCCCTCATCATACCGTTTCACAGGTGGCATTGGTTGGCGGAGGTGTAAATCCACAGCCAGGTGAGATAAGTCTGGCCCATAATGGCGTTCTTTTTTGTGATGAGTTGCCAGAGTTTCAGCGGAGCACCTTGGAGGTTCTTCGTCAGCCATTAGAGGACAGGGTCATAAATATTTCCCGTGCTAAATACAGCATTTCTTATCCCTGCTCCTTTATGTTTGTTGCCAGCATGAATCCCTGTCCATGTGGCTATTATAATCACCCAACCAAGCAATGTTGCTGTACGCCTGGACAGATAGTTCATTATTTGAATAAGATTTCAGGTCCTTTGCTCGACCGTATTGACATACAATGCGAGATAACACCTCTTTCCTTTGATGAACTTAGTCGGACGGCTCCCGGCGAGAGCAGTGCCACAATCCGCGAAAGGGTTGTCCGTGCCCGTAAGATACAGGACGAACGTTTTAAGAATGACCCAGGTGTTCATTGTAATGCTCAAATGACAAGCCGTCTCATGCATCGTTATGCAGAGCCGGCAGCTGAAGACTTAGATATGCTCCGCGAAGCCATGACCCGGCTTCAACTCTCTGCCCGTGCTTATGACCGCATTCTCCGTGTGGCTCGTACCATTGCCGACCTCGAAGGCTCAGAAAACATCCAGACCCATCATCTGCAAGAAGCTATCGGCTATCGAAATCTTGACAGAAGCTCATGGGGGGAATAATCGTAACAGAAGTTTTTAACTATACTAAACCATGAATAGATTAATTATCTCTTGCATTTGTCTGTTGATTGCCACAAACATGATGGCAGAAACAGATGTAACAAATACCTATGTAGAAAACCCAGACTTTGAGGCACGTTTTGCCGGATGGATTAACAATGGGTTCTATTATGTTACCAACTCCAGCTTTAGTCAGAAGCATGGCAAGATATATATGGAACGCTGGGTGGCATCGGGCAGTAAAATCCCCAATGTTGAGATATGCCAGGACCTGTATCTGCCGGCCGGAACCTACACACTAACAGCAGGTTGCCAGAATATTCAGCAGTCAGGAAAGATAGAGGCTTGTACGGGCGCAATACTTTATGCCAACGATGTTTCAACAACGGTGACGGAGAGTAAGAATTATAGTGTTACCTTTACCGTTTTGCAGGGCGTAACGCGCATAGGATTCAAGGTAACCTCCACAAATGCCAACTGGGCTACTGTTGACAATGTAAAGTTGACACTTTTGGACACCAATATAGAAGCGGAACATGCAGAATTGCAGAAGCTGATAGGCACGGCTGTAGAAGTGTTGGGCGAAGGCGAAGGTGAAGGAGCTGCAGATTTGACAGCTGCCATCAACGGGGCAAGAGGGTTGATAGAGGCAGGAGGCAATGAAAAGATAGATTCGTTGGCAAAAAGCCTTAGCGATGCTACTTTGAACTATCGTATTCTGAATGCCACCGGTACTGCTCCAAGGGTAACATCGACCAACAAGTTTGTCGCAGCAGGCGCTACTGTACTATTGGGGCGTATGACAGCGAACCCAACGTCGGGATTCCTGGAAAAGGGATTTTGTTGGAGTACGCATCCAGAACCGACCATTTTTGATAATCGGACTACACACTACTTCTCGTCTAACGGAGAAATCTATCGTATGGAGAAACTGCAGCCAGGCACCATGTACTATGTGCGTCCCTATGTTTTGACTGCTAAATACAAATTGGCTTATGGCGATATTATTAAGGTTCCTACGCTGCCCAGAGGAACTGTGACGACCGACTACGATAATGGTGGCAGCACAGAGGAGAATTACCGTATAGCCTCTGCCGTAGAAGAAATAAAATGGCTGTATAACCATCTGTCGTATGTTAGAGGTATCAATCTGAGCGTGCATTACGGAGCGGATACTCCAACAGCCGACTGTTCTTATGGCGGCTGGATGCGTGTGGGACCAAACTCCTCTTACCAGCAGACGGGAACCATTCTACATGAGACCAATCATGGTGTGGGAGTTGGCACGAGTGATATCTGGTGGGACGGTAACTATCGTGAGGAAGGCAACAAAGGCAAATGGCTGGGGCCGCGCGCTACGCAGATGATACAGTTCCTGAACAAGGACAACAGCGCTTATATGACAGGTGACGATACGCACATGTGGCCCAAATCATCGTTCAGCGGACCTAACTACGGCATAAACGGCTCATGGGAGGACAGTTACAATCCAGAGAATACCTTATTATATTATGGTAATGTGCTTATCACACATGCCTTGCATCAGGATGGACTGATTTGCTCTACCTCTGTAGGATTTGCATCGCCGGCATATACCTTTGCTCAGGAGGACGACACCAAATATTACATTAAGACAACAGATAATGCCTTTGGTAATGAGACTTCGTATCTGTATGTAACAGAAAGTGGTGACCTAACGCAGGCTTCTGCAGGTGCAGCAAAAGCGCAGACGGATGATAACTTTGCATGGAACATCACTTACGACCCTAAGACTGCCTATTATACACTGCATAATGTGGGAACAGGGCGTCTGCTGTCATGTACAGGTCAGCAATTCAAGGCTGTGACTCGCACCTCGCCCACCACGGCAGAGCGTGTGCAGTTGCTGCCGTCAAGGACGAACTTCAAGAAAGGAACGCTTAATACATCGTCATACTGGATTACCATCGGAAAGGCGGCATTGAGGACTACCAGCAAGACGACTGTCGGAGGCACTGGCTTTGACGCCTCGGACAGTAACACCAAACAGCATTGGCTACTGCTAACAGCAGGGGAAATGTCGACCTATGACCAATATTGTGCAGAAAAGGCAATGCCCAAACTAGATGCTATCTTGGCAGAAGTGCGTGAGTCGATGAAGACTGCTTGCGAACCATTGTCGGAGGAGACAAGTGTGGAGGAAGCAGCCAAGCCTATGACAGACCTGTTAGCAACGGTAGAGGCAGAAAAGGAAGGCTATAGTGTGAGCGATATGGAGGATGCCGTTTCCAGCCTACGCAACACCTTTATAACATATATGGGGAACGTAAAACCTTCCTCGCCCTTACAGCCCATGCCTGTTTCATGGTTGATAGAAAACCGTGGTTTCGACGAGAATTCTGGCGGATGGACAAAAGGACCTGAAAGCATCAAGAATGGTGTTGCAGAATTCTTGGAGACTACATTTAATACGTATCAGACCATTTCGCCTGAACTCCCTGCCGGCAACTATGCGCTAACGGTTAATGCCTTCCAACGGCCAGGCACCTATCAAAACGCTTATACCGATTGGGCTGAGGGGAAGGATGCCGTAAAGGCACAGTTGTATGCCACAGGAGGCGGGAAGACTGTGTACCAGACTATTCGGAATATATGGGATGACGCATCTGAGGAAAAAAAGACAGGCCAATGTGTGACATACAACAACCTATACATTCCCAAAAATGCGCTGGCTGCTAACTCATGGTTTGCAGAAGGATGCTATGAGAATCTGGTCGTTGTGAACCTCCCAACAGCTTCCACGCTAAGGGTTGGTATTCGTTCAACAAAGAGCGACACCTCGTGGTGGACATGTTATGATAACTTCGGTTTACTATATTATGGGGAATATGAGGCCGACCCCACAGGCATCATACAAACGACGTTCAATGATGACCCTCATGTTGTTTGCAAGTATATAAGGAATGGTCGTCTTGTGATTATTCGCGACGGAGCGTGGTATAACGTACAAGGGGTTCGAATCAAGTAAAAAAAACGCGCTGCTCAAATGTGAGTCAGCGCGTTTTTTGCAAAACAAGTTGGTTAGAACTTCAGGTCTGCACCAGCCTTGAACTTAACTACCTTCTTTGCGGGAATGTTGATGGTCTTCTTTGTGCGAACATTGATACCCTTGCGTGCTGCACGCTCAGCAACAGAGAAAGTACCAAAGCCAATGAGAGCAACCTTGTCACCCTTCTTTACTGCACCAGTGATAGCTTCCAAAGTAGCTTCCAAAGCTTTCTTTGCATCAACTTTACTCAAACCTGCACCTTCGGCAATTTTTGCAACCAAATCAGTCTTGTTCATAACTTTGTGTTTTTAGATGTTTTTTAAATCAGTTAATTATCAACGTTTTGTATCACAAAAATAAGAAATCTTGCTATATGACCCAAGTTTTTTTATAAAAAAATGTTCGAAAAAGCGAAAAATACCTCTTTAGAACGGGCAGAATGGGGTCTCTTTTGTTTTATTTTTGTAATTTTGCGCCGAAAATAAGATTTTTGAGTAATATGAACAATATGCCTCCCGTAACTAAGAATCTGCTTATCATTAACGTGCTGTTCTTTGCAGCCCGGTGGGCAGCAGCTCTTCCTGCTTATGGTATTGACCTTGACGATGTGCTGGGTTTGCATTTCTTTATGGCCAGCCATTTCTACTTCTATCAGGTTTTTACCTATATGTTTATGCATGGTAGCTTCTCACATCTGTTCTTTAATATGTTTGCAGTGTGGATGTTTGGCCGTATCATGGAGCAGACGATGGGTAGTAAGCGTTTCCTGTTCTATTACCTGACATGTGGTTTGGGCGCAGCTCTAATGCAGGAGCTGGTGCAGTTTGCCAACTATTGGATAGAGGGTCTGAATGCCTACGAGCAGGTAAATGTGGGTGGAACGGTTATTGATATGAGTGAATTCCTAAACCGTTGGACGACAGTGGGAGCCTCTGGAGCCGTGTATGGTATTCTGTTGTCCTTCGGTATGACATTCCCTAATGAGCGTTTGTTCATATTCCCATTGCCAGTACCTATCAGAGCCAAGTATTTTGTTGTGGGTTATGCCGTGATAGAATTGATGTCGGCTCTTGGTCGTCCTGGAGACGGTGTAGCACATTTTGCTCATTTAGGCGGCATGCTGGTGGGCCTGCTCCTTCTTCTCTATTGGCGTAATGGCGGTGGAAACAATAGGAACCACCATAATTACTACGATCGCGACTACTACGACAGGGGTTCTTCGGGCGGCTTTAATTTCCGTAAGTGGTTCTCTGGGAAGTTTGGCAAGAAAAAACCGGATATCAAAGTTACCTGGGGCGGAAAGTACGAGAAGGATTTCAGCTACAGAGAGCGCAAGCAAGAAGATGAGGCTGAATTAGACCGTATATTGGATAAGGTGAAGAAAAGCGGATATGCTCAGCTTACAGAAGAGGAGAAGAAACGCCTCTTTGATATGAGTAAGAAATAATGCAGAATAAGAAGAAAAAGACAGGGCCTCTGACACGTTTGCTTGTCGGTTTGTTTTTGGGAGCTAACGTATGTACTGTTTTATTGCTGTGGCTGACGGTGGCAAGTACCTTTGTGTCGCCAAGTGATTACCCAACAATCTCTCTGTTAGGGCTTTTCTTCCCTATTTTTGTGGCTGTGGATATAGCCTTTGTCTTCTTTTGGCTGATATTCCATTTCACGTTAGTATGGGTTCCTATATTGGGGCTGGCAGTAGTGGCAAGCTATGCCATGGATTACTGTCCCATCAACACCAAGGAATATGAATCGGATAGCGCTATCTGTGTGGTTACCTATAATCTGGGAGGCGTTGTGGAAGAAAATGATCGTCTTGAGGTTGTAGGATTCTTAAAGAAAAAGAATCCGGATATAGTCTGTTTTCAGGAGATTCAAGGAAACTTGATGAATATGCCGGAATTCCAGCAATTTGTCGACTCTATGCATTACAATAAAGTGATAGGGGCGGGAAAATACATACTGACGCGTTTTCCTGTACTGGGTGATACCTTACATATAGATTATCCCACGCGTAATAATAGTAGTATGGCATGTTGGATTTACTGCCAAGGCGACAGTCTGCTTCTGGTAAGTAATCATTTGGAAAGCAATGGCCTGTCTGACTCTGACAAATGCGAGTATAAGGGCATGATTCTGGAGCCTGAGCGTGAGCGGGTGGAATTAGGAAGCCAGTTATTGAAACGAAAGCTAGGGGGGGCTGCCTATTATCGTGGTGCTCAAACAGATACGCTTTGTGCACTGATAGACCGAAACTACGGAAAAAGCATGATAATGTGCGGTGACTTCAATGACACACCAATCTCTTACACCTATCAAAGGTTGGCAAGGAGGTTGGACTGCGCTTTCAGGGAAACAGGCAGGGGAGTCGGCTTCACATATAAACACAGTGGTATTTATGTACGAATTGATCACATTTTCATTTCCAAAGACTGGCAGTGTCTGAAATGCTATGTAGATGATGGTATTACAGCCTCTGACCACCTCCCTGTAGTTGCCTATATGCAGAAAAAACACTAATAATATGTCTTTAATGCATAAAATTTAGCATAAAATCTGTTTCGTTAAGGAAAAATGTGTATCTTTGCGCACTATTTTGTGACTGAACGAAACATATAAACAACAAAATAATTAATTAAAACAATGCAAAACAAAGGATTTGTAAAGGTTTTCGCAGTCCTGCTTACTTTGGTTTGCCTCTTCTACCTGAGTTTCTCAGTGGTAACTAGCCACTTTGAGAATAAGGCAGAACAGTTGGCACAGACAGAAGGTCAGGAAGCTGCCGACCGTTATCTGGATTCTCTGCTCAACAACAAGATTTACTGCAATGTTTGGACATTGAAGGAATGTCGTGAGATGGGAATCGGACTTGGTCTGGACCTTAAGGGTGGTATGAATGTCATTCTTGAGGTAAGTGTACCCGATGTGGTTAAGGCACTGGCAGATCACAAAGAAGAGACTGACGAGAACTTCCGCAAGGCCGTCGAGCAGGCGACCAGCGAGGCTGCAAACAGCCAAAATGATTTTATTACCTTATTTATTAAAGACTACAAGACTTTAGAGCCCAACAAGGCTTTGGCTGAGCTTTTTGCAACACAGCAGTTGCGCGATAAGGTAACTACCAAGAGTTCCGACAAAGAGGTTGAGAAGGTCCTTCGCGAAGAAGTAAAGAGTGCTATTGACAACTCTTACAATGTACTTCGCACCCGTATTGACCGCTTTGGCGTTGTTCAGCCTAATATTCAGGCCCTTGAGGGTCAGGAAGGCCGTATCATGGTAGAAATGCCTGGTGTAAAAGAACCTGAGCGTGTACGTAAACTTCTACAGGGAAGTGCTAACCTGGAGTTCTGGGAGACCTACAATTCACAGGAGATTGTTTCTTTCTTGGCAACTTTGGATACTAAGTTGGCTGCTGTAATGAGCGCCATTAAGGATGATGCTACTGCAGATTCTGCCGCTGTTGTTGCTGAGGCTGAGGCTGACACCACAGTTGTTGATACAACTGCAGCTAAGAAGGACCTTGCTTCTGTAGTTAGCGGTAACACAGAGGAGAAGTCAGAGGCTAAAGCAACAGCTGCCGACATTGAGAAAGTACGTAAGCAGCACCCTCTGCTGAGTCGTTTGCAACTGGCTCAGGGCGCTTATGGTTGTGTAGTTGGTTATGCCAACAAGCGCGATATGGCTGCCATTGATGAATTGCTGGCTTCACCCGAGGCTGCTGAGGTTCTGCCCTCTGACGTTCGTTTGAAGTGGGGTGTTAAGGGTGTTGGCGAAGGCGAGTCTTCTAACATCTATGAGCTCTATGCTATCAAGGTAACAGAGCGTAACGGTCGTGCTCCTTTGGAGGGTGATGTAATCACCGATGCCAAGGACGAGTTCGATCAGAACGGTCAGCCTTGTGTAAGCATGAAGATGAACGTCGATGGTGCCCGTCGTTGGGCTGCCCTGACAAAGGCTAACTTGAAGCGTTGCGTTGCCATCGTTTTGGATGATAACGTATACAGTGCTCCTACCGTACAGAGCGAGATTACTGGCGGTAACTCACAGATCACTGGTCGTTTCACAACCGAAGACACCCGCGACCTTGCCAACGTATTGAAGTCTGGTAAGATGCCTGCTCCCGCTAAGATTGTTAGCGAGGAGATTGTTGGTCCTTCTCTGGGTGCCGAGTCTATCCAGCAGGGTATCTTGAGCTGTATCATTGCTTTCGTAATCCTGATGGTTTACATGATTGTGATGTACGGCTTTATTCCTGGTATGGTTGCCAACTGTGCCCTGTTGCTGAACCTCTTCTTCACTGTAGGTATTCTTACCAGTTTCCAGGCTGCTCTTACCATGAGTGGTATTGCCGGTATGGTTCTGACACTGGGTATGGCTGTTGATGCCAATGTGCTTATCTACGAGCGTACCAAGGAAGAGATGAAGGCTGGCAAGAAGGTTCGTGAGGCTCTTTTTGCTGGTTACAGCAATGCTTTCAGCGCCATCTTCGACTCTAACCTGACCTCTATCATCACCGCCGTTATCCTTTACTACTTCGGTACAGGACCTATCCGCGGTTTTGCTACCACACTGTTCATCGGTATCTGCGTTAGCTTCTTTACCGCAGTGTTCTTGACACGTGTTGTATATGCTCAGGTAATGGCTAAGGATAAGTGGTTAAACTTGACCTTCCGTACTCCTGTTGGTGATAAGATATCTTTCCAGAACCCGAACTTCAAGTTCATGAGTGCATACAAGAAGAGTTTCACCATTTTTGGTATATTGGCTGTTATCAGCATCATCTTCATGTCTCCTCTGGGTCGTGGTTTCAGCAAGAGTATCGACTTCACTTGTGGTCGTAACTTTGTTGTTCTGTTCGAGAACGAGGTACAGCCTGAGGTCGTACGTCCTATGTTGGCTGAGGCCTTCCCCGAAAGTAATACAAGCGTTATCGCTTTGGGTACTGGTGGTAAGACCTTGCGTATCTCTACCAACTATCGCATTCAGGAAGACGGTATTGAGGTTGACAGCGAAATAGAGCAGAAGCTGTACGAGACACTGAAGGCAGGTAGTCTGTTAGCTGACGATTTGACTTTGGAGAGCTTCATCAATCGTGATGAGCGTGCCGGTGGTTCAATCATTAGTAGTCAGAAGGTAGGTCCTTCCGTAGCTGAGGACATCACTAACGGTGCTATCTGGAGTGTTATCTTGGCCTTCATAGCTATCTTTGCATACATCTTTGTACGTTTCCGCAACCTTGCTTTCTCAGTAGGTGCTATCACCGCTTTGATTATTGACATCGTGCTGATTTTGGGTATGTATGCTATCTGGTGGGGTGTTCTGCCCTTCTCACTTGAGATTGACCAGACCTTCATCGGTGCCGTGCTTACTGCTATCGGTTATTCTATCAACGATAAGGTGGTAGTCTTTGACCGTATCCGTGAGTACATTGGTCTCTATCCCAAACGTGAGCGTCAGGAGCTTTTCAATAGCTCACTGAACAGCACATTGAACCGTACGATCAACACCTCTGTCAGCACATTCATCGTACTGGCTGTAATCTTCTGCCTGGGTGGTGCCAGCATCCGCAGCTTCGCCTTCGCAATGATTCTGGGTGTTATCTTCGGTACTTTGTCATCAATCTTCATTGCTGCTCCTACTGCTTACCTTACTATGGGTAAGACCATCAAGGAAACAGAAGAGAAATAAAAGAAAATTTATATCAATCAAAAAGGACTCAGAGAAATCTGGGTCCTTTTTTTGTTGTTATTTCATTTGTATTGGTCTAAAGGGATGTTTCTTTGTGAAGGAATACTTGCCATCGCTTGCCCAACTCAGGCTGAAACGTACGAAGCGCATGGTGTAGCAGCCATAGAGTCCTTCCTCTTCGTAATAAACGCCTACTGTGCCGTCAGACAGAACGGTGGCAGCGCTGTAGGCGGAGCCTCTTGGACAAATAGTCTTTGGTGTTCCGAAGGTCTCACCCTCATCGGTTGAAAGGGCAATAGAAACGTTCTGACGATGTGGGTCGTTAGGCCCCGTCTGGAAGACAATGTTCCAAGGGTTACCATCGATGGTGGAGCACCAATACATGTATTCTCCGTCACATGCATTGCCGCTGATGCCAGTTTTGAAGCGTGTTTGTGGGGCATTCTTCCACGTGTTTCCATCATCCGAGGTTACATTATAATAATTGTAGCCTCCTGCGCGGACACTAATGGCCAGATCACCGTTGTTGCGCTCCAGCACCTTGGGTTCATCGGCTGCTGTGGTGCCGCTCTTTCCGCTGACGAACCAAGTCTGCCCTCCGTCTTTCGACATGAAGTTATAGTAGTTCTGCGTCACATTATTGTTGGTACCGTCAGGCGATTCACGATTCACAAAGGGAGACACCAGCGTGCCGTCACGTTTCTGTAATCCGGCTCCAGAGCCTGTGAAGCCGCCCAGCCAGTTGGGATTTGGGCTGCCAGCAGCATATAGCTCCTTGGTGTGGTCAACAGGGGCTTCCCACGTCTTGCCGCCATCATGACTGACAATGGTCTTCCACGTTTGCGGCTTTTCGGGTGTAGAAGAGAAGAATCCGGTTCCGTAGTGCGAGCTGGTCATAATGCCTATGATGTCGCCGTTGATGCGGTTCGTAATCAGTGAGGCATCTCCGTGTCCGTAGTCGCCACCCGTCTCAGCAGTACCTGCAACGATTATAGGATCAGTCCAAGTACGACCATTATCCTCGGAATATTGAGCCACCACATAGCAGTGAGTGGGAAGATCTACATTATGGTCCTTGCGGTCATCGGTAAGAGCGACCAATCTCTTGCCGTCTGCGCTGGTGCAGATTGCGGGGATTCTGTAATACAAGCTTCCTTTGTCCATGGGCATCAGTACACTACTTTCTGTCAGGAAGATGGTTGCTGCGTTGGCAGGATTGCCGTTGGGCTCTGTTTGTTCTTTTCCGTCTATAATATAAGATGTAATGGTAGCATCCACCATATTTCCCTCCTTAGCTTTTGAAGAGATGTCTAATGCTATCCACAAGTAGTATGTGCCAGGCATTAGCTTCTTGCTGCCCCTTACGGTATATGTGCCGTCTTTGGCCATCTTGCCTTCGGCAAACAGCATTCCATTATTCTCACGCCATTTCATCGCGTGTATTTTGTCGATAAAGAGCTCTTGGGCGTTTGTGGCGAAGTAAGCCCTGATGGATTTCACATCTTTCAGGTCTGAGGCGATAATTTTTCCCGTTACCCCCTGAAAGTTCACGTTGCTCGTATTGTCGCTCACGGTAAGCGTGCTGCGCAGGATAGCCACATCTTTGTTGCCTATGCCTGTTGTTACCTTTCCCTGTTCTACCTTAGTGCCAAAGACTTCTGCATACGCTCCAACAGTCATAACCATAAGTGCCAATAGGGCAAGAATTGTTTTCTTTTTCATGATATTAATTGTTTGTAATTTATAGGCTTATGCTATCTATACGCAGTTTTAAGGTACCTACAGGTACTTCTACCTCTACGATGTCTCCCACTTGCTTTTTTAGCAGCGCTTTCCCTATGGGCGATTTAATAGAAATCTTGCCCTCTCGCAGGTTTGCTTCGTGTGGGCTGACAATGGTGTACGTCATTTGGCTTTTTGTAGACATGTTGGTAATCCCGACCTTGCTCAGTAGTCCCACGCCATCGCTGTCAAGCCTCGATTTGTCTATCACCCTGGCAAACTCCAGCACTCTTTGTTTAAAGCGTATTCTTCCCAATAGCCGTCCCTGCTCACGTTTGGCGGCATGATATTCGAAATTCTCGCTAAGGTCACCCTTGTCGCGAGCTTCGGCAATTGCTTCTTTCACCCGAGGTAGTTCCACGCGCTCCAATTGGCGTAATTCTTCTACGATTTTATCGTAGCCTTCTTGTGACATGTATTCCATACGATAGTTGTTTTTTCATGTTTTCAGTAACCATTTACAGTCACATTCCTTTGCAAAGTTACGATTAAGCGAGCGGAATACAAAATAAAACCGCTTTTATTTTTATTCCCGAGTGAGAGTAATTTCGATACGAAGGTTTCAAAGTTACGATTAAGCGAGAGAAATACCAAATTTATTTGAGTATTTCCGAACGGAAGTAACTTCGATTGCAGGTCAATGTTATGATTAAGTGAGCGGAATACAAAATAAAACCCTTTTATTTTTATTCCCGAGCGAGAGTAATACCAAGAGAATTGCGCCTGAATTCGAGGAGTTTGGAGGCGCAATTAGAAGGGTTTGGAGGCTCCAAACTTTTTGAGGTTTTTTGTGCAATAATTCTGATTTTTGTTGATGGCTTTGGCTTGAAAATTTCTCGTACGTAAAAACACTCGTCACTCGTCACCTTTTGAGGTTATGGTTGTAATAATCAACACGTTATGGGTAACGGGTTGTTTTTGACCCATCACCAACCCGTCACCACTCGTCACCAACCTGGCCCCCTCCGTCTCTCAATAACCAATAACCATTAAATATCCACTAACCGCTAACCACTAACCGCTTTGTCACGTTTAGACAAAACTTTGTCAGGGGGCAGACAATTCATTGTCTACGTTTGACAGAGGCCAATGCGACACGTCGCATCGGCATGCACGACGTGTGGAAAAGTCAAAGTTCACGTGTGGAAAAGGTAAAGTCGACACGTGGTGTTTTTAACATAGTCTTATTTCAAAACAATGGGCTAACCTTTTGGTGGGCTCATTATTTCTTTGTATCTTTGCAAAAACTAATGCTTATGAATATGACAAAACGAATGATATTGCTATTTGTGTTTGCCTTTGCAATGATGGCAAGGGCTGATGAGTTGTCAGGTTTCCTTTTTGGTGAAAAGTATGCTCCTGACGGTACAGAGTGGCAGAATCCTGAATTACTCTCCTTGAACAAGGAGCTGCCACGTGCCTACATGTTTCCTTTTGCCGACAAGGAACAGGCCAAACAGGTTCTGCCTGAGGGAAGTTCATACTACCAGAGCCTGGATGGAACATGGAAATTCCATTGGGTTTCCAGTCCGGAGAAACGACCCGTCTACTTCTATATGCCAATATATGATGTGTCTGCATGGGATGATATCAAGGTTCCCGGCTGCTGGAATGTTCAAGGTTTGCAGAAAGACGGGACTATGAAGTATGGAGTACCCATTTATGTGAATCAACCGGTGATATTCTACCACGAGGTGAAGGTGGATGATTGGCGCGAAGGTGTAATGCGCCAACCCAAGGATTCGCGCTATACAACCTATCAGTACCCCAACGAGGTGGGCTCGTACCGCAGAACATTCCTGATTCCCAAAGAATGGAAGGATAGGGAGATATTCATCAACTTTGATGGTGTAGACTCTTTCTTCTATCTGTGGGTTAACGGAAAGTTTGTGGGCTTCTCAAAGAACAGTCGTAATACAGCGCGGTTCAACATAACACCTTATTTAAATAAGTCGGGCGAGAACGTGCTGGCAGTGGAGGTTTACCGCAGCAGCGACGGTTCCTTCCTGGAGGCACAGGATATGTTCCGCTTGCCCGGTATCTTTCGCAGTACCTACCTGACAGCGATGCCAAAGGTGCAGATTCGCGATATGGCTGTCAGAACCGTCAAGATAGAAGGGGATGAGGCAACTATTAGCATTGACCGTGAGACCAGCAACTTTACAGACAAGGTACAAGGGGATGTTAAGATAGAGTATAGCATCTACCCTGTGAAATTGTACACGGACGAGTGCTTGGAACAGGTAAGATGGACAGAAGGTGGAGGAGTTGAATTGCAGAAACGTGAAACGGTAAAGACTCACACAGAACTTGTCATTCCCCATCCTCAGCTCTGGAGTGCTGAGGCTCCGTACCGTTATGTGCTTGTAGCAGAACTAAAGGACAAAAAGGGGAAAGTGTTGGATTGCACCAGCACCTACTTCGGCATCCGGACTGTAGAGATTAAAGATACTCCTTCCAGCGAGGATGAATTTGGCTTGGCTGGCCGGTATTTCTACGTGAACGGGAAGCCTGTGAAACTGAAAGGTGTGAACCGTCATGAGACAAATCCATCAACGGGTCATGCCATTACCCATGAGCAAATGTTGGAGGAGGTGATGCTGATGAAACGAGGCAATATCAATCATGTGCGTCTGTCGCATTACTCCAACGATCCCTACTGGTATTATCTGGCAGACAAATACGGTCTTTACTTGGAGGACGAGTGTAACATAGAGAGCCATGAGTATTATTATGGTAAGGAATCGCTCTCGCATCCCAAGGAATGGAGGGCTGCCCATGTGGCTCGTAATATGGAGATGGTGCACAGTCACGTGAACTACCCCAGCATCGTTATCTGGAGCCTTGGCAACGAGGCCGGGCCGGGTGAGAACTTCAAGGCTTCCTACGATGCCATTAAGGCGTTTGATACAAGCAGACCTGTTCAGTATGAGCGCAACAACGATATTGTTGATATGGGCTCAAACCAATACCCCAGTGTGGCTTGGGTACAGCAGGTGGCCAAGGGAAAATCGAATGTGAAGTATCCTTACCACATCTCGGAATATGCCCATAGCATGGGTAACTCTTTGGGTAACTTGGTGGATTATTGGGAGGCGATGGAAAGCAGCAACTTCTTCTGTGGAGCAGCCATTTGGGACTGGGTGGACCAGGCTATTGACACTTACACCAAGGACGGCAAGAAGTATATGGGTTACGGTGGTGATCATGGCGACTGGCCCAACGATGGTATGTTCTGCATGAACGGCATCATGCTGCCCGACCTCTCGCCTAAGCCTCAGTACTACGAGGTGAAGAAGGTATATCAGAATGTGGGGGTAACGCTGAATGAGGTAAAGGAAAGAAATGGGAAGGATATAGCTGACTTTACCATCTTCAACAAGAATTATTTTGAGCCAATCTCTTCCAGAGAGTATGACATTGTGGCTTACACAGTATTGGATGGAGAGAAAATGGGGGATGTAACGATCTCTCTGCACGAAGACATCCAGCCACGTAAGTCGGTTAGATGCTACTGCCCGGTTAATGAGTACGTTGTTGGAGAGGGCGAGTACTTCCTGAATGTAGAGTTCCGTTTGAAAGAGGACAAGCCTTGGGCAAAGAAGGGCTATGTGCAGATGGCAGAGCAATTATTTGTGCAAGAAAAACGACTGGAGGGTTCGAATTGGCAAAGAGGTGCTCTACAATTATCAGAGGATGGTGAAAAGATTGTAGTAAGTGGCAAGGACTTCAACGTTACCTTTGATAATACAACCGGTAGTCTGTGTGGTATGCAATATGGCGGTAAGACCATCCTGAAGGATTCGCCCTTGCAACTTTCTGCCTTCCGTGCTCCTGTGGATAACGACAACTGGGCTCGCGACCAATGGTTCCAGCAAGGATTGTATGATTTGCAGCATAAGACTGTCGGAAAGCCCAATATTGAAAAGATTCCCGAAGGTCCTGTGTACATTACTTATACTGTGGTGAGCCAGGCCAAAGGCAGGGGCGGAGCCAAGCATCGTCCAGGTAAAGCAGGACAACCCTATGAGAGTGTTGCGGAGGCAACAGGCGAAGGTGAACATGTGTCCTTTACTACAAGACTGACATACAATGTCTATCCCGATGGAACTGTTGTATTGGCAAGTAGCATCATCACAAGTAATCCGGATTTGGCGCTGCCCAGATTGGGTTACGAAGTGAGGTTGCCAAGCCAGTTCAGTCAATACACCTATTACGGGCGCGGCCCCTTGAACAACTATAACGACCGCAAGACGGGTTCGTTTGTTGGTTTTTATGAGAGCACGGTACAAGATCAGTTTGTGAACTTCCCCAAGCCTCAGAGTATGGGCAACAGAGAAGATGTTCGTTGGTGTGCACTGAGAGACAGTAAAGGCAACGGGCTGTTATTCCTAAGCGAGCTGGGTACGATGAGCACCTCGGCACTTCCTTGGAGTGCTCTGCAAATGATGCTTGCCCAGCATCCGCATGAACTTCCTGAGAGCGACGGAACCTATCTGCATCTGGATTGCAAGGTGAACGGACTGGGAGGAAACAGTTGCGGTCAGGGCGGCCCGTTGAAGCAAGACAGAGTTCTGGGAACTTTGCATCAGATGAAGATTATGATTCGCCATATTGATGAGGATTATGAAATGAAAGGGACCGTTATCGCCAAAAGAAGCATACTTTGCCCGGTAGCTATTTATCGCGACAAGGCAGGAAAAGTTACCATTGCCGGCGACCCTGAGTACGGCTTGGATAAATTCCCCGTCAGCTATCGTATCGACAAAGGAAAAACAATGAAATATACGGAACCTTTTAATTTCCAGCAAGGCGGAACCATTTATGCCTGGTATGAGGGTGACGAGAAAAATCCAGTTTCTGCCACCTTCGAACGTATAGAGAAGATTCCTCTTGATGTGGTTTATGTCAGCAGCGAGGAAGGACCTGACGGCGGCTATGCCAAGAACCTTGTTGATAACGACCCGTCAACCATCTGGCACACAATGTACAGCATTACAGTTCCTAAGTACCCGCATTGGATAGACTTCGACTGCAACGAGGTGAAGACCCTGAAAGGCTTTACCTATCTGCCCCGTCAGGATGGAAGTCCCAATGGTAACATAAAGGGCTACAAGGTGCAAGTGAGTCAGGATGGCAAAGTTTGGGGTGACACCGTTTGCGAAGGTGACTTTGAGAATAATGCCAAGGAAAAGAAAGTGCTGTTCCAGAAGCCAATAAAGGCTCGTTATCTACGTTTTACAGCTCTCAGCAGTCAGAATGGAGCTGATTTCGCCAGTGGAGCAGAGTTTGGAGTGCTAGCGGAATGAGAATGGGAGTTCGATTATTAATGTGTTTTCTCCTTGTTCCTATGATGATAATGGGGCAAGGAACTAAATGTTTATCTCCTACAGCCAGAGGAATGGCTAAACAGGGGTTCGTTGATGTGACATCATTGGATTCCACCATACAGGTGAGCCTGATGTATAGTAGGGCGGATAACTTTACGGGGAAGGTACTTTATAAAGACCTGAAAGAGGCTTACTTGCATCCAAAGGCAGCTAAGGCCGTTGTCAAGGCACAACAACTGTTGAAGCAGAAACGTCCTGACTTAACGCTGAAAATCTATGATGCGGCACGCCCTATGCATATTCAGCAAATTATGTGGGATGTGGTAGTAGGAACAAAGCAAGAGAATTATGTAAGCAATCCAAAGAACGGGGGTGGTATGCACAACTACGGTATGGCCGTGGATATCACTTTGGCAGATGTTGCTACGGGTGACACGTTGGATATGGGCACTGTGGTGGATTATCTGGGTGTTTATGCGCATATCACCGATGAAGCTTCGTTAGTTCAGCGTCATATCATTACGGCACAGGCCAAGAAGAACCGTGAACTCTTACGTAGCGTGATGCAAGAGGCTGGATTTATGCCCTTGAAAACCGAATGGTGGCACTTCAACCTCATTACCCGTGCAGAAGCTAAGGCTCACTATAAGGCGATAAAGTAGTACCTGTTTACTTTTTATGACCGAATTTGTAGGCAACGCCCAGTTGAGCTGTCAGTTGCCAGTCGCTGTGGTTGGAAAGCTTGCTGTTAAAGCGGTCTCTAAGGTTGTTTCCGTCAATCTCTATATTGATGCAAAAGTTTTTGGCGAAATTGTAGTCGACCATTAAACCCAACCGGATGTTGTGGCTAAAACAGGTGTTTTCGTATGCATAAGGTAGTACATCCTTGTGTGTACAGGCATCACCATTGCCCCATGCCATATTCAAGCCAAAGCCGTTTATGAAGTAGACATTCATAGCAGAATAGGTTCTTCTGCAAATGAGGTTTACCAGATTGATCATCATGTCGAGATTAATTGTGGAATACTTGTAATGGTACTGGAAATCGACACCATTCCCAGCATAGCCTCCCTTGTCCCAAATGCCGTTTACGTGTAGTCTTGTGCCCACATAAGGGGTAAAGAAAGCACCAAAGCTAACGCTGGCAGTCGGGGTGATGAGTTGGGCAGTGCTGTAGCCTTTTGAGAATGTAGTCTGCATGCCTCCCTGTATGCCCAGAAACATATAGGGATACGTCTGGTGACGAGGTGATTCTTCTGCCGTGTTCTCTGCTCTTATTGATGAACATAGAACAAGCAAAATTATTACATGTACAATACGTTGAAGATTCTTTTTTTGACACATTGCGGTGCAAAGATAATCCAATTTGGGGCAATTAGACCAACATTGCAACGTTTTTTTATTCTTTTAACCAACATATCTTGCATAATTTATGCAATGAATCCGTAAAATTCGGCAAAATTTATTAACTTTGTCCCCTAAAGTAAGCATTTAACAACGTTAGTAGATGTCAGATATCATCATAAGTGGCGTTAAAAACCGTAAGGAGTTGCGACAGTTTGCAAGGTTCGGTTATGAGTTGTACAAAGGCCATCCCTATGCTGTGCCTGATTTGTTGGAGGACACAATGGACACCTTTGATGCAAAAAAGAATCCTGCTTTCCGTTTTTGCGAGACAGAGTTGTTCTTGGCTCGAAGGGATGGGAAGATTGTTGGACGCGTGGCGGCAATTATTAACCATCGGGCCAATGAAAAGTGGGGGGCAAAGAATGTGCGTTTTGGATGGATTGACTTTATAGATGATATAAAGGTAACTCGGCTGCTGATGCAAGCCGTTGAGAATTGGGGAAGAGAGCGTGGCATGACGCATGTTGTAGGTCCTCTTGGGTTTACCGACCTTGACCCGGAAGGAATGCTTACCGATGGATATGATCAGCTGGGAACCGTCTTCTCAATTTACAATTATCCTTATTATCCCAAGCACATGGAGCAGTTAGGCTTCCAGAAGGAGCAGGGGTGGGTGGAACGTAAGGTTATGGTGCCAATAAATGGGCACGAGGCCAACATGCAGAAGTATTTTAAGATAGCCCAACTGGTGGAGCAACGTTACGGATTCAGAATTCGTAAGTTCAAGAGTAAGAAGGATATTCTGAAAGAAGGCTATATAGAAAAGATATTTGGTGTAGTTAACCGTGCCTATGCTAAACTATATGAATACAGCGAACTTGATGAATACCAGATGAAAACCTTTGCTGATAGATTCCTGCCCTTACTGGATAAACGTTATCTGTCTGTTGTGGAGAACGCAGAAGGAGAAGTGATAGGAATGGGCGTCTGTGTCACCAGTCTTAGCCGAGCTGTTCAGAAGGCAAAATCAAAACTCTTTCCCTTTGGTTGGTATCATATAGCAAAGGCTTTGTGGTTTAACAAAAATCCTCAGATTCTGGATATGTTGCTGGTGGGGGTGTTACCCGAATATCATGATAAGGGTGCCAATGCGCTCATCTTTGCCAATATTATTCCCGAAGCCACAAAGGATGGCTACGAATGGGCAGAGACACATCCGCAGTTAGAAGAGAATCTGGCCAGCCAGACGCAATGGAAGAATCTGGACTGTGTCATTCATAAGCGTAGGGCAGCATTTGGAAAAGATTTGTAAGAATGGAGGAAATAAAACAAGATAACGTGCCGGAGAAGGTGAATTATGACGAGGGTAATATTCGTCACCTCTCTGATATGGAGCATGTAAGACTCCGTCCAGGTATGTATATTGGCCGTCTTGGTGATGGTTCCCAGGCCGAGGACGGTATTTATGTTTTGCTGAAAGAGGTTATTGACAACAGCATTGATGAGTTCAAGATGAATGCCGGCAAGCGCATAGAGGTTACGGTGGAAGAGAACCTGCGTTGCACTATCCGCGATTATGGCAGAGGAATTCCATTGGGCAAATTGGTCGAGGCTGTTTCTATGCTCAATACTGGTGGTAAGTATGACAGCAAGGCATTCAAGAAAAGCGTTGGTTTGAATGGTGTAGGTTTAAAAGCGGTAAATGCGTTGAGCAGTCATTTCGAGGCTCATTCATATAGAGACGGGCAAGTGCGAAGGGCTGTTTTTGAAAAGGGTCACATCATTAGCGACACTACAGAGGCAACAGAGGATGAGAACGGAACATATATTTACTTTGAACCGGATTCTACTCTGTTCAAGCACTATCAGTTCCGTGGAGAGCATGTAGAGGTAATGTTGCGCAACTATACTTACCTCAATACGGGTCTTACCATTATGTTCAATGGCCGGCGCATCCTCTCACGTGAGGGTCTTTCCGACTTGTTGAAAGACCGTATGGACTATGATGCTCTGTACCCCATTGTACATCTGAGAGGAGAGGACATAGAGATTGCTTTTACGCATAGTAAACAGAACGGCGAGGAATATTACTCTTTTGTGAACGGACAGCATACAACGCTGGGAGGTACCCATCAGGCTGCTTTCAAGAAGTATATAGCTGAGGTTATTAAAGACTATAGCGGAAAGAACTACGAGTATGGCGACATTCGCAACGGTATGGTGGCGGCCATCAGCATCAACATTCAGGAGCCTGTTTTTGAAAGTCAGACAAAGGTTAAGTTGGGCTCTCTCACTACGGCGCCTGAAGGTGGTATTAGCATAGATAAGTTCATTGGCGACTTTGTAAAGGAGCAGGTTGACAATTATCTGCATAAGAATACAGATGTGGCCGATATTATCTTGCAGAAAATTATTGAAAGTGAACGTGAGCGTAAGGCTATGGCCGGTGTTGCCAAGAAGGCCAGGGAGATGAGTAAGAAAGCTAATTTGCACAACCGTAAGTTGCGCGACTGTCGTATCCATCTTTCTGATGCTAAGGGAACACAGCAGGAAGATTCTTGCATTTTCATTACCGAGGGCGATTCGGCAAGCGGAAGTATCACCAAGAGCAGGGATGTGAATACACAGGCTGTATTCTCGTTAAGAGGAAAGCCCCTCAACTGCTTTGGCATGACCAAGAAAGTGGTTTACGAGAACGAGGAATTCAACCTTCTTCAGGCTGCGTTGAACATAGAAGACGGTTTGGATGGCTTGCGTTACAATAGGGTAATCGTGGCTACCGATGCCGATGTGGACGGTATGCATATACGTTTGCTGATGATAACCTTCTTCTTGCAGTTCTTCCCGGAACTAATTAAAAAGGGTCATGTATACATCTTGCAGACACCACTGTTCCGTGTTCGCGGACGTAAGACGAAAATCGGCAAACAGAAACTAAAGACCATAGAGGCAGAACTTGCTGCCCGTGAGAATAATACAGAGAGCGAGGAGAATGACAAGAAGCGTCCTCCCCATTTGAGTGTAACATCAGATTTTGTAACCCAATATTGCTATACCGAGGAGGAGCGTGTACAAGCCATCGAGGATTTGGGACCTGACCCGGAGATAACTCGTTTCAAAGGTTTGGGCGAGATAAGTCCTGACGAGTTCCGCAACTTTATTGGTCAGGATATGCGTTTGGAGCAGGTTACACTGAATAAGAGCGATCAGGTTGCAGAGATGTTGGAGTATTATATGGGCAAGAATACGATGGATCGCCAGAACTTTATCATTGATAACCTGGTGATAGAAGAAGACTTGGCCGAAGAGGAGGAAGAGGAGCATGAATATACTGCCTAAACGGGTATTGTTCCCTGGCTCCTTTGACCCATTCACCAAAGGACATGCAGATTTAGTGGAGCGTGCCTTGCAGATTTTTGACCAGGTGATTGTTGCTGTCGGCTATAACGAGCACAAGCAAGGATGGATTCCTGTTCAGGAGCGCCTTGCCGCACTCAAGGCACTGTATGCCAATGAGCCAAGGGTGACGGTTGAAAGCTATTCGTGTTTGACCACAGATTTTGCCAAGCAATGTGGTGCAACTGCTATTTTGCGAGGCATTCGCACAATGGCAGATTACGAATATGAGATGCAGATGGCAGATGTTAACAGACAACTCGCCAAGGTAGAAACGCTTCTGCTCTGCGCTAACCCACAATATAGTTCGGTCAGCAGTAGCATTGTACGTGAGTTGGCTCACTTTGGCAAGGATATTCAGTCCTTTCTGCCAGAAGGATTACATTATTCAGATAAGAAATAAGAAAGACAAAGGTTAAGAGATGAAAAGAATGTTTTTGGGCGTGATAGTGTTTTGCGTGACACTCGCTTCGTCTGCCCAGTTTTTTAGCAATAACCGTTCTGCAGAACAGAATGCGCCCGCAAACGATCTGCAGCAAAATATTCAGAAACTGGTAATGGCCAGTGTGATGATAAACAATGCATATGTGGATAGTGTGGACACCAAGAAGATGGTAGAAGACGCTATCAATGGCATTCTTTCCAAGCTGGATCCTCACTCAGCCTATACCAATGCTTCAGAGACCAAGAAGTTTACGGAGCCTTTGGCAGGAAGTTTTGAGGGCATAGGTGTTCAGTTCAATATGCTTGATGATACTTTGCTTGTTATACAGCCAGTTCCTAAAGGTCCCAGCGAGAGAGTTGGTATCTTGGCGGGCGACCGTATAATTAGTGTGGCAGACACAGCCATCGCTGGTGTTAAGATGAGCCGCGAAGAGATTATGCGCCGTCTGCGTGGTCCTAAGGGAACGATTGCACATTTGGGAGTAGTAAGACGAGGTATCAAGGAAACTATGTACTTTGATGTAAAGCGCGACAAGATTCCCGTAAACTCGGTGGATGCTGCCTATATGGTTACTCCTAAAATTGGTTTGATTCGTTTCAACAACTTTGCCCAGACCACACATCAGGAAGTGGTAGATGCTATTAAGAAGCTTAAGGAACAGGGAATGGAAGATTTGATTATCGACCTTCAGCAAAATGGCGGTGGATTCCTTCAGGCGGCAGCTGATATAGCCAGCGAGTTTCTGCCTAAGGGCGATATGATAGTTTACACCAGAGGCAGAAGCGTCCCCAGTCAGGAGTTCCGCAGTACGGGTAATGGTATTTTTACAGAGGGAAAAGTAGTTTGTCTGGTGGATGAATACAGTGCTTCAGCCGCCGAGATTCTTTCAGGTGCCATACAAGATCAGGACCGCGGAATCGTGGTGGGAAGGAGAACCTTCGGGAAAGGTCTTGTTCAGCGTCCCATAGATTTGCCGGATGGCAGTATGATTCGTCTGACAACAGCTAAATACTATACGCCCAGTGGCAGATGCATACAGAAACCTTATGAGAAGGGAGACAAACTGAGCTATGCCAAGGATGTTATCAACCGTTACAACAACGGCGAGTTGACAAATGCTGACAGTATTCATTTCCCAGATTCTTTGCGTTATCAGACTTTACGCGAGAAGCGTACTGTATATGGTGGTGGCGGTATTATGCCCGATTATTTTGTTCCATTAGATACAACGAAGTATAGCAAGTACTACAGGGAACTTTCGGCTAAGAACTTGATTGTGAATGCCAACCTGAAGTATATGGATAAGAATCGAAAGAAGCTCTCAAAACAATATTCTTCTTTCGATGAATACAAGGCTTCGTTCCAGGTTCCCCAGGAGCTTATTGACGGAATCTTTGAAGAGGGTGAGAAACAAGATATCAAGCCCAAGGATGATGAAGAAAAGGCAAAGGCCATAGTGAATGCACGTATGATCCTGAAGGGGCTTATAGCCCGTGACCTTTGGGATATGAGTGAGTACTTCAATATTATCTATGAAGACGATGAGGTTGTAAAAAAGGCTGTCGAGTTGTTAGAAAAATGATATTATACAATGTTGTAAATACTGAGATGCCGCCCATCAACCAACAGAAGGTTTCCGAATGGGTCCGTCGGGTAGCAGCAACATACCAACGACATGTGGGGGATATTAACTTCATCTTTGTGGATGACGATGAGATTTTGCGAGTGAACCGCGAATACATAGGCCACGACTATTATACAGATCATATAGGTTTTGATTATAGCCAGGGCTCTACTATATCGGGTGATATCTACGTCGGTGTTGATACAGTACGCACAAACAGTGAAAAGATAGGCTGTGATTACAACGAGGAACTGCATCGAGTAATCATTCATGGTGTGTTACATCTTTGCGGTATTGACGATAAGGGACCAGGAGAACGGGCCATTATGGAAGCCGAGGAAGACAAAGCATTGGAATTATGGAAGGATTCGATATAAGACAAGAAGGTCGTAACAAGGAGAAGGATTTCGAGAACGCACTCCGTCCGCTTCGCTTTGAGGACTTCAGCGGTCAGCAGAAAGTCGTAGAGAATCTGCGTATCTTTGTGGAGGCAGCCAAGTACCGAGGAGAGCCTTTAGACCATACCCTGCTGCATGGTCCTCCAGGATTAGGAAAGACTACGCTCAGTAACATCATTGCCAACGAGTTAGGGGTAGGCTTCAAGCTTACTAGCGGTCCCGTGTTGGATAAGCCCGGCGATTTGGCAGGTATTCTAACCAGTTTGGAAGCCAACGACGTACTCTTTATTGATGAGATACATCGTCTGAGTCCTGTCGTTGAGGAATATCTTTATAGTGCGATGGAGGACTATCGTATTGATATCATGATAGACAAGGGGCCAAGCGCCCGTAGCATACAGATTGATTTGGCTCCGTTTACCTTGGTGGGTGCAACTACTCGCAGCGGTTTGCTTACGGCTCCTTTGCGTGCCCGATTTGGCATCAATATGCATCTGGAATATTATGATGCCAAGACATTGCAAAAGATTGTTACACGTAGTGCAAGTATCTTGGGTCTTCCTATAGATGCAGAGGCTGCAGGCGAGATTGCCAGTCGTAGTCGTGGTACGCCACGTATTGCTAATGCCCTGTTACGTCGTGTTCGCGACTTTGCCCAGGTGAAGGGTAACGGTCAGATTGACCTTAAGATTGCTCGTGTTGCTTTAGAGGCACTAAATATTGACCGTTACGGTTTGGATGAGATTGACAATAAGATTCTGCTGACCATCATAGATAAGTTCAAGGGTGGCCCCGTGGGCATCAACACCATAGCAACGGCTATTGGTGAGGACGGAGGAACCGTAGAAGAAGTTTATGAGCCTTTCCTTATCAAGGAAGGATTCTTGAAGCGTACTCCCCGTGGACGTGAGGTAACAGAATTGGCCTATTCACACCTTGGTAGAACAATGGGGAGTCGGTACGGCAACCCACTTCAAGGAGATCTTTTCGAGTAAATATGGTTTTAAATTACATTTGGATAGGTTTCTTTCTCATCGCTTTCGTTATAGCGATGGTGAAGTTGTTGTTCTTTGGGGACTTTGATGTGTTCCCCGCTATGATGGATTCTACATTCGCGTCTTCTAAGACAGCCTTTGAGATATCTTTGGGCCTGACGGGTGTACTATCCCTTTGGCTCGGTATCATGAAGATAGGTGAGAAGGGTGGAGTTGTAAACACTTTGGCAAAGATGCTAAGTCCTGTATTTGTAAAGTTGTTTCCTGATATTCCCAAAGGTCATCCTGTGACGGGTAGCATCTTTATGAATATTGCTGCCAATATGCTGGGATTGGACAATGCTGCCACTCCACTGGGGCTGAAAGCTATGGAGCAGTTGCAGGAACTGAATCCTAAGAAGGATACGGCCACCAACCCGATGATTATGTTCCTTGTGCTGAACACAAGCGGCCTGACGCTGATTCCCATTTCTATTATGGTGTATCGTGCCCAGATGAATGCGGCTCAACCAACCGATATCTTTATTCCTATCTTGCTGGCAACATTCTTTTCTACATTGGCTGGTGTTATTATTACCAGTCTGTTCCAGAAGATTAATCTGCTGAATCGCACCATGCTGCTGACGCTGGGTGGTGCTGCTTTAGCGGTTGCCACCATCATCTGGGGATTCGGTCAGATGGATTCGCTGTTGATGAACAAGGTAAGCACGAGTGCTGCTAACATCATACTGATGCTGATTATCATTGCCTTCATTCTGGCTGGTATGCACAAGAAGGTCAATGTGTACGATGCCTTCATCGAGGGCGCAAAGGACGGCTTTACCACAGCAGTTAGAATCATTCCTTATCTGATCGCTATTCTTGTGGGTATAGGCGTTTTCCGTGCTTCAGGAGCTATGGATATGTTGATAGACGGCATTAAATATGGTGTGGAGGCATGTGGTGGCAACACTGACTTTGTGGCTGCCTTGCCTACAGCATTGATGAAGCCGCTTTCGGGTAGTGGAGCACGAGGCATGATGATTGATGCAATGACTACTTACGGTGCCGATTCATTTGTGGGGCGCTTGAGTTGTATCTTCCAAGGCTCCACAGATACTACCTTCTATATCTTAGCCGTTTACTTTGGTAGTGTTGGTGTTGTCAAGATGCGCCATGCCGTTACGTGTGGCCTATTAGCCGATTTGGCAGGTATTATAGCTGCCATCGCAATAGCATATATGTTCTTCGGTTAAAGGCTCCCTTCCGCTCCCTCAGGGGAGAACATGTTTTAAGACATAGTTATAATTTTATTCTATATAATGGTAAAGAATAATAATTCCACCCCCCAAGCTCTTCACTCCCTTAAAGAGGGAGACGGAGGGGGCATGAAATCCTTGGCAAAAGATACGGCCATTTACGGTCTCTCCAGTATCGTTGGCAGATTCCTGAACTATCTGCTTGTCCCGCTCTATACCCATTATATGCCCAAGGATTCGGGCGACTATGGCATCAGTACCAATATGTATGCCTATACGGCGCTTATCCTGGTGCTGCTGACATTTGGTATGGAGACCACCTTGTTCCGTTTTGCCAACGACGACAAGTGTAAGCCTGATACCGTCTTCTCTACGGCATTTGCTACGGTTGGTTCTTTGACGGCCATATTCCTGCTACTGGTATTTGGCTTTATCAGTCCCATCTGTAATGCCATAGGCTATACGGAACATCCCGATTACTTGTTGATGATGGCTGTTGTTGTTGCCCTTGATGCCATACAGGCTCTTCCCTTCAGCTATCTGAGATTCCAGAAGCGAGCCATCATGTTTGCCTCGCTCAAGATGTTGTTTATCATCATCAATATAGCACTGAATGTAATATACTTCGTCTGGTTGGGAAAGACATCGGTGTTTTATGTATTTTTTATCAACCTGCTCTGTACGGCTTTCATCACCTTCTTCTTTGTGCCGGATCTGTTCCGCATCCGTTGGAACTTCGATTGGAAGTTGTTGCGTCGGATGCTCAGCTATTCGTGGCCCATCCTGATATTGGGTGTTGCGGGAATCCTGAATCAAGTGGCAGATAAAATCATTTTCCCATTGGTTTATCCCGATGAGGCTGATGCCAATGTACAACTGGGCATCTATGGCTCGTGCGTGAAAATAGCCATGATTATGGCCATGATAACACAGGCTTTCCGTTATGCCTATGAGCCCATCGTCTTTGCCAAAGCCAAGGATGGGGACAAGAACGAATACTATGCTTCTGCCATGAAGTATTTCCTTATCTTTACCCTGTTGGCTTTCCTCTGTGTTGTTGGTTGGATGCCTGTATTGCAATATATTATTGGTGCCGACTATCGCGAGGGATTAAACGTTGTTCCCATAGTGATGGCAGCAGAGATTATGATGGGCGTCTATTTCAATCTGTCGTTCTGGTACAAACTCATCGACAAGACCATTTGGGGTGCTTGGTTCTCCCTGGCGGGTTGTGCGGCCTTGATAGCGGTGAACATTCTGTTTATTCCCACTTATGGTTATATGGCTTGTGCGTGGGGAGGTGTGGCAGGTTACGGAACCTCTATGATACTGAGCTATGTGGTAGGACAAGTTAAGAATCCCATCCGTTACCCCATGAAGAGCATTGCCGTGTATGTGCTCATCACGGTTCTCTTCTTTGCTATCATGCAGTGTGTACCGCAGGAGTGGCCCGTGGTGTTGCGCCTTGCCATCAATACGGTATTGATATGCGCTTTCGTGGGGTACATCCTCTATCATGACCTGCCCCTGAAGTCGCTGCCTGTAGTAGGCAAATATTTCCGATAAGATTATTCTTTTTCAGCAATCCTCTCCAACGTCTGATATACTTGCATCAGACCGCGGGGTACATGGAAGCAGCCCTTCCACTTGCCGCCTTTCAGTGTGAGGAGTATCTCGCCCCTACGGTTCAGATAGCCGAACCATTCGGGGTATTCGGGATCCATGAAGTGACTCCATACGTATTCGTGGACACGCATGAACCAATCCAGACATTCCTTGTTGCCCGTCAGCTCATAGCCCTTTATCATGGTGATGAGGGTTTCGATGTGAACCCACCAGAGTTTCTGGTCCCATTCCAACTGCTGTAGAGGGCGACCCAGTCGGTCCATGAAGTAGAAGATGCCTCCGTACTCCTTGTCCCAACCGTATTCCGCTTCGCGCAAGGCAATGTGTACAGCCTTCTCAATAAGGTCTTTACGGCCCAATCGTTTGCCCAGATCCATGATGAACCACATAGCTTCGATGGCATGTCCGGGATTGAGCAATCGACCTTCGTGACAATCAACCAACTTACCGTCCTTGCTTACATGTTCTACTACCAAATCCAGTTCGGGGCGATAGAAGACATCCAGTACCTCATGCAGACAGATGTCAATAGTCTCCTTCAAGAAATCAGGGGAAAGCAGGTCTTCAATCTCTAGCGCTACATTGCATAGAATCATGGGGAGGGCGAAATCCTTCAGGGCACGAGCACCTGGGGCGGCCTTCGACCATTTCCCTTTGGGGTTGTTGCGTTTCGAGAGCACAATGTCGAAGGTCTTCTTGGCTATTTCGGCATACTCCTCATTGCCTGTTGCTTTGTACAATTGTCCGAAGGCAATAACGGCAAAGGTATAGGAGAAGATGTTGTAAGGCTCCACCAAGGGACGTCCCTGTCGATCTAACGAGAAGTACCAGTTCAAGTTCCCGTCGTGTCCGTACTTTTTCAGAAACTCGGCGCCCTGAATGGCAGCATCCAGCCATTCCTGTTTTTTCTCTACCTTATTATATAATGTAGCCAGCATCCATACTTCGCGGCCTTGAAGCCAGATGAACTTATCGGTGTCGTACACCTCGCCGTTACGTTCTATACAGGTAAAGTACCCGCCGTATTCCTTATCTATACTGTTCTGCATCCAGAAGGGCATTACCCTCTCTAACAGTTCGCTCTTGTACTGAGCAGCAAGCTGTTTAAAATCAATTTTTTCCATTGAACATTGAATATTGAACATTATTTTATTCTTCACTTTTCACTTCCAACGAGGCTGAGAAGCCAAGCTGTGATAACGCTTACCACAATACCGATAGCACCGAAGAGGAAGAAGCTGGCATCGGTGTATAGGTACATCAGGAAGACTACCAGCTCACCCACGATGAAGCCTGTGAGGGCTGCCCTGCCCTTGATGCGAGGGAAGAAGACGGCCATTACGAACAAGCCGCCCAAACCACTGGTCAGCAAGCCTAGGATAGTGTTGAAGTAATCCAGCAGCGAAGCGATATCCCATGTTGCCATCAACAGAGCGATGCCTAAGCCCATCAAGCCGCTCACGATGCAAGTCCATCGGGCTACACGCAGCAGGGTAGAGTCTTTGATGTTGGGGCGGAATCGCTGTATGAAATCGACACTGAATGCCGTGCTCACACTGTTGATATTACTCGAGATGGTGCTCATGGTTGCTGCAAAGATAGCCGCAATCAGCAGACCTGCCACACCTGCCGGCATCTGGCTCATCATAAAGAAGGGGAAGATGGCGTCGCCTTGCTGCATGGTGATGTCCAGACTCGTCGGGTGCGTCTTGTAGAAGGTATAGAGACCTGTTCCGATGAAATAGAATGCTACGGATATGAATACACTCATGAAACCGTTCACCAGAATGCTTCGGCCCGCACTCTTCTCGTCCTTGGTGGTCATATATCGCTGAATGACAGTCTGGTCGCTCGTGTACGATATCAGGTTGTTGGCAATACCACCGCCTATGATGGCGACCCAAAAAGTGACGTACCGATAGTCCCAGCTCCAAACAAACAGGCGCAGTTTATCGTTATCCACGGCCAATTGCCAAGCTCCCGAGAAACCGCCCTCTGTATTACCCCACAGATACAAGGCTGCAAAGATGGCGCCTCCAACTAAGATACAGCCTTGGATGACATCGCCCCAAATTACAGCTTCTACACCACCCATGGTACAATATATAATGGTAACGAGGCCCATCAATATTATACACAAGTATATATCAATGCCCGTAACAGCTGTCAGGGCCAACGAAGGCAGATACATCACCAGGGCCATACGGGCTACCATGAAGATACAGAAAAGCGTGGATGCCATCAGTCGAGTGGCCAAATTGAAACGCTCCTCCAGTATGGCGTAGGCCGATGCAGCTTTAAGCCGACGGAAATAGGGTAGATAGTACCAGATGACGGGGAAACCCACCAGCGGAATCATCCACAGCATGGGGTAGTAGGTCCAGTCCGTCGCGTATGCTTTGGCAGGGATGGCCATATAGGTGATAGCGCTCAGCATGGTGGCATAGATGCTGATACCAGCAGCCCACCAAGGGATACGACCGCCGCCTTTGAAGAAATCATCAGCTCCGTTCTCTCGTCGCATAAAGTAGATGCCCATACCCAACATTGCCAACAGGTAGAGCACCAACACCATCCAGTTGGCAAAGCCGAAGTGCGTCTCGTGTTTTATCTCTATGCGGGAAATCTTTGCAGACCGGATGCCCGGCATCAGTTCGCCGCCACTATATAACCAACCGTTGTCAAAGGGGGTAAGGGCTGCTCCGGCACGAGCCAGTGCGCTGTCGCCAGGGATAAGACTCCACGAGTCTGTGATAGTATGGTAGGCCAGCACCTCCTGACGGAACTTATACCAAACCGGTTCGTGCCGTAGATACAAGTTGTCCTGCTTGCCCTGTATGGCAGAGAGGAAGATGTCATAATCAACACCCCCAAAGAATAGAATATGACTATAGCCGCAGGTGGTGGCGCAGGAGCCAACAATGGCCTGGGGCCTAGAACCTCTCTTTATCTCTCCCTTGTAAGAAGATGAGTTGATAGTTGTGGGAGATATTTCTTTCCATTCGAGGGTTTTTAGGTTTAGTTTGAGTCCTTTCTGATAGACTATGGCACTTTTCTCAAGGGAAGGCGAAGAGGAGGCTATGTACCCCCCAAATATATAGAGTGCCTTTCCCTCTGGCGCATTCTGCACTGCCATACAAGGCTGTAGGCGCCCTTCGTCGGGTAACTCACACAACTTAACCCACTCCTTGCCGTCAGGCCAGTCGAGGGCATAGATATCTCTGTTGGCTGTTCCATTCGTCTGACCTCCTGCTACAAATAATCTGCCAGCTCCATAGCAAGCTGCAAAGTTGTCGAGGGGTTTGGGCAGGTTGGGGAGAGGATCGGGTTTGACAGTGTCGTCAGACCCGCTCTCTCCCAAACCTCCAATATACACCGTGCCCTCCGGCACTGTTACGCTGGCACCATAGGCTTTGGGGTAAAAAACCTTCTGTCCGCCGTCTGCACAGGGAATGTCGGGGAAGTTACAGCCGCCCCAGGTCTTGAGCTTGCCATCCACGATGCCTGCAAAATGGCCTGAGACTGCACGCTCCATCTCACCCGCAGAAGTCACCACAACCTGATTCTGGCCCCAAGCATTACTCAGCGCCAAAAAGGAAAATATGCAGAGTAGTATTTGTTTCTTCATCTATTTGACGAGGTTTTGAATTCCAGGAGAGAAAACATTCTTATTCTCTTCATGTTATTTATTTAATATATTAAAACCCTTTCCATAAAATTGTGTTGAGGAACAAAACGTGGACGCAGGAAGGCCCTGGGCATTGTGAAGGTCGGCATCGGTGAAGCCACTCCATCCGTAGCGGACGGAAGCGGGGTTTTTTACTTGAGGTGATGAGAGATGAATCTTGTTGCCTTCTATCTTGATGTTGGCAGGATAGAACAAACCATCGGAAGCAGCAATCTCGAACCCCTTAGTGCAAGTTAGGCCGTCGGCATGATTGAACCGCAGAACAACGGTGTTGTCTTGCGCTGCGAGGGAATAATCAAGCGTTGGGCCTTCGCTCTCTAACGAGTGACCGTAGGTGTGTCGCAAAGCCTGTAAGGCCAATCGCTCACCCACAGGTCGTTTCGTGCGGTAGTGGACGTCGGATGGATCGCCAAGATCGCTGCTGACAGCCATCCATGTGTCGGTTAACTCGTCGGCGAGTCGACGCTGGCTGTCGCGGAAGGCAGGCCACGAGGGGCGTGGCAGACTGGAGAGTTGTACGATGTAGAAGGGCAACGAGGGCTTCTTCTGGAACTCGCAGTTCCAGCGGCGGGCGAAGAATTCGCGCCAGGAATGTTCGAGCAGACGAAACAGTCTTTCGTGTACCTCTATGTTATGGGCGTTGCTCTCGCCTTGATACCAGATAACGCCTCGGATGGGCAGATGACCAAGTGGTGCAATGGCTGCCTCGAAGAGGTAGGCAGGGTCGTAAGGATGACGTTGCAGAGGATTATAGGCGGGCGATTCTTTATCGAGCGCATGTGCGATGTTCTGATTCATACGGCCGCGAGCCCAAGCCTGTCCGAAGTCTCCGTTACGCCAATCGCGCAGGATGTTGGGGAACTCCCATTCCAACGTTGATCGATCAATCCACGATTCGGTTGTCGAGCCTCCAACGGCGTTGCAGATGATGCCGATAGGAATGTCGGGTAAGCTGTCGCAGAGTACGCGGGCGAAGTTGAAGGCAACGGCAGAAAAGTTCCGCACGGTTTCGGGAGAGGCAAACTTCCATCCCTGAAAGTCCATGTGTCGAAGCTCATTTGTGTAGCGGAGTACGCTGTCGTCCCATTCCACAGCATCTGTCCTTGCTCGTGCCGGCATATTATAAAGATGTAGGCGACCTGCAAGACGTTTTGCATCTGCAAGGTCTTGGTCGAGCGTGTTGCACTGGTCAACCCGTAGTTCCATGTTCGATTGTCCGCTGGCCAGCCATAAGTCGCCGAAGTAGAGACTGTCGATGGTCAGTGTCTGTGCCTCAGCCTTTGTCAGGTTCTTGAGCAGGAAGGGATACTTCTCGGGATAGTAGAAGTGACGGTAATGATCGGGGTTCAGTGGTGTGGCAGTGAATGTAAGGGTGTAGGGACCGCCGGCTTTCATGTGAGGTAGTTCTATCGCCCATGAACCGTCGGCACGCGTGAAGGTTCCACTCTCTTCCACTATCTTGCCTTCCTGACTCAACACAGCTTTGATTCGGCGTCGTGCATCGGCACGGCCTTCAATCAACAGATGCTCGTTACGAGGTAGTACCATGCCGCTCGAATAGACAGGCGGCAGCTGCAGGCCTCCGTAATCGCCCGTAAGTGCGCTATAGACAGTTCTGGCTAGAATCTGCGCCCCCTCGGGATTGGGGTGCAATGCATCGGGGAAGAGGTCCGGACGACTGTGCAGCGGTGTGTAGAGGTCGATAAGTTGTGCATCAGCTCCCTGTGCTACCTGCTCAATGGCCTTCTGTATCTGAGCGTGCCAGTCGCGCGTACCACTTTGGAAACGTGAATGACGATCGAAGATAGGTGTCATCTTGCAGACGAGGATACGCGCCTCAGGGTTCACTGTGCGGAAGGAATCAATCAAGGCGCGATAGTTGGGGATGAACTCCTCCTTCCAGTCGGGCCAGTTGCGCGGATCGGTATCATTGAGGCCTAAGTGGATAACCACCCAATCTGGCTTGAAGTTCAGTGCTTGGTGGAACTCAGGCAGATTGATATAGGGGCGGTGTCCCTTATACAATAAGGTAGCGCCCGAATGTCCGAAGTTGCTTACCTCATACCCCTCGCCTAACATTTGCTGAAGTCGGACGGGGTAGGCATCGCGGTCGCGATTCTGAAGCCCATATCCGTATGTAACGCTGTTGCCCACACAGGCAACTTTGATAATTCCCTCCTTGTTCCCCTTTTTGGGGAGTGCCTTTGTGGAAAAAGAAAGGAAGCACAGAAGTATTGCAAAAAGAATGTTTTTACTCTTCACTTTGTCGTATTATATGTTTGATTATGAACCCTGTATTCTCCCAAGAAGGAAGAACGGAGAGGGGCTTTTAAAACTCGTTGCAGTGCTGGAAGAATCCAATCTCCTCCAACTCCTTTTTAAGCTGTATTTCTTCCTCGGGTGTAATGTTTTGGAACGGCGTACGGTTGGGACCAAGATCCAAACCAATCAGCTTCATGATGCGCTTGCCTCCCACAATGTTGCCGCGGAAGTGGCAGATGATGTTGATAACCTCTTGGCTGTAGTTCTGTAAAGCACGTGCCGTCTCTAAGTCCCCTTTGTTCCAAGCCTCGATAATACCCACCAGATTCTTACCGTTGTAGTTGGTAGTGCCGCCGATACCGCCTCGTGCGCCGCCCATTGCCAAGCAGGGCAGGATGGTCTCGTCCTGACCATGCAGCATATCGTATTTTCCATCTTTATAAAGTCGGCATTGGTTGTATTCATAGAGGCTTTCGAAGGTATATTTGATACCGGCAAAATTAGGGATACGGCCGTCCACAGCCTCCAGGAACTTGACCATAGGCAGGAAGGCTCCGTTGAAGGCAGGGATGTGGTAGAAATAGAAAGGCAGGTTAGGAGCACCGGCAGCAATTTCCTCGCAATATTTCACCAATTCCTCTATGCGCCCGATTTTGGGGAAGGGAGGCGCCATTGCACCAATGCCCCAGGCACCGATCTTCTGAGCGTGCTCGGCAAGTTTGCGACTCTCGCGAACGCAGCAACTGCCCACATGCACAATCACTTTAAATCCCTCGGGTGCGGCCTTTACCCATGCTTCAGCCAGTTGCATGCGCTCTTCAGGGGTAAGCATATAGCCCTCACCGCTAGAACCGTTGATAAAGACACCCTTCAACCCGTTTTTCTGCAGCATAGCAGCGTAGGCGGGTATGGGTTCCAAGTTCACATCACCATTCTCATAGAAAGGTGTAAAAGGCGCGTCAATTAGTCCGATTATCTTTTCCATAATATCAGTTAGGTTTTGAGTTTGTAAATTGTTTAAATTTTCCTTTTCACGCCACAAAGATACGACTAAGTGTGCGGAATACAAAATAAAATCATTTATTTTTGTTGCCAACCGAAGGTAAGTGAAACATTGACTAAAGCTACGATTAAGCGAGAGAGAAACCCAACAAAACCAACTTTGAAGGGCAATAAAAATATTTCCAAAGCTTGACAATATATTTTTAAAGCGTGAAAATTGTTTTTTCGCGTTAAATATAAGTAATTTTGTGCCTAAGAAACAACTTAACCAAGCAATAACGCAATGAATATGAAAGTGTTTTTTGCATAGCCAACTTAACATTTCTCTCTCTTCTGCGTATTATAGATGTATGACACGCTCAGAATTTGAACATATTGCCGCGACGTTGCGCCAGAAGGTGCTGAAGGTTGGACTTCAGTTCTTTGGCTCGCAAGAGGATGCAGAAGATGCTGCCCAGGAGACAATGGAGCAGTTGTGGCGCTACTGCGAACAGATAGATACCACCAGAAACATTGAGGCCTTGGCTGTCAGGGTAGCAAAAAACTGTTGCGTAAATATGTATAGGAGGCAGAAGCCGCAGACCAATGTTCAATGTTCAATGATCAACGACGAAGGGGTCGCGAGCTTCCAGCGAGAACGAAGTGGCAATGTTCAGTATGATGCCTCGCCTCAAGAGGAGTTGGAAGCTAAGGATACGGAGCGGATGCTACAGGAGGCGTTGGGATTGCTGAAGCCTCGAGAACGGCAACTCTTTGAGATGCGGCAGTTGGAGGGCTTGTCGGTAGATGAAATATCATCAGAAACGGGAATCCCTAAACCATCTATCACGGTAATGGTGTCGGCAGCACGAAAGAAGGTCTTTACTGAACTTAAAAGGATGATGAAACAATGAAAAACAAGGATATAGAACAACTGATCAACAAATACCTGGAGGGCGAGACCTCTCCAGCCGAGGAACAAAAGCTTGCGTTGGAGTTGCAACGACCGGATATTCCAGAGGAATGGCAAGCCATCCGCTTGATGTTAGGTGAACTGGCCTTAGGCGAGGCAGAGTACGATACAATCCTAAGAAAGAATACTCCCCTCCATCACGGGAGGGGATGGGGGTGGATATGCTCTATTACCTCTATGGCTGCTGTGTTGCTGGTGGGTTTGTTCCTCTATCAACATATGCCCAATGAAAATGTGAATGAAGCACCTCATTATTATACATATAACTTTTCTGCTGGCAGCACCCTGAAGAATGTGTACACAAGTCGTCAGCATAAGGAGAAAATCTTAAGTTACACCCAATTTAAAACGATGCTTTATGAAAACAAATAAGTTGATTTGTGTTTTACGTTTTACAGTTTACAGTTTGTTGATGGCCCTACTCTTTACTTCCTGCTATCAACCAAAAGTGGTGATGAAAACCGTTATAGAAGGGAAAGGACATAGTAATTTTGTGAACCATAACTTTCGTGAGGTTACATATAGCAACGTTATGTCGCAAGAGATGCGCGATTCGCTTTGGGGCAAAGGGTACGTAGAATGGTCGCAACCCATGCCGGAGTGCCTGAACACAGATGCTTTCTGTAGTACAGAAACCAAAATCGGCGAAGGAGATACGGTTACTACTACGTTCTGGTGTCCTTTTGAGACCGTTGAAGAGATGTGCGAGCAAACGCCTTTGCAACTGAATGGTGTGCGTCTTAGGTCGAAAGCCAACTTAGACAAGCGGTTCCGTTGGTTCTATACCGAATATACTTTCACGGAGACATTCTTCTGCGTGGGCGATACATTTAAGCTGCCTGCTACCGACTATGCAGACAAAGCGGAGATAAGCTATTGGTTCACCGGTCAGCCCAACCTGCTGCAAGGATTAAACGGAGCCGAGGCATACGAGAAACTGGGTAAGATGGAACCTGCCGTCACCAAGTGGCTGAATGATAATCTGTTCAAGGTGGGGTTCGACTTTATCGTGGCTCATTACGATTCCATCCCCAATCCACCCGTCAGTATGGAACGCTTCATAGAACTTCAGGATTCTTTGGTTCACTTTATTATGGCTGGTGAAGAAGATATCTTAACTGCTCAACCGGATGATAAGTTACGCACTTTCTTCCACTCGGATGCTTATGCTATGTTCTTCGACGAAGATAACACTCTGGGCGAAAAGTTGAACAAGGAGTTTCAAAACCGTCTAAACATCTTCTGGTTTAATGTTCCCTATATGCTGACGATGCCAGGCAAGGTTACTGATGCGGGAAACGGCACTTTACAGCCTGATGGTACCATCTTTTATCCCTTCACAGGTGAGCGCCTTATTCCTCAGGACTATACCATCACAGCCACGTCACGTGTCACCCATATCTGGGCATACATCGTAACGCTACTAATAATCTTTCTCGCTATCGGTAGCTTCCTATGGCGTAGAAGAAAAGAATAAACCATAAGATATATACGCTCATAACACAAAATCAGCAACCAGAATTTCTTCTTGATTGCTGATTTTTGCTGTGGACCAGCCAGGGCTTGAACCTGGGACCTCCAGATTATGAGTCTGAGAGAATGAAATTTTGTAAAATTTTCTTTGCTTGAAATTTGGTTGATTATCAATAATTTACTAAATTTGCACCATCAAACGAGATGTTAAGAAACCCCATAACTCACGCCGATTGTTTTCGCATTGTTTTCGCAAAAATCATGCGAAAAGACATCAGACCTGAGTCTGGAGGTTGCAGAAAATTGAATGAAATAGAACAAGATTTGAGCGATTTTGGGGCAGCAGACTATGGGTCTGTATGGCTCAATGTTTTCGCGAAAACAAAAAAGAAAGAACTATGGCAAAGAAACTCACAACCTCATTGGCTGGCTTCAAAGAACGTCAGTGCACAATGGCTATCGTCCTCGACATTCGCAGCAACCGCAAAGATGTATCGGAATATCCAGTAAAGGCCCGCTTCACTATCGACCGCCGTTCCTACTACTATCCCATAGGTGGTAGTTTCAGCAAACGGGAATTCTCTGAAATATGCAACGTACAGAAAAGTAAGTCGCCAAAGTATGAGGAGAAGAAACGATTGTTGGAATGCGTTGACAAATACAAAGAGATGCTTGTCAACCTCAATCCTGGTCATGAACTGACATTGGATGCTGTGCGCATGGTGGTTGAAGGCAAGGTGGCTTCGCATACACAGGAGTCCTTTATAGGTATCTGGGAAGAAATTATTCACAACCTGCGAACAGAAAACAATGGAGCCAGATACACTACCGCAGAACCATACGAATCAGCCTTGAAGTCTTTCAAGAAGTTCTTATGGAAGGAAGATATCAAAGGATTTGAGGTAACTGTTGAACACATCAAGAAGTGGGAGTATGGTATGATTAATGGCGGTGTCGGTCGCAATGGCGAACCGCTGAAGGCTATTAGCAGCACAACACGCGGCATTAATCTGCGTCATTGTCGTGCAGTTTGGAACGAGTGTCGCAATCGCGGCTATCTGCTCCAGACTGAATATCCATTCTCCAACACGAAGAAGGGATTGGTTGCCATCCCTGCACCGGCTTCACGCAAAGAGCATTATCTTGACGTGGATAGGATGACGCAACTATACAACGTTTTCATCAGCAAAAGTTATCCTTCCACTTGGTCAAAGAGCTATACCGAACGTGCTCACGAATCACTCGGTCTTTTCCTTGTGCAGTATCTCGGCAACGGCTTCAATCTCGTCGATGTGGGACAGCTTACTTACTCGCAGTATTATTTCGATACGGAGCGCAAGGCGTTTCAGTTCCATCGCAAGAAAACACGTGGACGCAGCACCAATGGCTCAGAGGTCATCATCCCCATCATCGAGCCGCTTCAGAAAATACTCGACGAAATAGCTGCACCGCCAACTCGCGATGGTTACGTCTTTCCCCAGGTGCTGAAAGGAGCAACACATGAACGCGACATTCGCAAGAGAGTGTCGGACGAGAACTCCAACATACAAGACCGCGTCATCAAAATCTGTCAAGAGGTACTTCATTGGGAGGTGCGCCCTTCTGGTACGTGGGCCCGCCATAGTTTTGCCACCAACCTTGACCATGCTGGCATCAGCCGTTCTTATATTAAAGAGAGCATGGGCCACTCGGAAGCGATGTCCGTTACTGACCGTTACATAGCGACTTTCCCCTTGGAGAAGCAAATGGAATACAATTCCAAACTGCTGAACCTGACCCCAGAGCGCACTATCACAAAAAGTGACATCAAGAAGATGAGCAAAGTAGAAATGGCTGCATTGCTCATGGAACTGATGGAAAAGTGAGGGCTGAAGCTTGCTCGTGAAGTGGCATGCCTCCCAATGAATATATTCGATTGGGGTATTAGGCTGCCCCTTCACAAAAAGAAGTGGCACGGGCAAGCCCTGTGTTTCATTTAACGCTTGAACGACTTTGTGGCAGCAGCTGCCACCCTTCCCCTATGGCTTCAGCAAATTGATGGGTGCCTTCAAACACACCATCTCATCTTTGATAGAAGTTGCAAAATCCCAGAATTTTCAACATAAAATTCCCAAGATTTTCAATTTCGTTATTGTTTTTTTGATTTGAAATCACATTCTTGAGGTGGGGTATGTTATACCCCTATTTTACACCCATTCCTAGGCTGAGCTTGCTCCACCAAAGCCCGATTTCGAGAAGCCGAAATGTGTTAACGGAAGTTAACTCTTATTAGGCTTAGAGTTTTTGTAAAACTCACTTCCTTTGACTTGCAAGAAGCCTCACTTCATGAGGTAACGAGCAAGCTTGATGGAGGTGGACGTTTTACACGTTAATGGAAGTTAACGCTAATTAGGCTTAGCGTTTTTGTGGAACGAAAACGGCGAATAGACATCTCGTATCTATCCATCAAATTACGACACAGCTATTAGAGAGGTGGTATTTGTTGTACATAGCTGATGCCAGTCTATATTGTTTATTTTGGAGGGGCTTTGATAAATCGATGATGGTTCCTGAGCTTGCTATCGTAGTGGCATGCCTCCCTACGAACACGTTCGCTTGGGGTATTAGGCTACCCCTCCATGGTAGGAGGTGGCACGGGCAAGCCCGATGCCCGTGCGTCGTTACGGCTTTCCCCTGTCTTGTTGATGAAGATAATCTAAAGCCTTCTCCCTGTCCTTTAGCCACTCTTGATGTTCACGTTCTCGTTTCTCTTCTTTTTCCCTTTTATCACGTTTATATATTGCATCATTTTGGTCCTTTATAAAAAGTTCCAAGCTACGGATGATTACAAACGGATCGAATGAATTGTAGAAATGCAGGTATTTTGCAGAGCAGAACCAATAGAAGAACAGTTGTAGCTGATCAATGGTCAGATAGTGATACTTATCAGCTATAATGGTGACCAATTTCTCCAACTGATAATTGTCCGGCATTTCCTTCAACCCACAAAACTGGCATGCATCAACAACCTCTGGTACCAACCATGCTTCTGCTGTACCTTGGCCATAAATTGTGTTCAACGATTCCAGTTTGGGAGAATTACCGAACAAGCACTTTTCGGGATCTGTACATATCTGCAGCTGGCGACTTGGGTTAATGGCCATTATGAAATCAGGAGCTGTAGGGTACATCTTCTTCACCGTCATCAAAGCTGGCGGCAGATTCGTCATTTCCACCAAGGAGTTTTGAGACGAGTTGCAAACTATTCTGCTGGGCAAGTTCCCTTCTTTCTTCATTTGATTGAGGACTGTTTCGATAGTTTTTGTTTCCATTTATTATTTCATTTAGGGGTATAGGTTCAGTTTCCCAAGTACGACATGCAAGGAAATTCTCAAAGTTCTTCCTGTATTTCCTATCTGGTCGTACACGTACATAGGTTGGCACATACTCGAAGATATTTCTTTTTTCGTCGGCAGATAACGTCTTCCACGTTTCTCGTAAAGCAGCTACATTGCCGACTTTCTTGTCATACATCTCCCAAATCTTATCAAAAGGGAAGTCTTCTTCCACTATTACCTCCACCTCATCTTTATTTTCATTGATGATGGGAGTTTTAACACCATCGTCAATATCAGGCTTAGGACTTGGTTTAGGTTTGGGATTTGGTTTAGGAAGGATATCGGTCAATATCGGTAGATATCGATCGATGTCAACAGGGAAGAACAGTTTTCTAAGGAATTCATCAGTATTGCCTGGAGTAACTCCCTCTGCTTCCATCATTTCCTTCAGCTTCTTTTGCATCACGGGGCGTTTCAAAGAGTTGATGCGATTCTTGATGCATTTCTCAATATATGCCTCTTCACCGCGGTCTATTTGTGATTTAACTAGCGAAAACACAGACATGAGAGGCCCCTGAAAGTCTGGGATTACTCCCTCTTCAGCATAAGCCAATATTGCCTTAAATAGGCGGCCAGCATCCTCGTCCGTGAGAAAGTCTATTGAATCGCGAATCTCCATAAAGAGCAGGACGGTGTCTTTATTCTTCTTTATCCGCATAAGATTATCCTTCCCTATTTAGTTTCATCATTTTCCTCACCATTGAGTTTCTTCATCACGTCGCTGTACTTATACATTACACGTCGTGGTCCCACTTTAATACAACAAAGAAGTTTCAACTTGTTCCATCGCCATAACGTGGAAAAGTCCACATGCAACAGTTTCGACACTTCTTCACGAGTGAGGAAGCGTTCCTCGTCACATACACTAGGACGAACATCGTTGTTGATGCTCTCCTCAACTTTGCTGGCCGCCTTATTACTTGCCGCCTTCTCAACCAGAGCCTCCAAATCAGCTCTGCTCATTACAACCAACTGGTTGCCTAAAATTTGATTTTCAGAATTCATAATTTCTCTATTTATGTTATTTTTAAGTTGTTCTTACGTGCATTATTCCATGAGCATTTTTTATTGGCTGGTAGCGAAAGAAGCCCCAAATGCCGATGCAAAGTTATGTGCTATTCCGGGGCTAAACGATGAATTCTTTTACTGATTGGTTCTTTTTCAACCTTATTAAACTTTGAGTATGAAATTGCAGAAAAAAACATACTCGTATTGTGCATAAGGTGGTATCATCGCTCTTTCACCCGAAACGCTCTGCAAAGTTACTCCATGCTATGCTATCAGTCGAAAAATGACTCTGAAACCAGCCATTTTTGCCCTCACATTTCAAAATTGGTTCTAATGAGGATAGCAATTAGAACCAACATTTCATTTTTTGCATGAAAATCTGCTCACGAATGTGACTTTTGCACAAAAAAACATAAAAGTGAGCCAAATAAAGGCAATTATTTGCTTTAACCATAGGTTATTCCAAAGAAAACATGTAACTTTGTAGCCAATAAAAGACATAAAGTGGAGATTATAAAATGACAAAGAAGCATATCTTTATCAGTAGCGTGCAATCGGAGTTTGCAGAAGAAAGGAAACGCCTTGCAGAATATATCCGTCAGGATGCCCTCTTCTCGCGTTACTTCGAGCCGTTCCTTTTCGAGGAATTGCCAGCACAGGATATGTCTGCACAAGGTGCATACCTCGAACAAGCAGCCAAATCAGAGGTGTATCTTTTGTTGGTTGGGGAACGTTATGGCTATCAGGATGCAGAGGGCATATCTCCAACTGAACGTGAATACGATACGGCAACCTCCAATCATGCATATCGCATAGCATTCTTCAAGTCTGTTCCCAAGAGAGAAGACAAAGAAGATGCATTCAAACAGAAGATAGACCGTGATGTTATTCGTAATGTGTTCAACTCATACGAGGAATTGCAAAGCGGAGTGTATGCGTCGTTGGTGGAATATATGACTACGCACCTCATTCTTCGTCAAGGCCCTTTTGATGCCTCCGTTCATCCTGATGCACGATTGGAGGATTTGGATAAGGAGAAAATACGTCGTTTCGTCAGTTTGGCACGTGAAAAGCGACAGTTCCCATTGCTGTACTCTGAAGAAGATATACCCCACATACTTAACAGTCTTCACTTGATGACTGACGAGGGCAAACTGAAGAACGCTGCATTATTGCTATTTGCAAAGGATGTACAGAAATGGTTTGTATCAGCAACCATCAAGTGCGCCCATTTCTACGGAACAAAAATGCAGAAGCCAATCGCTTCATTGCAGATTTATGGTGGCAGCGTGTTTGAACAAGTGGATATGGCTGTTAGTTTTGTGATGTCACGTATTGACCAACGTGTGGGAGAACGCACCCATTCGGCAGAGGTGGATGTAACACCGGAGTTGCCTGCTCAGGCAGTAACTGAGGCAATCGTCAATGCAGTGGTTCATCGCGACTATACCAGTACAGGTAGCGTGCAAGTGATGCTATTCAAAGACCGCTTGGAAATATGGAATCCTGGCAGACTGCCTCATGGAATGACGATAGAAAAACTAAATAGCAGACACAACTCGCAGCCAGTGAATCCCGTATTGGCTAATCCTGTTTATTTGACTGGCTATATTGAGCAGATGGGAACAGGTACTACAGATATCATTGAACAGTGTGAAAGTTATGGTTTGCGTAAGCCAGAATTTATACAGGATGATGACTTCCTAACTATTCTGTGGCGGCCAAAGAAAGATGATGTAGATAGTGTAACAGGTCAAGTAACAGGTCAAGTAACAGGTCAAGTAACAGGTCAAGTAACAGGTCAAGTAACAGGTCAAGTAACAGATGGTATTCGACGTTTGGTATTGGCTATTGGAGAGCAAACTCTTACTCGCAAGGAAATTATGGAGAAATTGTCACTAAAAGGAAGAGATAATTTCAGGATTAATTATTTGGAACCATCCATGACAGAAGGATATGTGTCAAAGCTATATCCCGATTCTGACAACCGTCCAGACCAAGCCTATTATCTGACAGAAAAGGGATTAAGACTACTTCATTCATAAACTTATCTTAAGTTAGAACTTACATTCTTTAGCATGAGGGTAAAGGACCATGTCTTAACAGGGTAAATGAATGCAATAAAATGAAGGATCAAATATTCATAAGTCACGCCACGCCCGAAGACAACGACTTCACAATATGGCTCGCATCTCGTTTAGAAATGCGAGGCTATAATGTGTGGATAGATAAAGAAAAACTTTTGGGAGGAGAGCGTTTTTGGCAAACAATTCAAAAAGCCATTGATTCTTCTCGGAAATTTTTGCTTGTGTACTCTAATAATATTGTTCGAGATCATATGCTGAAGAAAGGTATTGAGGACGAATTAGAGTATGCAAAAAGTATCGCAAGTTCTAAAAATGATACGGATTTTGTAATTCCCTTACACATTGATGATTCTTCATATAATCTTGTGATAGGACTACCAAACTTAAATCATGTCCCATTCGTCGAGAATTGGGCAAAAGGCCTAGTACAGTTATTTAAAAAATTAGACAAGGATGGCGTAAAGCATGACGAGAATATAGAATCTACTATCTCAACATGGTATGAGTCTGCGTATTCAACTAGTTCAAAAATAGAAAAAAGGAAAGAGTTGTATTATACTTCATGGTGGAGTGTAAAAACAATACCGCAGACTTTCTATATGTACAGATTCTTAAACAAAGAACAGGCTTCGTCCATTAGGCAAGCAAATGAGTCTATTCCGCTGACACAACTTTCGAACATACTTTCATCATTCGATGGAGAATTATCCTTCAATATTGTTCGGGAAGGACAAAGTTTCAAAGTTCTACCCCAAAATGTTTATTCATATTCATTAGAGGACATATTGTTTGGATTTGAATCAGATATTTTTCCAACACACCGAGAGGTAGAGAATCATTTTAAAGATTATTTGAGGTATTTGATCTATGAGATTCTTTATAAAAAAGGATTTCGAAAAACGATTCTATCCAATAAACGATATGTGTATTATCTGCCTGCATATCAAGGTAAATTCAAGCCAGTACAATTCCAGTATAAGTTTTCGTCACAGAAACGTCCTAAAAAGAAGTCATTAGGAGGGATATTTAAAAATAAGGGTTACTGGCATTATGGAATATCCGTTCTGCCAATATTAAGCCCTGTTGTAGGTGTCTCTATTAAATCTCATCTTGTTTTCACAAAAGATGGGAAAAACCTCATAGAAAAAGATTCTATTCAACACGCCTACAGGAGGAGTAAGGGACGTGGTTTCTTTAATGAACATTGGAGAGATATGCAAATTGCATTATTGTCATCATTGCAGGATGCAAATGGGAATATAGAAATACTTACAACCAGAAAAGGGGATTATTTGAAAATGAAATCATGGCCAGAAACTTTTTGGAGTGATTATGGCTATATTGATCCATCTCGCTCAATGAAAGAAAGTGATGTGGAAAATTTACCTGATGAAGAAGAAATAGCAGAATGATTGAACCGATAATAAAATATATAGCAGAGCCCAATTTAACTTTTGGGAATAATCAAAAAGCAACAGACCCGAGAGATGGTTTGATGCTGTTTGGCCCTTTTGATAATAAAAAGATAAAAGGGGGTATTACTTTGGGTATTATTGGTCCTTTTGCAGCAAGAGAAGCCATGATAGCCTATCTGAAAAAACTCCATAGTCCCATTCTCCCAATCAAAGATCCCCAAAAACATCCAATGTTTCCTGGAATCGAATCGGTTATGGGTATTTCTGTAAATTTTGAAAATGTACAACAAATTAACATTGAAGACAAAGACATAGAAGAAGCATTAAAATATTCAGATTCTCATATTCGTATAAACAAACTGGTTAATTTGTATGTGGGTCCTTTAGTATTATTTGGAAAAGAAGAGGAAATGCCAGTAAACCTATGGATGGTTGTTATCCCAGAAGCAATTTTTACATATGGTAGGCCTAAATCGAAAATAAAGAATGCAGATGACATCATTAAAACAAAAATCTCAAAAGAAATACTTAACCCTCTGCAACAAAATCTTTTTCCTGAATATCAAGAAGAAGAAAACAAGATAAGAGAGGCATATAGTTTTGAGGTTAATTTTCACAATCAACTAAAAGCGAGACTTTTAGGGACAAATGTGGTTACGCAAATTGTTAGAGAATCTAAAATATCCTCTGAAGGACTATCTGATAAACAAATAGAAAAAGAAGAACAAGTAAGAACAGCAAAAGCTTGGAATATCGCTTCTGCGATATATTACAAGCTTGGTGGACTACCTTGGAAAATGGGAGAAGTTCGAGAAGGTGTGTGTTATTTAGGATTAGTCTATAAAAGGACTGACGAAAAAACTAAAAATGCCTGTTGCGCGGCACAGATGTTCCTTGATTCCGGAGACGGTATGGTATTTAAAGGCAATGTCGGTCCTTGGTGGAATCCTAAAACAAAAGAGTTTCATTTATCAAAAGAAGATGCATATAATATAATTAGTCAGTCATTAGAATCCTATTATTTTAAGTTTGGCTCCTACCCTTTAGAAGTTTTTATTCATGCTAAAACATATTTTGATGATGCAGAATGGGATGGCTTTGAGGAAGCCACATATAATAAATCAAAAATAGTGGGGGTAAGAATCAGAAATAACAATACATTTAAATTGTATCGACAATTCTCTTATTGCGCTCCGCGGGGATTGATGCTTCAATATGATGAAAACAAAACCTTTTTGTGGACTAAAGGGTATATTCCACGTTTTAAAACACAAATTGGGTTAGAAACGCCAAATCCCATTGATATTCAAATTACTCGTGGGGTTGCAGACATTGATGTTGTTTGCAAAGACATCATGAGTTTGACAAAACTCAACTATAATGCTTGCATTTATGGTGACGGTCTACCTGTAACTCTAAAATTTGCTGATTCAATAGGGGAGATACTAACTGCAGGAAAAGATATTGATGCAGGAATCTTGCCTTTTAAATTTTACATATAATATAAATGAATAATTATGACAACAAGCTTAAAAACAATTAAACAACTAATATGGGTATTGTTAGGAGTGTTCATCTTAACTTATCTGATCTCTCTAAATATGGAGAACCATTATGTAGTGGCCAATGTAAAATGGCTGTCTAACAATTTTCTATTTGCAATCGCAGGTGGGGCTTTTGCAAGCCTTGTTGTTGTGCTTGTCTGTGAAATCATAAAATATCGACAATTAAAATTTGCAACAGAAGGAGCACTATTTTCTTATATGGGAAACCTGTATGGGCAATTCCTTATTATTAGTGGAAATTGCAAGCGAACCTTAAATGGTCATGACCTTGTCCCAGACAATTTGATACAATCCCCTTGTGATAATGCGATGATGTTGGCAGACTACATTAATGGGATAGACTATATTACATTTTGTGGGAAAAACAATGTGAGTGACGTTTTGTCAAAATTCAAGACAGAGAAGTTTTTGCTCCTAAAAAATGTTATAAGTAGCTTCATCTATCTAAGAATCGCTATTCGTGAGGATTCTATGATGTTGCTACAACAAGGAAAACGTGATATTGTAACTTCTGATTGTCCACATGTCAAGGATGCTTTGAATAAAGTAATCGGTCAAACATCAACAATTTTAACTTATCTCGACCAGATTATATCACAGATGGATGATGGACTTGATAATAGGTATAACTGGCATAATTTGAGAAAGACCCTAAATACATATCAAGATAATTTTGAGACCAAAACGTTAGCAGATTATATGAACGAAGATTTTGTCGTTTTCCAGAGTTAAACATTCATTTATAAGATTCAGCACATGGATATTCAAAAAAGAAACAACGATAAAGAGATTTACGCTCCTCTAAAGTCTAAATGGCTTGTTATGAAGCCCGAAGAGGAAGTCCGACAAAAATATATTTGCCGCTTAGTTGATAGCTATGGCTACTCCCTTGACCAGATGGATCAGGAGATACAAGTTACTAATTCACAACGTGGTCAGGGTGCTGCTCGGGCAGATATTGTTGTTTGGCGAAGCAAAGAGGATAAAGAGTCTAAGAAATATCCTTTGATTGTTGTAGAATGCAAGGCAGAGTCCGTTACAATACGCAAGGAAGACTATTATCAAGGTATGAACTATGCGTCATGGGCTCATGCAGATTTTTTTGTAACCACAAATTTGAAAGAAACTCGTATCTTCAAGATTATCAAAGGGCAAATTCCGGACAAACTTGATGAAATAGTCGATATTCCAAATGCTTCAAAAGCCAACAACCAAAAAGAAATTGATAAATTATTGAAGCAGACAAAGGCATTTACACGTGATGAGTTTTCTAAGCTTCTGTTCAAATGTCACAATATCATTCGTAATAATGATAAATTGTCTCCAGAAGCGGCTTTTGATGAAATAAGCAAGATTCTTTTCATAAAGATACGTTATGAACGTAGCAATTCCGACTCACAAATCTTCTCTGCTTATCGCTTTACTGCCTTAAAGAAGAGTCGTGAGGCATACAATAAGGAAATGAACATAAAAGACGAGAAGCCTTTTTATCAACATCTCTTTGATCTAACAAAACAGGAATTCGTACATGACCATCTTTTTGATGATAATGCTAAAATAGAAATCCGTGAAAACAGTTTTGAACAGATTGTAAAAGAATTAGAGATTTATAACCTTTCTACGACTTCAGACGATGTGAAAGGTATTGCCTTTGAAAAATTCCTTGGTAAAACATTTAGGGGTGAGTTGGGGCAGTTCTTTACCCCTCGTACAATTGTGGATTTCATGGTATCAGTTCTAGACCCGCAAGAAGGAGAATTGGTATGTGACCCGTGTTGTGGTAGCGGTGGATTCTTGATAAAGGCTTTTGAATATGTTCGTGAAAAGATAGAAAAAGACATCGAGCAACAGAAAGAGGATATCAAAGCACAGTTCTATGGTGATGACTACGATAAGATGTCTGACAAACAGAAACAAGAGGTTGAATCCGAAGTCGCCCAGACTTTCTCATATCTGAACGAGGAGCTAAATATCAACAATGAAAAGGGGCGGTTACGTTCTCTTTCCTTTGACTGCATATATGGCACAGATGCAAATCCACGCATGGCACGTACTGCCAAGATGAATATGATTATGCATGGTGACGGTCATGGTGGTGTACATCATCATGATGGCTTGCTCAACGTGAATGGTATCTTTGAGAATCGTTTCGATGTTATTTTAACTAATCCACCTTTTGGAGCAAGAGTTGAAAAGGACTTGAAAATATCAGAGGCAGACAGATTTACAGATGAAGCCAAAATAGAAGATTATAAAGAGCGGTATGGTAAAGAGGAATACGAAAGAGCGTTAAGTCAGGTTAATGACAATGTCGGGAAATCGTTATTAAGCTTATATAAGATTGACAGTAGCTTAACGGAAGTTCTGTTTATTGAGCGCTGTCTAAATCTATTGAAGCCAGGCGGAAGAATGGGTATTGTTCTTCCTGAAGGTGTATTGAATAACACAAATCTACAAAAGGCACGTGATTTCGTGGAAGGAAAGGCCAAGATTCTCTTGATTGTGTCTATTCCTCAGGATGTTTTTATCGCATCTGGAGCGACAGTAAAACCAAGTCTCCTTTTTTTCAAGAAGTTTACTGAGGAAGAAGCATTTGAGTATTCACAAATATCACATCAAGCCCAAATGAGCGTTTCCTCTAAATATGAGGATGAAGTTAGTGAACTTGAAGAAAAAATAAAATTGAGAGGAAAAGATGCACTGACAAAGGAAGATAAAAAGGCTTGTAGGGCTAAATTGAAAGCTATACAAGAAAGAATGGAGGCAGAAATAAAGTCAATAGTCAAAGAACAATTTGACTATGAAATTCCAATTGCTGAAGTTCAAAAAGCCGGAATTAGCTCAACTGGTGCTGAGATAGAAAATGAACTTATACCATTAGCTCAGGAGTTTGCTCCCTATCGTATTGAAAACAATTTATGGGGTGTACCTATCAAATCTGTTAAATATAGAACTGATGATGACGGTAATACATTCCGCTACAGAATGACGGACGATATTTTGTCAGAGCCAGAGGTTTTTTATAACGTAAAGAAGTAATGATTATGCATTCTGGTACATATAACTTTATAAAGTTTATAAGTTACAAGGCATTATCTTTATGGGATGTTAAGCGATATGTGAAAAATCAGATATCGTTCCATAATTCTGTTAAGTTGAAGGAAGTATTGACTCCCTCCATTGAGCCCATTTCAAAAGAAGAGATACTTTCTAATAATTGGCAGATTATTTCAAAGATCAATTTTGCTGGTAAATTGTATTTGCGCGATAAAAGTGAGACTAATACATTCAAAGGAAATCTTAACAAGGTAGACTCCGATTCTCTAATTTATTCAAAAATAAACGTTAGACATGGATGTATTTACTATCATCCCATAAATTCGATTCCGTTTGCTGTAAGTTCTGAATATCCTGTATATAAGATAGATTCGTTTAAGGTACTTGGTGATTATCTCGTTATGGTCATTCAAAGCAACGGCTTCAAATCCATCCTTAACAAAAAAGCAACTGGTATTTCAAAAGCAAGAGTTAAACCGACAGATTTTCTTGAAACAGAAATACCAATTCCAACACTATCCATTCAAAAGGAACTTCTTCGCAGATATAATGATTGCATTTATGAAGCGCAAGAGTTGGAACAAAAGGCCATTCAAATTGAAGAGGGTATAAAGCATTACACTATAGACATCTTAGGTGCTACGACCAAACAAGCCCTAACGGAACAGGAAGGTAAGTATAAATATTGGAATTTGGTCCATTTCATAGACGTTGCTGAGTGGGGTGTTGACATCATCCAGAAGAAGCAAAAAAAGGATATTTTCAAATATCCAATAGTTAAGATTAAGGATATATGTCTATTGGGAAGTGGTGGAACACCATCTCGATCGTGTCCGCAGTATTACAAAGGAAGTATACCATGGATAAAGACTGGTGAGGTTCTTAACGAAGAGATCTTTGAAACAAAAGAGCATATTACTGAAGATGCTATTGCAAATAGTTCTGCAAGACTGTACCCAAAGGGTTCTCTTATTATTGCCATGTATGGACAAGGAGATACGAGAGGAAGAACTGCAAAATTGGGTATAGATGCAACTACCAATCAAGCATGTGCTGTTTTACATAATATTGATAACAATATTGTTTCAACTGATTATCTCTGGTATTACCTCCAGGGACGCTATGACGATTTACGTTCTCTGGCCAGTGGTAACAACCAACCAAATCTCAATGCTGGCAAAATCAACAATTATGATGTAGTTGTTCCGCCAATGAATGTCCAAAATGAAATGGTAGCTCACATCAAGGAACAAAAGGCTTTGGTAAAACAACTGAGGCAAAAAGCCACATCTATACGTGAAGATGCATTAAAAGAATTTGAAAACGAAATATTTGAATAATCATGGCTAGTACCTTCTTTAAATTAAAATCATTATGTGTTAGAGGATATAAGAACATAAAAGAAATTGCTATTAACTTTGAAGAAAAGAATGGCATAACAGTACTTATTGGGAAGAATGGCTGTGGGAAAAGTAATATACTAGAAGCGGTCTCATCTATTTTTGCAGGATTATATAAAGATAGATTTCATAAGCCAATCTTTGATTATACGATTAATTATGAACTGAATGGAAACGATATCGAAATAAGCTACACGAAGTTTAAATATGTCTTTAGGGTAGGCACAACCTTTTATACGAAAACAGCATTTCATAAAGAGAGCAAACACTTTTTGCCAAAGAATGTGATAGCATGTTATAGTGGAGAGAGTCAGCGTCTCTGGGACAATTATTATTGGCCATATTACAAAGAGTATATCTCAAATATAAAGAAATCAGAGATTATCCCTGAATTACCTATGCTGTATATTAATCGGCATAATCTTTCCATTTCGTTGCTGACTTTATTCATTTTCGATTTTGAAACCTATACCGATATTAAAGAGTTTTGTTGTGACAAATTAAATATTAAAGAAATAAAGAACATTTCATTCAGATACAATGTAAAGAAAATCAGGGAATGGAAAGATAATTCTGTTCTTCAAATGATAAAACAATTAAATAAGGTTGAAGATTTTTCGGTTTTGTCAGCAGATAAAGTGACATTATCACTTTTTGAATTGAAGAAAAGGATGTCTTATATGAGGGAACAAGAGTTTTTCAAAACATTGTATGCGGCTACAATGCCAGAAAAAGATAAAATTATTACCGATATTTCTTACGATATTATTCTAAACAATGGTGCTTCTGTTTATATTGATGATTTAAGCGAAGGTGAAAAAAAGAGTCTTTTAATAACAACTATTCTTGAGGTGCTGGCTAACGAAAATTCCATATTGCTTTTTGATGAGCCAGATTCTCATGTTCATATCAGTAGGAAAGCAGAATTGAAAGAACTTTTTGATAAGTATACAAATAGAGAGAATATCGTTACAACACATTCCCCAACATTAGCAGTGAAATTTGATGGACATATTGAAGGACTTGGTTTGGACGAAAAAGGAAATACTATAATAATTGATAATGAGAAGGCGAAGTTAGTCTCTGCTATTACAGATGGAATGTGGAATACACTAGAACAAAATATGTTCTTGGCTTCAAATAAGCCCATGACCTTGTTAGTAGAAGGAAAGACTGACAAGATCCATATTGAAGAAGCCTACAAACATTTAAGAACGTATTATCCTCATTTGGACTTTGATATTTTTTCGATGAATAGTTCTGAACACATAAGGGAGGTACTGATAGGAATGTCATGCTCAGAAATAAAGTGGGAGAAACAGTTCGTTGGCATTTTTGACAACGACTCTGCAGGTATTAAAGATATCGGAAGTGGTTTCGAGAAGGAGAAGACGGAAGAGAAAATAAAGCATGTGAAGTATAAAGATGGCGTTCCTTCAACATCCTTTTATGCTTTCTTGTTACCCAAGCCAAGTGGTTATACAGACAAGGATTTTACTATTGAAAATTGCTATGATGCTTCAAAATATGAAGAAGCATTCAGTACAGCATTAGACGATAAAAAAGGCTATTTTGTAGGATTGTCCATTGACACTATAGCGGATGACCTTAAGAATAAATCCAAAATTATTTTAGCAAATAATGCAAAGTCTTTTGCGGCAAGTGATTTCGAAGGTTTTAGACCGATTTTTGAGTTGCTAGATAAAATAAGAGAACTAAGGAAATAAGATAAAGATATGGACTTTTATATAAAAAATGCATATACAATAGAAGACATCAACAATCTCATTACAAATGAGGTTGAAGAGAATATACACCTTGATTATAAAGCGGCAGGTGCTTTAGACAAAAAAGATGAAAAAAACGCAACGAAATAACAAAAGATATTTCTGCGTTTGCTAATTCTGATGGTGGTATTATTGTCTATGGAATATCCGAAGAGGATCATAGGCCCAAAGAAATTAGTCCTATTGATGGTAGAATTTATACGAAAGAGTGGTTAGAAAATGTAATACAACTGATTCAGCCGAGAATAGATAACTTAAAAATATATCCAATAAGAATTGGAGATTTGAGAAAGTCTATATATGTGGTGAAAATTCCCAGAAGTGGGAATGCACCTCACATGGCACGGGACAAACGTTACTATAAGAGATTTAATTTCAAGTCTGAACCAATGGAGGATTATGAGGTCAAAGATTTGTATAATAGGATTTTCATTCCTAAAATAAAGATTGATGGTTGTACGTTTGTCCGCATTTATGAAACAGAATCTAGGTGCGAATATCAATTAACAGCCAAAATTATAAATGAAGGTAAGCAACCATGTAATTCGTACAAACTTAATTTCTACATAAATAATTTTCGTTTCTGCGATATAGAACAAAAGCCTGAGAATTCAAAATTCTCGTATACAGCAATAAACAGGAATAGACTTAAATTGGGAGTATCCTCAGAAGAGGCAATATATCCCAATGAGGAATTGGACTTAGGGCATATTTCAGTATCCGTCAAAAAGGAAAATGATTCACTCTTTTGGAGAGGATTGGTTATTGACATGATTCTCTTTTATACTGGAGGCATGGATGAACTTGCATATATTCCATCTACACGGAAGTATATAGAAGGCCGAGATAATATTAATGAGGTGTTAGATAAAATAAGATAATTATGGGCAAAACAGTAACAACATATTTGATTGATGGAGATCCTAAAGGGACTCAGTATGTGTTCATCAGCAATAAGATTTGCCAGATGTATGTGATTCCTCGTTCTAATCTTTCTATTCTGAATGAGCGACAGGAGTTGCAGACACCTGCATTTTATATCTTGTTGGGTGAGGATGAAACAACAAAGCCAAAGGCTTACATTGGTGAGACGGAGAACTTTCGTGAACGCGTTAAAGACCACGATAGCAAGAAAACGTTTTGGCAAAAGGCGCTGCTGTTTATCTCCAAGGATGCTGCCATGACAAAGGCTGATGTGCAATACTTAGAGCATCGAGCAATCGCAGAAGCAAAGGCTTCAAACACTTTCGTGTTGAACGAGAACAAACAGACACCAAAAGCTCCCAACCTACCTGAGTACAGGAAGGATGATATGGAAGGGTTCTTTGAAGATGTGAAGTTCCTCACATCCTTTATTGGTTGCAATATCTTTGATGTAGCAAAGCCAAAGGAGGAACATCTGTTCTATACAAAGGGACGTGGTTGTGATGCCAGAGGTTTCTATGATGCCAACGGATTCACTGTTTTAAAGGGTAGTATTGTCGCCAAATCGTCTGTTCCATCGTTTACATGGAAAGAGAAACGTGAGAAACTACTTTCGGAATATACATCTGCAAATGGAGACATATTATTATTGGAATCCGACAAAACATTCTCCAGCCCAAGTACAGCTGCCGACTTCTGTATAGGTAGCAGCAATAATGGTTGGCTTGTATGGAAAGACAAGGATGGACAAACTTTAGATTCTATATATAGAAAACAATTAGAATAAAAAGTTATTTAACTCACCTTGGCATCCAAGACAAAAATACCTTTTGACGGTCAAAGGTGTAGCACTTTACAATAAGATTTCTCAGAATAAAGTAAAATAATAGAATAGATATGAAGGACAAGAGAATATATGGTCTGTTTGGCCGCAAGATAAAGGAAATGAGATTGGAACACGGGTTAAAGCAACGCCAGTTGGCTGAGTTGCTGGAAACCGATAAGCCCATGTACAGCAAGATGGAGCTTGGAGCACGACGAGTTAGGCGTGACATGGTTCCCAAGTTGGCTGAGCTGTATCAAGTCAGCGAGAAGGAGTTGATGACCCTCTGGCTGGCCGATGGTGTATATGCTACCCTAAAATGGGAGGAGGAAGATCTTCGACTAAAGGCTATTGATTTGGCAAGAGAATACTTTTCGGGAAAATGATGGTCTGCAGTATGGCTCCAATCGCTCCCATACATTATGTTTTCGCAGTCTCACAAGATTGCAAAAACTTGCTTAAAATGGTGTCGAACTCAAACCGATTGTTTTCGCATTGTTTTCGCAAAACGAAAAATCAGCAACTCGAGAATTTTGTAAGTTGCTGATTTTCAGTGTGGACCAGCCAGGGCTTGAACCTGGGACCTCCAGATTATGAGTCTGTTGCTCTAACCGACTGAGCTACAAGTCCAATAAACCATAGTCTTGGTTTGCGGGTGCAAAAGTAGAGATTTCTGCTGAATTATCCAAATGTGAAGTGAAAAAATTTGGTCAGCAAAGTATATTTACCTAATTTTGCAGCTTGTAAAGATGAAGAGGTACGTTGCGACAATAGGTTTTTTCGATGGTGTACATCGCGGACACCAGTGCCTGATAAATCAAGTTTGTCAGATTGCCCAGAAATTGGGCCAATCCTCTATGCTCATTACTTTCGACCAACATCCTCGCCAGGTTCTTCATGCCGATTACGTTCCCCACTTATTGTCAACGCTTGAAGAGAAAAAGACCTTGTTAATGGCTTGTGGCATTGATAGGTTAGAGGTGCTTCCGTTTACGGAAGAGTTGAGTCGACTGTCAGCTTTGGCTTTTATGCAACAGGTGTTAAGTGCCCAAATGAATGTACAAACATTGGTGATGGGATATGATCATCATTTCGGCAACGGAGGCGGAACGTTCCATGAATATGTGGAGTGGGGGAGGCTGGCTGGTATAGATGTGGTCCAAGCTCATGAACTGGAAGATGAGAAGGTTAGCAGCAGTTTTATCAGGCGTTATTTGGCTTCAGGTGATTTGAGACAGGCTAATCGTCTTTTGGGCTATGAATACTCGTTGCAAGGTATTGTGATAAAAGGTCATCAGGTTGGTCGACATATAGGTTTTCCTACGGCAAATATTGAGGTTCCTGCCGACAAGCTTCTTCCCGCATGTGGTGTTTATGCTGTTAGGGTATCTGTGGATGAATGTTCTTATAATGGAATGTTATGCATAGGCAACAGACCCACGCTACACAATGGCGATGAAATATCTGTTGAGGCAAACTTGTTCGGTTTCAACGGGGATTTATATGGTAAGAAAGTTGTTTTAAGTCTTGTTGCTCGTCTTCGCGATGAGAAATCTTTCTCTTCTGTTCATGCCCTTCGTCAACAATTGGAGCAGGATGCTGTGAAGGCCAAAAAGGTCTTGGAGACCTTTTGAGTGAAGAATGAAGAGTGAAGAATGAAGAATTTGCTACCGCTGTGCTCTCTAATCTCTAACCCCAAGCCTCTAATCGCGCAAAATGACAAACGCCGAATTCATAGCTCAGCATAAAACAGATGATGTTCGCAAGCTGGCCTTGAAGAAAGTGCCAGATGGGGTGGATATTGCTTTCTGCCTACAGCAGATTGAGGCATGGCAATTGGCTCATAAAAAGATTCCTCAGTGGGCAGAAACAGAGGGCTTGATATATCCCCCACGCCTCTCTATGGAGCAGTGCAGCAGTGAGAAGACTGCGCTTTACAAAAGTCAAGTGGTAGAGCGCCTTGTGGGTGACGGAAGACATAAAATGGTCGATTTAACCGGTGGCTTTGGTGTCGACTTCAGTTACCTTGCTCCCTTATTCAGGGAAGCGGTATACATTGAGCGTCAAGAGGTGCTTTGTGAGATGGCCCGGCATAATTTCGGATTATTAGGTTTAACCCATGCTGTGATTCGGAATGCAAGGTGCGAAGACATCTTGTCCGAAATAGACAATACCTCTTTAATATATGCCGATCCTGCCCGTCGTGATGACGTTGGTCGTAAGGTTGTGTTGCTCGAAGACTGTCAGCCTAATATTATCAACCTGCAAGAGGATTTACTGAATCGTGCAAAAATCGTGATGCTCAAACTCTCACCTATGTTTGACATTCAGCAGGCCTTGCGGCAGTTACATTCTGTACGTGAAATTCATGTGGTAAGCGTAGGGGGCGAATGCAAGGAACTGTTACTTGTGATGCATCATCAGGAAAAACCACTCTGCTATTATTGTGTGAACATTGCTGATACGATGCAAGTGACTGTGGTATCAGACTTGTCGGCTGCCCCTGTTATTAGCCAGCGAGAGAAAGCTTTTCTTTACGAGCCTAACGCCTCTATATTGAAAGCCGGAGTGCAAGATGCTCTTTGTTCGCGGTATGAGATTGAGAAACTGCATACGTTCAGCCATCTTTACACATCGGACCAGTTGAAAAAAGATTTTCCCGGTAGAGCTTTCCATATTGTTGGCAGGAGTGATTTTGGCAAGCAAGGACTAAAGACTCTTTTGTCTGGAGTCAAGCAGGCGAATTTAACAGTCAGGAACTTCCCTTCCTCAGTTCAGGAACTTCGTAAAAAACTGAAACTGAGTGAAGGAGGCGATATTTATTTGTTCGCTACAACAATGAGTGACGAATCTCATGTCCTGTTACGCTGCGAGAAGGTGAAAAATGGCTAAAGCGCTCTTGTCTTCCCGCCCAAAATCTGTCATTTTCTATTATTTTGCGCAACCTTTTGCAATTTTTGCTTGTTTTTGTTCAATCGTATGATTATTTTTGCTAAATTTGTGGCAGAAACAAATCAAAACTTTCTAAATAACCTAATTTATGTCTACAAGAAGAGATTTTTTGAAAGGTATGGGATTGGCAACTGCAGGTTTGACCTTAGCCCCTACTGAATTGTTGGCTGCCAAAAAGAAAACGCAGCCTGCTCCAGCAGCACCTAAGAGCGAGAAGGTAAAGATTGCTTATATTGGTATAGGTAATCGCGGTCAGCAGAATATCGACGAGTTTGCTAAGACAAACATGGTGGATGTTGTTGCGCTCTGCGACGTGGACCTGCAAGGTAAGCAGTGCCAGAAGGTGTTGAACATGTATCCCAATGCAAAGCGTTACACAGACTTCCGTAAACTCTTTGACGAGTATTCTGATCATTTCGATGCTGTAGCAGTAAGCGTTCCTGACCATACACATTTCTTTGTATGTATGGCTGCTATGAAGCATGGAAAACATGTATATTGTGAAAAGCCTCTAATCCGTACTTTCCAAGAAGGTGAAATCCTGATAGAGATGGCAAACCGTCATCCCGAGCTTGCCACCCAGGTTGGTAATCAGGGTCACTCAGAAGGTAACTACTTCCAGTTCAAGGCTTGGATGGAAGCTGGTATCATCAAGGATGTTACCAAGGTAGTTGCCCACATGAACAACGACCGTCGTTGGCATAAATATGACTGGAACATGACCAAGATGCCCGAGGGCGATCCCATTCCCGAAGGTATGGACTACGATACATGGCATGGTGGTGTCCGCTACCACAATTTCAGCAAGCTTTATCATCAGGGTGATTGGCGTAGCTGGTATGACTTTGGTATGGGTGCCTTGGGCGACTGGGGCGCACATTTGCTGGATACTGCTCATGAGTTCCTGCAGTTAGGTCTGCCTTATGAGATTAACATGCTGTATGCAAAGAACCATAACGAATTCTTCTATCCCTTCAGCAGTACCATCCAGTTCCGTTTCGGCGCTCGTGGCAATATGCCTCCTTGTGATGTGTTCTGGTATGACGGAACAGACAACCAGCCCCCATTGCCAGAAGGTTACGGTGAGAGCAAACTGGCAGAAGGAATTCCTGCAAGCGGTCAGGGTGAGTATACTAAACTGAAGTTGAACCCTGGTAAGATTATCTACGGTCGTGACCTGACCTTCAAGGGTGCAAGTCACGGAAGTACGTTGGAGATTATTCCTAAGGAAAAGGCCGAGGAGATGAAGAGTAAACTGCCTGTTGTTCCCAAGAGTCCCAGCAATCATTACGTTAACTTCCTGCGTGCATGTCAGGGAACAGAGAAGACCCGTTCTCCCTTCCAGATCGCGGGTGTGCTGTGTCAGGTATTCTGCCTGGGTGTTATTGCTCAGCGCCTGAATACACAGTTGTTCTTCGATCCTCGCACCAAGAAATTCACCAACAACGAGTTTGCTAATGCCATGCTTTCCGGTATGCCTCCTCGTCGTGGTTGGGAAGAGTTTTATAAGATAGATTAAATAAGACCTTAGGCATTGACTTTATAAAAAACAAAACAATGAAGAAGATAATTTTAGCAATGGCTATGCTGGCAGTACTGCCCGTAGCTGCAAAGAAAAAGGTTGTAACAGAGACTCCTGCTCCTGTTCCTACAACAGACAATGTACTTACAGAGCAAGAAAAGCGCGATGGCTGGAAACTTCTTTGGGACGGTAAGACTACTGAAGGATGGCGTGGCGCTAAACTTACCACATTCCCCACAAAGGGATGGCGTATCGAGGACGGTGTGCTGAAGGTGGAGGCTGCCAATGGCGCCGAGAGTGGCAATGGTGGTGACATTGTTACCAATAAGAGCTACCACAACTTTATACTGAAGGTTGACTTCAAGATTACCGAGGGTGCTAACAGCGGCATCAAGTACTTCGTAGACCCCGACATGAACCAGGGCGAGGGTAGTGCTATTGGATGTGAGTTCCAGATTCTTGACGACCTGCGTCACCCCGATGCTAAACTGGGCGTTAAGGGTAACCGCAGATTAGGCTCTTTGTACGACCTGATTCCTGCTCCTGAGAACAAACCCTTTGACATTACCGCTTGGAACACCGCTACTGTTATCGTTAAGGATAATCACGTAGAGCATTGGCTGAATGGTGTTAAGTTGTTGGAGTACGAACGTAACACCCAGGAGTGGAATGCACTGGTTGCTTACAGCAAGTATAAGAACTGGAAGGATTTCGGAAATCGCGACGGACGCATCCTCTTGCAGGATCATGGCAATGAGGTTTGGTTCAAGAATGTTAAGATTAAGGAATTCTAAGCAAACAACATAGAACTGAGCAGGAGGGCCGTGTCCCTCCTTTGCTCGTCTATAAACCAACTATCAAGAGACAAAGAGAACTATAGACATTAACCAACTCAAAACATTTAGAAAAGTGAAAAAGAATGTATTTTTTGCTGTATGTGCCATGTTCCTGACGAGCATTAGCGCATTTGCAATTAATGACCCTGTTCAGTATGTCAATCCCTTAGTAGGTTCGCATTCTACAGGAGGCCTATCCACAGGAAACACATATCCAGCCATTGCCCTTCCTTGGGGAATGAACTTCTGGACTCCTCAGACGGGTAAGATGGGTAACGGATGGTGTTATACTTATGATGCTGAGAAAATTCGCGGTTTCAAACAGACCCATCAGCCCAGCCCTTGGATGAACGACTACGGCATGTTCAATATTATGCCTGAGTGCGGTGAGGATTATATCTTCAACGAGGACAAGCGAGCCAGTTGGTTCTCGCATAAGGCAGAGGTGAGCAAACCACATTATTATAAGGTTTATCTGGCAGATTACGATATTGTAACCGAGGTGGCTCCCACCAGTCGTGCTGCTATTTTCCGTTTCACCTATCCCGCAGGTAAGAGTTATCTGGTAGTGGATGCTTTTGACAAAGGCTCTTACGTGAAGATAATCCCCGGTGAGAATAAGATTGTAGGTTATACCACACGTAACAGCGGTGGTGTTCCCCGCAACTTCAAGAATTATTTTGTGTTGCAGTTCGACCGTCCTTTCACCATTACTGCCATTTGCGATGAGGGTAAGGAGAATAAGTCGGCACTGGAGACAACCAGCAAGCATGCACAAGGTGTTGTCGGTTTCACTACCAAGCGTGGCGAGCAGGTGAACGTTCGTGTCGCCAGTTCTTTCATCAGTATTGAGCAGGCAGAGCAAAACCTGAAAGAGTTGGGTAACAAGACTTTGGAGCAGGTAAGCGAAGAGGGCCGACAGGAGTGGAACAAGGTGCTTTCTACCATCGATGTTCAGGATGATAGCGACGTTGACCGCCTGCGCACTTTCTATAGCTGTCTTTATCGTAGCGTGCTCTTCCCCCGAAGCTTCTATGAAATCAATGCCAAGGGCGAGGTTGTTCATTACAGTCCTTATAATGGCGAGACGTTGCCTGGCTATCTTTTTGCCGATACTGGTTTCTGGGATACTTTCCGCGCTTTGTTCCCCTTGGTTAATCTGATGTGGCCCTCTATGAGCCAGAAGATGCAGGAGGGGTGGGCCAATGCCTATAAGGAGAGTGGCTTCCTGCCTGAGTGGAGTGCTCCCGGACATCGTGCCTGTATGGTCGGTAACAATTCAGCATCTGTCGTTGCTGATGCTTACCTGAAGGGCGTTCGCGGTTATGATATCGAGACTCTCTGGGAGGCTGTTAAGCATGGTGCTAATGCCGACCTGCCTCGTACCACCAGCGGACGTAAGCAGTGGCAGGCCTACAACAAATTAGGTTATGTTCCTTACGACAGTATCAACGAGAGTGCTGCCCGCACCCTTGAGTATGCTTTCGACGACTGGAGCATCTACAAGTTGGGACAGGCCTTGGGCAAGCCCGAGAAGGAGATTAGTGTATACGCCGAGCATGCCATGAACTACAAGAACCTCTTTGATAAGGAGTACAACTTGATGCGTGGTAAGTTGGCTAATGGTGAGTGGGCTCCCAGCTTCAATCCCTTCAAGTGGGGTGATGCTTTTACCGAGGGTAACAGCTGGCATTACTCATGGAGTGTGTTCCATGATCCTCAGGGACTCATCGACCTGATGGGTGGTAAGGACACCTTCAATCAGATGTTAGACAGTGTGTTCATTCTTCCTCCCATTTTCGATGAAAGCTACTACGGCGGTGTTATCCACGAGATTCGTGAGATGCAGATCATGAACATGGGTAACTATGCTCATGGTAACCAACCCATCCAGCACATGATTTATATGTACAACTACAGCGGACAGCCTTGGAAGACCCAGTATTGGTTGCGCGAGACCATGAACCGCATGTACAATGCTCATGCCGATGGCTATTGCGGCGACGAGGATAATGGTCAGACTTCTGCCTGGTACATCTTCACAGCTATGGGCTTCTATCCCGTATGTCCTGGCTCTAACCAGTATGTGCTGGGTGCTCCCTATTTCAAGAAGATGACTTTACACCTCGAGAACGGCAAGGATGTCGTTGTTACGGCTCCTGATAACAGCGACGAGAACCGCTTCGTGCAGAAGCTCACCATGAACGGCGTAGAACATGCTGTAAACTATGTGAATCATGCCGACCTTGTTAAGGGTGCGAGAATGGATTATGTCATGGGTGCAAAGGCCAACGAGAATCGTGGAACAACAGCCGAGGCTGCACCCTATTCTTTCAGCAAGGAGTATAAGCCTGCCGCTCAGAAGGGTAGGAAGAAATCAAAGAAGTAAATTCTCTTTCTCATGAAAAAGATATTAATCATATTCTGTGCGATGCTTTGTGTCTGCAGTTTATCGGCACAGACATTCACCATTACAGACTCCATGCAATGGAAGGCGTATGATGATTTCAATGCCGCCCTGTTAGATAAGTCGCGTAACATCTATAAGGCTGATACAGAGCAGAACGCCGCAGACCATCGTGGTAATGGATCCCGCGATAACGACATGTCCGGTTGTGCTGCAGCCATCTGGTGTCAGGCCATATTTTACGATATGGTTATCAATGCCTACAATCGGGCCAAGACAGAGGGCAATGAAGTGTTGATGAAGAAGTACAAATCATTGCACGATAAGATGTATGCCGGAGAGAAGTCTCACTATGTGAACTTTGACTTCAACAACTCCAACACCAATAACGGATGGTTTGTCTACGACGATATTATGTGGTGGACGTGTGCCTTGGCTCGTGCCTATCAGACCTTTGGTAAAACAGAGTACCTGACTTACTCCGAAAGGAGTTTCTGTCGTGTCTGGTACGGAAGTGCTACTGTTGGCGATGACGGTTCCTATGCCGACCCAGCCCGTTTCAGTGGCAAGTATGGTGGGGGAATGTTTTGGGAGTGGCAGCCTATAGCAAAGGCCAATCCTCATCAGCCAGGCGATTTCCGCTCGGCATGCATTAACTTTCCTACCGTCATTGCAGCTTGTCTGTTGCATCAGTTGGTTCCCGAGGGCAGAACGCCTCAAACGGCAGCCCGTCCTACCCGTCAGACCAAGGAGTGGTACTTAGAGAAGGCCATAGAGATATACGACTGGGCAAGCAAGACACTGGCTCCTTCAAACGGACGTGTGGCTGACGGTATTCATGGTGGTGCCGCAGAGTATAAAGACCATCTCTACAATCAGGCCACCTATATCGGCGCCAGTTGTCTGCTCTATAAACTTACCGGTTTGGCCAAGTATCGGACCAATGCCATAGTTGGAACCCGCTATGTCTTCAATAGCATGGTTAATGGAAGCAAGATTCTCAACTATGAGAATGGTTACGAGCAAGGTGTTTATGCAGCCATCTTTGCACAATATCTTCCTATGGTGGTTTACGATTTGGGTCAGACTACATACCTTACTTATATACAGCGTAACATGCAGAAGGCTTGGGACAATCGCGACCCTGTGCGTGGTCTTCAGGCAGGTAACTTTATGAACAAGACTTCCGATTCCGATGTTGTTGAGGCTTACGGAGGAAGCGGCATGCCTGCTCTCATGCTTATGTTCCCCGCACATATTACCAAAGATGATATTGTAGACGGGGTAGAGGAGGTTCCCGAAGCTCAGGCAAGTATAAATTCCGATGTTTATTCGGTAGATGGCAAACTTGTGATGAAGGACGCCTCTCGCCGTCAGATTGCACAATTGAACGACGGACTTTACATCTATCAGCAGAAAAAGATGCTGGTAAGGAAGTGAGGAGGTAAGAGTTTAAGAGTTCAAAAAGTTTAAGGATTCAAGAGTTAAAAGGTTTAAGGATTTAATAGATTCGCTCCTCGTTACTTTATCGAGGAGCGAATTTCTTTCCATGTCTTGTCCGAGAGTCGTGTTCCTATAACCTGAATCACTTTGCTGGAAAGCAAGGTGCCTGTTTGCAGACATGTCTCTAATGTGTCTCCCTTACATAGGCTGTACAGGAATCCGGCGGCAAAGAAGTCGCCTGCGGCTGTGGTATCGACAACGCTAACTTTTTGCGCAGGAGCAAAAGCCTCCTTCCCGTATTGGTCCGATGAGTCTCCCCACATGGCTATAGACCCTTTGCTGCCCAGTTTTACAATAGCCAGTTCGCAAAGTTGTGCAATGCCTTTCAGGCCTTCGTGCGGATCTGTTGTACCTGTGAAGGCCGTACACTCTTCTTCGTTGGCAAAGACGATGTCAATGTAATCTTCTACCAGATGGCGGAAGAAGGAATAGTCGGCTTGTATCACGTTGTAGCTGGCCAGGTCGATGCTCAGTGTTAGTCCTTCTTGTTTGGAAGTCCGGCATATTTTCTCTATCAGCTCGTGGTTCTGTACCAAATATCCCTCGATGTGCAGCAAGTCGTACCCTTTGAACATCTCCGCTGTTATCTCGCAAGCCTGCATCATAGCGGCTGCTCCTAGGTAGGTGCCAAAGGTGCGTTCTCCGTCTTTCGAGATAAAGGTGTTAGCTACTCCTGTGTGCGTCTCGCATGTTGTAAGTTGAGCCTCTATGCCTGTATGTTTGCAGTTTTCTGCATAGAAGATTCCCATTTCGTCCTTACCCACCTTACCAATAAAGCCAGGCTTCGTACCCAGATTGGCCAAGGCCAGGATTGTGTTACCGGCAGAGCCCCCTGTTGCCTTTTTAGGGTGCAGGGGTTGCATGCTATGATTCAGTGCCTGCTGTTGTTGTTCATCAATGAGTTGCATGCCGCCTTTCGGAAGGTGTAATTGCGTTAGCAGAATATCATCATCCATCTGCACCAAGACGTCCACTAATGCATTACCAATACCAATTATTTTCTTCATTTGCTTCATTTTTTTTGCAAAGATATTGCATAATTCCAAAAAATGCTATACTTTTGCACCGCATTTGCAATAAAAACTTTAATATTGCTTCAGTAGCTCAGTTGGTTAGAGCACATGACTGTTAATCATGGGGTCGTTGGTTCAAGCCCATCCTGAAGCGCAAAACAGAGGAATTTTAGCGAATGCATATTGCTTCAGTAGCTCAGTTGGTTAGAGCACATGACTGTTAATCATGGGGTCGTTGGTTCAAGCCCATCCTGAAGCGCAAAAAGTCCTGCGAGTCAATTGGCTTGCGGGACTTTTTTGGTTAAGAAATAATCTTAAATCCTTTGCTAATCAGACAAATTCCCTTACCTTTGCACCCATGTTTGAAGTAATGGTGACACTTCTTGCCATCGTTGTTGTAGGCTACGCTGCAGGCAAGTTGGGATACATGGGCGGAACGTTCGACAAGCGATTGTCGAAACTGGTCATTGATGTGACCTGTCCAGCGCTTATCTTGTCATCTGCCATGACGGGTGAGCTGCCCAATCGTGCGCTCATTCTGCCGCTGCTGGGCATTAGCGCCCTGACTTACGCTATTTTAACGGGTATTGCTTTGTGGCTCCCTCGCTATTTGACGCGACGTAAGGATGATGAGGGTGTAGTAGGCTTTGCACTGATGTTTGGCAACGTGGGTTTTATGGGCTATCCCGTGGTGGCTTCAATTTTCGGACATGAGGCGATATTCTATGCTGCTGTGCTCAACGTTGTCAACACCTTTGTTGTCTTTACCGTTGGCACCATGCTTGTCACAGGGAAGAATGAGGTAGAAGGAACACGTTTTCAAAAGAAAGTACTTTACAGCACCCCCATGTTAGCGGCCTACTTATCAATGCTTATTGTTGCTCTGAAGATAGAAAATATACCAGCTTTTATCAGCCAACCACTCACCATGATTGGTAATATTACCGTACCTGCCGCCTTACTTATCATAGGCTCCTCTATGTCACATCTGCCGTTGCGTGTCATGCTAGGTAACCGCACAGTTTACGCTACCACATTCTTGCGTCTTGCCGTACTGCCGTTGGCTATCTACTATATATGTGGTGCCATTGGATTCTCGTCTTTTGTGGTGGACATCAACACCGTGGTTATTGCTATGCCTGTGGCTACCTACGGCACTATTCTTTGCCTGCGTTACGGCAAGGACACCACATTCATTACCGAAGTTACTTTCTTCACAACGCTCCTTTCCTTGCTTACCATTCCACTTCTGGTCATGTTCCTCTAATTTTGTGATTTCTTTTGTTGTTGCCATTCTTCGTTGGCATTTCTCCATAAGAGTGCGAAAAAGAAACCAGTTTTTCTTTGCCGTATAGATAAAAGTTGTTATTTTTAAGGCCGAAATATATAAGAACATTATCTAAAACCAATATAAACCATTGGCGGAGAATTGTTAATGAAGTGGTTACGAAACATATGGCATTTGTACTATGACGGGTTCTGCAGTATGACGCTGGGGCGGACGTTATGGGCAGTCATATTCATCAAGCTGTTCATCATTTTTGTCATTCTGAAGATCTTCTTCTTTCCTAACTACATAAAGGAGCATACTGAGGAGGGAAAAGAAGCGGAGTTTGTTTTTAGGGAATTGACAATTGATAATTAAAACTTCTTAAACTAACTTTAAACATTAAACTATAACCTTTAAACTTTACCAGAAAACATGATTCACTTATTAAACATCGATCTTGCAGCGGTGGATTGGGCAAGAGCTCAGTTCGCCCTCACTGCCATTTACCATTGGCTGTTTGTTCCCTTGACCCTCGGATTGGCTGTAGTCATGGGCATTATGGAGACTCAGTATTATCGTACGGGACAGGAGTTCTGGAAGCAGACCGCCAAGTTTTGGCAACGACTTTTTGGTATCAACTTTGCTATGGGTATTGCTACGGGTCTTATTCTGGAGTTTGAGTTCGGTACTAACTGGAGCAACTACAGCTATCTGGTGGGTGACATCTTTGGCGCTCCTTTAGCGGTAGAGGGTATTGTGGCCTTCTTTATGGAGAGTACCTTTGTGGCCGTGATGTTCTTTGGTTGGAACAAGGTTAGCAAGGGCTTCCATTTGGCTTCCACTTGGCTCACAGGCTTGGGAGCAACCATCTCGGCTTGGTGGATTTTGGTCGCCAACTCTTGGATGCAGCACCCTGTGGGGCAGGCGTTCAATCCCGAAACCATGCGCAACGAAATGACCAGCTTTGCAGAAGTGGCCCTTTCGCCTGTGGCTGTGGATAAGTTTGTGCATACCGTCTTGTCGGCTTGGGTGTTAGGAGCCGTATTCGTAGTGGGCGTTAGCAGTTGGTACTTGCTGAAGCAGCGCCACTTGGAGTTTGCCCGCAAGAGCCTTAGGATAGGTGCTGTGTTTGGACTTATCTCTTCTGCCATAATAATGCTTTCCGGCCACCATTCTGCTTATACCGTAGCTCAGACGCAGCCTATGAAATTGGCTGCTATGGAAGCACTTTACAAAGGAGGAACAGACCAATCCCTGACCCTCATTGCAGGCATCAATCCCTTTGCACAACCCGATTATGAGACACAGGATGAGGCTCCGCTGAAACTGGCTGTTCCTTATGCTCTTTCGTTCCTTGCCACCAACGATATGAATGGCTATGTGCCCGGCATTCGTGACATTCTGGATGGTTACACCAAGCCCGATGGTACACAAGAACCTTCATTGGAAGAGAAGATTGAACGCGGACGAGCTGCAATTGCCGCACTTGCAGAATACCGTAAGTTAAGTGAAAAGGGAAAAGTGAACAGTGAAAAATTTACTGCCGCAATGTCTGATACAGCTACTCTAAACTCTACACTCTCAACTCTAAACTCTGATATATCCTACTTCGGTTACGGATTTGTGCAGGACCGCGCTCAGGTGGTGCCTTACATCCCCGTCTGCTTCTACGCCTTCCGTGTAATGGTAGGAGGCGGTTGCCTGTTTATACTGCTATTTCTTATTATATTATGGAAGCCCAAGGCATGGGTTTATTGGGTCAGCATTGCTTGCATCCCTATTTCCTACATTGTCAGTGAAGCCGGTTGGCTGGTTGCTGAGTTTGGTCGTCAGCCTTGGACCATTCAGGATATGCTGCCTACATGGGTGGGTGTCAGTCAGTTGGGTTCATCGGCAGTAATGATTACCTTTTTCCTTTTCCTCATTCTCTTTACGACCCTCTTGGCCGTTGAGATTAGCATTATGTGTAAATCAATCAAGAAAGGACCGGAATTATGACATACATTTTTCTTCAACATTACTGGTGCTTTGTAGTAGCACTACTGGCAGCTCTGCTTGTATTCCTGATGTTTGTGCAGGGAGCCAATACGCTTATCTTCTCGCTGGGTCGTACCCCTGATGAGCGTCGACTGATTGTCAACTCCACGGGTCGCAAGTGGGAATTCACCTTTACCACCCTTGTAACTTTTGGTGGAGCATTCTTTGCCTCTTATCCTCTGTTCTATTCCACCAGTTTTGGAGGCGCTTATTGGCTGTGGATGATTATTCTCTTCTCGTTCGTGTTGCAAGCTGTGAGTTACGAGTTCCAAAATAAGATGGGTAACTTACTTGGTGCCAAAACCTTCCAGTGGCTGTTGGTTTTGAATGGCATTCTGGGCCCTTTATTATTGGGTGGTGCTGTAGCCACATTCTTCACGGGCTCAAACTTCATTGTTGAGAAAGACGGAGCTATGTTGACGAGCAGTTGGGCCAATACCTCCCACGGCCTTGATGCACTCCTCAATCCCTGGGTTTTCGTTTTAGGTCTGGCCGTAGTCTTTTTGGCTCGTATCTTAGGTTGCCTGTACATCCATAAACAGGTAGAGGATGCCCAGTTCGATAATCACAACCGCATTATCCGCCCTCTGTGGACCAGTACCATCTTGTTCTTGGGCTTGTTCTTGGCTTTCTTAGGGCACATCCTTACTTGTGAAGGCTATGCAGTAGATCCTGCAACGAGCGTTGTGTTCATGGAGCCTTATAAATACTTGCATAATCTCCTTACCATGTGGCCCCTGCTAGTGGTGCTACTTATAGGCGTAGTATTTGTACTCTTTGGCATCCTGTGGTCATTGACACATAAGGAATACAAGCGAGGCTTCTGGGTTGTGGGGTTTGGAGCGGTGGTTACGGTAACTGTCCTGCTCCTGCTGACGGCCTGGAACAATACCGCTTACTATCCCTCAACGGCCGACCTGCAGTCGTCCCTGACCATGCAGAACTCCAGCAGCAGCGAGTTCACCCTGCGCACCATGTTCTACGTCAGTCTGCTCATCCCCTTCGTTTTGGCCTACATCATCTATGCTTGGCACGCTATTGACAAGAAGGAGCTTACCTTGGACGAAATAAACTCTGACCACGCATATTAGGTGAAACAATAAGAAAATGGCAACGCCCTCTCTCCTTGAAGATGAGGGCGTTTCTTTTTAAGCTAACGAGATAATAAAGATGATGCTGCCGAGGTTTGCTTATTTCTTTCTGTTGTTTTTTCTGAAAAAAGTTGGGCTCCGTTGCAATATTTTTCCGTTTCTTGTGTATATATAGGTAGAGAACAGTAAAAATGGAGAAAGAAACAAACACACTGATTCAAGACCTGCAGCAACAAAAGCCCGCTGCCTGCCAGAAGCTACTTACGGACTACGGGCCGGCTGTCTTCAGAATGTTGCAGCGCATCATCACCCAGCGCGAGGATGCCGAGGAGGTTTATCAGGACGTGTTTGTTAAGGCACTACGGGGCATCAAGAGCTACAACCCCAAGCAAGCGTCGCTCAGTACCTGGCTCAGCAAGATTGCCTATAACGAGTCGCTCAACTTCCTGCGAAGCCGAAAGCCTAACATTATATATATGGACGACCGTGAACTGGGCTCCGATTCCTTTGAAGCCCCTGATGATGCGCCACAAGACGAGCATATCATAGCGCTTCTGGAGCAGGCCTTATCCCTTCTTCCGCCACATGAGCAGGCCGTCATAAGCATGTTCTACTACGAAGAAAAGAGCCTTGCCGATATTGCCTATATCATAGGCTCCATTCCCTCTACCGTTGGCTCTCAGTTGAGTCGCATACGCAAGAAACTTTACAGAATCATCAAAACACTCTGACCTATGAATGATATAAAGAACGATATCAATCTTCGCCAAGCCGTCAACAGGCATGAACAGCAACTGCCACCTATGCCTGAGGGCCTGAATGAAAAGGTAATTAAAAGCCTCGAGGAGCACGATTGTCTTAAGAAAAAGACTCCCCTCCATCACGGGAGGGGTTGGAGGTGGGTCTCTCTTGTTGCCGCCGCTTGTTTGGTTGGCTTTGTTGTTATTTTCTTGGCTCCACCAAAATCGACGGAGGAGCAGTTGCCACTCGCTTTAGAGGAGCCAATGACTAATGAACAGCAGCCTGTGGTGAAGGAAGAGCCTGTTAAGGTTGAGGCTCAAACTCGAGTAGAAACACCTTCAGAAAAGCCCAATAAAGCCCCACGGCGAAAGCGAGTTGTTCCCCAAGAACCTATAGAAGAGCCTATGCTGGCAGAGGCAGAAGCCGTTGAAGAAGCTCCCACAGAAGAAGTACAACCCATTAATCCTGAAATGAAGGACCCGTTCCTTGCCATAGCAGAACAGATGCAGGACATCCGCTCACGGGGCGAACAGGTTCGTCAGGAAGTAGCTCAATTAATTGATAAACAAGTTAATCTTCAATAACATGAAAAGAATAATAGCAATCACCCTGCTGGCAGTTTTTTCTGCCGCAGCGTTTAGCCAGGAACCCAACAAACAGCTTCAGCAGTTGGAAAAGTATCTGGAAGGACTGGATTTAGGCTTTTCCCATCAACAGTTCAACTTGAGTGGGGGTAGCGTTCAACATAGATGGCAGGTTACATTCGATGAAAGCACAGAAGAGATGCATGTTGATAAAAGTATGAGCGAAGAAGAGAGAAAACGGACTCTTGACATGTATAACAACTTTAAAGCCAAGAGATGGCGGAATGTTGAGCTTGCAGTAGATTCTGTTCGGCTTGCTTTTGCCCGTCTGAGTAAGGAAACCTCTACAAGTTATCTCTTCGAAAATCACATGGATGCTGCCGACACCATAATATACGCACTTGCTTTTGCCCGTTCCGATGGTAAAACTCCTTACTTTTATGAGGACAAGAAAAATAGCAGGTCGCGATTTTATGGTGCTCGCGAGGCGGCAAGTTTTAATTACGATAAAAGTTTCAACAGCGAGGGGCAGTATTTCGTAGGAAAGGGGAATTATGAACACGTTTATGAGATAGAGACGGGTCTGTCACGAGAGAATGACATGAGGAGTTTTGACATCGAGGCTTTTCAGGCGCTTATCCTGCCCGTAATAAAACCCCTTCTGTCCCTGAAAGGAGCAAAATCATATCCTGTATATTGGCGACATGACGTTGGCTATGAAGATGAAGTGGGGAAAAACGGCGGACTAACTCACAAGACTACTTCTTATGGGAGCGATGCGTCAGGCCAAGGGCTTACTACGGGAACTTTCTACTTTATTCCTGCTCAGTTCGAGGCAGAAGCGCGGGCGATGTACAAACAGCTCGACTCACTTACCCTGGATTATGTCAACCAGCATCCGGAACAGCCGTATATTTATAAGTATTCCAAAGGCTACTCGCGCTACAATCTTCAGGAGATAGTACATGGGAGTAAGTATCACGGTAGTGATGAGTATAGTCTCAGGAGTTATTATAGCCCCGACGGCTTTTACATACTTTCCCTTACCACAAAGGGTGATATCTGGATTCCCAGCGATTGGCCAAAGCTGTGGAGCTGGATCAATGGCAAGAAAGTCTATCTGAAAGGAATGAAGCCGAAGGAAAAAAGTAAATAATGGTTTTTAGATTCAATAATAAAGTTAAGATTATTGGCGCCTATAAGCTCCTGCGTTGCGAAACGTGGGAGCTTTTCTGTAATACTTATAAGAATTTGCACAGAAAACAAGGAAAAACTTGGATTACTGTGCAGGAATTTATAACTTTGCCCCCGAAAATAAGATATCATGAAGGAAAATCCATTAATACAATTGGGTAATGTTCCTGTTAACGCAGGAACTATTGCTGCATGCTTCGACCACCTTTCTTCGCCCAGTGAAAAGATACGAGCCTTAGAGAAGGATGGGCAGCTGATTCGTCTAAAGCGCGGTTTGTATGTGATAGATGACAGGGTTAGTGGTAAGCCTATTAATGTCCGGCTATGTGCAAACCATATTTATGGACCGTCATACGTGTCGTTGCAATGGGCTTTAAGATGGTATGGGCTCATTCCTGAACGTGTGTTTACGATGACTTCCATTACTACCAAGCGAACTCGAATGTTTGAAAACTCATTAGGTCGTTTTACCTATTATCAGGTTAGACCAGATTATTTTTACATTGGAATCAGGAGTGTAGAAGAAAATGGATTAAATTGTCTTATGGCCAGTCCCGAAAAAGCTCTTTGTGATATGATTCTTTACGATTCCTATTTGCCTCCGCAATCTGTGAAAGGCTTGGTTCAATACCTAGAAGAGGATATTCGCTTTGATACTGAAGCCTTGAATGATTTTGATGTCAGTATCATAGAAGCATGTGCCCAAACAGGCAGAAAGGAACAGATATTGAATAATCTAATTAAAATTATCAAAAAAGGATGAGTGTATATGATGATATGGTGGCGGAATACGCCCAGAGATTAGGCACATCTACGTCAAACGTTGAGCAAGAGGTAATGCAGCGTATAGCACTTGCAGGATTACAGCGTGGAGGATTCTTTAATCATGCAGCTTTCTACGGCGGCACGTGTCTGCGTATCTTTCATGGACTCCCTCGTTTCTCTGAGGATATGGACTTTTCCCTGATAGAGAAACGTGATGATATTCACTTGGAAAACTATTTTCCCGCTATCGTTGAAGAATTTAAGTTGGCAGGTCATGAAGTGAATATCGTAAAGAAGGATAAGAAAATATTTGGACGGGTAGAGTCGGCATTTCTCAAGGAAAATACCGAGGCATTCGACATCAAGTTCCAAACCAAGAAGACCGTTAAGGTGAAGATAGAGCTCGACACCGACCCTCTTTTAGCCTTCGAGACGGAGCATAAACTGCTTATCCAACCCTATTCCTTTATGACTCGTTGCTTTACCTTGCCATATTTATATGCTGGAAAGATGCATGCTTTGGTCTATCGTGCTTGGCAACGAAGAGTCAAGGGGCGCGACTGGTATGATTTCGAATGGTATGTCCGCCATCAGATTCCTTTGGATTATCAGCATTTGAAGGAGAGAATCCGAGAGTTTAGCGGTGAAGTTGTGGAAAAGGAAAAGTTTATGCAACTTCTTCGTGAAAGGCTTTCGTCAACAGACATAGATCTGGTTAAGCAAGATGTAATTGGTTTTATAGACAACCCTCACGAACTTGATATTTGGTCTAACGACTACTTTCTGCAATTGGCAGACATGATTGTGTTTAAGTGAATGTTAAAAACCTTTAATGTTACTTGACATTGCCCTTTCCCCTACGTTATAAAGGTGTATGGAACAAACGGAGTTCATAAGATTAGCACCCCAATTGCGAGGAAGGGCAATGGCTATTGGCCAGTCGTTCTTTGCCTCCGAGGAAGAAGCTGAGGATGTAGCGCAGGAAACGCTCATCCGACTGTGGAAGGCATGGGAGGGGTTAGCATCGGCAGAAGAAGCTGAAAGGCTGACCATTAAGGTGGCTAAATATGAGTGCATCAATGCTTGGCGCAGAGAGCAGAGCAGACCGCACACATCACTCAGTTTGGCACAGGAGGTGAAACAGCCTATGGCGCAGAACGGGCAACCGATGGAAGGCGATGAACTCTCGGAAGCTATTCGCAGGGCTGCCGGTACACTAACGAAGTCTGAAGCCCGCCTATGGCGCCTGTTTGCCGAAGCAGAAATGCAGGTAGCAGAAATTTCGGCCATTACAGAGATAAATGTGCGGTCGGTCAGCTCAATGCTCAGCCATGCCAGAAGCCATATTTACAAATTACTGAAAGAAGGAGGATACATAGATGGATAAGAAACAAATCATAGAAGATTACCTGCAAGGTCGTCACCCCATGGAGCAGCAATCGTGGGAACTACCCTCAGCTCAGGAGTTGGATAATGCCGAAGCAGAGTTCGAGCAGGTGAAGAAAAGCCTCACCCTCCGGTCTCTCCAAAAGAAGAGGGGGCTTAAGTTTTGGCTTTTTGCTGCCGCCGCTTGTTTGGTTGGCTTCGTTGTCATTTTCCTTGCTCCACCAAAATCGACGGAGGAGCAGTTGCCACTCGCTTTAGAGGAGCCAATGGTTAGTGAACAATTGCCTGTGGTGGCTGAGGAAACGTCTCAACCGCAGGAGCAGGCAGCCAAGCCCCAACAACCCTATGATTCCCATAAGACCCATAAGTCCTACGAGAACTACAAACCTCAGCAGCCAGCCGAAGTACAACAGGGGGAGAGCCCGCTCACCAACCACCTTTTGGCTGAAGCACAATCAGTTCCCCTTCCAGAAAGTGATGGGCAAAGGGAGGAGTTGGATCCAGAGGCTTCCATTCTTCCTCCCGATCGTCAAGCTCTCGTAGACATCTATTTAGCCGAGGAAGCCTTGCAGGTTGCATACATGCAGCAGGAGCAGACGCAGGAGCTCCGCGCCTTCACCGCACGCTTACAGGGCAAGGAGCCGGAAACCTCGCACCTCATCACAGCCTTTTAGCAATTAACAATGAACAATTAATAATGAACAAATAATATTTTTCTGCCTTATGAGAACGATATTTAAGTCTTTTATCCTTGCGAGCCTGCTACTCGCTTCCCTTTCCGCCTCAGCGCAAAAGGTTATAGTTCAGGATTTGGAGTCTTGGATGAGCAGTCTCATCACCCAAGCTATTGAAAACAAAGTGGTGGTCGACAAAAACTTTGGCCAGGAGCGCGACATACAGAAGGAGGGCAATCCGCTGAAGTGGCGCTGCGACATCATGACTTTCACGCTCCCCAAGAAACAGAGGATTTTCCTGGAAGATATGATAAGAGCTTTCGAGGAAAACGGTCACCATAATCCCAACTGCTACGGTATCAACAGCAAACGCACGGGTACCACTCAGGCAGAAGGCAAACGCAACCTGATGATTGGCGAAGACCCTAACCGCTACGTGACCATAGGCGAGAGTTCTGAGAACTACATAAATATCAATATCCTCGATGCTTCCGACACCACCAAGACCCACCGCTACGCTTACGCTCTTGAATGGCAGGATGGTGTCAAGGGTAAGACCTACGTCCGCTACATCGTCACCTACGCCAAGATCCCCTCGGCTTTCACAAGCTATAATGCAACCGTCAAATACCCTTCATTACCAGACGAAATATCCAGTTTCATCAAAGAACGTTCACGCAACCCAAAGGGCAATCCCCAGCAGGCACCAGACAAAGCACAGGCGTGGTTCTTGAGCAAGGGAAAGGCGGCTCAGGCCAAAGAAATCATGGAGCAGTACAAAAAGCAGATAGCTTCTTATAATAACTCCAAAGATGGCCAGCGCGTGGATTCCATTCGCATCGAACAAATGCTTTCCCTCAGCAACGGCGATACAGTCTTTGTTGTAACTAGCAAAATAAACGGGGAAAACGGTGTTTGGCTGCCAAACGATCCAACGGAGGCCGTAAACGATATGCTCTGCAACGACAACATCCTGCTCATGTTCTCTAACCTGAAGAATTATTACTTGAAGAACAAGAATACCGAGCTAACCGCCATCTCCATCTATACACTTTGCAAGCACGCCAACGAAGCGAATTTCTTTACTGACCCGAGTTCTGTGGAAGAGCTAGAGCAGTTAATGCACGAAGTGGACAAAATGATTGAAGATGCCAAGACCGAAACCGACCGCAAGTACTTCAAGATGGCACTCTATCAGCTAGATCAAATACTGAGAAAGCATAAGTAACGTATAATAGTAGATTGGTTTTAAGGAAATAAGATAATTGGCGCCTATAAGCTCCTGCGTTGTGAAACGTGGGAGCTTTAATATAATTTAACGCCCCAGCGTTTAACATTTCTCCACCTCAAGCGTTATATATAATAAAAGGTAATTCAGAAACAGAACATGAAGAAGACACTCATCACCGCATTGCTTGTACTCAGCACGCTAGTAGGGCAGGCACAAGAGAAGAACTTCACCCTAAGTTGCGATGTTACGCCATTATTGAAGTTTGCAAATCAGAATCGGAACGTCACCATCACAGACTTCTATCTGAATAACGGAATCAACGGAAAGCGTGTCGCAGAGACAGATTATAAGGGAGACTCCATTGTTGTTATCAGCGGCAAGATTGAAACGCCATTGTTGGTTGAGTTTGTAATGGAGTCTGAGGAAGGCGGATTTTATGCATTGCAGTTGATTTTCTTCCTGGAGCCTGGCAACATCGTTCTCAAAATTGACAATTTACGGGATTATATTGCAGAAGGTACTCCGCTAAACGATGCATATTTTTCTGCCCAAAAGGAAATAAAGCAAGCTAACAGGGAAGGCAAAGAGGAAAAAGCGCAGCAGTTGGTCCTTGATTACATTCGGCAACACAAGGATGACATTACGGCGGTAAAAATGCTTGAGAATGCCAGATGCAAAACAAAGGACGACGCCAAACAGTTTCTTGCACTCATAAGCCAATGCAGCGAGGAGGTTCAGCTACATAAAACCACCAAGTACCATATTGAGCGCTTCAACAAGAAACTGGATGGCCCTCAGAAGTTTATTGACTTCACTGTTGAATATGAAGGACAGAAGCAGAGCCTCTCTGATTATGTGGGCAAAGGTCAGTACGTGATGGTGGACTTCTGGGGTTCGTGGTGTGGAGCCTGTAAGGCAGCAATGCCCAAAGTTATTGCACTACACGAGAAATACAAGGATAAGAACTTTACCGCCCTTGGCGTTGCCGTGAACGAAATAGCCCCCAAAACTCTGGAGGCAGTAAAGAAGCTTAACATCCCCTTCCCTCAGATTCTCAACACAGGGCAGAAAGCCCTCGAACTATATGACCTCCAGTATGTTCCCCATTATATCCTCTTTGGCCCAGACGCCACCGTTCTTGCCCAAGGCATTGACTTCGACAAGATGAAGGCCAAACTGGCAGAAATCCTCGGAGATTAATTCTACATAAATTACAAAAACACATACAATAAACATATGAAAAAGACAATCATCCTCGCTTTGCTTTCGCTCATCGCTGTAGCAGGGTATGCACAGAAGCATCTGCCAGAGATTAGTTATAGCAAGAAGCCTGCGGTACTGAGCGGTCGTATCATCAAAGATGGGGCGGAATCGCCCGATACCATCTATTTGCGTTGTTTGCAACCGTACAATTCGGGGATGGGAGATGCTCTCTGGCGAACAGCTGTGGCATTGGATGGTGAAGGAAAGTTCAAGGTGGACATTCCCATGCATATGACGACAGCTTGCACGGTTAGGATTGGCGACCTTCACTTTAATTGCTACGTTGTGCCAGGCAAAGAAGTCTCCTTCATACTTAATCCTAGAAAGCAGAAAGTGAAAGGGCTGTCAGCGGCGCTGACCTTCGACGGAGAACTGCCCCAGTTCAATCGTGATTTTGTCTATGCCCAGGAACGTGGTATTGACCCAACAGGCATATATTTGGATATTGAACAAAAGCGGAACATGGGGCAATTGCATAGCGAACTGCCAGAAAAGAGCGAGAAGGGGTACTTCAACTATCTGGATACTGTACGCGAGCGAATAGACAAGATGATTGATACTGACAAACACATCGGCACAGCCTACCGAGAATTTGCCAAGGCTGTGAACGTATATATGTATGGCTCCATGATTCCTTTTTGTGGTCAGGCCATTCAGCATGCAGGCTTTGACGATGAAGCAGCATACGATGCCTATGCTGAACGCCTGCGTAGTCGCTGTGACCAGTATATGCAGGGTGATCCCTGGTCCAATCCTGTGCTCAGCTACGTCATGTGGCACACTCCCGATATGTCATACGCCACACGTCCCGTTAAATTGCCCGACAGCTATCAACAATGTTATCTGGCATCGAAATACATGGAACAAATAGGTTATCAGAAGATGCTGCTCTCTGTGGCACAGTTGGACACAGTTCGGACGCTTATGCCCGAACTGGACTCTGTTGTGCTGGCATATAATGACCGTTTGGAGCAGGAACTATCGTTTATTAACAAGCAAGGTTTGTCTCGTGTCTGTTCACTTCCCGATGGAGCCTCAGGCATGGACGATATACTCTCCGTTTTGGTCAAACCCTATCTCGGTCGTCCTGTTCTCCTCGATCTCTGGGAAACCACTTGCGGCATATGTAGAATGGCTTTCAAGGAAATGCACGAGAAGAAAATGGAACTGGCAGGACGCATCCACTTTGTCAATATTGCCAGCGAGAATTCCGACTCCGCGACCTGGCAGAGCCTTATCCCCAACTATGTCGGCGACCATTACCGTCTGACCAAGCAGCAACTTCAGGCTCTTCATCGCCAACTCCCATGTGATACAAGCGGTGTACCCATTTTTGTGCTCATCAATGCAGACGGCACCATCCATCACGCTTTCAGCGGTTGGGGAAACATTGACAAAATGATGAAGGAAATCAGCCCAGTGCTTAAGTAAAGGAAATAATAATTCAGATACAATATGAAGAAAACAATCATTATTGCTTTTCTGTCGCTCTTCGCTATGGCTGGGCAGGCACAAATCAAGTGCCATATTGAGGGCGAACTGCGTGACACAACGCAAGGCAAAACAGTAATTGTCAGTCCTGTTACCGTTGGCCTTCGCTGTTGGAGCTGAACCAAGAAAACCATGTTTGGGAGAAAAGCGGCGCAGGTCAAGCAGGTGGCGCGATGTTCCTCATTGACCGCGACGGCACCATCCTCTCCACTTCCACCGATGCAGAAGAATTGGAACCACTCATCATGAAAGCACTTAATATCGAATAATACTCAAATAGGAAATCCATCCTCAATCTAGTACCAGATAGCTCCTGCGTTGCATAACATGGGAGTTTTTTATGCTTTAGCATGCAAAAAGGCAAGCTTCGTCGACAAAAATGAATTTTGTGCGCGAATAAAGTTCTTTTTTTCAGCAAAACAATTTATTCTTACGACGTGAGAATAAATTCTGTCACTGAAAGAATACATTCTTACACCGTTAGAATTTATTCTCTCAGTGTAAGAATAATTTTTCTCCAGGGATTTTGTATCTTTGCATCGGCAAGAAAAGAAATTATCATCACGGCAAAACGATTTTATCATCACGACAAAACAAATTTATCATCTAAATAAAGCAATTTTATGGCACGTTACATTAAAAAGGAGATTGTTGACCTGCAGGGCTCGGGCTCTACAAAGGCTTATTATAAACTGAAGACTTGGCACAAAATGGACTTCGACGATTTTGTGGAACGCTGCAACGCACACAACGGGGCATTCAGCAAGGCGCTGTTAAAAGGCGTGATGACGGCGGTCTGCGAGGAACTGGCCTATCAGGTTTCTAACGGTTACAGCGTAAAAATCGACGGACTGGGGACGTTCTCTGCCAAGTTGGGTGTTCGCGAAGACAAGGAGATGGACAGTTTTCTGGAGGGGAAAACCAAGCGAAACGCGCAAAGCATTGAGGTGACGGGCGTTTCGTTCAAGGCGGAAAAGGAGCTGGTTAAGGTGATAAACCGTGAGTGCGACCTGGAACGAGGCGGCGAAGAGCGACTGAAACGGTCGAAATACTCGAAGGAGGAGCGCATAGAACGGGCCCGTCAGTTCCTCAGCAAGAACACATATATGCGTGTTAAGGAATATGCCTCGCTCACGGGGCTGGCTTACTCCACCGCTGCCAGCGAGCTTTGCGACATTGCCTCCGACCCCACATCGGGCATCAGAAGCGAGGGCGCGAAGAGCGGCAAGTTCTATCTGCTGGCAAAGGAAGAATAAAAACTGAGTGGTTTATCTAAACGGTATGCTTACTTCTCCACTCCGTTGATGAATAACTTTCGGGCTACGCAACCTTCTATCATGGTGGGATCGAAGGATTGTTTCTTGTCGCGGACCCGACAATCCTCGAAGGTGAAGTCAAGAAGTCGGTATTTGTCTGATGTGCCTACGTCGAAAAAGTTCTGGGTGTCGACGTCTATTTTGCGAATGGTGATGTCGTTGCACTGCGAGAGTGGCATATCGGGTCGGTCTCCTGGTGCGAAGAACTGCGTCCAAGGTCGAACCACAAGGAATGAATAGCATGTGCCCTTGATGTTTTCTATGCGTATCTTCTCGTAGTGCTGAGGCGTATCGGGGCGCATCTTCAGCCACAATACACGGTTCACATTGTTTATGTTAATATTAGAGAGCACAATGTTCCAGTCGTGAAGGGATTCTGACCCCAACGTAAGGCATCCGTGCGCCTTGCCGTATCGACATTTATTTACCAGCACGTTATAGACGGGGCCGTTCTCTGGAGCTTTATCTGCCCACGTGCCTTTGCCGCCTTTAATCACAACGGCATCATCGTTTACCTGCATGTAACAACCTTGTACCAATACATCGTGGCACACATCAAGGTCTATGGCATCGCTTGATGGGGCACCATGTTCCTTTGTGTCGCCTGGGGGAATAATGCCCTTGGTGGGGGCATAGATGAAATTGTCAAGGTAGCGCACACGTTCACATCGATACAGATGATTCGTCCAAAAAGGCGAGTTGATTAGGTTCATATCCTGAACGGTTACGTTTTTGCAGTTCGAGAGATAAACCAGCCTGGGGCGCATAGCCTCCAGATTGGTGCAAGCCTTGTTGTACATGCGTCTGTACCAAAACTCTTCCCAGTACAGAAAACCATTGCCGTCGATGCAACTCTGCTGCGAGGAAAAGCCCAACTCGTTAGGTGTTTCCTTCCAATCCAACTTTGCTCCATCGCCTATAATACAGAAGCCATCCAGCCCATCTGCATTGATGAGGGCAGCAAAATACTGCAGGGTTTGTCCCTCCATACGTGTCTCTAAGAGTCGGAAGTCGCGAATGCGGTCTGAACCCTTCAATCGACCTTTGACGTAAAGGTTGGTTCCCTGCTTAAAGAACAGTGAACCCGTCAGGAAAGTTCCTTTCGGGATAACTATCACTCCGCCGCCCTCGCTGGCACAGCGGTCTATTACGGCTTGTATGGCTGCTGTCTGCATCAGCGTCGAATCGCTCTTTACGCCATAGTCTGTTATCACGTATTGCTTGCCCAACGACTTCACGTCCACCTTCTTTGTATTACTGAAGAAAGCATCCATCTTGGTGCCATCGGGCCAGATACTTGCGTTGACATTCAACGCGGGCATCACAAGAAATAACAGAAGAAATATCTTTTTCATCGCGTCATCATTTGTCTTTTGTAGATTCGTACATAAGAGTTCAACCCCGAGGGCACAGGAGCCCATTCACCGTAGGTGGTACGTTTGTAGTTGATGTCCACCACATTTATCTCATTGAACTTGCGCCACTTCACGCCTCTGCGGTCGTAGGCTGCAATACGATTGGCAGGAAGGTTTGTCACCTCGATGCGAATGGTGTTCTCGCCTTCGTGCAATAGGCCGTCGAAGTCCAAAGTGAATGGCACGCACCAAGCACAACCCACGTATGTATCGTTGATATATACACGAGCCGACTCTCGGACATCGCCCAAGTCAATTCGGTAGTGAGCCCCTTTCACATCGCTTGCCGAAAGAGAAAAACGGCTTTCATAAACACCTGTTCCCATCAGTTCCTTTAGGCTATCGTTGGGCAATGTCTCCCACGTTTTAAGGCCGTTGATGGTTATTGTATCAGCAATGGCAGGCTGCGATTCTATGAAGCTGAGCGACCACTTTTGCTTGCTGAGATCAGCAAGAAGTGAAGAGTGAAGAGTGAAAAGTGAAGAATGAGAGTTACTAGGTTGTAGGGTAGCAACGGGATAGGTAACGGTGGTCTTGCCGTCGGGTGTTGTATCAATAAAGCAACTCTCACCACTACGAAGTGCGACTGTGATTTTCGCACCTGTAGAGGCAAGACTAATCTCTCGCAGCACATCGTTGGGGGTAAGATTAGAGACAAAGTAGCGATAGCCATTGCCTACCTTCCTACGTATCATCTTCATGTGTAAATCCGTACGCAGCTCCTCGGGTTTCGCATATTTGCTGAGTTCGGCGCCCTCTACCTTATATATTATATGCGCTCCCTGCTTTTTCAGCTGCTCAATATGCTTCTGTACAGCTTTGCTTAGGATGCAGTCGGGAGGCAGGATGAGCGCTGGATAGCGCGTGCCTGCTGCCGTTTGCAGTTTTCCATCAATAAATGATGTGGTAAGCAGGTATTTCTCTGATATGTAGTCGCAATCGTAGCCCAGCGAATCAATCTTCAGTATTGAGGCAATGAACTCAGGCGCTTTTTTGTCCATCGAGTTAATCTCGAACAGCATCAGACGTTTGTCAAGGTTCGTTCGCCACATGTTCCTTACAGGTAGTAGCACCAGGAAATCGTTGTCGGGTTCACCTTCCTGCAAACGCTGCTGACAGAAATCGATATAGCTGGTCAGCATGTTTGCGTCGCGCCAGATGCTGTTGGTGGGTGACATGTCCACCGAGGCGTAGAACTTCCAACCTGGCCACGGGTCGTCCTTGGGCGAATAGCACGCTCCGTGGAAGAACATACGGTTTACGCCGCTACAGAACATCAGGTCGAGGTCGGGCTTCATCTGCGACAACGAGGTACGGAAGTGTTCCGTGAGCCAGGTAAATGTCTCGCTCGACACCAACCTCTTGCCCGTAATATGGGCTGCCGAGGAGGCATATTTCAGCATCGAGAGGTCGGAGAAGTTCTTGCGCGTCATACCAGGGTCGGTGCGCAAGCCCTTGATGCCGAAGTCGGAAAGTCCGAAGCCCTCGATCTCAGGAATATCCACCGCTGCATAGATATCTATCAAGTTGGCTGGTGAGCCGTGTGCCTGATTACGCACCTTCACGCCATGCTCATGGCTCCACTTTACCCATTGCTCCGTGAAATTCTTCAAAAGGAGGTCGGAGAGTGTCTCGCGGTAGTCGCTGGTTACTTGTGCCTCGCCATCGACAAACTCCTGCAACTTATCCTCCAACCTGTAGCCCCTGCGTGCCTTAAACTCGCTAAGTAACGTAGGTGTCCAGTCGGCCCCGAATACCTCGTAAGAATCATTGAAGAACGTGGCTGGCATGGGTGCGCCAGATTGCTTGAAGGCTCTGTCGAAACGTGCCAGATAATGCGCCACAGCGGTTGAGTCGAAATGGTCTATAACATATCCTTCGCCACCTGGAGCTGCCCTTTTCACCATCTGGCGTGTACGACTCTCGTAAAGCGCTATCACCCTGCGTTTGCCCTTTACCTTACTCTTGAAATCTCTTTGGATGATCAGACGGGCATAGGGCTGTTCTTTCTTGGGAGCAGGAAGTAGGATGCTCTTGGCCAGTTTGCTGTCCACCAGCGAATCCACCACTATTAATTTGCAGGCAGCTTCGGAAAGAGGTGTCTCAGGTGAGCCGAACGGCCAGCCTGTTCCCAGGTTCATATCTATCTGAATGCCTAAACGTTTGCCTTCGTTGATGGTGTATTCCAACATCTTCATCCACTTGGGCGAGAGGAACGAGATATTGTTGGCATCATTGCCCTGTACACCATACAGAGGTGTTATCTCCAATGTTCCTATACCATGCGAGGCCATCTGCTGCATCTGCCAAGTAAGGCCTTCTTCTGTGACTGCAGAACCCAGCCACCACCAACGGGCACCTGCCTGTGTTGTGTTACCCCTCAACAGCTTATAGTATTCAACAGCCGCAAGGAGTACACATCCTGCGCCATAGTCCTCGAAATCAGGAACCTTGGTGTAAGTCACAGGTTGTCCGTCCTTAGGTTCCTTGCCCGTACCTTGCAGGTAACCGATGAAACCGTTGGGGTGTATGGCCGAAGCCACAGCTTTCCAAGCCTTATCTATGGCAGGGCGATATGCATCTTCCGCAAGTAATCCTTTCCTTACACCCCAAGCCATTCCCGTCAGGAAAAGGGCTGTGCCCGATGTCTCAGGACCGCCGAATGTGGCAGGCGACATGAGACTTACATTCCAGAAACCGTCCTCGCGCTGACATTTCAGCAAAGCCTCCATCATCGCCTTATAATCCTTCGTCAGTTCCTCGCAGAAGTCATTAATTTCATGGAACTTCTTAAACTCTTTAAACTTCTCCAACTCCTCTAAAGTTCTCACGTAAGCTGCGACCACCCATCCGTTGCCACGACTCCAATAGCAGTTTGCTCCGTCGCTCTCTTTGTAAGGAGGAACAAAATTGGCATCGCGCCACCACAACCCTTCCTTGGCATTCCACAGGCCTCCTCCACACGTGTTGCGCGACCATTCGTAGCAGTCTCTGGCAAAGAGGATATAGCGTGGATCTCCCGTGATGCGATACATCTTGGCGTAGGCCGGCATAGCCATCTGTATGGCATCTATCCACGTCCAGTAATCCACCCGATGTTCGGCCATCTGCTTCTCCATGTTCACCCTTGAACTATCTATCATCTGCTGGTTATGGGTCATCTCATAGCGATCCAGATACGTCTGCATGCAACACTGATCGTCGGCATTCGTCGTCTTGGTGCCGTTACGGGGTGTCCACTTATGGTAATTACCCCAGTCGTCAACATATTTAATGTATGCGGGTTGAGGGTCGATGCTGTAAAGCGACATCAGCCCCTCGTAATATACGCCACGTGTCCATAGGGAGCTGGGACGCTTTCTGCCCACAAAGGTATCTTTGGTGGGGTCGGGCCACTTCAGGACGAAGTAATTGTTTACCCGACGTGCAGCTTCAAGCACGTCATCGGCACGCTGAGCCGAAGCGGGCGTTAGGGCAAGGGCGAAAAGGACAAATAAGGTGGATATTAGTTTAGGCATATTCTCGTTTTACAAATCAATATCTATGCAGTTTTCAGGTTTCTTACTCAAGGTTTTCAGATGCAACATATTGCCCGTCTTCTGAAGGATGACAACAGCAGCCCCCTTTATATTGGGCCCGTCGCCGTTCACAACGGGATAGGTAGCGCCTTCCAAATCCTTGGGTGCATAGTTGAACCTATGCGTATGGGCAAAGATAGCCACACTGAAAGGCTGTTGCTTCAGCAGCGGAGCCCAAGCTTCTGAACATGGCTGATACTTGTCATCGTTGCCGAAGATGGGAATATGACTGATTAGAATCTTGCGTTTAGCATTGCGGAAGGCCTTGTTTTTCAGTTCCTGCTTAATGAATTCCGTTTCTTCGGCCCGCAATTGGGTGAAGTCGTTGAAGCCTGCATATTCCTTATGGTCGTCGGGCTTATCCTCTCCACAATCCAGCACCATAAAGCGGGTATCGCCCCAACTGATACCGCCGTACGTTTTGTCGTTGGGATAGCCGATGAGTCGGTGCATGCCTGCCGAGTAGTAGTTACGGATTTCGTGGTTACCACGGATAAAGAAGATGGGCGTTTCGGCTCCGTTGATGGGGTCTGCTAAGTTGTGAATCATTCGCATCGCGTGGTCGCGATCGTAAGGTTCAGGCAGACAGTCGCCGTTGAAGATAACAAAGTCTGGCTTTACTCCCACCTGCTGCAGCGTATCACGCAAGAAATCGTAAGTGGTTTGGTTTGCATGCAGGTCGTTAAAGACGACACAGGTAAAGTCGGTAGCGTTCACCTCGGGTGTGCGGAACTGATAGAACGGTGTACGCAGCGTGTCGCCCGTATGGAATTCATAGGCATGCTTCATCAGCAAATCCACCACGCATATCCTATAATAGTACTGCTGACCGGGCTGCAAGTTGTCCAATATAATGCGGTTCTCTATGTCGAAGCATACTTCCTGACCGTCTAACAAGGCACGTTTTTTCTGCAAATTGTTTTTGTCAGTCCCGTATTCTACCCAGCAATGAGCAGGTGCCGTTGTTTGGAACATTACCGTCATTTCCGTTGGCTTGGGGTCTTGCAGATAAGGCTTCAAGGTCATCAGTTCTTCAGCCTTCAAGGGCAGGCGTAGGTTGGCAACAATAGGACAATGGTCGGACGCGTCGGGCGCACTGATTACCGACTGGTTCAATGTTACAGCCGAACGACCCTTAAAGGATGCAATGTAGTCGATGCAAATCTCAGGCTTGTTGGCTGAGAAAGTAGCCTTCTTACCTGTATTGATGACGAAGTATTTTCGCAACTCGTTCATCAATTTAGAGTTAGGTTCATCGTTCCAGTCGCCAGCTATGATAAAGGGTTTCTGCCACTTCTGTGCCTCTGTCACAATGAGGGGAACGGATGCCAAGCGGTTCTCTTCTTTCAAATCTAGATGCGTACAAGCCATCACGTAATTCTTCAGTTCTACCACCAACAAAACACGTGGTTCTTTACCCGGTAATGGGATGCGAGTAACACTCAGAGGGTGCTCACGTGTGAGGATTCCTATGCCGTACTTGCCGCCATCAAAGTCTATAGCACTGGCAAATGTGGGAAAATAAAGGGTACGGCTTGCCAACTCGGCAATCTGATTGCGTCTGCCGCAACGCACAGTCATGCTATCCAACTCCTGTAACGCTACCACATCAGGCTGCTGTTTAAATATAACATCGGCTGTGCGATCATAATCAATTGTCATATCTAAGCCGGCGCAGTGTTGTACGTTATAGCTCATTACCTTAATTTGCCAAGGCATACCTGGCTGATTCTGGGCTGTAACCGAAAGGGTTAAAGCCATCAGGAAAATTAAAAGAGTTGTTGTTCTTTTCATACGTATCAGTGATTATTCGACCGCAAAAATACAAAAATTATTATAGATATTGCTACTAAAACCAACAGAAATCTGTAAAACGTAGCAGGAATATGGAAATAATTGCTACCTTTGCAGAAATTATTAATCAGCATAAACTAAGAAGAAATATGAAAAAAGCATTATTGGCGGTACTTGTCTACTTCCTGATTACACAGTTGTTTACTGGCGTGGGAATCGTAGCTATTGCGATGATTCTCAAAATGGATCCAAAGGCCAGTCTCTCGGTTGCTATTATGGCTCCAACCATGATTGTGTCGTTTATAATAGCCATCCTTATCTGTTGGAAGGGACTGAAGGTGATTCGGATTCCTGAAACTTTCTACACCTCGAATATCAAATGGGGATGGGCTCTGGTGGCTGTCGTAGCCGGTATTTGTGGCGCCTTTGCAGGTAACCTGCTTACAGAAATGGCTAACCTGCCTAATATGATAGAAGACATGGAGCTGGAGTTTGTCAAGAACATATGGGGTATTCTGGCTGTTTCCGTCTTAGGTCCTATAGCCGAGGAACTACTCTTTCGTGAGGGACTTTGCGGATACCTTGCCCGTAACGGCATGTCCCCCTGGAAGTCTATCTGGATTTCTGCCATCCTCTTCGGACTAATCCATGTTAATCCCGCTCAGGTTCCCTATGCTATGCTATTGGGAGTAATGTTTGGCATGATTTACATGAAGACGGGCAACATAGTGTTGACTAGCATTATACACATACTGAATAACTCTGTTGCCATGTTCGAGGTTTATGCCTTGGGCGACAAGGTGAGGGATTTCAGTATGGTGGAATGGGTTGGCGGCGACATCATTGCTGGCATTTGTGTTATTGTTGGCTTTGCGTTATGTGCATATTTGTTAAGGAAGTTCTGGGAACAAAAGACTTTAGACCTTAGATTAGAGACTTTAGATGAGACGGGAGATAACTATCAGCGCTGATGCTTGTAAGCGTTGTGGGCGGTGCGCTCGTGTGTGCCCTTCTGCTGTGTTCACCCAAGAGAAAGGCGAGAAACCTGTAGTGCGGAAGACAAAGAACTGCATACAATGCGGACATTGCGTGGATGTATGTGAGGCGTTTGCCATTCAACACTCCGATTTCCCATCCAAACACATACATCGTGTGCAGAAAGAACTGATTCCATCGCCAGAATCGTTAATGGAATTGATGAAAAGTCGTCGTTCTAACCGCACAATTACCCCAAAAACCATACCTTCAGAAGCACTCTCAGATATCATAGAATCTGCATACGTAGCCCCAACAGCAGAGAATTCAAGGAAGGTCTCTGTGACCGTTCTGCGAGGTAAAGACATACAAGAGGTGGAAGATGCTACCATGAAATTCTTCCTACGTCTGGCCAGTGTCTTGATGTCACCTATTTTACGACCATTGACCAGACTCTTTCTGCGCGACCTATACAATGAAGCCGCCGAGTTGTACCGCTTTGAACGTAAATGGCGTGAAGGGAAGCGTCCCTGTACCTGCAACGGAACGATACTTGTCGCTTTCAGTACACCCAAAGGATACGATTTTGGTTGGCAAGACTGCAATCTGGCTTACCAAAATGCTTCGCTAATGGCAGAGGCTCATGGCGTTTCGCAGGTATATATGGGATTGGTACAGACTGCGTGCAAGTTCATGGGACGCAAGAAAACAGTTAGGCTACTGCATTTACCTAAGAATCACAAGCTATATGCGCTGATGTCATTAGGCATCCCCGACTTTTATTACCCTAATTACTCTGACAAACCCAAAAATCCACATCAGAATGAAATATCAACATCTACTTTTGACACTTCTTTGTAGCATAGGTATAAACGGTTTTGCGCAAGACCTTACGCGTGAGGTTGAGGCAGATACACAGAAATGGCCCATTCCAGTGTTAAAAGAAGAATGGAAACTGGAGTACATGCCACACAATAATGCTAATCACAACGTGTACGTATACAAAGATAAACTATACGATGCCCTTTTTACGCGTACCCGTGGCTGGAACGGAGGCGACGGTGTACAGACCACCATGCTGCCCAACGGAAATGTATTTTGGTCGTTCAACGACAGTTTCTATGGCGTTGTCAATAGCAGCACCAGAGCACGTGGCAACTGCACATTTCCCCGCAATAGCATTATGGTTCAGACACCTGGCGAGGATGGCCTGCCTGGTACAAAGAGCAGTAATCTGGTATGGCTGGCCGATTGGATTAATAAATCACAGGGAACCTGCCGCACTCACCTACGTCATCCTAAAGGTGAAAAGACAGAAGCACAAATAAAGGCTGGAGAAATAGACCAGCAATGGCTCTATTGGGCTGGTGATGCAACGGTAGTAGACGGACAACTGCAAATGTTATGGGCTGGTGTTTATAATGGTACAGAAAACTTGATGCAGAGCGACAATCGTGCACTAGCTATTTATTCGTTAGAAGGCAATCCTGGCGATGAGAGCTATCTAAAACTCCTCAGTGTGGATCATAATTTCTTTGAGAAGGATCCCATAGGTTATGGCCAAACACTTTGGGAAGATGAAGACGGGCATACATACCTCTATGCCTGCAACCAGTTCAAAAAGAATGAGGGTGATGTGCTGAACACCTCATCGCCTGTGGTTGCACGCAGCGCCACACATGATCTTCGTTCTGAATGGGAATATTATGTTGCCGATGAAAAGGGTATTTTCCATTGGCAGAAAACTTATCCAACGACAGATGAGGTGAATCGCTCGGCTATCTCAAGTCGGTCTGTTTCCACTGCATGGGTTTTTAAAGACGGTGATTATTACTACATGACAGCGCAGGGTTTTGTTTTTGGCAAGCAACTGTACATTATGCGCAGCAAGAACCCGTGGGGGCCGTTCGAAGAATGTCACCAACTGTGGACAATGCCTTGGGTGTTGGATAAAAAAGGTACACGCACGTATCAAAATTTCTACATGCCGCATTTGCATCAAACGCTGTCTCGCGAGGGTGAATTGGTATTCTCGACCAACACTGATTGTAAGGAGTTTAGCGACAATTTCAATGCTACAGGGTCTGCTGATTTCTATCGTCCCTTCTTTTTTAGAGTGTATAATTGGAAAGCAGTATTTGAGGAATGAAAAAGAAACTATATATACTGGTTATGTTGTGCTTGCTGACATCTTGTTATAAGATTATCAGGACGGTGGCACCAAAGCAGGCTGAGGCAGGTTCTACCATTGAAGTAAGCTTTACTGTTGTGGACGATGGTGCCAGCACACAGAACTTTGTTACCGACTGGTCATATGCGGGTATTCGTGTTCCAGAGGGGTGGGAGGTAACGGTTCCCAAGGGAGCACACCAACAGTTTGCTGAGGATTGGGTCTATTATAGTGATGGGAGTAAGGTAAATAGCTCTCATAACATGGTGGCTTGCGACAAATTGACTGATTTCTGCAATGCCGCTTTTAAGAAAAGCAAATACATGTGGCACGGATTTCAAAGCCAAAAAAAAGTACCCAAGAACATTTCTGCATGTTGGCGAAACGGATGCGACTCCATAAAGATTACTTTCTTGGTTACCATTCCGGAAAACACAAAACCAGGTAAATATACCATAGATTTCATAGGTGGTGACGAGGAAGACGATGCTGGTATAGGCAAATACAATACCTATTCCGATGCGAAGGATTCCCGTATCTTTCATGTTGGAACAGTTAACAGCACATACATAGAAAATAAAGCTACTAATCTGGCATGTCAAATTGAAGTCGTTGAGAACGCGACTGGCATAAAGAATACCGATTCATCTGAAGAACAAATAATAGAAAAAGGTGTTTACACCCTTGACGGGAAAAAAATAAGGAATACAAAAAACACCGCAGGACTTCCCCACGGTGTGTATTATGTAGATGGTAAAAAGGTAATCCGTTAAGAATAGATTATTGTTTATTGAAGGAACTAAAGAAGCATCTTTTTCCCATCAACGATATAAATACCTTTCTTTTGTTGAGAATTAATTTTCCGACCAGAGAGGTCATAAACCGCGTCAGCCGATACTTTATCCTTCGCTCTTAATTCTTCTTTTGAAATTGAAGTTTCATCATCCACAGCATTCACCTTTTGGATACGGAAGTGATCAACCTTGAACCATCCGTGATTGTCATTGGTGGAACGAGTTCCATCAGGCTTATGGTTGCTGGTGCGAATACCTAACTTAAGACTTTCGCCCTGCTTAACCTCTACAATCACCTGCATGGGGTTCAGTGTCATCTTACCCGAACCGCTGCCACCATAGCCGGCAAACGTGTTAATCTCACTAGCCGTAAGGATAGAAGAGGGATAATCTGCTTCAGTTCCATAATACTGCACGTTCTTGTTGGCAAAAAGTCGACAAGTAGCCAGTTTCTCCTTGAAGACTCCTAAATTACATGTTACCAGATATGTTCCCGGCTCAATCTTGCTGGCAGGAATGGTTTGGTACAATTCGAATGTGTTGGGAAGTGGACTGGCAGAAGCCCAGAAGCAACTGATTCCATAGATGTGTTTGGCATCGTTGTTCACGCCCCATGAATTACCGCTCAACGTACCCGTGTTGCGCCATCCACGAGGATAACCACGTGATGTAACACCTTGTTTGTTAAGTGTATTAGAGGAAGTATATTCCATGTCGGCATTGGTAAGCAATACATTGGTAAGATCTTCTAACCCTGCACTGAACGGAATACTTGCCACGGCACTGACGGTTAGTCCAGGGTCCATGAAAGAAACTTTTACGGAAACCATTTTATCCTCAGTACTGGTATAATGAACGGCGGCAGGGAAATAGCCCTGAGCAACGGTTTCGTCCCAAGTGGCACTCATGGCCGTTGTCTTGATGGAAATTGTAGATGCTGAGCCTCCTGCTACAGAGATAGCAGCTCTGAGGTCGTAGGACGTGTTGATGGGGAAAGTGGGGAGACAACGCACTTGAATGACATTCAGACCTTTTTGAACAGGCAAAGTATATTCTGCATAAGGGGCTTGTGTTGCATTGGTGTATGCTTTCATGTCCAATGGCCATACGGTAGCACTGGTGCCTCGGATTCCCAAACCTTGAATGGTTTTAACGGTACTGGAAGCCGCATCATAGTCGCCACCAGCCACAATAGTAATCTTGGGCTGCAGGATGGAACTTACCATCTCGCCCACATCAGAGGAGGTGGCAACGGCAGGCATCAGATGATAGCTCCAATTGTTAGGCTTGTAATCCATCATGCCATTCCACTTCCCAGAAGCAATCCCCGTATTATACTTTGTGGTCGAAGAAACAATCTCGTTGAAGGCCGTCTGTGCCTGTTTAGAATAAGAAAGTGCGAGGTCACCTTGCCCAACTCTAGCAAACAGGAAACTCTGGCGAGCTCGCAAATGCTTAATATTCATATCTGAACAACCAATGACGGGGTACTCTATCAATTGATAGAAGGCATCCCTAAGAGTGGAAGGAATACGCTTCTTGAGTGCTTGCATCTTACTTACCAGTTCCTTGTACTGATTCAACCGCTCCTCTATTTGTTCGTTAGAGAAATCGAAGTGGCAGAGGTGTACATGCTCAGGCTTAGAGGCAATACCTAGGCGGTAATATTCCATCTTAATGTCCTGAATATCATCGGCATAATCTTCACCAAAAGTACGTGCCGCCCAGTCGCGAGAATATAGATAAGCTTTCTCTGGTGTCCAGCTGTTGATATCCCAAGCCAAATCCATGCAAAACTCCAGTTCTTCTTCGGCTGGCTTAATATCTCCTACATTGATAATCCATTGGTCACGAATGCCCTGATCATATGCCTTGCTCAACTCGTAGCTGCAAAGCGTGGGGGAAAGGGTGCTAAGCCACAGATATGAATCTGGTGACCCCCAATAGGAGACGTGGTAATAAATGGCATTGCCACCCGAGCGGGCTTGTTCTTCCTGCGTAGGCATCTGGCGAATGTATCCATGATTGTCATCGACCCACATCAGGGTTACGTCCTCTGGTACTTTTAGACCTGCATTATAGCAGTCGAGCACTTCTTTATAGGGAATGAATATCTGCGGAATCGTAGTCGGGTCGCCAATGCTGTCAGCCAAAAGTTGACGTTGATAAGCAATAATCTCTGTCAAAGCAGCCACTCTCTCAGCTGTACTGTTATAGCCATTGATGCCCGTGTCATGCACGCCGCGCATACCTAGCGTGTAGATGGCGTTTTTTCCTCTGCTCTCGCCTACACGCACCGCCCAGTACTTCTTTATCATTTCCTGATTAGAATGCCAAACCCAGTCGGAATTACCATGTCCGCCGAACTTGTCGCCAGTTTTCCCCCACTCGTACTCATTATCTCGTAACATTTGTTCGCAATGGCTGGACCCCATGTAGATATCATACTTCATGATGAGAGGAATATTGGTCTTCTCGAACCAGAAAGCACGACTTCCTGCGTGCATAGCAGGCCAAAGGGTGTTGGCACGTAGTCGAAGCAACAATTCCATGATTGCGCCGTAGGTCTTGGGGCCAAAATTATTTAGGTTCTTGTCCATGTTCTTGGCTGCCCATGGACGAAGGCCGTAGTCTTCATCGTTGAGGAAGATACCCCTGAACTTCACAGAGGGTGAGCCGAACACTTTTTTGCCAGGTGTGACATAAAGTTGTGTCTTGATGGAAGGAGCAACATCAGCCCACCATATCCATGGCGACACACCCATCATACGACTTAATTCAAACATTCCGTAAGCGGTGCCTCTTGGCTGTGAACCATAGATAACCAGTGCCTGTTCCACTCCTTCCTGAGGATTGTCTATCACTTGCAGGCCAAAAGCCTCCCACTTTCCTTTCACATCGCTCACATCCAACTTGCCGTCGGTAATGAGTTGGTCTATATATGTACTCTGCCCAATTGTTCCGACTATGATGGGGTTCTTCCCTGCCGGCAAAGTGTTGTAGCTCTGCACGGTTTTTCTGCTCACAGCCTTGATATCAGATTTCAAACATTCTATTACAGTACCAACTACTTCTGCATCGTTAGCATCACTGAGAATTACGCATTTATCGGAGGCTGCTGAACCACAAATGGTAAAACAACCATCAACGGGAGAGGTCACTACTTGCATGTCATCTGCTTTTGCTATCAAAGCAAAAAACATGAAAAGCAGGCTTAATAGTTTTTTTGTTTTCATTATGATTTGCGTTTGTGTTGTTATTCCTTATGCTAATTCTATTTGCCAAGTCTTTTTTTCCCGTTGACGATGTAGATACCGCTTGGCAATTTTCCGCCTGCTATTTGACGGCCAGTTAAATCATATACCTTTTCGGTCTTAAAAGAGTCATGGGTGTTCTTCTCAATTGATGTCTCATTATCAACGGCCTTTACCTTCTGAATGCGGAAGTGATCCACTTTAAAGCATCCATGATTATTGCTCGTTACACGTGTGCCATCTCCCCTATGGTTACTGGTACGAATACCAAGTTTTAGGCTCTCACCCTCTGAGATAGTCACCATCACCTCCATTGGTTTCAGAATCATCCTACCGTCACCCGAACCCACATAGCCGGCAAAAGTGTGAGTCTCACCTGAAGTGAAGACATCTGACACATAATCGCTTTCCTTTCCATAGTACTGGACAACGTTGTTCGCAAAAAGCCTGCATGTTCCTAGCTTATCCTTGAGCGTGCCCAACAAGCAACTGACCAAGTAGGTGCCTGCTTCAAGTTTGCTTGCGGGAATGGTCTGCGAGAGTTCATAAACCTCTGGCATAGGTGTGCTTGTTGCCCAATAACCATTAATGCCGTATATCTGTTTGGCATCCTGGTTGACCCCCCACGAGTTGCCTTTCATCTTACCCGTCGCAGTCCATCCTTTTGGAACACCTCTTCCCGTATTATCCTGGGGATTGAGTGTACCAGAAGAGTTGTATTCAAAGTCAGCATTTGTGAGTAAGCGGTTCGTCAGATCTTGTGCATCACTTCCAAAAGGAATACTAGCCAAGGCACTTACCGTAGAACCCGGGTCCATAAAATAAATGCGGACAGACACCATTTGGTCTTTGGAACTCGTATAGTGAACAGCTGCCCGCATGTAGCCTTGAACAACAGTCTCATCCCAAGGAGTTGTCATTGCTGTCGTCTTGACAGAAATGACAGAAGGTGTTTTCCCATCAACAGATATACCGACTCTCAGGTCGTATGAAGTATTGAGAGGAAAAGTGGGCAGACAGCGCACCTGAATAACATTAAGTCCTTCCTGAACAGGTACAGAATATTCGGCATAAGGTGCCTGACTGCAAGAAGTGTAGGCCGTCAGATCTAATGGCCAAACAGTTGCTGTACTTCCAGCCACACCCAAGCCTGTTAATGAGACGACACCGTTACTTGCTGTGCGATAGCTGCCACCAGGCAAGATTGTGATGTCTGGCTGCTCTATGGCACTTTCAACAGTTCCCACATCAGCTACGGATGCTACGGAAGGCATTAGATGCTGACTCATATTGTTGGGCTTGTAGCTCATCATATAGTTCCATTTGCCACCTGCAATAGCTGTATTGTACTTGTTGGTCATTGAGACAATCTCATCGAATGCCGATTGAGCTGCACTTGCGTATGAGAGCGCCTTTTCTCTTTGTCCCACCCAAGCATAAACGAAACTCTGCCGTCCCCGCAGAATCTTGATATTTTGGTCAGCACAACCACAGACAGGGTACTCAATTAGTTCGTAATAAGCATTACGTAAGGTGGAGGGAATGCGAGAGCGCAGTGCCACTACTCTATTATATAATTCCTGATATTCCGCAATACGTTCGTCTATTTGACGGTTGGAATGGTCAAAATAACAGAGGTGAACATGTTCAGGCTTAGCAGCGATACCCAGACGGTAATAAGCCATCTTAATCTCTTGGATTTCATCGGCATATTCCTCTCCGAAGGTACGTGCAGCCCATGCCCTTGTATATTTGTAGGCATCCTCTGGTTTCCAACTGTTTATGTCCCATGCCAAATCCATACAGAACTCAAGCTCTTCTTCGGCGGGTTTAATGTCACCGACGTTTATAATCCATTGGTTACGCATTCCCTGGCTATAAGCCTTGCTCAATTCGTAACTGCAAAGTGAAGGCGAGATGGTGCTAAGCCAAAGATAACCGGCTGGTGTTCCCCAATAGGAAAGGTGATAATAGATTGCATTACCGCCTGAGCGAGCCTGTTCCTGTGGAGTAGGCATCTGGCGGATATAGCCGTGATTGTCATCAACCCACATTAGGGTAACATCCTCTGGCACCTGAAGTCCTGCATTGTATGCAGTCAGTACTTCTTTATAAGGTATAAAGATTTGTGGCACGGTAGTTGGGTCACCTATGCTGTCTGCAATAAGCTGACGCTGATGAGCAATGATGTCCGTCAAGGCAGCAACCTTCTCTTCAGTAGTATTGTAACCATTCATGCCAGCATCGTGGACAGCCCTCATTCCCAAAGTATAGATGCCGTTTTTGTCCTTACTCTCGCTGATGCGTGCACCCCAGTAACGCATTATCATATCCTTGTTTGAATGCCAAACCCAGTCTTCATCACGGTGACCACCAAAACGTTCCCACTCATACTCATTATTGCAGAGCATCTGTTCACAATGGCTGGAACCCATGTAAATGTCGTACTTACTAATCAAGGGAATATTGGTCTTTTCATACCAAAAAGCGCGAGTGCCAGGATGCATGGCGGGCCAAAGGGTGTTGGCTCGTAAACGAAGAATCAACTCCATGATGGCGGCATAGGTCTTGGGACCGAAATTACCAAGTTCTGTGTCCAGGTTCTTTGCTCCCCAAGGTCGCAAGCCCCAATCTTCGTCGTTGACAAAAATACCTCGAAACTTCACAGAGGGCGTACTAACGATTTTCTTTCCCTGAGTAACATAAAGTTGAGTCTTAACCGTAGGAGTAACATCTGCCCACCATATCCAAGGCGAGACGCCAATCATCCTACTTAGCTCAAACATTCCGTATGCCGTACTTCGTGGCTGAGACCCATAAATGACTAAAGCTCGTTCTACACCCTCTATCGGATTCTCAATAACTTGTAGGCCGTATGCCTCCCATTGCCCTTCCACGTCACTCACATCCAATTTTCCATCAGCGATAAGTTGGTCTATGTGTTTCGATTTTCCGATGGTACCGACAATGATGGGATTCTTTTTTGAGGATGGTTCTTCTTTGTATTTTAGGAAAGTTTTCTTTGTGACAGCCTTGAGGTCAGAAATGAGACATTCAAGAACCGTCTGAATGACCTCTGCATCATTAACATCGTAGAGAATGATGCATTTATCTGATACTGTTGAACCGGAGATGGTAAAACAGCCTTCTTCGGGTGTTGTGAGGATTCGAAGCTCTTCGGCTTGCAGAACGCCTGCAATAAGAAAAAGCAATGCGGATAGGTAAATTTTAATCTGTTTAAACATTTTAAGTCTTATTGTGGTTACAAAAGTATCAATTATTTTGCAAAAACAAACAAAATTAGCCAACTTTTTGCGTCAAAACCACAAAAAAAGTATAACAAGTTCTTTTCAAAGAAAAATAAAGAGGGGTGTCTATTGGCTACAGTGTATTGCCATACACTTCTAATATACATTATCGGAGGAGTTTCTTGTCCTTGCTAATAAGCAAGCCTCGCGTGTGGTTTGTGGCAGGAAGACCAGATGGTGTGAAGAAATGATTATTTTCCTTACCTACTGGTAGGACAATAGCATCTTCATTTTCTTTTTTTATTGTGATTGTGGCGGCAGGGATGTCGGCATGTACCTCATAGGTGCCTTCATCGAGAGAGAGGCTCCAGGAGCGTGTGTTAGCGGAGGTTGCTGCAAATGATGACGCAATGCCTGGCACGAGCGTCTCGCTGCTGCTAGCCGGTCCATAACAGGTATTGTCCTTCGTGGTTGCCGTCTCGGGCTCAACGACTATCATCGTCCAGAACTGCAAAGAGGGCAGCGTCAGGGTAATGGTGCCGGAGGACTGGATGTATCTGTAGCCTGTCAACTCCTGCATGGCACCGCCGCAGTAGTCGGGCGAAGCCACCCAGATGCGCCGCACCTTGCCCATGCCTGTCATGCCTGTCAGGCGGATGGATAGGTTTTCGAAGCGTTTCGGCCAGGGACGTGTGGCATCCCTGTCGTGCCAGCAGAGCATGTAGTCGTTGCTGACGTCGGTTGCCGTCTCGTCGTGCGTGAAGTTGAGCAAATGGACGACCTGCCTGCCGTTCACTTCTCTGGCAAGCAGCGTCACTTGGTTCGCCATCGGCTCCCATGTGTTGATGGTGACGTCGGAGCATGTCGCTTTGACGTTCTCATTCTCCGTCCAATCGTCGCGCAGCAGGTTCTCGTAGGCCGTGAGGAAATCGTAGTAGCGCGTCATCCAGTCCTCTATTTGGCTGTGCCAATTCATACCGCCTTGAGGGAAGTATTCGCGGCAGAGCATGTGGTCGCCGCCAAGTTCCAGATGTGAGCCGCCAAGTGCGAACATGACGGCATCTGCCATGACAATGCCTGGGGTGTTGAAGTCCCTGCCCTCGTCGACGGCCTCATAGTTCATGTAGGCAGCAAGCACTGAGCGCAGGGTTGGGCTGGCGCTACGGTTCTCGTCGATGACATACTTGATGTGGGAGAATCGTCCGTCACCACTTGTCAAGCTGCTGCTTGCCCTGCACCCCCACACTTCGTTGTAGAGGCAATCGACTTTCCCTGTGCCGGCTATCTGTGAGGTGCCCCACCTGCTGACGGCATTCATGACGAGCCGCTTATCTGGGTGGCGGTTCTTCATGTGGTTGATGAAGGTGGCAAAGCCCTCTCGCAGGTTGACGCTGTTGCCGTCATAGTCATAGAGCGTGCCTTGTCCGCCGAGCTGATCAATCTGGTAACCGTCGAAGTCGAGGAAGGAATAAACCTCGTCGTTGCGCTCTGCCAGATGGGCAAGCCATTCTTCATTGGCTGGGTTGGCCAGATAGATGCCGCTGCTCTTCCAGTCGTCGGGCAGGTCGACCACTTTTTTCGTCGTATGGTTATTGTCTTTGAAGAGGAACCACTCGGGTTTTACATCACGATTCTCCCAACCGTCGAGTATGCCGTAGCAAAGATTGTAGAAGATGCCCTTCATGCCGCGGTCGTGCTGTGCCTTGATATAGTTCTTGATGGCAGAGGTATAGATGGTGCGGTTGGCAATGTCCTTATAAGCTTTCCAGGGTCCGTCCTGTCTAGTGCCGCCTAATGGCCAGTCGTGACAGTAATGCCAATCATAGAACTGCACACCATTGATGTGGAAGCGGTTGAGCCATTTCATTTCTGTCTTCGTTTTAGACAGTGTCTTATCGTTCCCAAAGGTCGCTACAAAACCGTAGCGAGGGAAACGTGTCCAGTCGGAACTGACATCAATGGCAATCGTTGCATAGATTTCGTCTGCTTCCACACCTGGGCAATAGACCTCGACCATATATCCCCGGAAATCCTCGGGAGGTGCCACCCAGATCCAATTTCGTGTGGTAAGTAATGAGTCGGCAATGATATCGCCCAAATAACGATAGCGTACATGCGTGTCGGAGGGTGGTATGCGCGATATCGTCAGCATAATCGTATCACCAGGGGCATAGCTGCATTTGTCTGTCTCGATGCTGTAGCGCAGTTTGGGTAACTTGGTAGAAGCTCCTGAGGCCAGAATAGGAGTGATGGGCCTTGCGTCCGTCGTCTTCTTATAGGGCTTGCTGTGAAGCGCCATTGTGCCGGAACTGAGTGTGAGCAAACCGCTGTAGGTGCCGGCATCAGGCGAGTCCTCGTGGAGGGCGTAATCATTCTTGTCATCGAAAACGGTGCCCACACCTGTGCCGATAGGGTAGAGACAGGGCGGGTAAAGACGTTTTTCGGGCAGGTTGCCCTCTGCGTCAGCAATCTGTATCTGCTTCGTGTTTGTGTCAACCTGCACTATGCAGCGTCCAATGTTATCTACACGGAATTTGTAATCACCGCTTGTGTGAAGGATAATGCTCTGGATGCCTAAAGACAGCGTGGCATTGGCTGCGGAGGGCCCCCAGTGATTACCCCAGTCAGAAGCTTCTGTCATGAATTTCAACTCGCCGCCGTGGTAGAGATAGCCCTCCCAGATATAGACACCGTTATTCTGTTCTGTCATTGCCTGCCGATCCCAGTTAGTACTAATAGCGGAGCCAACAATATAAAGTGCTGCTTGAGCATGCATGGTCAGCACAAACAGCAAAAAGCTAAGAATGGAATGTTTTAAATTCATAATTTGTATGCAAAGATAAGTTTTTTTAGGATAGGTAAGAAGTGACAAGATAAACTTTCTTTCATGTTTCTTGTTTTCTATGAAGAAAATGTATTTTACTTGCAAAGAAAATACATAAATAGCTATGAAGAATATCATCAATAATGATGAGGAAAGCTAACCTGTTATCCTCATAGATTCATGCGGAATAAACAAAGAGGGTGTGCCTTTTGACACACCCTCTTTAATATATAAATAAGGTATAAACCGTTTATTTACTCTCCTGATTCAGTGGCAGGAGTTTCGCCATCAGCGGGACGAGGACGACGTTCGCGACGCTCGCCACGTTCTCTGCGTTCACCACGCTCTGGACGGGGACGGCGCTCGCGTTCTACGTAACCCTCAGGCTTCTCTAACAGGACACGACGGGAAAGTTTAAACTTGCCAGTCTTGGGATCAATCTCCAAGAGTTTAACCTGTAGTTTATCACCTTCCTTGATGCCTGCTTCCTCAACCGTCTCAAGACGCTTCCAATCAATTTCAGAAATATGGAGCAAGCCATCCTTACCAGGCATAAACTCTACAAAGCATCCGTAAGGCATAATGCTACGTACGGTACCCTCGTAAACCTCACCAATCTCAGGAACAGCTACAATAGCCTTAATCTTAGCCATAGCAGCATCGATAGTCTCCTTGTTAGGACCGCTCACCTGAATCTTACCTACGCCGTCTTCCTCATCGATTGTGATAGTGGCACCAGTCTCTTCCTGCATACCCTGGATGATCTTACCACCGGGGCCAATAACAGCACCAATGAACTCCTTGGGGATAATCATCTGCTCGATACGTGGTACATGAGGCTTGAGTTCAGCACGAGGCTCGGAAAGGGTCTTCATCATCTCGGCCAAGATGTGCTCACGTCCGGCCTTAGCCTGCATAAGCGCCTTCTCCAGGATCTCATATGAAAGACCGTCGCACTTAATATCCATCTGGGTTGCGGTAAGACCCTTAGGAGTACCTGTGGTCTTGAAGTCCATATCGCCCAAGTGATCCTCATCGCCAAGAATATCAGAAAGAACAGCATACTTATCCTCTCCGGGATTCTTGATAAGACCCATAGCAATACCGCTTACAGGAGCAGTGATGGGCACACCAGCATCCATCAAAGCCAAACAACCTGCACAAGTAGAAGCCATAGAACTTGAGCCATTACTTTCGAGAATGTCACTAACAACACGGATGGTATAAGGGAAGTCAGCGGGAATCTGACCCTTCAGACCACGCCAAGCCAAATGGCCATGACCAATCTCACGACGACCTACACCGCGCTGTGCCTTAGCCTCGCCTGTAGAGAAGGGAGGGAAGTTGTAGTGAAGCAGGAATCGCTGGTACTCGCGAACGAGCACGTCGTCAACCAACTTCTCATCCAACTTGGTACCCAGCGTACAGGTAGCCAATGACTGAGTTTCACCACGGGTGAAGATAGCACTTCCGTGAGGACCTGGCAGGGGACTGGCCTCGCACCAGATAGGACGGATATCTGTAGTCTTACGACCGTCAAGACGAATACCCTCGTCCAGGATGCAGCGGCGCATGGCGTCCTTCTCTACATCGTGATAATAACGATCAATCAGCGTATTCTTTTCCTCCAACTCAGCAGCCTCCATGTCGGGGTGCTCAGCAGCATATTTTTCTTTGAACTGCTCGCGGATAGCCTCGAAAGCCTCAGCACGAGCGTGTTTCTCGAGACCTTGCTTGGTAACATCATAGGCGGGTTGGTAGCAAGCGGCCTTAACAGCTTCGCGCAACTCGTCATCGTTAACCTCATGACAATATTCGCGCTTAACATCCTTACCAAGTTCCTTGCTCAATTCTTTCTGCAGGCGGCACATAGGTTTGATAGCCTCATGAGCGCACTTAAGGGCAGCAAGAAGGTCGGTTTCCTGAACCTCCTTCATCTCACCCTCAACCATCATGATGTTCTCCTCGGTAGCACCAACCATCAGGTCCATATCGGCCTCCTTCAACTGTTCGAAGGTGGGATTAATAACAAACTCGCCACCAATACGTGCTACACGAACCTCGGAGATGGGGCCTTCGAAAGGAATATCACTGCAAGCCAAAGCTGCAGAGGCAGCAAAGCCAGCCAGAGCATCGGGCATATCCACACCATCAGCAGAGAAGAGAATAACGTTAACATAAACTTCAGCATGATAATTGCTGGGGAAGAGGGGGCGCAGAGCGCGGTCAACAAGACGACAGGTCAGAATCTCGTCGTCATTAGCTTTACCCTCACGCTTTGTAAATCCACCGGGAAAACGTCCGGCTGCGAAATACTTTTCTCTGTACTCTACCTGCAAGGGCATGAAATCTGTTCCGGGAACGGCATCTTTGGCAGCGCAAACAGTGGCCAGCAGCATGGTGTTGTTCATACGCAACATAACAGCTCCATCGGCTTGTTTGGCAAGTTTCCCGGTCTCGATGCTGATGGTTCTTCCATCAGGCAACTCGACTGTCTTTGTAATTACGTTCATCTTTTCG
>JAFXTC010000041.1 GCA_017525235.1 Bacteroidaceae bacterium | reverse complement strand
TATTTCAATTGATAATGGACAATTGATAATTGATAATTCGGCTAGCGTTTATGACCTTTCAGGAAGAAAGATAAATTTTCAACTTTCAACTTTCAACTTTCAATTTAAAAAGAAGGGACTGAACATTATCCGCATGAGTGATGGTACGGTAAAGAAGGTCTTGATTAAATAACAATTATCGCGCATGAAATGAATAAGGTGAAGCCTTCTGGTTTCACCTTATCTATATATAAAGGGTTGAATCCTTTTTCTCAAGAAAAACATCCTTTTTCTTTGTGCGTATTGGGAAAATCAGTATTTTTGCAAAAGATATCTGCCTGTTAGGCTATGATGCACATTGCGATGTGCGGAGCTTTCAGGGCAGTATGCTACATAAGAAAAAAGCGTCACACGATGCTTTGTCGATTGGCTGATTGAAATTACCACATTCGAATGAGTGCCAATGGCAATGCAGAGTTGATGTCACGGGTATGCTGAATATGTATGTCCCGTTGTGTGCGTGAGGGTTATTCACACCTTCAACGCACACTTACGGGTATATCAGTTATACAATACGTGGGTATCACTTTGTTCGTCAGCACTCAGGGCTGTGGTAGGCCTCAATCAGCAGACGAGCAGAAGTTGGATACCCACGTTTTTATTGTGTAGTTAAACCATGTAAAATACTTTAGCCTGAACTTGGGTGTCATAAGGCAAATAAATGAAAAATCCTACGTTGTTGTCAAATTAAATTTTATGAATAATATGGATAGACACCTGAAAAAGTTTCCATTTGAATTCACATTAGATGTTATTCTGGAATATAGATTTAACAAAAAACAAATAAAAGATATTCAGGGGCATATAGAATGCTCAGAAAATCATTATAGAATATCCTTCTCTACATCTGAAGCCGCAACGGATACAATATCATTAGATGCAAATAAGTTTATATATGGTAGATTCAATAAAGTATTCAGAATAAGAGAATGTTTATTTGAGGGAAAGTCTTTGATGATTGATACGGGGGAAAGTTATATAAATCATATGTATACTCATTCACAAAATGGCAATCCCAATACAGAAAGGATGTTAGAAATAGATAAATTCAGGATAAAAAGAAATTGTGCAACAATAAACACAGACTTTAAAGCAAAATATTATCTATCAAACTCAGGGGATAAGCTAAAGGACGATTTCCCTTTTAATTTATATTCAAAAGATAACATTAGGGATAATCAGAATTACATGTATAAAGGGCTGCCAGTAGTGTTAGGGTATAATAATGAATCTAATGCTCCTTATTTAGAACTACATGGGGAAAATGAAAATAACCTTTATGAATTATTGTGCTTGTTGTCTTTTTATTATATGAGGCCTATAAGGTATTGGATGTGTGAAAGATGTGTAGAAAAAGATATAGTGTATGATTTCTATTCCGTATATGTTTCTTTTACAAAACAATTAAAGAAATTCAATGAATGGAATCACTTTTTAATGGATATAGAAAACGCAAAGCCAGATGCTCTAATAAAACGACATAGAATTAATTTAATAAATTTACTAGACTTTGCAAGTACTGCATTTAATGATGAATCTTCCTTAAAATATAAGATTGTATTGAAGTCTATTCATAGTTTTGTTGATATCTTAAGTGATTCTGAACAAAGCCAGCTTGTGTTTTATGTAAATATTCTATCTACATTAGCAGAAAAACTCCACAATTACCGTAATTCAAATAGCGCAAGTAATATTAAGAGGCTTTTTAAAGAAGTAAATATACCCTTTGAAGGAATTGATGATGAATTGAAAAAGAAGAATTTTTACAAGACAATAACCGCACCTAATAAATGTGGAGAATGTCCAGTAATGATTCAAAAAAATAAGATATGTACATTTGTTGACCTGCGAAATGAGTTTGTTCATGGTTTGCCTTCAAAAGAGATGTTAGACTACATCCACAACTCTTTGTTGCTTCCTCGGCTTAAGATGGCAGTCTTCAAGACATTGCTCCATGAATTAGGTTTTAGAAATCTACAATTAAGAATCCCCAACGATCCTTTAAATATGCAAAAATAATGAAGCCCCGTTTAATAACATACAAAACAATGTTATCTATGAAAAAACAAATTATATTCTACGTTATGTGTTTGCTGCCAATGATAGCTACAGCAGATGCAGTGAAAATAGATGGCATCTATTACAACTTAATATCAAAATTAAAAACTGCTGAAGTAACTAGCAATCCTAGCAGATATACAGGATTTGTCAATATCCCAGATTCTGTTACCTATGAAGGTGTTGTATATATGGTGAAGAGCATCGGAAACTCTGCCTTCTATAATTGCACCAATCTGCATGCTGTCACCATCCCAAACAGTGTGACGAGCATTGGAGACTATGCCTTCCGTCGCGCCGGTCTGAACTACATTATCATCCCGAACAGTGTAACCAGCATCGGGAACACTGCCTTCGGTTCTTGCACCAGCCTGACCTCTGTCACTATTCCGAACAGTGTGACAAGCATCGGCGACTCTGCTTTCAACGGTTGCACCGGCCTGACCTCCATAACCATCCCAAACAGTGTGACAAGCATTGGCGACTCTGCTTTCAACGGTTGCACCGGACTGACTTCTGTCAACATCCCGAGCAGCGTGACAAGGATCGGAAAATATGCCTTCTCTGGTTGCAGTAGACTAACCTCCGTCACCATCCCAAATAGCGTGACAATCATTGGCGACTCTGCTTTCTCTGGTTGCAGTAGACTAACCTCCGTCACCATCCCAAATAGCGTGACAAGCATTGGCGACTCTGCTTTCTCTGGTTGCAGTAGACTAACCTCTGTCACCATCCCAAATAGCGTGACAAGCATTGGCGGCTCTGCTTTCTCTGGTTGCACCAGCCTGACTACTGTTACCATCCCGAGTAGTGTAACGATTATTTTGGGGAGCGCATTTTATGGCTGTTCAAGCCTAACATCAATTAATATTCCTGATAATGTAACACAAATTAATTACCAGACATTCAAAGGTTGTAGTAACCTGACCTCTATAACCATTCCTGAGAATGTGACATATATTGATGAAACGGCGTTCCTGGGGTGCTCAAGTTTAGCAAACGTTAAAGTGCCTGTAACAGATTACGGAACTTTCTGTAACAGCATAATTTGCTCCTGGATATATACAGCAATTGGGCAACCAGTTCATTTGATAGATAAGGCGGGAAATGAAATTACAGAATACACTATTCCTGATTATGTAACCAGTATTGGAGATTATGCGTTCTGTCGTTGCACAGGCCTGACCTCTATCACCATTCCTGAGAATGTAACAAGCATTGGTGCTGGCGCATTTTGGGGCTGTACCGCTTTGAAAAATATCAAGGTTCCAGAGGGTGTAACGAGCATAGGAGGGCATGCTTTCAATGGATGTATCAGCCTAACCTCAGTCAACATTCCAAATAGTGTGACATATATTGGGGACGGTGCCTTCTATGGTTGTATCAGCCTAACCTCAGTCAACATTTCTAATAACGTGACAAGCATCGGCGCTTCTGTCTTCGCGGGTTGCACCCATTTGACTTCTATTACCATCCCAAACAGCGTAACTAGCATTGGAAGTTCTGCCTTCGGTCGCACCGGTCTGACCTCCATCATCATCCCGAACAGTGTGACAAGTATCGGTTCCAATGCCTTCCATGATTGCAGCAGCTTGACCTCCATTATCATTCCGAACAGTTTGGTAAGTATTGATAACGGAGCCTTCAAGGGCTGTCCAGAATTGACAGACGTTTATTGCTATGCAAAAAAAGTCCCCACGACATCAAGTGATACGTTTGAAGGTTCATTAATCGAATATGCCACACTCCATGTGTCAAATTCTGCTATAGATTTGTATAGAACAACTGATCCTTGGAATAACTTTGGAAATATCGTTCCGATAACTGATTATAAAATTGTATATGTAATAGACGGGGAGGAATTTAAGATTGTAGAGTATGGTGTGGGAGATGTAATCACTCCAGAGCCTACGCCTACGAAAGAGGGCTACACCTTCAGCGGGTGGAGCGAGATACCCGAGACGATGCCAGCTCACGATGTGATTGTGACTGGCTATTTTATTATGAACAGCGGTAATTGTTCCTTGACATATATATTGGATGGAATTGCCCATACTCAAAGTATACCATGCAATACACCCCTAAAAGAGAAGCTTGAAGAAATTGTGCGAGAACAATATGCGGAAATCCCACTTATAAAAGAAGCGTCACAATTAAGTAGCCCATGTACTGACCTTATAGAAGGCACAGACTTAGGGGCGCTATTGGATAGAGACCCGACCACATTCTGGCATTCGGATTGGCATAAAGTATATAACATAGGCTTACACTATTTCCAAGTAGAAATGAAAGAGGAGTATAGTGGAGTTTATAATTCTATTATTTTTGAATTCACTCGCAGAAACTGCCCTAAAGACCACATTACGGAATGGTCCGTAAGGGGAACAAATTTTGATAATGCTGAGATGGAGGAATGCGAGGAGCTTATATACGCGTATACTCCCCATACAAGCGACACTGAGACAATTACCTCAGAACCGTTTGCATATAAAGGATACAAGTACCTTCGTTTCTATTGTTTAAACAGCCATCCTGTATATCACACATTTTTCCATTTATCAGAATTTCAATTACACCCATATCAAACAACTCCGATAAAAAAGGGACATACATTTACTGGTTGGACACTGGAAAATGGAGAACAAATACCAAAAACTATGCCTAATTATGATATTACGGTTCTGGCGTCATTTGTTGCCAATAAGTATAAATTGATTTATCAAGTAGATGGTGAAGAGTACAGGACCTATGAAGTAGAATATGGGGCAACAATTACCCCAGAGGCCACTCCTACCAAGGAAGGCTACACTTTCATCGGTTGGAGTGAAATACCAGAAACAATGCCTGCGCATGACGTGATAATTACAGGAGTATTTACTAAGACTCTTGAGCAGTGTGCAACACCTACAATCAGTTACGCAAATGGAAAGCTAAAGTACGAATGTAAGACGCCAGGCGTTGAGTTTGTTACCGAGATTACCGATGATGATATTAAAAATCATACTGGTGACGAAGTTTCTCTTACTGCTACATATATAATAAAGGTTATTGCTAAAGCTGATGGCTACGATGATTCAGAAGTAGCAACAGCAACTCTATGTTGGATTGATGCGAAGCCTATCCAGGAAGGAACAATAGAGGCTGAAGATGGTGTTACAGAGGTTAAGGTTATTCCCGTTCTTATTCAGGCGGGAGGCAACACTATAACCGTTCAAGGTGCTGCAGAAGGAACAGAAATATCTGTTTACAGCACTGCGGGAATAAAGTTGTGTTCAACAATAGCAAATAATGGAATAACAAGACTAAACACCCAACTCCCATTAGGCTCCACCGCCATAGTGAAGATAGGAGAAAAGGCTGTGAAGGTATTGGTAAAATAAAAAAGTACCCCCTTGGTTATAATTATCCTAAAGAGTAATCACGAAATCACGAATTCTCGGAGCGGATTTATCGATTTACATCCAGCATTAACGTTAACGATAACCTAAAGGAGGTAAAAAGGCTGTCGTTCAATACCAAGAGAAATGTACGTAAACAATTGACCTTCGGTCGAGCCTGCTCACGCTCGGCAATATTCAAGCAAGTTTGATATTGCTCTCACTCAATCGCAGCCTTCAAGGAGTTTGGAGGCGCAATTGACCTCGAATTTAGGCTCCAAACTTTTTGAAGCTTATTTGCTATCGATTTTTAAGTTAATTACGAGCAATAAGTAAGTTAAATAAGAAATTTTCTAAGTTGAAAAGTCGACACGTCGCATCGGCAAAGTCTACACGTGGAAATGGCAAAGTCGACGTGTAGAAAAGGCAAAGTCTACGTGGCGTTTTTAACATTATATATTTTGTCGCTAACATTATTATATGTATATTTGTGGCTGAAATAATACTATACTCATGAGGTACACTAATAATCATTCTATGAAAAGATTTGCTTTTACATTCCTTCTTTCTCTGCTTGTAGGGTTGACTTGTGCTGCTGAGCAGGGTGAGGCAAAGGAACGGAAATATGTGCAGGGCGTTCCTAACGAATATTTCAGCGGCGAAGGCGAAGGGGGCAACTACTACTATATCGCCTTTGGTAACTCTAATCTTGTTCTGCAGGATATTGGGGCCTCCAAGAACGTCACAACACAGTCACGTAAGTATGGCGAAGAGAGTCAGTTGTGGAAACTGGTTGGAAGTGAAACAAATTTTCAGCTCGTAAACAAAGGTTCGGGACGTAAGGCATACTGTGACGGTAGTCGCATCAAAACGCGTACCAGTGATGATGCCAAAGGCTTTTCCATCAACAACACTACCAATACAAGTTACAGCGGTATGTACGAAATCGCTTGGGTGGGTGCGGCTGGTCAGGCCAACCGTTACTTCAACCAATGGGGCGGAACAGGAGTTGGCAACGAGATTGGATTATGGGCTGCAGGTGATGTTAACAACCCTCTTTACTTTGTTGCCGAGGCAGATGTACAGCCTTCTGAGTTCTGTGTAGGACAGAAAGGAACGCGTCCGACAGATATTCACGACTTCTCTCTTTGGTATGACATACCTGCCACAGCCACAGGTGTGAGTGATACGTGGATGGAATATGCCCTGCCTATGGGTAACGGACAGATTGGCGCCACTATTCGAGGAGGGGTACTCACGGATGATATTCAGTTCAACGAAAAGACGCTTTGGAGCGGTTATGCTACCAACGGCAGTTCTGTCGGACAGGGTTACTTCCAGAACTTCGGATCTATTCTTGTGAAGGAAAACAGCGGAATCTTTTCGGCTGTGTCATCCGACAATAAACCTGTTGAGAACTACAATCGCTACCTTGATATTATAGACGGTGTGGCTGGTGTCAACTTCCAGTCGCCGGATTATCAGACAACCTTTCATCGACGTTACTTTGCTTCTGCTACTGACCAGGTGTTTGTGGCACGTTATGAAGCAGAGGGCACGGAAAAGATGACACTGGGAATCAGCTATGCACCTGATGGACAGATAAGCGCCAGTAAAGTGACTTATCAGATGGAATCTGACGGGAAGGCCTCTGCAACATTCCGTGGCAAGCTGCAGATTATTAGTTACAATACGCGGTTCAAGGTGGAAAGCGATGGCACGGTAAGTGCAAGCTCGGAAGGCATCAGCGTAAGTGATGCCACATGGGTGAACATCATTATGGCAGCAGCTACAGATTATGATGCCAGTAAGTCGGGGTGCGTGAGTGGAATAACCGCAGCAAGATTAGCTTCAAACGTTAATACACGCATCAATAATGCTTTCGGTAAGGGATATGCAACCTTGCTCTCCGACCATAAGTCGGCGCATAGTGCTTTGATGAACCGTGTGAATCTGCAATTGGGGGGATCGTCGACAAAGACAACGGAGGACTTGGTAAAATTTTATAATGCATCGGAACAGAATAAAACAAGCAGCGACGGGCTCTTCCTGGAGGCATTGTACTTCCAGTATGGACGGTACTTTACGATTGGTGCTAATCTCGACACATCGATTCATGCTCCTTCTAACCTGCAGGGTATATGGAATGACCGCAGCAACACGTCCTTCTGGCATTGCGACATACATGCTGACATTAATGTTCAGATGAATTACTGGCCTGCTGACCCGACGAACCTTTCGGAGATGCACCTGCCTTTCCTGAACCATATTATTGACTTGGGTGCTCCTCGCGGAACCTCACCTTGGTATCAGTTGGCAACAAAAATACAGAGCGGTGCCAAGGGCTGGATGGTGGCTGTGGAGAACAACATCTTTGGCGGTACCAGCACTTGGAGCAACGGTTCCATGAAGACTATGGGAGCATGGTACTGCTCGCATCTGTGGCGCTATTATAAATATACAATGGATAGGGATTTCCTGAAGAAAGCCTTGCCTGTTATGTACCAGTGCGCACTTTTCATTAAGTCGATAGCAACGAAGGATAGCAAGGGTCTTTATGAAATCAAGAACGAATGGAGTCCTGAACACGGCCCTGTTGATGTGACCGCTTTTGCACAGCAGACGGCTTACGAGGTGTTGGACGAAGTGATGAAGGGGCATGCAGAGCTTGGCGATGACTCGCCCCTCAAAGCTACGGAGATAGCCTCCATACAGGATCTTTATGAGAACTTTGACAAAGGTTTATGGATAGAAACCTATAACGAGAAAACCTGCATTTCGGAGTGGAAGAACAATGCTCTCTCTGACCCGGGACATCGTCATCTCTCTCATCTGATGTGCCTTTATCCTTTCTCACAGGTTAGTGCCTTTGACCAAAGTGCAGAAGGACAGCGTCTGTTCCAGGCTGCATACAACGGACAGATTGCCCGCAACGGTGATGTAACAGGGTGGTCTATGGGGTGGCAGACGAACACCTATAGTCGCTGTCTAGATGGTGACCGTGCCCGTAAGAATCTGTCGCTGGCACTGCGTCACTCGGGAAGTTATGTCATAGAGATGGGTAACTATGGTGGCTGCTACTACAATCTCTTTGATGCACATTCGCCTTTCCAAATCGATGGTAACTATGGTTGCACAAGCGGTATCGCTGAGATGTTGCTACAATCCTATGATGACGTTATTTCGATGCTTCCTGCATTGCCTACGGCATGGAAGAGTGGTAGCGTTTCGGGCCTGAAGGCTCAGGGTAATTTCTTGGTGAACATGCAATGGAAGTCGGGCAAGCTGTTTTATGCTGAAGTTACCAGCAAAAGTGGCGCTCCTTTGCTTCTGCGCAACACAGCGGCAATAGACTTGGGTAAGGCATTCTTCTATGTAAACAGCCAGAAGGTTACACCGGCTCAAAATGCGGACGGTACCTTCTCTGTGGAGATGAAGAAGGATGATACCTTGGTAGTCTCAACCGAGAATATAGACGAGAAGATGACAACCATTGATAAGGTGCCTGTATACCTCCCTCACGAAAACAGTCTGGTGTACGACCTGTCAGGCCGTAGGTATGCCAGCACTGCTGGACGTTATGGCATATATGTGGTAAACGGGCAGAAGCGAATCCTGAAGTAATTCGGTTCGCGGTTCGCGGTTAGTGGTTAGCGATTAGCGGTTTTCGTTTTCGTTATCGTTTTCGTTCCCGTTATCGGGGGCTTTGGGGTAGGAGAGGCCTTCTGAGAGTACCTGTATGGCACGTTGCACGGTGTGATCTTCCTTGTTGAGGAATTGCAGGTAATCCTGCATCTCCCTGGAATTATAGATAATTAAGCCATAGATATTGCGTTCAAAAAGAGAACGGCTTTTTTGTAGCATCAGGTTGCGACGTTTAAGATCGTGCTCCTCGCCAAAGCGTGCAAAGCGCTCTATCAGGTTTTCCTTGCGCAGGAACTTCTCCATAGCCTCTACGTTTGGAAGGGTATTCAATCGTGCTCTGTTCTCGTCGGTATAGGTAAAGGCAAACTGCCTGATGAGTCCCGTATATGCAGCCTCTTTATAATAAGAGGTAACTGCCGTTGTGTCCTCGGGGATGAAGATGTCGGGTGTGATGCCGCCTCCGCCGTAAACCACACGTCCCAGATTCGTATAATATTTCTCTCCATCTTGATGAATGCTGTCTTGGTAGAAGTATTCGCCACGCTCATATCGGGCAATAAGCTCGTTCAGGTACTCCTCACCATGTCCTTTTTCGTACGGCTTTTGAATGCATCGTCCGCTGGGGGTATAATAACGGGCAATGGTTAAGCGTACTACGCTACCGTCGCGAAACTCCATGGGTTGCTGGACAAGACCTTTGCCAAAGGTGCGACGACCGATGATGGTACCACGGTCATTGTCCTGAATAGCTCCAGCAAAGATTTCGCTGGCACTGGCACTGATTTCATCCACCAAAACCACCAAAGGCAAACGTTGGAATGTGCCTCTGCCGTCGGAACGGAACTCTTCACGCGGACTTTTCCGTCCCTCGGTATAAACTACCAACTGATTTTTGCTTAAGAACTCGTTCGCCATCTGTATGGCAATGTGCATGTACCCTCCTTGATTGCCACGAAGGTCGACAATGAGGTTCTTCATACCACTCATGTTCAGATTGGCAAGAGCTACAAGCATCTCGGCATAGGTCTGTTCTCCAAAGTTCTTTATACGTATATAGCCTGTATTGTTGTTAATCATATAAGAGGCATCAACACTGACAACGGGGATATCGCCACGTACTACGGTGAAATACAGCATCTGCTTGGAGCCGTGACGACGGATTCCCAATCTGACCTTGGAACCTTTTTCGCCTTTCAGACGCTTCATTACCTCGTTAGTTCCCATACCAACCAGCGAGGTTTGTCCTGCCGTTACAATACGGTCTCCTGCCAGTATTCCAACCTTTTCTGCAGGTCCGCCATGAATCACAGACATCACATTAACGGTGTCTTTTTCCATGGTGAAGCTTACGCCAATACCGCTAAAACTACCCTTTAGGTTCTCTGAGGCTTCCTGAGCATCATTAGCGCTGATATACTGACTGTGCGGGTCAAGCTCTGAGAGAATCTGAGGCATGGCATCTTCTACGAGTGATGTCATATCAACAGTATCTACATAGTTGTTATCAATAAGCTGCAGCAGATAGTTAAGTTTGTTGCTGCCCGTATTGATAATATTCAGGCGGTTGCCAGAATAATGGCTGGCATAGAAGGTGCCGACGAAAACACCTAAGACTATGCTGACGGCCATAAGAAAGGGGGTAAGGCGATGTTTATTCATTGTTGTTGTCAGAAATAGGGAGATTTATAACTTCTATTCCAGCGCGGCGAAGTAGGTCAACACCATCCATAATACGATATTCACGGTCATAGATAACTCGCTTGATACCTGCCTGAATGATGAGCTTGGAACACTCGATGCAGGGTGAGTCGGTAACGTAAAGTGTGGAGCCGTCGCTGTTATTGCCGCTTCGGGCAATCTTGGTGATGGCATTGGCCTCGGCATGCAGCACATAGGGTTTGCTGACATTGTTCTCATCCTCGCAGATGTTCTCGAAGCCCTGCGGTGTGCCGTTGTAGCCATCGCTGATAATCATTTTGTCCTTCACCACCAAAGCGCCAACCTGTCGGCGCAGGCAGTAACTGTTCTCGCTCCAGATACGGGCCATACGCAGGTAGCGGATATCCAGTTCACGCTGCTTGGTATCAGCCAATCCGTTACGGCGAAGCAGTGCATCGATGGTTGGTTCCTGTCCCCTGAAACGTTTGTAGAGCGTGAGGGGAGGTTCTGTTCCGCCCCGTGAGAGCACTTCGTCTCGGAAGCGCTGTGCTGTCTGGCGATCCATGATGCCGTTTTGCAGGAAGAGGCTAAAGGCATCGGCATCCAGCACTTCGGCCCATTTATAGCTGTAGTAGCCTGCTGAGTAGCCTCCACTCATGATATGGCTGAACTGAACGCTCATGCAGGTGCCCTCGATGCTGGGGAGCAGCTGTGCACGTTGCCATGCCTTTTGCTCGAACTGAACGATGTCTTCATGTAAAGGTTCGGATAGGGTATAGTAGGCCATATCCAGTAGGCAGAAGCTGAGCTGACGAATACATGCATATCCGCACTGGAAGTTACGACTTTTGCGAATACGCTCTATGAGGGCGGTTGGAATAGGTTCGCCCGTCTGATAATGGAAGGCGAAGGTATGCAGGAACTCGGGTTCTACGGCATAGTTCTCCATGAATTGAGAGGGCAGTTCGACAAAGTCCCAGAAGACATTCGTGCCACCCAGCCCTTGATAGTGTACTTTTGAGAAGATACCATGAAGGGCATGTCCGAACTCGTGCAGGAAGGTCTCAACCTCGCCTAAGGTGAGGAGCGAAGGACGTTCGGCAGTAGGTTTGGTGAAATTGGTGACAATGCTTACGTGAGGTCTTATGTCGTTGCCCTCCTCGTCGACGTGTTGCTCTAGATAACTGGTCATCCATGCGCCACTCTGTTTACTCTCGCGGGGGAAGAAGTCGGCATAGAGCACAGCTAAGAAAGAACCGTCGGCATCGAAGACCTCGAATGCTTCCACATCGGGGTGATAGACCTCGATCTCTTCATTCTTCTTAAAGGTAATGCCGTAGAGTTTGGTTGCCAGCGAGAAGATGCCCTCGCGTACCTTTTGTAAGGGGAAGTAGGGACGCAGCATCTCGGCATCCAGATTGTATCGCTCCAACTTGAGCTTGTGGCTGTAGTAAGCCCAGTCCCAGGGCATGAGGGTAAAGTCGAGCCCTTCGATACGACGAGCCACCTGTTGAAGTTGGCGCACTTCGCCACGTGCCACAGGCATATAGGCTTTCAGCAACTGTTCTATGAGGTCGTTCACGTGCTGGGTGTCTTGAGCCATCCGTCGTGTAAGCACATAATCAGCATAGGTTTTGTAACCCAGAAGTTGTGCTATCTCCTGTCGGAGATTTACGATGCGCTGAACAATCTGTCGGTTGTCGAACTCGTCGCCATGTGCGCAGATACTCATCTTAGCCATGTAGAGTTGCTGGCGCAGCTCGCGATTATCGGCATACGTCATGAAAGGCTGGTAGCTGGGGAAGTGCAGCGTTATAAGCCATCCCTCCAGTTGTTTCTCCTGTGCAGCCTGTGCAGCCGCATCGATGGCAGTCTGGGGGAGTCCCGAGAGTTGTTCCTTATCTGTGATATGCAACTGAAAGGCATTGGTCTGCTTTAGCTCGTTCTGACTGAACTGCAGTGTTAGCGTAGACAGTTCGACCTGTAAGTCGGAAAAGCGTTTCTTCTCTTCGGCGTTCAGGCAAGCTCCGTGTCGGAGGAATCCTTGATAAACGTTTTCGAGAAGTGTCTGCTCCTCAGCGGTAAGGTCGCCATGATGCTCATACACATACTTCACACGCTTGAAAAGCGCCTCGTTGAGCATGATGCGATTATTATGCTCTGTAAGCAACGGGCTTAGCTTCTGTGCCAAGGCATCCATCTCGTCGTTCGTATTGGCACTTGTCAGATTGAAGAAAATGGTTGTTGCCGTATCGAGCAACTCGCTGGTTCGGGGCTGTATGGTGTTCTGGAAGGTGGGTTCCTCGGAATTGGAGATGATAGCCTGTATTGCTTCATCTTCGAGTCGCATACCCTCCATGATGGCAGGCTCGAAGTGTTCCAGCTTTATCTGGCTGAAAGGAGCCGTGCCGTGCAATGTCTTAAATTTATCTGTTATTAATGGGTTCATATTTCGGTTAGCGGTTTTCGTTTTCGTTTTCGTTTTCGTTATCGGGAGCCGTCAATGCTTTTATTTCTGGAATAACAATGAGTGAGCGTTTTAGTTCTACGATGTGAGTTTCTTCAAGTTGGTTGAGAGCTCGCGAGGTGTTGAGGCGTGTCTCGCTTATGTAATCGGCAAGGACGGTCATCTTGATGGCAATCTCAACCTGTCCTTCGCAATCGGGAAACAGTGTTTGCAGGAAGTGCACAATTTTCTGTTTTACCGTGAGGTTTCGCATGGGTTGCAGCATTGCCTCCTTTTTATGTATAATGGCTGAGAGCAGATTAAAGTAATTAATACGGAAGATGTCTGTCTTCATAAGATACTGCATCACGTCCCTTTTTCTTACGGTGATAATGGAAACATCCTGAAGCGGTGTATAGGAACACCGAAAATGGCATTCCAGTCCATATAGGTTGTTCGGTTCCAACAAGGCAGGTGCCTGAATGACGCTTTTTGTTGTGTACAGGCCGTCTGACGATTCGTAATGGCGCATCAATTTTCCCGTGGTCAGAAATATGAGGTGTGTGCAGGGGTCGTTTTGGTGAATCAGCGGCTTCCTCATGGCCGGAACTTCATTCACCTCCATACCGATGACACTTTCTATGTGTGCCAACTCCTTTCCGCTCAGTCCTTGCAGCAGAGGGAGTTTTGTTAGCAGTTCATATTTCTGTGTTAGGGATATCATTTGTTATTCTCTGTCTCGTAAAAAGCGGGGGTGTGCCATGTCTGGTATTGGCCGTTTTCATCAGCATAGATAAAGTATGCCTGCAATTGTGGATGGCTCTTCAGAAACTCCTGAGAACGTTCCATCCCCATTACCATAAAAGCTGTAGCATAGCCGTCGGCCATAGCACACGAAGGTGCTTTGACGGTGCTGCTGAGAATACTTTGCTGAGCAGGATACCCCGTCATAGGGTCTATGGTATGACTAATCTTGCGCCCCCCCTCCATGTAATAATTTCTATAGTTACCGCTGGTAGCAAGTGCACCGTCATGAACCTCTATCACCTCTTGCAACTCATTGTTTGTTCCCGTACTGTCATCATCAGGTTTGTTGATGCCTATGCGCCATGCCTCGCCTTTGGGGTTGGTGCCTTGTGCCACAATCTCGCCTCCTATCTCTATCATGAAATTCTGAATGCCCATGTTGCGAAACAGGCTGGCAACATAGTCCACGCCAAAGCCTTTTGCCACAGCGCTGAAGTCAAGTACTATTCGAGGGTCTTCTTTATAGAACAGTCCATTATGAATGGATATGCGTTGCCAGCCCACCAGTTCGCGCAGACTATCTATGATGGCTTTGTCGGGAAACTCTTTTTTCTTGAAACCAAAGCCCCAGACGTTTACAAGCGGAGCTACGGTAGGGTCAAAGGCTCCTTTTGTTTCCTGGCTGATGGAGCGTGACATATTCCATACACACGTGATGAGTGAGTCGGCTTCCATGCACTCTCCTCTGTTAATACATGAGACGGTACTCATGGGATTGAACATAGAAAGAGACTTGTCTATAGCACCCAGTCGTGCCAGAATGCTGTCATGTAGGCTCTCTTTGTACTGATATTTTATGTGAAAGGTAGTGCCAAAGATAGAACCATCCTCTATATGATACGGAATCACACATTGTTTGCTATGCTCGCGGTGTGCAATAAAGACAGTGCCAAGAATCAGTATTGCCAGAAAGGCAATGTGATAGGGCTTGAATCGGTTTTCGGTCGAAGTGTTGGATACGTTGTTAGTTTTCATGTGAGGTCTTCTATTATTATCTTTAATCCTATGCAGATGAGTATAATGCCACCCAAAATTTCACTTCTTATGTTTATGTGTCGGCTGGCTTTAATGCCTATCCAAAGGCCTGCCACACTGAAGAGGGTAGAGCAGAGGCCAATGATGCCGGAAGCCAGCAGAATGGCTGTTGTTGTGGTATTCTGTAAACAGGCAAGGGAGATTCCTACAGCTAAAGCGTCAATGCTGGTAGCTATAGACAACATGATGATTGCCACTGGTTTAAGAATGTTTAAACAATCGGCATGGTCCTTCTTCTTAAAACCGTCCCACATCATCTTAACACCCAGATAAAGAAGCAGAAGGACGGCCAGATAGTCTAAATGCAGGAAATGGTGGCTAAATACTGATGTGCCCAAATAGCCTAGCAGTGTCATGCCAGCCTGGAAAATGCCGAAGGAGAGAGCCAAGGCTGTCATTGGGGGCAATATCACATGCTTTGCTGACAAGCCTTGAGCAATGCTTACAGAGAAGCAGTCCATTGCCAAAGCAACTCCAAGCATCCATATTTCCAGTATTGTCATATTTGGTTATTGGTTATTGAAATTAATTTTAGTTGGAGAGGAACCTCAATTCCCTCTTCTCTTCGCCGCTCTGGGTGCATCTTCTGTAGAAGACATTTTCTTCTCCTTGCTTTCTGTCTCCTCTTTTTTCTTCTTGTGTTTACCGAACAGCGTTTTGCCGCCTTTCAGACCTGCAGACTTGCCAACGTCGAATGTCAGATATACCGATCCACCGAAAGTGTTGGAGTCATTTTTGCCGAAACCAGGAACAAAATATGGTGTTCCTAAGGCCGAACAGCTCTGGGTGGTTTGAGTTTTGTATCGGATGTTATAGCCTAGGCGGACAATGTTCCACAAACGTGTCTCAAAACCAACGCAAAGTTCCAGCCACTGATAGTTTCCTTTCTGCCCCTCAAGTGTCAAAGGCATTTCCGTTCCATATACGGGGTCAACAAAATCTGGACTATAGAAGTCGTAGTTGAACGTAGTAAATCCATATCGCACACCCACCAAGAAGCGGTTTCCGTTTACTTTTTTGTTCACATTGTAGTCCATGCCAACGCGCCAGTACGGAGCTCTGGTGCTGAAGATGTTCGTGGTTTCTCCTCCGTAACGTGTACAGTCGCCTATACCTATTTCGAATATGGGGAAGAACTTCTCCTTCAGACCCACTCGTCCGCATATCTCCATGTTCGCAAAGCGTGCGCCCACACCCTTCATGGCCAGTCCGCAGAGGTCGACACCTACACCCACGCCGCTCAGCAGGGGTGCTTTCTCCTTGGGTGCGTCTTTCTTCCTACTTTGACCCCATGCTACGGAGGCAAGGCTAATCAACATCAACAGAAGGATAGAAATGAATCTGAATATTCTCATCTTGTAAATAGTCGACATCCGGACGGGTTATGGTTACAGAATCTATAAACATATGTGTGCTTCTGACCCCTGTAATTTTATGAAACATATTCACGGGGCAGTCTGGGCTCTCAAAATGGGTGGTAGACGTCTTTTCTATCCAAAGGGTGTCTGTAATTGTGTATCCATCTCCTGATACGTTTATGAGAAGAGTGTCCTCTGGATAGGAGTAACTGAGTGAAAGAGCCATTGAACTGGTTTTGAGCTGGCGGTTCAACAAAACAACTGATGTGTCTGCCGCCGTAATGGAAAGCGTATCGTTAATACTGGTCAACTTGCCGTCTTGATAGAAATTGCAATACATAGCCACGGTGTTGTTGAGCGTGCAGTCTATAGTGTCGCAACTGTACAATCCCAGCAACGCGAAGAGACATGCCAGAAAGAGCCCTTTGCTTTGTTTCATTATATCTCCTTCTCTATGTGATAGTTGTTTCGCTCAGGAGCATTACGGCTGATGAGTTCGCCAAGAAACCCTGCTACAAAAAGTTGCGTACCCAGAATCATGGTGGTAAGGGCAATATAGAAGTAGGGGCTGCTGGTTACTAGTGGGTGTGAGATGCCGTTGCTTATGTAGTATAGCTTGGTGGCACCTACAGCTACTACGGCCAGAAAACCTATCAAGAACATCAGCGTGCCTACAAAACCGAATACGTGCATGGGTTTCAGTCCGAAACTGTCAAGGAACCAAAGGCTTAGCAGATCCAGATATCCGTTTACAAATCGGTTCCATCCCATGAACTTCGATTTGCCGAATTTCCTTGCCTGATGATGAACGCGCTTCTCGCCAATTTTGCTGAAACCGGCACTCTTGGCCAAATAGGGGATGTAGCGGTACATCTCGCCGTATACCTCAATGTTCTTTACCACATCGCGGCGATATGCTTTCAGTCCACAGTTAAAGTCGTGCAGGTTATGAATACCGCTCACTTTACGGGCTGTAGCGTTAAAGAGCTTAGTGGGGATAGTCTTAGACAGAGGGTCGCCTTTGCTGCGGTTCATCTTGTAGCCGCTCACAAGGTCGTAACCATCCTCGGTAATCATGCGGTAAAGTTCGGGAATCTCATCGGGCGAGTCCTGCAGGTCGGCATCCATGGTAATCACTACATCGCCTTGCACTCGGTCGAATCCGCAATACAGGGCAGGACTTTTTCCGTAGTTACGGCGAAACTTAATACCATGTACCACCTCGGGGTTCTCTTTGCGCAGTTGCTCTATTACTTGCCATGAGTTATCCGTGCTGCCGTCGTTTACAAAGAACACTTCATAACTGAAATGATTCTCTTCCATTACTCTTTTTATCCAACAGAAAAGTTCGGGCAGCGATTCCTCTTCATTAAATAGAGGTATAACAACAGATATATCCATCTTTATGATTATTCTTTTTCTGTATTGTTTTCAGACTGATTAATTGTCTTTCTGCTTATTTTTGTCATTGCAGCCAAGGCTGCTGTAACCAGTGAGACGGGTACTGACAATATCAGATTCATGAAGACAAATTGTACCATCAGCGTTGGTACGTTTATCTGCAAGAAAGCCTCGTCTAACTGGCTTTGGGGCACACCGGCAAAAACCGACTTTATCATTTGCTGGTATTCGGGCATTTCCATCATTGTAGCCATCGTTGAGAGAAAGTAACCCTTGTCGAAGAACTGAAAATACAAATACTGCACTACATTGGTTAGCAAACCCGCAAAGATGCAGATAAGCATTGCCATTCGAAAGCATCTGCCAAAACGGATGTCTTGCTCAAACAGTTTGTACCTGAGAATGTTTTTAAAAATGTTGTATATGGCTAAAAGACCGGCAAAATGACCTATTGTGGCTATGCCAGGCGATGTTATTCCTCGTATAGTGCACAGAAAACTTACACTACACAGAAAGCCCACTTTAATGGCTGCATGTGAAGCGCTCTGTACTATTGTCATAGGATGTGGTGTTGTATTATCCATACCTTAAAAGAAGTTCTTTTTGTCTGCCTTTTACCAAATTACGCGCAAAGATACAATTTATTTTATACATATGTACGTATGTGCGCGAGAAAAAAATGAGAAGAAAAAAAAACGGGGCAAAATTTGTGTTTTCCGTCAATAATATCTACCTTTGCACCCACAAAACGGGAAAGTCCTGTACGGCATGCTCCCTTCGAATCCCCCAGGGTCTGACCGCAGCAAGGGTAGTCGGTTGTAGCGGCGCGATGCAGATAGCTTTCCCACCCGCCTCTTTAGCTCAGTTGGTCAGAGCACGTGATTTGTAATCTCGGGGTCGTTGGTTCGAATCCGACAAGAGGCTCAAGAATTCAAAAACGAATGCCAGCGAGAGTTTACTCTTAGCTGGTTTTTTTGAAGGCTTGAAAGCCCTGCCCCTCGACAAGCGCCTGGAGGTTATTCTCTCTTATCTAATGGACATCCTTGTTATTTTATGTTCAGCATTGAGTAGGGCTGTAACCTGATAAGATTTGGTACTAGGCTGGTTTGTGTCAGAGCGTGAGATGAGTTCTTGTAAAGTAAAGCTGACCGCATATCCCGTGGTTCCGTCGGATATAGTTTGCTTACGAACAACCATCTCTTCTCCTATTGTATAATGTAATCCTATAACGTCGGCTGCCATCTTGTTTTTGGCGAATGCAACAATCTGTTCAGGAGTGGCATCTTGAACTCCACAAAAATTCTCCATCTTTTCGGGAATTGCTTCAGAGATAAGTGGAAGGTCTTGTTTGCTCATGGCTACTGTAAAGAAGTTTTCTAGTGAACCACGAATAATTGCTTTATCTTGGGCTGTTATTTTCATCATCCCCAGTTCGTTCTTCTTCAGGGAAGCTTCTTCGGCATATTTGCCATTTGGATGCGTATTGAGGTAGTTCACAATAGCTTCCTCTGTGTCAATTTTTTTTGCCTCATTCCAATCCAAAGAGTCAATCATATCTTTGCAGAGTTGCTGTCGATTTGAATAGGGGTGTTTTCTCATAAATTCCTCTATTTCGGAACGGCTAATATTCTGTACCATCTTTTCCCATTCCTTCGTTTCGTCCAACAGGTTATTCAACCGCTCTTTGACATCCTGATAATGTTTGCTTTTAGGATATTTAGCAAGGAAATCGTTATAGTATTCTGGATTTGAGGTGTTCTCAAGTCTTAAATACTCTGTTTCTTCTCTGACTATGGTGTTTCTATAATCAAGATAATAAAAAGCAACAGCAGTTAAGACTAAAAACACAGCAAATACTATGGAGAAAATAAGGGCTTTATTGCTCTTCTTGGCAGACGTCTCATTTATTTCTGTTTTTGCGAGGACTTCCTGTTCCTCTCGATGTTCAGAAGCATTTTCAGTATACATGGAAAAATCAGTTCCACAGTGAGGACATCTGTCTTGTGTGTTAAGACAATACTCGTTACAGTTGGGACACGGCTTCAGGTTTCCTGCTATATTTGTTCCGCAATGTGGACACGTGCCAGCCATCGTAGATACTCTTTCGCCACACACGGGGCATGTAATCATACTCATGTTATATAGGGTTCGCAGTTATTGATAATTTAATAATTTGCTTGGTGCTATTGTCTACTCTATATCTATTGTCGGACCTATGACCGACTACCCAGATAATGTCATTTCCACACAAGACAACCTGTTGATTTTCTTTTTCAAATCGGGTTGCCTTAATATCTGTAAGATAATCACTTATCAGTTTCTTTCCCTTCATCCCAAAGGGGACAAACCAATCGCCCTCTCTTGTCGTCCTATAGGTAATGGGGTACATTAATTTGTCCTTGTCGAAGTAGGCTATGTGGGGACCTGTTTCTGTGATGAACTCTACCTCTTCTTGTATGATGTGGGGTTCTGTTTTCTCTATATCTTTCCTTTGAAGGATTAACTTGTTACGGTCTTTAAGCAATCGGTACGTCCTGCTTTCCCACATCTTACCTGATGTACTGCTTAACGCCTCTGCCATCTCTGCTGTTTGCGTGCTGGTGAAGCCTTTATCTTTCAGCCATTCGTAGATTAATACGGTTGCATTCTTGTTTTTTTGCAATTGTGTTATGTCGAGTTCAGAATCATTCACCTTTACTTGTTTCAGTTCCTCTTGAATTTCTTTTTCATAAAAGGGTATACTCGACATTAGAATAGAACACGTGTCAGAGAGTGTATGAACAATGTTAGGATTAATTTGGGCTAATTGGGGTATGATATCCAAACGGATTTTGTTTCTTGTGGCATCTCTCTTCAGGTTGGTGCTGTCAGTAACAAAACTTTGTTTGATTTGGATTAGATAGTTGATAATATCTTCTCGTGTAACGCAGAGCAACGGACGGGCAATCTTGTTTCGCAAAGGGTACATGCCAGCCAATCCGCGTATTCCTGTTCCACGGATGAGGTTCAACAACAACGTTTCTGCCTGATCGTTCTTGTGATGAGCAACAGCAATACTTTGTGCATTAGTATCTGCTAGCACATCGTAGAACCAGTTATATCGTAAATCTCTAGCAGCCATCTCAATGCTGCTTTTATTTTGAATGGCATGTTCTGTTGTGCTGAAATGCTTTGTCTGCAATGGAATGCCATTTTTTTTACATAGGTCAGAGACAAATTTTTCGTCCCTGTCAGATTCTTCTCCTCTAAGTTGAAAGTTGCAGTGAAGTGCCTGAATGGGGTAGTTCAGTTCTTTCAGGATTAACAGAAGAGCAACAGAATCTGCCCCTCCACTTACTCCTACAAGAATCAATTTCTCCGGACTGAAAATCTGGTTTGTTTGTATGTATTTCCTTATTCTTTCTTTCACTTCATCTTGTCAATAATACCCGAAGCCAAGGTGTCTCCTAAGTCTACGGCTTTCTGAAGATACTTCTTTGCCTCATCCTTGTTGCCTTTATGATTATAGCATACACCGATTATGCGGTACGGATCAGGGAATTTCTCATCTATGACAATGGCTTTCTTGGCATATTCGATGGCATCATCCAACTGTCCTAATCTGAAATTAAGTGCTGCCGCCTCTGCAAAGTACAAGGACTCTTTTGGTTCAAGCGTCATGGCCTTTTCTATGTCGGAGAGCGCTTGAGGATACATGCGGCTTTTTATCTCCAACTGTTCTCTTCCGTAGTAGAAGTTCGCATTCAGGTTGCCACCTGCCAATCGCTCATAGTCGTTTAGGCCTAGCACAGCTTCTTTGTTCTTGCCTGCTTTTGCAAGTACGTCTGCTCTTAACAAGATGGTGTTGGCTGCTGCCATAGGATAGGGTTTGCTGTAACAGGCAAGTGCACTGTCGAGCAACTCCAAGACTCCTTCTTCTTTGTTTTGAGTAATTTTGCATTGTGCAGCATTAAGGAACATGTCGGCCGAACGAAGGTTTGTCTTTGTCAAGGAAAGGAATTTCTCTTGTGCCTCGTCGTAGTGTTTCAGTGCAAACAAGCAATTGGCTTCTAGTTGCGTATAAATGGGTAAGGGATTACTGTTAAAGGCATTTCTGGTTTCTTCTAATGCTTTTTCCATATCCCAGTCTTTGTATTTGGTGTATGTCTTGTCCAGATTCAATGCGTATATGGTCTTGGCCATTGAATACAATATCTCATCTTTGGATATCCCATCGGTATTCAACGCTTCTTCATATGCCTTTTCGGCTTCAGCATATTTGCCTAATTCAGTTAATCTTTCTGCTTTCAAGACCCTTCCTGAGGTATTTGTCGGATACCTCAGGATAAAATCATCTATGCAAGGCAAGTAAGCGCTGCTGTCTTTCCTGTCCAACAGATATAGATAGGTTAGGGCTTCCTCAGCTGTCTCAGGGAGCGATTTCTTTATATAGATGGCTTTTAAGTCGTTATTACCGGCATCCATGGGTTTTATCCTTAGATCGGTAATGAATTTGGCATCAATTACGTATGCATTGTTTCCTTCTTTTGCAGCTAATTGGAGTAATCCGATTAATTCCCCATTTTCATTTAATACTGCACTGTTCTTCATCCGTTCGTTAGCAGTATTGCCAAGGGTGTAGTAATTGTATATTTCCTTAAATGTTTCTGCTTTGATGATCGTGTCGTTAGTACAGAGCGCATTCTTGCTTGCTTTTACATTTGGGAGGATGTAGATGATACTTTTTTCTGCCACCGGAGTCGATGAGGGATTCAAATATGCAAGTTTCCCTTTCTTGAGCTCAATTTGCAGTTTGGCCACATTGTACATGGCATTGGCGCCCGATATTTCCTTTACGGGATATTCTTTTCCTGTAGCATCCACAACAATGGCACGGGTGGCGTGTTTCAAGATATCATATTCAGTGAGAACCGTACCTTGGGTATCAGAGAAGATACCCTGTGTCTCTTTCATTTCTCCATTTCTATTATACACTATTATCGTTACTTGTGCCCCTCTGACTTTCTTTGCCCATTTGGGGGATTGTGCCATGGACGGTAATATATATAATAAGGTATATAGAAGTATAATCAAAAATTTCTTCATTGTCTCAATAACTGTTTTGCGTTCAGGACGGCTGCCTCTGAAACTTCGTTTCCGCTTAACATGTGGGCTATTTCTGTAACTCGTTCTTCTTGTGTCAGTTTCCGTATATGGCTGAAAGTTTGTTCTTCTGTATCTTCTTTGTAAACCCTGTAATGGGTGGTACCGCATGATGCAATCTGCGGCAGGTGAGTGATGGCTATTACTTGGTGTTTGTTGTTTGCTGTCATTTCCTTCATCAGATTTGCCATCGATGAGGCTACCTTTCCACTGACACCGGTATCTATCTCATCAAATATGATGGTAGGCAGATTTTCTCTCTTACTTGTAATGGCTTTTAGTGCGAGCATCAGACGGGCAATTTCACCACCGCTGGCTACTTCTGAGATGGCTCTCGCGGCAGCATTCTTATTGGCAGAGAAGTAAAAGGTTACCTGGTCGACTCCATTTTCTGTTAGCTGTTTCCTCTTCTCAATATTCACCTCAAACCGATTGTTGGGTATATCGAGCTGCGAAAGCATCTTGCCGATGGAGGCTTCCACTTCTTTTGCAGCAGCGACTCTTTTCTTGCTAAGTTGTTCGGCCTTTGCCGTCGCATTGGCAAACTTCTGCTGAACAGCCTTTTCTAATTCTTCAATTCTTTCCTCACCATTGCTGATGACGTCCAGTTTTTGTCTTACCTCCATCATAAAGGCCTTTAACTCAGCGGCCGACTTCGCATCGTGCTTCTTTTCTAAGGTATAGAGCTGGTCAAGGCGGTTATTTATTTCTTCCAATCTGGCAGGATTGTATTCCACCTTTTCTGCTAAGTTGTTTAATTCGTCACTTATATCCTTTAGCTCGATAAGGGTGCTTTCTATGCGCTCGACATAATTTTCAACGTTGGGGTAGATACGGGAAAGTGATTGGATATCTTGATTGATGTGCCTTAACATCTCTATGACACCGCCAGAATTGCTGTCGTTACTGAATTGTGAGTCGGCTTTGTACAGTATGCTTTTTATTTCCTCGGCATGACTCAGTTCATTTTGCTCTTCTTCAAGTTCTTCGTCTTCTCCTGCTTTTGGGTTCAGTTCTTCCAGCTGTTCCAATTGGAAACGTAGATAATCTTCTTCTGCTTTTGATTTATCCAGTATTTCCTTGGCGTTCTTTAATTCCTGCTCCGCTTGTTTGTATTCTGTGAAACATGTGCGGTATTCTTCCAGTTGTTCATTGTTTTGTGCCATTATGTCAAGAATGTGTAACTGGAAATCTTCCTTTGCGATGAGCAAATTCTGGTGTTGGGAATGAATATCTATGAGTTGATAGCCCAATTCCTTCAAAAATGTCAGATTAGCAGGACTATCGTTCACAAAGGCCCTGCTTTTGCCGCTTGTGGTAAACTCGCGACGAATGATACACTCTTTGCCGTCAAAGTCTGTGTCAAATTCTTCAAATAAGGCTTTCAGGTCGTAGCCTTCTATTCCAAAGGTTGCCTCGATTGTACATTTGTCGGCGCCTGGGAGAATGCTTTTTATGTCAGCCCTTTGACCTAAAAGATAGTTAATCGCCCCAAGCATAATGGATTTTCCTGCACCCGTTTCACCTGTGATGACAGAGAAACCCGGCAAGAAATCAATATCCAACTCATTGATAAGAGCAAAGTTCTTGATATAAAGATGCTTTAGCATAAAGTCTTATTTCTTTATTTTCTGCCATTCGTTGTCTTGTGAGGCATCAATGGCGAAGAGAACTTCGTAGGCTTTGTTTTTTTCTTCTGTTGTGCCTTTTCCTGAATAGATGTTTACTAATTCGCTTCGTTTGTATTCAGTGAACAGTTGAGCAACACGGTTCATGTTCTTGGCTTTATGTGCTTGAAGCAAAAGGTCAAGACCTTCTGTAATGGCAGCTCTGGCAGAATCAATGTTCTCTGACATCTGGTCCAGTCCTTTCCTGTGGTAGATGTACTGGAATTCACGCATACATTCCATCGAACCGTCCATGTAGTCGTTCAGCAACCCGAAACGGTTTCCTGCATCGCTAAATGCCTTCCAACCAGGGAACTCTAGACTCTGACCTGCAGAAACAATGTTTTCTGCAGTTTGGAAACATGTTGTGCCACCTTTAGGCGACATGGTGTCTAGATCCATACCTATTATCATATAGGCATAATAAGCAAGCAGTGCCACCAGATTGTTATCTATTTGGTTTTCCTGATATTCTAACTGATCAAATTCGGAGAATTTAAAGACAAACTCTTTGTCATTTACCGAATAGCATACAGTATTATAGTTGCTGTTATAGACGGGGCGGTTACTCGACATCAAAAGCGAGCAGTTACAAGTGTTATCTGTCGCACTGTATGAGTTAACTGTTAAATTGAAGGTACATTGAATCTTCTCGTTTTCGCGAAATGCAATCTCCGTCCATTTGTGGTTGTTCAGAAATTCCTCAATAGTAGTTTGAAGTTTGGGAAAAACATCTGTCTTGGTGTTTGACACCTGAGCATAGTTAATATTTACCTTTGCGTTCAACTCTTGTGCATTTAGATTGATGTCAGCAAGAGTAAAGGCCGTGAGAACAAGAAAGATGAAAATATTCTTCATTTTAAGATTGTTACCAATTTGTCAACAATATCCTTTGCCACCTCCCGCTTTGTTTTCAGTGGGAAACGGGTTTCACCACCCTGGTCGATGAGAGTAATCTTGTTGGTGTCGTGCTGGAATCCGGCACCATCGTCTTGTAGACTATTTAGAACGATAAAGTCCAGATTTTTTTTCTGAAGTTTTTCTTTGGCATGATTTTCCTCGTCGTTTGTTTCTAAGGCGAATCCCACCATTACCTGATTCTGTTTCTTCATCTGCCCTAGGGCTTTGGCAATGTCTTTTGTGGGAGACAGTTCCAGCACAAGTTTGTTTCCTTCGCGCTTTATTTTGTTGTCTGCAACGGATGAAGGCGTAAAGTCTGCCACCGCAGCGCAAAGGATTGCTGCATTCATGTTGGGAAAAGTCTCTGTGGCGGCTTTGTACATCTGCTCAGCACTTTCTACGTTAATTCTTTTTATATTAGGATGGCTAGTCTTGATACTAACGGGACCGCAGATAAGTTCCACTTGTGCACCACGGCTGGCACATTCTTCTGCCAATGCGATGCCCATCTTTCCGCTACTGTAGTTGCCAATAAATCGAACAGGGTCGAGCTTCTCATATGTGGGGCCAGCGGTAATCAACACTTTCTTTCCTTGCAAGTCGGATTTTTCGGAAAAGAAATCATCCAATAATTCAACAATCTTCTCGGGTTCTTCCATGCGGCCTTTGCCCTCCAATTTGCTGGCTAGAAATCCCGTTCTAGGTTCAATGATGTTGTTACCATAGGAACGAAGTGTTTCTAGGTTCTTTTGTGTGCTGGGGTGGTCATACATATCCAAATCCATTGCGGGGGCAATAAAAACGGGAGCCTTCATGCTCAGGTATGTGGTAATAAGCATGTTGTCGGCCACACCGTTTGCCATTTTGCCTATGGTACTTGCGCTGGCGGGAGCAATAATCATTGCATCTGCCCAGAGGCCCAATTGCACATGGGAATGCCAGGAACCGTCTCTGCGGTCGAAAAACTCGCTTACTACGGGTTTGCCTGTGAGTGTGCTAAGCGTAAGCGGTGTGATGAATTCCTTTCCAGATGGAGTTATGACAACCTGAACTTCGGCTCCTTGTTTGATAAGGCCTCGAATTAAATAGCATGCCTTGTAAGCTGCAATGCTTCCTGTGATGCCAAGTACTATTTTCTTACCTTGCAGCATATTTGAACTTAATTTTTGTCAGTACCTGCTTGGTGTTCATGGTAAAGTCACTTTGCATAATCCAACCATAGTAGCCAGGATCTTTTTGCAGTACGTCCTTTATGGGTCTGCCTTTGTATTTGCCAAAGTTTACTACCTCCACGCCGTTATCGTCATAAATAAAACGGCCTGCAAAGTCTATGTTGTTTCCCATCTTGGAGTAGTCCGACAGGAATTGAATGTCGTTCTGCAGGTCGTCTGGGTACTTGTCCAGTTGGGCTTGCAGTACCTCGTAGGTTGCTTGTGTATCAGCCAAGGCGCTATGAGCATTTTCCAAGTCTTTTCCGCAGTAATATTTATAGGCAGCAATCAGCGTGCGACGCTCCAGTTTGTGATAGATATTCTGCACATCCACCAGTTTGCGTCTGCTTAAGTCTACTTCCACTCCGGCACGCATAAATTCTTCCACCAGCAGGGGAACATCAAATTTGTTGCTATTGTATCCGGCCAAATCACAGCCTTCAAAAGTTTGCCACAAAGTTTTGGCTATTTGTTTGAATGTGGGGCAGTTCTTTACGTCTTCATCTGTAATACCATGAACCCGACTAGCTTCCTCGGGAATGTGCATTTCTGGGTTGATACGCATGCTTTTGGCCTCTTCGTTACCATTGGGCTCAACGCGAATATAGCACAACTCCACAATTCGATCCTTGGCAATATCCAAACCTGTAGTTTCTAGATCGAAGAATATGATGGGGTTCTTCAGATTAAGCTTCATGCTTTGCAAAACCTTTTTAATCCTCTACGCGCATGGGCATCAGCAGCATTAACACCTCATCATCCGTGTTGTCACCAACTGGACGAATAATACCGGGTCGACTTGGGTCGGCAACTTCCAGCGTAATGGTATCGCTTTCAATGATGTTGGCAATCTCTAACAAGAACTGGCAACTAAAACCAATGCTAATAGGGTTGGAGTTGTAGTCGCAAATCAGGAATTCCTCAGCGCTAGTGGCATATTCGTTGTCTTGACCAGTTAATTTCATGCTATTGTTGCTTAACTCAATCTTTACTAAACCACTGCTCTGGTTGCAGAATACAGCAACACGCTTCAGGGCACTTGCCAAAGCTACGCGGTCTACGGTTGCCTTGAAAGGATTGCTCTGAGGAATAACTGCATTGTAGTTGGGATAACGTCCCTCTATTAGACGGAAGTGCATAATCATGTCCTCAGATTTGATGGTAGCCTTGTCTGAGTCGAAGAGTATCTCCACCTTCTCCTCGTCTTTGTTTAGAACGGTTTTCAAAATGGCGCAAACTTTCTTGGGAAGAATGAATCCCGCCGTCAGTCCGCTTTTGATGGAGTGTACTGTGTTCCTTACCAGTTTACGACCATCAGTACCTGCAAAAATAAGGTGATCAGGGGCGATGTCAACATAGATGCCATTCATGACGAGCCGAATTTCGTCGTTTGCCGTAGCAAAGAGACAACGGTTAATGCCATTCAGCAACACCTCGGCTGGCATAATCAGACGGGTAGCTCCGTCACTTACCTTTTTGGCAAGAGGATAGGGGGCGGCATCTTGAGCCATAACACTGAAAGAACCGCTGCTATGTGTGCCTTCCACCTTCATGTTCTCCTCGTTAAAGGTAATGGTCAGAGGCTGCTCGGCCAATTCCTTGATAGAATCTATAATGGTCTTTGCAGGGATGCAGAACCTAGCTTCGCCATTTTGCTCAATAACGGGAGCCGATGTGATATAATACTTTTCGCTGTCAGAAGCGGTGATGGTAATAATACCGTCCTTTACATCAAACAGGATGCAGTCAAGGATGGGCATAGAGTTCTTTGAACCCATAACTTTGCTAGCCGCGGTCAGGCGGCTGTAAAGAGCTGAACTAGAAACTTTGAATTCCATATTATGATAGAGTTATTTATTATGGTACAAAGATAGTGAATTTTCCCGTACACCAAAAAAAACACCCTTAAAAAAACGTGCAGTAAGTTATTTTTTCATACCTTTGTGGCACTATTTTAACAAATAACATTAAGAACAATGGAAATAACAGGCAAAATTATTGCAGTACTCGAGCCTAGAAAGGGTACATCAAGTAGAACAGGTAGTGAATGGGTTTGTGGTCAGTATGTGTTGGAGACTATGGATCAATACCCACGCAAACTTTTCTTTGAAGTTTTCGGATCTGACAGAATGCAGCAGTTTAACATTCAGTTGGGTGAGGTAATGACCGTTTCCTTCGATATTGATGCTCGCGAGTATCAGGGTCGTTGGTACAATGGTGTTCGCGCATTCCGCGTAGACCGTAATGTTCAGGCTGCTCCCATTGCCGCTGCTCCCGTGGCACCAGACACAACACCATTTGGTGGTGCTCCCGTTCCTACACAGGCACCGGCTCCTGCTTCAACGGAAACACCTACCTCAGCTCCTTTTGCACCGCAAGCAGAGGGTGAGGATCTTCCTTTTTAAGTGTAAGAGTTTAGATGTTAGTTTATAGCATAAAAAAAGGAGCCCAAGCTCCTTTTTTTGTTGATATTTATGTTGTCATTACTCGGTGCCGCCTCCCAGGGCTTGGTAGAGGTCGATAGTGGCGTTGATAGCATCCATGCGATTTTTAATTTGACTCATTTGGGCAGAAAGTAGGGAATTCTGAGCCGTGATGACGTTCAAATAGTTAGTGCTTGTATGGGCATAGAGTTTTTGTGTTGCATCAAGGGCTTTCTCAAGAGATGTGACCTGTTTGCCAATGAACTCTTTTTGGTCCTCAGCACCCTTTAGTTCTACCATAGCTGTGTTTACTTCATTGCCAGCAGCTATGATAGCCTGCTTGAAGTTGTTGGTGGCTACCTCCATCTCGGCCTTGGAAATCTTGTATTGTGCACGGATTCTTCCGTTAGAGAAAATGGGTTGTGACAAACTTGCCACAGCATTTCCTATCATGATGCCGGGGTTGATGGCCCCGCCGCCAAGGCTGTTTGTAAACTGTCCCGTGGCGCTAATGTTTAGAGAGGGGTAGAAAGCACTAGTTGCAATATTTTTTTCATAAAAAGCACTTGCTAGTTCCAACTCAGCCGCTTTAACATCGGGCCTGCGAGCCAGAATTCTGATGGGAGCACCAGTAGAAAGGATGTCGGGTGTCTTGAAAGTTGTGAGTGCGCCACGACTAATGTGTCCGGCTGTTTCACCCAAGATGTTTCCCAGGGAATTCTCCAACACCTTAATATTATCCTCCAAAACTACAACGTTGGTACAGATGCTGTAGTATGTGGCCTCGATGCTTGCAACTGCAGCCAAATTGGCTTGTCCGGCATTCATCAGTTTCTTCTCCATATCCAAATATTTACCCCAGTTTTCGCGAGTGATTTGTGTGAGAGCCAACTGCTCGTCAAGCGATGAAAGAGTATAGTAAATAGAGGCAATGTTTGCTACCAAGGCTGCCTGTACAGCTTGCTTGGCATTTTTTAGTTGCTCTACGTTCACTTGTGCCTTCTTTTTTGCGTTTCGCAGACTTCCCAAACTGCCTATCTGCCAACTCATGGTGGCGGGAAGGCTGTATGTTTTACTGGTGGTATAATCGTTTCTGTCATAGGGGTCCCATGCCCTACTGATGGTTCCGCTAGGATTGAAGTAGATATTAGGAAAGTAAGCCAACTTGGCACACTTGAGGGCATACTGAACCTCTTGAATCTTGAGGTCGGCATTCTTCATATCGGGGTTGTTGGTTAGTCCTTTTTCTATAAGGGCCTGCAACTGAGGATCGGTAAAGAACTCGCGCCATTGTATGTCGCCCAAACTCTGTTCGCCAGCACTTTGTGCATCACCATAAATGCCATCGGTGTTAATATCGGCGGGTCGCTCGTAGTTCTTGAATAGCGAGCAGCTGCTTAGCAAAGTGGCAACAATGGCTATGGATAAAATCTTATATTTCATAATATTTCATTTTTTCACTTTTCAATTTCTGCGGCTTTCTCTTTTTCTCTCAGTAAACGTTCGCGCTCCTTTATGAATTGCTGGTCGGCTTCTTCTACCATAACGGGACGAATACGTTCCTGCAGATACTCGAAAATAATGAAGAAGAGTGGAACGGTGAAGAGGATTGCAATAGTTCCCACCGTCATACCACCAATTACACCGATACCAATGGTTCTGTTACCATTGGCACCTGCACCGGTGGCAAAGACAAGGGGAATCATACCGAAGATCATGGTCAGTACTGTCATGAGGATAGGACGCAGACGTGCTTCTGCAGCAGCAAAGGCAGCCTCCACGATTCCCATGCCTTTTCTACGACGCTCCAATGCAAACTCAGTAATAAGAATTGCCGTCTTGGCCAGCAGACCGATAAGCATGATCACACCGGTCTGCAGGTAGATGTTGTTCTCAATCTGCCCCATAAAGAGCATACGTCCTATGGGGGCAGGCTGTCCATTCATCGTTATTGTCCAGTTGAATCCGGTATTCCATAGCCAGGCAAATCCGTATGTTCCCATCAAGCCGGCAGGAACGGAGAGAATAACGGCGAAGGGGATAAGGAAACTCTCATAGAGACAGCTCAGAATAAGGAAGATGAGAATCACACATATCGCGTAGGTCAGATATGTGTCATAGCTGCCTATGGTCAGAGCCTCCTCACGTGCCATACCGCCAAACTCATAGCTGTAGCCTTCAGGGAACACTTCTTTGTGCACTTGTTCAATCACCTTCATAACTTCAGTGTTGCTGACGCCTGTGTTGGCTGCTACGTTTACAGAGATGGAGCTGAACAGGTTGAAACGGTTGTCAATCTCGGGTCCAAGGATGGGCTTCAGCTTCACAAACTGGCTCAGTGGCGCCATCTGACCCTGGTTACGGACAAACATGTTGTTCAGGTCGTCTGTCGTTGTTCTGCTCTGTGGGTTGCTCTGCAGCATCACACGATAAACCTTACTGAACTGGTTCATGTTACTGATATACGAACCTCCGCAGTAGCTGGCCAAGGCACTCAGCACCGTTGTGGGTGAGATACCGGCACGCTTACATTGTGCAGCATCTACCTCCACCTCAAATTGGGGGAAGTTACGTTCGTAGGTTGTGATGCATCGACCAACTTCGGGGTGTTCGCCCAGTTTGGCAATGAATTGTTTTGTGTAATTGAAGAAGACCTCCTTGTCGGCTGTTCCAGTCTTATCTTGCAACTGCAACTCTATAGATCCCATACCGTAGCCGGGAATCATACCGGGCTCAAACACGAAGCACTGGGCTTCGGGAATCTCTTTCAGCAGACGGGCATTCAGCTTGGCATTTGCCACCATCGTACTTGAACTCATCATATTGTCAAGTGGGTGATAGTTCATGAATGCCACAACCGTCAATATCGTCACGACCACAAACGCCAACGCCTTCTTTTCAATGCCCTTCTTTTTCACTATACCCCTGATAAATACTATCAGCGCTACAATGAAGGCCAGAAGGGCGAGCGTAACAAATCCGAATCCCAGTCCGTATTGTCGTTCGCTCCAGGGCTTCATACGTATTACGGCCATACCATAGGAGGTTCCCTGTCCCGACATAAATCCGTATCCGGCAACTTTCGTGTAGTCGGCAATCTCGGGAACTTCTTCCATGATCTTCTGCGCTTTGTTCAAAACATTATATGTCGAAGCAACGTTACTTCCGGGAACGGCACTCACGTTCATCATACAAACGCCTTGGTCTTCGCTGGGAACCAATCCGCCAGGAAGATGGCTGGCAAAGAAGATTACTCCTGCCAAGGCAACAATCAGTGCGCCAAAGCTTACATAGTACCTTACCTTACGTGAAACCATACGACGAAGTACATTGGCATACTTCTCCATCATGGCCGAATAGGTAGCTTCGTAGGCAAGACGTGTGCGGTAATTGATAGCTCCAAAGAAACCCTTACGTCTTTCCTCGCTGGCAGGACGCATCATAATGGCACATAGGGCAGGGCAGAGCACCAAGGCGCTGACACAGGAAAGACCTACGGCTGTTGCCAGAGTTACACCAAACTGTGTGTAGAAGATACCTGCCGTACCGCCAGTGAAACTTACCGGAATGAACACTGCCATAAAGACAAAAGTACAGGAGATTACGGCCATTGTAACATCGCTCATGGCGTCCTTTGTGGCTTCATAAGGACTGGTATATCCTGCATCGAACTTCGCCTGAACAGCTTCCACCACAACGATGGCATCGTCCACCACCGTACCGATGGCAAGCACCAAGGCAAACAGCGTAAGTAAGTTCAGGGTAAATCCTGCTATTGCCAGACACGCAAAGGTTCCTACCAATGATACAATAATGGAGATAGATGGGATAATGGTGGCTTTGAAGTCTTGCAGGAAGAAGTATACCACTAATACTACCAGGAAGATGGCTATCAGCAAAGTCTCCTCTACATTGGCAATAGATGCCATAAGGAAGTCGTTGCTTGACATCATCTTTATGAATTTCATGCCCTTGGGCAAATCCTTGCTCAACTCGTCCAACTTGGCACTGACTCGGTCGTTGGTCTCTTTTGCATTAGCTCCCGCCAACTGGAAACTGAGGAATGTTACACCGGGGTGTCCGTTAGCCTCGCCGTGGAAAGAGTAGCTTATGGCGCCCAGTTCCACATCGGCAATGTCCTTGAGTCTCAGTATTGTTCCATCTGCGTTGGCACGTATTACCACGTCCTCGAATTCTGACAATTCCTTCAGACGGCCCTTGTATTTCAGGGTGTACTGGTAGTAGTTGTCAACACCGTCTCCGTGGGTTCCGTTTACTGGTTTTTCACCCAACTGACCGGCAGGGGACTCCAGGTTCTGTTCTGCTAGGGCATTTGTGATATCTTGGGGGACAACGTCGTACTGAGCCATCACCTCAGGCTTCATCCAAATGCGCAGCGAGTAGGTTCCTCCCAGCAACATCACGTCACCCACACCTTCTACACGTTTAATCTGGGGGATAACATTGATGTCGAGGTAGTTTGATATGAAGTCTTCGTCGTACTTCCCGTCTTCACTGCAAAGTGCATCAATCTGCAGGAATGATGTTTGTCTTTTAACGGTGGAAACTCCAATTCGGGTTACTTCCTGAGGCAGCAGGCCTTGTACACGACTTACACGATTCTGAACGTTCACCGCCGCCATATCGGGGTCAGTGCCCTGCTTAAAAATAACGTTGATATTAGCAGAGCCGGCATTTGTAGCAGTACTGCTTATGTAAAGCATATTCTCTACGCCATTGATGCCTTCCTCCAAAGGCTGAATAACGGCTTTCATTACGGCATCTGCGCTGGCACCGGTATAAGTAGCACTAACAGACACGGTTGGAGGGGCAATATCGGGAAACTGCTCCAATGGAAGCGAGGTGAATGATATGGCGCCCACCAATAGAATCATAATGGCGATGGAGATTGCCATTACGGGTCTTTTGATAAATATATTTCCTTTCATTGACTTTAAATGTCTCTAATCTATAACCAATAAACTACAACACCATAACCTATTTATTAGGCTTTATGTTTTGGCCATCCTTGAGCATACCTGCACCTTCGGCAACAATTACATCACCAACTTTCAGGCCTTCCTTAATAATGTATTCTTTACCATTTGTAAGGGGCTCGGTAACAACAAGTTGCTCATGTGCAATGTTGTCCTTATCCACCATATAGACTTTAAACTTATCCTGAATCTGAACGGTTGCTGTAGCAGGTATTACAATCTTATCCTTGTATACGGAGGGAATGACAACGTATCCGGTACTTCCGCTATGCAACAACTTCTCGGGATTTTCAAAAACGGCACGAACCTGAACGGTACCTGTACTGCGATCAACGACTCCACTGATGCTCTCTACCTTACCACTGTACTTGTATTCGCTTCCGTCGACCAATTGCAATGTAATTTCGGGCATTGCCTTGATGGCAGCCTCTGCACTTCCGCTCTCACGTGTCAAATTCAGCAATTGGGTTTCGTTGATAGAGAAGTATACAAACATCTGGTTGTTATCGCTAACGGTTGTCAGTGGCTGCCCCATGGTAGGAGAAACTAAGGCACCCTGACGGAAGGGTAGTGTTCCCACGATTCCGTTTGAAGGGCTCTTTACAACAGTGTAGCTAAGATTGTTACGTGCATTCACCACTTGTGCTTGGCATTGTGATAACGTGGCTTTGGCTGTCAGTAGTGAGTTGTTAGCCTTCTGAAGGTCGAACTCGCTCACCACGCTCTGGTCGAAGAGTTGTTTTTTGCTGTCATACTCTAACTGGGCCGTTGCCAACTGAGCTTTTGCAGACTCTAATGATGCCAATGCTGTGTTCAGTGCAGCCTGAAAGGGAACCTGATCTATGATGAACAAGGTTTGCCCGGCTTTTACAGCCTGACCTTCTATAACACAGAGCTTTGTCAGGGTACCACTTACTTGAGGCAGAATGTCAATATCCTGACGTCCGCGTATGGTAGCGCTGTATTTGGTGGTCATGGTTACATCTTTGGTAGTAACCTTCATGGTCTCGAAGTTTGCTGATGGCATCTGCTGTTGTGATTTATTGCCGCATGAAGATAGGATGCTTGCAACCATAATGCCAATAAAGGTCATGTACTTCAAATTCATTTTCATATTTATCTGTTTTGTTTATTTTTCTGTTAGTTATACTATAAAAACGGCTGCAAAGGTACGACAAATTGTTTACATTTCCGATTCACTTTCTTCTTTTGAAGAAATAATTGTAATTATTTAACAATAATTGTCTGAAAACAAAGCGGGCGTATAATCAACAATTATGCGCCCGCTTTGTTTGCTTTGTAAAGTGGAGTTATGAGTTCATGCTTACCAGAAACTCTTCGTTTGTCTTTGTGTGCTCTAATCTTGATTTTACCTCGTTCATGGCCTCAATAGCGTTCATGTCACTGAGGAATTTGCGAAGAATCCACATGCGGTCAAGGGTCATTTTGTCTTGTAGTAAGTCATCTCTTCGAGTGCTGCTAGCAACAATATTAACAGCAGGGAAGATACGCTTGTTGCTGAGCATTCGATCAAGTTGCAATTCCATGTTACCTGTACCCTTGAATTCCTCGAAGATAACCTCATCCATCTTACTTCCTGTATCTGTTAGGGCGGTGGCAATGATGGTTAGACTACCCCCGTGTTCTATATTACGGGCGGCTCCGAAGAAACGTTTGGGCTTATGTAGGGCATTGGCATCCACACCACCGCTCAGCACCTTACCGCTGGCAGGAGAAACAGTGTTGTAGGCTCTTGCCAAACGGGTTATTGAATCAAGGAAGATTACAACATCGTGTCCGCACTCAACCATTCTCTTGGCCTTCTCCAATACGATTCCGGCAATTTTTACGTGACGTTCGGCGGGTTCATCAAAAGTGCTGGCTATAACTTCTGCTTTTACGGTACGCGCCATATCTGTAACTTCTTCAGGACGCTCGTCAATAAGCAACATAATTAGGTATGCTTCTGGGTGATTGGCAGCAATAGCATTTGCAATGTCTTTCATCAGAATGGTTTTACCAGTCTTAGGCTGGGCTACTATCAGAGCGCGTTGGCCCTTTCCGATAGGGGCAAAGAGGTCCACGACTCGAGCCGACATGGTGTCGTTTATACCATTGCAAAGTTGGAATTTCTCATCGGGGAAGAGTGGGGTGAGGTTCTCAAATGGACTACGGTCTCTTACTTCCTCTGGGTTACATCCGTTGATTGTTGTAATTTTCATCAAGGGGAAGTACTTCTCATTTTCACGTGGAGGTCTAACGGGGCCTTCCACAACATCTCCCGTTTTTAATCCGTATTGGCGGATAATTTGTGAACTTACATAGATATCATCTGGACTGCTCAAATAATTGTAGTCACTACTGCGTAGGAAACCAAAGCCTTCATTCATTACCTCCAGCACGCCTTCGCCACGAAGATTTTCACCGAAGTCATATTTCTCTTCTTCCTTCTGATGGTTGGCCTTGTCTAGTTCTGGCAAATCATCAATAATACGTATCCCTAGGTCAGCACGAACTGGAGTTGTGGTGCTCGTGGCAATCATTTCCACTTGATCTTCCAACTTAGGAATGTCTTGCAGGATAATGAAGTCCTCACCAGTGCTAAAGAACTTCTGTATCTTTTCTTCTGTAATCTCCTGATCTTCAGTTTGCTCTGCATTTATTTTGACGTGCTCATTTGTGGGCTCCTGATCAATCTCTGGCAGTTTGGCTTCTTCTTGGAGTTCTAGCTTTGCTTTTGCTTCAGCTTTAGTTTCTCCAATTCTTTTCCTTTTCTTTTTGGCAGGAGTTTCTTCTGAAGCAGTTAGGGCATTTTCTTCATTTTTTGTTATAGGCTCTTGAGCTTCAATTACTGTTTCTTCCGTCTTTTTTGTTGTCTTCCTTCTAGTAGTCTTTTTGTCTGCGCTGACAGACTCATCCTTTTCCTCCTTTTTGGTTTTTGTTTTCTGCTTTTCTGCTTTCTTGGCGGCTGGCTTTTCTGCTTTTTCTGTCTTCTTTGTGGATCGTTTTTTCTTTTCTGGCGCTTCGACAGGCTGCACAGATTCAGCATCTATGATGTTGTAGATTAGTTCTTGCTGGTCGTTAATTACCTTCACGCCCAGTGATTTGGCAAGTGCTGCCAACTCGTCAGAACTCATACTTTCTAATTCGTTCTTTTTATGCATAGTTTTTATGCTTAATAATTAAAATAATAAGGTGTTGGATAGTTTAAATACTTGCTCGGTAAGAGCGATGTCTTAAAAAACACTGCAAAGTTAAGGTAAATCCATTTATCTTCCAAATATTCTAGGTAAAAAAATTTCAATAATCCACAGCTTTTGTATACTTTTGCAGAAAATTTCACATGGTTCCATATTTACAGGTTCAAAATTTGACTCGTAGTGTAGGTGATCGTACGCTGTTTCAAGATCTGTCTTTTAGCATTGCTGAGAGACAAAAGGTTGGACTTATTGCCCAAAACGGAACGGGTAAAAGCACTTTACTTAATATTCTGGCAGGTAAAGATACTGCAGATGAGGGTGACGTCGTCTATCACAATGGTCTCAGAATAGGATACCTTGAGCAATCGCCTCACTATCCAATGGACATGACGGTTCTTGAGGCCTGCTTCTGGCATGGAAATGAAACGACTAATCTTATACGTGAATATGAGCATTGTATGGCAACGCCAGATAATCCTGGGCTTCAGGAGATTTTGGATCGGATGGACCACCAGAAAGCATGGGACTACGAGAATCGCAGTAAGACCATTCTCTCAAAGCTTTCCATCACAGAATTCCACAAACCAATTTGTCAATTGTCTGGAGGACAACTCAAACGTGTGGCCTTGGCTAACGTGCTTATTATGGAACCGGACTTCCTTATTCTTGACGAGCCTACCAATCATCTGGATATTCAAATGATAGAATGGCTTGAGGATTATCTGGTCCGAAACAGTATCACGCTTTTGATGGTAACCCACGATAGATATTTTCTTGATAATATCTGTTCCGTGATTTTGGAACTCGATGATGAAACCATCTATACCTATCGTGGGAATTACAGCTATTATCTCGAGAAGCATCAAGAACGTATAGATGTGGCACGTTCGGAGGTTATGCGAGCTAATAATCTATATCGTACAGAACTTGACTGGATGCGTCGCCAACCTCAGGCCCGAGGGCATAAGGCCCGTTATCGTGAGGAGGCTTTTTTCGAATTGGAAAAAGTTGCTAAGCGTCGAATTGAAGAGCAGCAAATTCGCCTTGATATGAAGAGTACATACATAGGCAGCAAGATTTTTGAGGCTGAGTATGTAAGCAAGAAGTTTCCTTTAAAGGATGCAACATCAACCGCAACTGAGAAAGTCATCCTAAAGGATTTCTATTATAATTTCTCGCGTTACGAGAAGATGGGCATTGTGGGTGGTAATGGCACAGGTAAAACCACCTTTATCAAAATGCTTTTGGGTGAGGTTAAACCAGATTCGGGGCGTTTTGTCATAGGTGAAACGGTAAGGTTTGGCTATTATAGTCAGGATGGTATGCTGTTCGATGATCAGATGAAGGTTATTGATGCAGTTCGAAGGATTGCAGACTATGTCGACCTTGGTGGAGGACGTCACCTATCTGCCATGCAGTTCCTGCAGCACTTCATGTTTACACCTCTACAGCAACAGAATTACATCTACAAGCTTTCTGGTGGAGAGAAGCGCAGACTGCATCTTTGTACCGTCCTGATGCAGAACCCCAACTTCCTGGTATTGGATGAGCCCACGAACGACCTTGATATTGTTACCTTGCAGATTCTGGAACAATACCTGCAGGATTTCCATGGCTGTGTGATTGTTGTCAGCCACGATCGCTATTTCATGGACAAGGTGGTAGATCACTTGCTTGTTTTCAATGGCGAGGGTGATATAAAGGATTTCCCTGGCAACTATTCGCAATATCGTGAATGGGAGAAACTTGAGGAGCGTAAGCCAGACCCTGTTTCCAAGACTTCACAGGCTGCAGCTCCCTCGAAGGCTAAACCCCGTGACGAACAGAAAAGAAAGCTTACCTATAAGGAAAAGCAGGAATTCGCGCAGTTGGAACAGGATATTGAACGGTTGGAAACCGAGAAAGCTCAGATAGAATCCTTCTTGAGTAGTGGTGCCATCAGTGTGGATCAAATAACGGAAATGAGTAAACGTTTACCAAAACTTATTGAAGAACTCGATGATAAATCCATGCGCTGGCTGGAACTAAGTGAGTGGGCATAAAGTCAAAATTTTCTTGTTAATACTTGTCTGTTTGCAAAAATCTTTGTTAATTTGCAAAGTTTTGTGTAAAAATAGTATTAACCGATGGTAGGAAAATTATTAAACATTATTCTTTTGCTTTGTTGCAGCTCAACGCTTTTGGCAGACATTAATGTGTTGCCAAAATGGGCATTGGGTGGCTTTGTACGCCCCGAAGGAGTTAATCCGCTTGTCAGCCCTGTTGAGAACACATTGTTCCTTTGTCCTATGTCTGGAACAAAGGTAAAGTGGGAATGTGCAGATACATTCAATCCCGCTGCTGTGGAAAGGGACGGAAAGGTGTGTGTGTTGTATCGTGCCGAGGATAATCCGAATGTTGGCATAGGCAGACGCACATCACGTATAGGTTATGTGGAAAGTGCTGACGGTATATCTATTGACTACCGTCAGAAGACACCAGTTATGTTCCCCGATTCCTCTGCTATGTCTATGAAATATGAATGGACAGGCGGTTGTGAGGATCCTCGTGTCGTAGAGGCTGAGGTGGATGGTAAGCCCTTGTATGTGATGACGTACACAGCTTATGATCGTAAGACGGCCCGTTTGAGCGTTGCTTCAAGTTCAGACTTACAGAAGTGGACACATCACGGACCTTGTTTCCAGAAAGCTTATGATGGTAAGTTCAATACCCTGTTCTGTAAATCTGGTTCTATTCTTACGACAGTCAAAGACGGACGTTTGCAGGCTTGCAAGGTGAAGGTGAATAATGAGATGAAATACCTTATGTATTGGGGTGAATATGCAGTCTATGCAGCTGTCAGTGATAACCTTGTTGACTGGACGCCATTGGTTGATGCTGATGGCAATCTTATTGCACTGGCAAAGCCCAGGAATGGTTATTTCGATAGTACAATGACAGAATGCGGTCCGCCAGCCATTATGACGGAGGATGGTATTATACTAATATATAATGGTAAGAACAAGAGTGGTTCAAGCGGTGATACCAGTTTGGCTGCTGGTACATATTCGGCAGGTCAGATGCTTTTCAGTAAAGATAATCCCCTGAAGTTGATAGACAGATTGGACAAGCCTTTCTTCCGCCCCATGGCTTCGTTTGAGAAGAGTGGCCAGTATGCAGCAGGAACGGTATTCGTAGAAGGTTTGGTATATCATCAGGAGAAGTATTTCCTGTATTACGGATGTGCTGATTCCTTTGTTGGTGTTGCCGTATATGATCCTAAGAAATCCAATCATGTTGGTGACCCCTTGCCAACGGTAGAGATACCTGAGGGAGTTGTGAACCAATGGACTTCTGTGAACAGTGGTAAGATGCGATGTTTCGTTAATTCCTTTAGCGGTTGCGTAAAGGAAAGCGAAGGTCCTATGAATCTGAATGCCAGCTATCTTTACCCTAACGCCAAGTGGTGTGATACCAGCACGGCCAATCCTTGGGTTGTGATGGAGTTTACTGGTATTTACAATATCAATAGGGTTGTGGTTAGAGATGTGGGGCAGCACGAGTCTAACTGCGGCAACGTGCCGGAATGGTGGGTATACACCCGTATTAACTCAACTGATGAATGGAAAATTGTGGCACACGAGGACAATGTGGCTGGTAAGGATATAAAGGATGTTACTTTTCCTGAGGTAGAAGCCCGATATGTAAAGCTTGTCTTTACACGTGGCATACGTCCTTCGGGTGAGGCTGACAATGCCATCCGACTATATGGATGTGATATCTACGGTCAGTTTGTCAGGGATATCAGCAGAGCGGACGGGATGATAGGAGTGGGTAAAACAGTACTATTATCCTACGATGTATCCACGCAGCTGGGTTCTCCGTTGAACCTGCTTACAGGGTCCCCGGATAAGAGCAGGGCATGGAACCCGTCGAAGGGAGTGCCCGGATCTGATCCATTCAGATACGTGCTGATCGATCTGGAGAAGTCCTACGATGTAAAACGTTTCCAACTCTATGACGCTAAAAGTATTGATGCATCGGCTACGAATATGGACGCTTATCAGATCTTCTTGTCTGACGAGCGTCCTGACCTTTCGCTTATTTCTCCTTCAGGCGATGAGAACGAATGTTGGACGAAAGTTGCCGACAAGAAGAGTGTGGGTTCAAGTAGTAAGAAGCTGCTTGTTCTTTCTACTCCAACAAGATGCCGATTTGTTAAGTTGGTTTTTCCCCGTACTAGCGAATCTATGAATGCCGTTGCCGCTCCTGCTATGTACGCCCTTCAGGTTTATGGGACAGAAGCAGAGTCAGCTGACGCGCTGGCAGTGCATAATTCGCAATATAATAATGGTGAGAAAGAGTACGATCTGATGGGTCGTAGGTATAACTCACCTTCTGCCAGACATGGCATCTATGTAAAAGGAAATCGCAAGGTGCTGAAATAAGCGCTTTATGACATAATCTTGCAGAAGAAACCTAACTTGTAGAGCTTAAAAATCAACAGTGATGGTTTCTTGCCAAGAAGGTTCTGCTTCATCTTTTTCTTACTGACATCGAAGAGCCATATAACCAATCCCTTTAGGCGGCATTTCTTGAAATAATAGGCAATGGCTGAAATGGTGATTCTTCGTTGTACTTTTTCTTCCAGTCTTGAGAGCGTAAAGAGAGAGGTCTTTACTTTGCGCAAATAGGTAGGTGTATTTTCCAGTCCTGTATGGATTAGTTTGTTGTCGATATGCAAGACAGGAATCTTGCGGTCTTTTAATTCCAATCCAAACAGGGAATCTTCGTGTCCGTAATCGCAAATCTCGTTGCAGAATTGTATTTGCATGAACAGGTCGCGCAGAATCATGAAATTAAAGGTGGTGAACTGTGCATAAGGATGTCTCTGTCTTTCCTTTAATGTTTTCTTGCGCTCAGCATGTACCTCATATTTGTAACGGAGTGCTTTATCCCTTGAGGGACAACTGTCGTAGTTGCCTGTTCCGCCGCAAATAACCTGATTGTCTTCTGTCAGCCTCAAGTATGAGGCTATGAAATCCTTGTTCTTTACCTGAGCATCACTATCTATAAAGAGAAGCCATTCACCCTGAGCCATCTCGGCAAGCAGATTGCGTATCTTGGCACGTCCCAGATTCATCTTAGCCTGCCAGTAGCGGCATTGTGGGAGCTGAGCTATGCTGGCATTGTTATCACGAATGGGGATAGCGGTGCTGCCGTCATCTGCCACTAAGATTTCTGCATCCTGAGGAAGCTGCTCCAAGAGGTCATGCACTAACTGGGTGCAGTCTTGGTTAAAGGTTGGAATTAAAATAGATAGTTTCATGTGGCAAAGATATGAAAGATAATTCATAATTTATACTTGAATAGTGAAAAATGAAAAAAAAACTGTATCTTTGCAGACGTTATGCCACCATTAGCAGAAAGAATGCGTCCGCTTACGCTCGACGATTATGTTGGGCAGCAACATCTGGTAGGACCAGGTGCTGTGCTGCGTCGTATGATTGAGGGTGGACGATTGAGCAGTTTTATCTTGTGGGGACCTCCCGGTGTCGGAAAGACCACGTTGGCTACCATCATAGCGCATCAGTTACAGACTCCGTTTTATACTCTAAGTGCTGTAACCAGTGGTGTAAAGGATGTGCGGGATGTGATTGAGAAGGCCAATGGAAACAGGTTCTTCAATACTGCAACACCCATTCTTTTTATTGACGAAATACACAGGTTCAGTAAATCTCAGCAAGATTCATTGTTAGGGGCTGTGGAGCAGGGTATCGTCACACTGATTGGAGCTACCACTGAGAATCCTTCGTTCGAAGTGATAAGGCCATTGTTGAGCCGATGTCAGGTTTATACGCTTAAGCCTTTGGAGCAAGAGGACCTGATGACGTTGGTGGAGAGGGTGACAAAGCAAGATGCCATTCTGAAACAAAAACCCTTTGACCTGCAGGAAACAGCAGCATTGATGCGATACAGTGGGGGCGATGCTCGAAAACTACTGAATATTCTGGAACTTCTATACGAGGGGGCAGAGAAAGATGATAAGGTTACAGTTACCGATAAGATTGTAGCGGAACGTCTGCAGCAGAATCCTCTTGCCTACGATAAAGATGGAGAGATGCATTACGATATCATTTCGGCTTTCATTAAGAGTATCAGAGGCAGTGATCCGGATGCAGCCATTTATTGGTTGGCACGGATGATTGAAGGCGGAGAAGACCCTGCCTTCATAGCAAGAAGGCTGGTAATAAGTGCGAGTGAGGACATAGGTCTTGCCAACCCCAACGCATTGCTTCTGGCCAATGCCGCTTTTGATGCTGTTATGAAGATAGGATGGCCAGAGGGTAGGATACCACTGGCAGAAGCTACAATATATTTGGCTACAAGTCCAAAAAGCAACTCGGCATATATGGCCATCAATGATGCTTTGCAAAAGGTTCAGCAGACAGGAAATCAGCCAGTTCCATTGCATTTGCGTAATGCTCCGACAAAGTTGATGGAGCAACTTGGCTACAGTGATGGGTATAAATATGCTCACGATTATGCAGGAAACTTTGTGGAACAACAGTTCCTTCCTGATGATATACAGGGAATGCGTCTCTGGCACGCACAACATAACCCTGCTGAAGAGAAATTGTTGCAAAGGATGATCCAATGCTGGGGTGAGCGGTATAAGAAATAGCGATTTATATACATTATTATATTATGTTAAAGAAAATTCTTCTTTTAGGTTCGGGTGAATTAGGTAAGGAGTTTGTAATTGCATGCAAACGCAAAGGTCAGTATGTGGTGGCATGTGACAAGTATGATAACGCACCAGCCATGCAAGTTGCTGATGAGCGCAGAGTTTTCAGTATGCTCGATGGTGATGCTCTGTCTAAGGTTGTAGCGGAGGTAAAGCCTGACATCATTGTTCCTGAGATAGAGGCCATTCGTACAGAGAAGCTCTATGAGTTTGAAAAGGATGGTATACATGTCGTACCTAGTGCCAAGGCCGTTAACTACACAATGAATCGTAAGGCAATACGCGAACTTGCACATACCGAGTTAGGACTTAAGACAGCCAATTACTTGTATGCCAGTACCTTTGAAGAACTGAAAGATGCTGCCAAAAAGATTGGCTTCCCCTGTATCATAAAACCGCTAATGAGCAGTAGCGGTCACGGCCAAAGCAAAGTGGATGCTGAGAACGAATTGGAGAAAGCTTGGGAAAATGCCTGTGGAGGCAGTCGTGGCGATATCATGGAGGTGATTGTGGAACAATTCATTCCTTTCGACTATGAGATAACCCTATTGACAGTTACGCAAAAGAATGGTCCTACTCTTTTCTGTGCTCCTATCGGACATGTTCAGAAGGGTGGTGACTATCGCGAGAGCTTCCAACCTAGGGCGATGAAGCCTGAACATTTGAAGGCAGCACAGGAAATGGCAGAAAAGGTAACTACGGCTTTAACAGGAGCAGGTATTTGGGGTGTGGAGTTCTTCGTAAGTGAAAAGGAAGGCGTAATATTCAGTGAACTAAGTCCTCGTCCGCACGACACGGGAATGGTTACATTGGCCGGTACTCAGAACCTAAGTGAGTTTGAACTGCATTGTCGTGCCGTGCTGGGTCTGCCCATTCCAGAGATTACACAGGAACGACAAGGAGCATCGGCTGTTATTCTTTCGCCAGTGGAGACCTGTTCACCCCAGTATGAAGGGATGGAAGATGTTTGTGCCGCACAACGTACCTATCTGCGCATCTTTGGCAAACCTGAGGCTCATGTGGGACGCAGAATGGGCGTAGTGGTTTGCTGGGATGATTTGTCAGCTTCTCAGGATGCCTTGCGCGATAAGTGCAAATCATTGGCTGCCAAGGTGACGGTAAGTTAAAGCTTGGATCGGAAAGAGTCAACAAGATCTTGAAGTTCCTCATCTGAAAGGGTGGGGAACTTTTCTTTTATAGTATTCAGAAAAACTGTGACTGCCTTTGCTCTCATTTGCTGCTTTCCCATCTTAACACCGCTTGCATAAGGAGTTGAGGGGAGCAAGGCTCTATTGAAATTTCCGTCGCTCATGAAATAATTTGATTTATACTTTGTTTATTGAATGCAAATTTAGCACATTTTTTGGAAAAGATAAAGAATGTGTGTAACTTTGCGGCATGAAAAAACTCATCTTTCTACTGTTTTTGCTTTTTTCCCTGTTCATGAGTGCCAAGCCACGTCCTTTGGTGTGGGTTCTGGATGCAGGGCATGGAGGTAATGACCAGGGTACGTCGTTGAGAGAAACCTTGGAGAAGGATTTGACTTTATCTATTGTAAAGGAAATTTCTACGCTTCTGAAAAAAAATAAGCCAGGTATAAAGTTGATCTTAACAAGAAACGATGATCGTTACCTGTCGCTTGAAGAACGATGCAACATAGCCAATAATGCTAATGCCGACCTGTTTCTGAGTATTCATATTAATTCTGCTCCTAATCCGTTGGTGTCAGGAACAGAAAGTTTCTATGCAGACCTCAAGGGTTCTAACAATTCTGTGCGAAATGGTTCTATTGTGCGTAACATAGACAGAAGTGAGTTACTTGCATGGTTGCTTCAGAAGAATTATGGTGAGACAGGACGCCCCAACGATCGGGGAGCACGTCCCAAACAATTGTATGTCTGCCAATACACCAACATGCCTGCGGTGCTTACCGAGGTGGGGTTCCTTACCAATTTTCAAGATGCAGCTTATCTGACAAGTAAGTTGGGTATTCGACAAATATCAATAGACATCTATAATGCATTGATGGAATATTATGCCATCACACAAGAAAAGGCAGAAAAAAAATCCCTTTTGGCTTTGCGCAGAACGAATGGTAAGGATAGTGGCATAAAGGCAAGTAAAGTTAAAAAGGAAACACCTATTCCTGTTCGTGATGACCCGACACCAGAAGAGGTTGAACGTATGGTTGCTGAAGAACTCGCGGCTAAGGCTCCTTCAAAGAATATAAAGGTTGAACCCGTAATTGAGCAGGAAAAAGAGGAAACTCCTGAACCGGAAGAGCAGGAGGAACCGGAAGCCGCTCCTGAACCAACTCCTGTTGTACCGGTCTTTAGTATTCAGCTTTTTGCTGTTAGCAAGGAAATAAAGCCTGATGACGTGCGCTTAAAAGGCTACAAGCCTGTTACGTTTAAACGCTCTGGCAATCTGATAAAGGTTTTATATGGGAGCGAGACGGATTATAAACTAGTAAAGTCGACTTTGGTAACGGTGCGTCAGCATTTCCCTGATGCTTTTGTCGTGGCATACTTGGGTGATGTGCCTATTTCGGTTGCTGATGCTTTGAAACTTGTTCCATAAGAACACGTTGCACATCTTCTTCTTTATCTGAAAGGCATAATATCAGGTTCTTGTATATACCTTTCTCAGTAAGATCCATAATCAAAGGCCAAACAGGGACTTCTTTTGTCCAAAAATCAGTTCCTAGGAATATCATCGGGCTGGCATAGCCAAAAGTCAAGTAATGGTTCTGAACTGCTTCTTGGAAAATCTCCTGTAAAGTACCGGCACTGCCAGGCGTATAAATTATGCCGCCTTTGGCAATGGTGAGGATGCCGTCTTCTCGGATGCTATTATCAAAGTATTTGGCAATATGTGTAGCTAATGGGGTGGAAGGCTCATGTCCGTACAGCCATGTAGGAATGCCAAGACTCTGATATTTTTTTTGTGGAAAACGGTCGTGCACCCTCCAAGCTGTCTCCAACCAACCTTCATCTGTATATTTGGGGGCTGTCGACAAAATGTGAAGGGCATCCATCATCTCAATCTCATTACGCCCAGCCATCCAGGCTCCCAGATGAGTAGCCTCCATAGCCCCGGGACCACCTCCAGATATCATTAGGAACCCTTTTTCTGTAAGTCGTTTGCAAAGATGGGCAGTCTGCCAGTATGCGATATCAGTGCGGGAAAGGCTGTGGCCGCCCATGATACCTACAAGCCGATGTTCATTGTAATTCGACAGAAAATCATGCAGACAGTCAGAGATGCTATGGTCGTGAAGCGAACGAGCCAACGATTCCTTGACATCGGAGGCTCGCTTGCCTTTCTTTAGGAAATGCTTGTATACGCGTCCGTCGAAACACGTCTCATAGGAACTTTTGTTTGCAGGAGAATATCCCTCATAAAGCTCCTCGGGTGTGTAAAGATGATTCCTGTAGCGGAAAGTCTCGCCCATATCTGGCAAAAAGAGGCAATCCTTACTTTTCTTTTTCAACCCCATTGGTAACTGGCATCCTATAAAGATGCAGTCTTTGTAGGTGTGTGAAAGTACCAACTCTGTTTCTGCTGTCAGGTTAATGCTTTGGAAAGCATAGCGCCTAATATCTTCACACTCCTGATGCAGTGCTTGGACAAGTTGCGAATCGTCCTTAATTTGCTTGTATGACTCTTTCATGCGCCCTTTTTGCCTTATGTTTTCCTACCTTATATAATAATTATCATCACAAAAGTACTATTTTTGTTATTTATATGCTAGGTTTTGTCTAGAAAATTGTACTTTTACACAGAATAAAATCCATAAAAGACATAACACATAACTTATAAATGATATGAAGAAATATTTTTTGATGGCGCTGGCCGTATTATTTCCCTTATTTGTTGTTGCTCAGCCTTTGAGTGAGGTTGCGGTAGAGGTTCGATGGGGTACATTTAATATAAGATATAACAATCAGGATGACTACAAGATAGGTTGTGGTTGGGATCAACGTAAAGAACGTGTTGTTCAATATCTTTTAGATAATAACATAGATATCTGTGGAATGCAGGAGGTTACCAATGAGCAATTAATTTATCTGCGTAAAAGCTTGCCTGGTTATGGCTATGTGGGTGTAGGTCGTACTGATGGAAAGACAAAGGGAGAAGCAACTCCTGTCTTTTACAGGAAGGACAGATTCAAGGCTTTGGATAAAGGAAACTTCTGGCTTTCGGAAACCCCGGATGTGGTGGGCTCTAAGGGATGGGATGCCGCTCTAGAGCGTGTAGCCAGTTGGGTAAAACTGAAGGATAAGAAAACGGGCAAGGTCTTTATGGCTGTGAATACACATTTCGATCATGTTGGTAAAGTGGCTCGACGCGAGAGTGCCAAGCTTATCATGCGTAAGATTCAAGAGATTGTTGGGGATAAACCTGCTGTGGTTACAGGCGACTTCAATGTTACTGAGCGCGATGAGGCTTACACCACTATGGTTACTAACGACTTTAAGATGAATGACGCCTATCACATGACGGACAATCGAACAGGTACTACTGGCACGTGGCATTCTTTCTGTCAGATACCTCCCTCTAAAATGGAAAAGATTGATTTTATTTTTATTACTCCTAATATCCAGGTAACGCATACGCATATTGAAAAAGAAAATAAAGACTATCAGATTTCCGACCACAACCCTCATTTTGCAGACCTTGTATTATAAGTGCACAATTATATTTAATTAACATTTCCGTTTCCATTATTTTTGTATCTTTGCGGCGCAAAACAATTAAAGTATAATGATATGAAAGAGGATAAAAAGACAAATTTCTCTATTGATTCAGTACAGGACTTGAATTCTTCAAACGTCTGGTCATTGAGTGCCGAGCAGATAGGTACAATGTGGGAGAAAGAACGTGAGGAGGAAGATTTTTCTATTGTTGAGGAGAAGTTGCTGAACATCATTCGCTTGGCCTTTGATGTCGTTCATTTCAATGAGGATGACGAGCGTGAGTCATGTAAATATAATAATTTGAACTGGGTTAAGTTTCATCATTGCAAAGAGGGCAAAGGCTGTGTGGCTATCAGAAGGAAAACAATCACACGCATTACGGACCTCAGCTATGAGAATGTTAAGCACATTTCTGCTCCTGTTCTGCTTGACTTGATTGACAAGAACTTTGGTGGTGGATGGGACTCTATCTCTTTGGCATTAAAAGATATTATTGAGAGTGGATTTGATATAAGTACTACGCAATTGCCTGCAAGTCGAATTCATGCTCCTGGCGGTACGCTCGAGAAGAAGGTGGCACAAGGCTACGATGTTCTGGAGATTGTGAAGGGAACATGGATAGAAGCTATTTTTGCCAAGAAGAAAGACCCTGTAGAGAAACTTAAGTTAGAACCGTCATATAAGGAATATGATGATGAGGGTAATCCCATTTATGAGGAGGATGAAGATGGCGATGAAAGCGAAGACGGGATGGACGATGATGAAGTAGAAGATTCCGACGATACTTTCTACAGCAGTTATTCAGAAGAAGCAGAGGTGAAGGACGAGGACGAAGAAGGCTTCCCTCTTGAAGATGAATAAAGCGAACAAACTAGCAAACCAGCCTTTCAGCCTCCTGCTGAAAGGCAAGCCTTATGGCGCAATATATCAATGGATAAGAAAGCAGTCATTGTTGGTGCCAGTTCAGGCATTGGAAGGGAAGTTGCACAATTGTTAATAGCTGATGGGTGGCAATTGGGTATTGCTGCACGCCGTGAGGAGCCGCTGATGGAGTTGAAAGCGATGGCTCCTGAACGTGTTGAGGTGGCAACAATTGATGTAACAAAGTCAGATGCCAATGAGCAGCTGCTGAGTCTTGTAGAAAGACTTGGTGGAATGAACCTGTACTTCCATGCATCAGGTATTGGCAAACAGAACCGAGACTTGAACACAGATATTGAGTTGCGTACAATGGAAACGAATGCCATAGGCTTCACAAGGATGATAGACACAGCCTACAGGTATTTTGCAGCACAAGGCAAAGGGCATATTGCGGCTATTACCTCAATTGCAGGGACCAAGGGGCTAGGTCCAGCCCCAGCTTACTCTGCCACAAAGGCTTTGCAATCCACATACCTACAAGCGCTGGAACAACAGGCACATCAAAGAGGACTGAACATCCACATTACGGACATCCGACCAGGTTTCGTTGATACAGCTTTGCTCAGTGACGATTTCAAATACCCCATGCTAATGCGACCAGAAAATGTGGCCCAAGATATTGTCCGTAGTATCAACCGCAAACGTCATATCCGTGTAATAGACTGGCGTTATCGGATACTAACCTTCTTTTGGAAACTCCTTCCCAACTGGATTTGGCGCAGAATGAAATTATGAACAACACCTCGTCTGATTGCAACAAGATGTATAGCTTTTCTGACGAATATCGGAGAGAAGAGCTGATTAAGAAAATAGAACACGCACTCAGTCGCCTTACACTCGAAGAGTTGGAGGCGCTGCTTTACGATATGATAACCAAGAACTATATCAACGAATTTTAATTTGTTGAAGGTTGTTACTGTCACGCTTAGATAGAGCTCTGTCAGCGGTTTGACAATGTTTTGTCTACGTGTGACAGAGGCGGAGATGACGCGTGGCATCGGCCGATGCCACGCGTGGCATTGACTAATGCGACACGTGACTGTTTATTGTTGCCTTCTCCTGAACTCAGAGCAGACAATGCTGGTGGCAATAGCAACGTTTAGACTTTCTGTTGTTTGCGTTCCTATGGGATAGTTGGGAATGTAAAGTTTTTGTGTGACCAGATTCCTGATAGCTTGCGACAGTCCTTTTCCCTCATTTCCCATAACGATGAAACCGTTTTGCCCCAGTTCCTGCTCATATATGTTGTTTCCATCCAATAGTGTTCCGTAAATAGGAGTCTTACACTGACTCAGCATTTCTGCAAGGTCGGTATAATGGACTTTTACACGGGCCAGAGCTCCCATTGTGGCTTGTACGGCCTTTGGATTATAAATATCTACGGTATCTTCTGAGCAGACAACATTGTGAATGCCGAACCAATCGGCAATCCTGAGGATGGTGCCCATGTTTCCTGGGTCTTGAACGCCGTCTAATGCCAGACATAATTCGTGTTGAGCTGTTGTCGTGTCGAATTTATATTGAGGAATAGGAAAGAGGGCGATTACCTGTTGTGGTGTGCGCTGCAGGCTGGCTTTGTGCAGTTCTTCTGTGGTTATTGTATCTGTTTCGCAGGGCGAGTTTAAAAGGCTGGCGTGCTCATTCCACCATTCTGGTATTGCTGCAATGTAAGATGGTTTCATAGTAACCAATAACTCACCAACCAATTTTGGGCCTTCTGCGACAAAAAGTTGTTGGAGGTTCCTTTGTTTTCGCTGCTCTAGCGACTTTATTAATTTGATTCTAGCCTTGCTTATCATAAAAGGAGTATTTTTTTCGATACAAAGTTAATGTATTTTGCCAAATTATAATTACCTTTGTCGTATGAAATGCTTTTGTCGGATAATATTTGCATGCCTGGGCCTGCTTGCGTGCTTTTCTTTTGTGGGATGTAGCGTAAATCGTTTTATCCCAGAAGATGAGTATATGCTTAATCAGGTGTCCATACATTCTGACAAAAAGGAGCTTAAGACCGCCCCATTAATGGGATATGTCGGCCAGCATCCTAACAACAAATGGTTCTCGCTTGTAAAAGTGCCTCTTTACATCTACTCCCTTTCTGGCAGAGACAGTACAAAACGGATTAACCGTTTCATAAGACGACTTGGAGAACCCCCTGTTATATATGATTCAACATTATCACAGAAGACAAGACTTAACATTCAGAATGCGGTTCAGAATATGGGGTATCTGAATGCAGAAGTTGAGTTGTTGAAAATTTCGGAAGGGAATCGCATAGGCGTACAATATTATATTAAGCCCCATCAAAGATATAGGGTAAGGCAATTTCAGCAAGAGATCCGCGATACAGCCATAGCACAACAGTTAAAAGATAAAGGAAATGTCTCTCTGTTGCAAGATAACATGTATTTCGACCTTAATGTGTTGGAATCAGAAAGGAATCGCCTGAATACGTTTCTGCAGAATAAAGGTTATTATAAGTTTAACAAAGATTTTGTGCGGTTTGAAGCTGATACAACCTTGGGTAATCATCTGGTTGACTTGAAGATGATATTACAGGAGTATTCTGCAGGAAAGACAGGGGAGGTGAGACCACACCAGCGTTATACAATAGGAAATGTTTCTTACAATATACCTCTGTCTCACAACAAACCTTTTGTTCGGCCTAAAGTTATTGCTTCGGCTAATGAGTTAACCGAAGGTGCCTTGTACCGCGAGCAGGATGTTCAGGGTTCCTATTCCAGGCTGAATAGGTTGGGGGCTGTGCAGAGTGGTCGTATTAACTTTACGGAGAATGCCGAAGACAGCACTAAGTTGGATGCTCAGATAATAGTAACTCCCAGCAAAAGGAATTCTTTTAATATTGAATTGGAGGGAACAAACTCTGCCGGAGATTTAGGTGTGGCTGTAGCATTCTCATACCAAAATAGAAATATCTTTCGCGGTTCGGAACTCTTAAACTTAAAGGCACGCGGAGCTTTTGAGGCAATTAAAGGGCTTCGTGATTATAGCGATCAAAACTTTATAGAGTATAGCTTTGAAGCAGGAATTACCTTTCCTGATTTTATCTGCCCATTCCTTCGGCATTCTTTCCGCAAACATGTGCTTGCAACCAGCGAGTTGAGTTTTATGTTCGATTCACAAGACAGACCCGAGTTTCATCGTCGTGTACTTACAACCTCCTGGCGATACAAGTGGTCGAGGGCAGCCCGAAGGATGCAGCACAGAATAGACCTTTTGGATATAAACTATGTGTTTATGCCTTGGATTAGCGACACCTTTAGGGAACGGTACTTAGAGAATCCTGAGAGCAGGAATGCCATTCTCAGGTATAATTACGAGAACCTTTTCATTGTGAAGTGGGGATATAGCTTCTTCTATAGCTCCCAATCACTGAACCCCAACTCAAAAAACTATGGTACAAATGCGTATATCATACGTGCCAGCATAGAAACTGCGGGAAATCTTTTGTATGGAATTTTCAATATGAGCAAGGCATCAAGGAATACTGACGGGCAGTACACACTATTCAACAATGCTTTTGCTCAATATGTGAAGGGTGATATAGATTTCTCTAAGAGTTTTATGATTAACAAAGCCAATTCTTTGGCACTGCATTTTGGTCTTGGTATAGCTTATCCCTATGGAAACTCTACTATTCTGCCATACGAAAAACGCTATTTTAGCGGTGGAGCCAATAGTGTACGAGGTTGGAGCGTACGTGAGTTGGGGCCTGGCTCATTCTTGGGTAATGACGGTAAGATAGATTTCATTAATCAGACGGGCGATTTGAAACTTGACATGAATGTTGAATATCGCACTCATCTCTTTTGGAAATTTGACGCGGCGGCGTTTATTGATGCCGGTAATATCTGGACGTTGCGCGACTATCCTGATCAGCCGGGGGGACAATTCCGCTTTGATACTTTCTGGCGCCAAATAGCCGTTGCTTATGGTTTGGGACTCAGGCTAAACTTTAATTATTTTATATTACGTTTGGATGGCGGTATGAAGGCTGTTCACCCTTCCTATGAAGACAGTTATCGCCATTTCCCAATCATTCATCCTAATTTCAAACGAGACTTTTCATTCCATTTTGCCGTGGGGTTACCATTCTAATTTATCAACTTGCCACTTTCCGTTTCTCTTTTGAAGTTTAATCGTGACTGAACGTTCCCCTATGTGTCCTTTACTTTCAAGTGAATCACAGACGATTACATTCTTTGCATGATAAACGACAGAAGCTGTTGAGTCTGTTATCTCACAATCTTCTACGTCGATTTCCACGTTTGGTGAGATTATTGTCAGGTCATCTTCTGTTAGGTTAGATGCAAACCAACGAACCTCTTCTCGTCCATTGTTTGTACATAAAGCATCGCATGCCTTAAAGTCGCATGTATACATACTCTTTAGAAAAGCTTGTCCTGTTTCTGTAGCCTTTTTCGTATCTTCAGAACACCCGCATAAAACAATTACAGAAAAGGCACATGCCATAAGCGTGATTAGATGTGATATTCTCATTGCTCGTTCAATTTATTTGACACAAAACTATAGAAAAATTTGTAATTATTCTATAAATGGCGTAAATTTGCAGATAAAATAAACAAATTATGCTCAAATTTCTCTCTTTGGGGTCGGGTAGCAGCGGAAATTGTTACTATTTGACTACAGGAAATACAAGCATTCTCATTGATGCTGGAGTAAGTATCAGGGTCCTGAAACGGACACTGAAAACTTTTGATATAGATATAGATCAGATAAATGCCGTTTTTGTGACACATGATCACGCAGACCATATAAAGGCTGTAGGCAATCTGGCCAATGAGTATGGTAAATTAGTGTACTCGACAGAGAAGGTTCATGCAGGAATCAACTCGAATTATTGCATGACAAGCAAGCTCACAGAGGAGCATATTAGAATTGTGCAGAAAGATGTGCCCTTGCAGTTTGGCGACATGTTGATTACCCCCTTTGATGTGCCTCATGACAGTAGTGACTGTGTCGGTTATAAGATAGAAGCAGATGGTGTTGTGTTCTGCCTCATTACTGATGCCGGACATGTTACAAGCATTATGGAAGAGCAGGTCTCTAAGGCAAATTACTTGGTTCTTGAAGCCAATCATGATGAGGATATGCTAATGATGGGTACGTACCCAGCTTACTTGAAGGGTAGAATCAGAGGAGGTAGGGGACATCTTTGTAACAAGGAATCAGCAAAGCTGATAGCTGAACACGCAACTCCGATACTTAAGCATGTATGGTTATGTCATCTTAGCGAAGAGAATAATCACCCCGAACTGGCACGTAAAACAGTAGAAGGCTTGCTCAGAAGTTTTGGTATTATACCAGGTGTTGACTTTGAATTGGATATACTTAAAAGGAAGTCCCCTTCGGATTTGTACGAGTTGAAAGCATAAAAGGGAAAAAAAGTTAAGAAACATTTGCTCAATTCGGCAAAAGTCCGTACCTTTGCACTCGCAAAAACGAAACATGCGTCCTTAGCTCAGTTGGTAGAGCAATTGACTCTTAATCAATGGGTCCAGGGTTCGAGCCCCTGAGGGCGTACAAGAGGAACAGTAATGTGACGTTTTTGATGCGTCCTTAGCTCAGTTGGTAGAGCAATTGACTCTTAATCAATGGGTCCAGGGTTCGAGCCCCTGAGGGCGTACAAGAGAGTAGGATGGACTTTAGGGTCCATCTTTTTTTTAGCCAATTCGTAGATTGTAAATTGTTAAATAGAATATATATATAAAATGTATAGGACAAAGACTTGTGGTGAGTTACGTCTCACCAATGTAGGCGAGAAAGTCACATTGGCCGGATGGGTACAGAGTGTACATAATCTAGGAGCGTTGACTTTCGTCGACCTGAGAGACCGTTATGGTATTACACAGTTGGCGTTTACAGAAGATGCGCCAGAGGATTTGCGTCAGAAAGCCGGAAAGCTGGGACGTGAGTTCGTGCTGCAGGCAACAGGTGTAGTGGCAGAGCGTTATTCCAAAAACAAGAATATCCCGACTGGTGAGATAGAGATTCTTGTGGAGGAGCTTAACATTCTGAATGAGAGCGCAACGCCTCCGTTTACTATCGAAGAAAATAGCGATGGCGGAGATGACCTTCGTATGAAATACCGTTATCTTGACCTTCGTCGTCCTGTGGTACGTCAGAATCTGGAGCTTCGTCATAAATTTGCCTTCGAGGTTCGCCGTTATCTTGATGAACAAGGCTTCCTGGAGATTGAGACACCTGTCTTGGTTAACAGCACTCCAGAGGGTGCCCGTGATTTCGTTGTGCCCAGCCGCATGAACCCAGGTCAGTTCTATGCACTTCCTCAGAGTCCTCAAACACTAAAGCAGCTCCTAATGGTGGCTGGTATGGATCGTTACTTCCAGATTGTGAAGTGTTTCCGCGATGAGGACCTTCGTGCCGACCGCCAACCTGAGTTTACCCAGATAGATTGCGAGATGTCTTTCGTTGAACAGGAGGATATCCTTCAGATGTTCGAGGGCATGAGTCGTCACCTGTTCAAGACTATTAAGGGTATTGATATACCTGCTCTGCCCCGTATGACGTGGGCCGATGCCATGAAGTTTTATGGTAGCGATAAGCCTGACACACGTTTTGATATGAAGTTTGTTGAGTTGAAGAATACTCAACCCGATAATGCGTCGCGTGAGATTGTAGAGAGCATCTTCCCCGAGGGTTTTGGCGTATTTGACAGTGCAGCATATATCGGTGCAATCTGTGCTGAGGGCCAGGCTATTTATACACGTAAGCAGATTGACCAACTGACGGACTTTGTTAAACGTCCTCAGATTGGTGCCAAGGGTCTTGTTTATGCCCGTGTTGAAGAGGATGGTAGCGTAAAGAGTTCTGTAGATAAGTTCTATGGTTCTGAGACACTTGAAGTACTGAAGCAGAAGATGAATGCCAAGCCTGGCGATTTGATTCTTATCCTTTGTGGAGAAGATGCCATGAGGGTGCGCAAGCAGCTTTCAGAACTTCGCCTGGAGATGGGCTCACGTATGGGTCTCAGAGATAAGAATAAGTATTCTTGCCTTTGGGTTATTGACTTCCCCATGTATGAGTGGAGCGATGAGGAGCAGCGCCTGATGGCTATGCATCACCCGTTTACTTCTCCCAAGCCCGAGGATATTCCTCTGCTTGATACTGACCCCGCCAGTGTTCGTGCTAATGCGTACGATATGGTAATCAATGGTGTTGAAGTGGGAGGCGGCAGCATTCGTATCCATGATGCTAAGACCCAGCAGAAGATTTTCGAGATTCTTGGCTTCACACCTGAGCAGGCTCAGCAGAAGTTTGGCTTCCTTATGAATGCCTTTAAGTATGGTGCACCTCCACACGGTGGTCTTGCTTATGGATTGGATCGCTTTGTTAGTCTGTTTGCTGGACTAGATAGTATCCGTGACTGCATCGCTTTCCCCAAGAACAATAGTGGCCGCGATGTAATGTTAGATGCTCCTGGTTTCTTGGAGCAGGCTCAGTTAGACGAGTTGAGCTTACAAGTCGTTTCTCAGGAATAATAGTAAAGTGCTTAATAATAAAGAAGGCTGTATGCACGTGTATGTCATACAGCCTTCTTTATTTATGGTGTGGTGTTAACGTATTTCCACTTCTTCCTTCATGTCTATTTCCTGTCCGTCTGAATCTACAAACTGATATTCCAGGAATGCCAGTTTCTGACTTGGTATAACCTTTACGCCTAGTCCGTATTTCCATTGCCATTTGCGTTTTAGGGAGAATATTCCTCTGCAAAGGAATGCATATACGTATGGGTGAACGTAGAGCGTGAAACATTTCATGCCCAACTTCTTGTTCAGTAACTTTATCTTGCCTTCCAGCACGCTTTCAAAAAGGAAACTGCTCTTGATTTTCCCGCTGCCGTGACAAGTGGGACATGATTCCTCCACTTGCACATCCATTACAGGTCTTACACGCTGACGGGTTATTTGCATCAGTCCGAACTTGGAGAGGGGCAGGATGTTGTGACGAGCACGGTCGCGCTTCATATTCTCGCACATGTGTTCGTAAAGTGCTTGGCGGTCTTCTGCCAATTTCATATCAATGAAATCAACAACTATGATACCGCCCATATCCCTCAGTCTGAGTTGGCGGGCCAGCTCATCTGCTGCACCCAGATTCACCTCCAACGCATTAGCTTCTTGCCCGTTTTTGTTCTTTGCCCTGTTGCCGCTGTTTACGTCAACAACATGCAGTGCTTCTGTGTGTTCAATTATCAGATAGGCACCGTGTTTATATGATACGGTACGGCCAAAGCCAGATTTTATTTGCCTTGTAATATCAAAGTTGTCAAAGATGGGCAGGTTACCTTTATAGAGTTTTACAACGCTTATCCTGTCTGGTGCAATCAGAGAAACATAGTCTTTAACCTCACAGAAAACATCCTCCTTGTTGACGTAGATGTTTTCGTAGCTTGGGTTAAAAAGATCTCTTAGCATGCCAACAGTGCGACTTGTCTCTTCATAGACAAGTGCGGGTTCTGTTTTGGCTTTCTGTGCTTGTTTCAAGCATTCTTCCCAGCGTTTCATCAACACCTTCATTTCGGTGTCAATTTCTGCAACACGTTTTCCTTCAGCTACGGTACGTACTATCACGCCACAGTTGTGTGGCTTTATGCTTTGTATAATCTGTTTAAGTCTCGACCGTTCCTCTGCACTTTTAATTTTCGTGGAGATAGAGACCTTGTCGTCAAAAGGTATTAGAACTAAGTAGCGCCCGGGGAAGGTTATTTCGCAGGTAAGGCGTGGTCCTTTGGTGCTGATGGGTTCCTTTACTATCTGTACCAATATCTCCTGTCCCTGTTGCAGCACATTCTGTACACTGCCACTTTTTTCAAGTTCTTGTTGGAACGAGGCTTTCTCAAAGGGGTAGAGGTTTTTCTTATCGTTTAGTACTTGCTTCAGGTATTTGGCATAGGAATTAAACTGTGTTCCTAAATCAAGATAATGCAGAAAGGCATCGCGTTCGTGTCCTACGTTAACAAAACAGGCGTTTAAGCCAGGCATTAATTTGCGGACTTTAGCCAAATAGATATTGCCTACCGAGAAAGAGGCTGATTGCTCTTCTTCCTGATACTCGACAAGTTTCTTGTCTTCAGTAAGAGCAATGGCAATCTTTTTTGGCTGGACGTCTATAAAAAGTTCGCTTGTCATTCTTGTCTTTTTTGTTTTGTTAAATCCTATTCTTAAAAAAGACTCGGTAACATGTAAGTCTGTCACCGAGCCATGTCTTCTGAGAAGTTCTTTACTTGCTCTTATGTCTGTTCTTTCTCAGTCTCTTCTTACGCTTGTGAGTAGACATCTTATGTCTCTTATGCTTCTTTCCGTTTGGCATAATTGTTTGTTATTTATGGGTTAGTACTATTAATTCTTGCATTTTGGTGTGCAAAATTACAATTTTTATCTTAAAGCCGAAAGTATTTCCTTGTTTTTTTATCATAAAAACAATGTAGATGCTTGTTCGTGTCTTGTTTTTGTTTAATTTTGTACCTTTGGAAAAGAGTTAATCAACACATAATGGCTGATTTTGCAATAAAAATTGAGCAGTGGTATAAACAACATAAAAGAAACTTGCCTTGGCGCGAGACGACTAATCCTTATTATATCTGGCTGTCTGAAATAATTCTACAGCAGACAAGGGTAGAACAGGGCAGAGGCTATTATGAGCGGTTTGTCAACACTTTCCCTACTGTTCAGGCGCTTGCGGCAGCTTCAGAGGAACAAGTGCTGCTTCTTTGGCAGGGACTTGGTTATTACAGCAGGGCAAGGAATTTGCATAAGGCTGCTCAGCAGATAGCCAGTCTGGGCTCCTTTCCGTCAGATTACAAGACCATTCTTGCTTTGCCTGGAGTGGGGCCATACACAGCGGCAGCCATCGTTAGCTTTGCCTATGAACAACCTTATGCAGTTTTAGATGGTAATGTGTATCGCGTTCTTTCAAGATATTTCGGCATAGAAACACCTATTGATTCTACTGAGGGCAGGAAGGAGTTTAAAACGCTGGCAGATGAGTTGTTAGATAAACACCATCCTGCTCTCTACAATCAAGCCATTATGGATTTTGGTGCTCTGGTATGCAAACCGTCTGGTGTCGATTGTGCCCTTTGTCCTCTCTGTGATACTTGTTTTGCTTATGCACAGAATCGCGTACAGCAATTGCCGGTTAAGGATAAAAAGATCTTACAGAAAACGCGTTGGTTTTCATATGTTTATGTGTGTGATTCTGAAGGGAATGTTTTAATCTGCCGAAGAACGAGAAATGATATTTGGAAAGGACTTTATGAATTCTTTTTAGTTGAGTCTTTACAAGAACTTCCGCTCTCCTCTTTGCAGTGTAAATTCCCCAAGGGCCAATGGACATTGCTCAAGCAAGGTTTTATCCATCAATTAACTCATCAGCGTTTGGCTGTTAATTTCTATAAGTTAGAACTTCCTAAAAAGGATAGCTCCCTTCAAGGCTTTTGGGTAAAGAAATCAGAACTTCAGAATTATGCCTTGCCTCAGCTGCTTGTTAAGTTGATGGATAATTGTTGCCTCGCTGATTATTTCCAAACCAACAGTCGTCCTATCTGATCATAGACGCTTGCCCAATGTGCCCGACTTTCGGCGTCTGGAGCGGATGCAGAGGCTGCCTTAGCCTTCTTCTGCAACTGCTGCAGGGTATAGAGCACGGCGGGGTGAATTTCCTGATTGCCGTTTCCAAAAGCGCGTCCCAAGTGGAAAAGCATGTTGTTTTGCAATGCTATGCGATAGGACGTTACCTTTTTATTGTTGTCTAATTCTGTGAAGACAAGTTTGCTGAGGTCCGTCAGGTACTGCTGTGGCGTATATAGGTTGTTCAGCATATCCAAACGATCCATAAGTCTTGTCACGACAACTTCGCCGATATAATTAGTGAGTAACTGCGGGTCGGTGGTAAGGCGTTTGGCGTATGAAACCTCGCGCAGCCAAACGGGTTCGTGTAGAATTTGCTCGTCGATAAACTTCAAGGCAGCTTTCTGTTTGTTGAGAGGTTGGGGCTCGAATACGTCGCCGCTCATGCCCTGCGTCTTTGCCTCTTTTAGATAACCACCAATGTTGCGTGTTACGTGACCGCAGTAGCGCAGCAACTGGGTACGAATATGGTTGTACATGGTTGAGATGTTCTCATCGTAGATGTCTTTCTCGTCATCAAGGGTATAACGGCGCAGGTTGTCAGCCAAACGTTTTAGATTCAGAATACCGTAGTAGCTTGCCTTGACGGGATCGTCACCCAAATCTTCTGTCTGTCGGCGTGGGTCTCTGTATTCCCCTTCGCCATCTCCCCACCACAGACGACGATTTTTGAGTGACTCCAATACCATAGGTTCCAGCATCTTGTGATCTTGCAATTCATCCTGAGCATCCAGCATGGGTTTGTATCCCCAAGTGATTGCCCATATATCATAATCGCCGATGCGGGGGAAAATACCGGTACGAGAAATGCCATCCTCGGGTTGTGCCACGTAATTGAAACGTGCATAGTCCATAATACTGGGTGTGTGGCCGTGTGCCTCGACCCAAGCCTTGTTGCGCAGACTGTCTACAGGGACTGTGCTACTGCTGCCGAAGTTGTGACGCAGACCTAAGGTATGACCTACCTCGTGTGAACTGACAAAGCGGATGAGTTGTCCCATTAGTTCCTCATTGTAGTTCATCTTTTGGGCAGCTTCATCAATTGAACTGGCTTGAATCATGTACCAATCGTGAACCAGGGACATAACGTTGTGATACCAGCAGATGTGGCTCTCAATGATTTCGCCTGTTCGTGGATCGTGAACGTTTGGCCCGTAGGCGTTCTCGATGGGGCTTGCCAAATATCGAATACAGCTGAAACGTGCATCTTCCATGCTCATGGTACTGTCGTTCTCAGGCCATTCTTCTGCCCTGATAGCGTTCTTAAAGCCAGCTTTCTCGAAAGCTACCTGCCAATCATTGACACCCTGAATGAGGTACTTGCGCCACTGCTTTGGCGTTGCAGGGTCGATATAATAGACGATGGGCTTTATAGGTTCCACTAGTTCGCCTCGTCTCATCTTTTCTACATCTTCAGGCTTTGGCTCCAGACGCCAACGTGTGATAAACCGTTTCTCCTCGATGCGTTGCTGATCGTCACTGTAGCTGGTGAAGTCGTCTGTGAAGTAACCAACGCGTGGATCATAGAAACGTCGCATCATGGGTTTCTCGGGAAGGAGGACAAAGCTGATGTTCAATCCGAAAGTTGCTTTGCCTGTGCGTCTTACTGCGGCTACTCGACTTGAATTGCTGCCGTTGAAAGTCTTTACAAGTCTAACTTCTGTATTTGTGGGGAACGTCTTGATGTCCTCGATGTAGCTTATATCCTGACCTTGCAACGAGAACCCGTCCTTTACGGAACGTGGAAGTCCCAGTGCAGGATTATCTTGGTTGAAGAACCCACCTACCTTTATTTTATATACACCATCCTTGTGGCTTTCTATTTTGAAAGACCCGATGATGGGATTTTCGTTACTGATGGTGATGGCGCGATTGATTTTCTGCGTGGTATCTGCATAATTGATGAGAAGTTTGGCACGCATAAGGAGATTATTGTCGGGTGCTACTTGGAAGTAAACTGTTTGTTGGTTCACTTGTTCGCCGCCGAACTTGCCAATGCTTGCAGGCGTACTGGTGTATCGTGTGGTAGTCAGGAATTCGCGACCAATCAAACTGTCTGGGATTTCGAAAAACCATTCGTTATCCGCCTTCGAAACATGGAACAACCCCTTTCGTTCTATATTGGCTTGTGGTGTTGCAGGTGGGGTAGCCTCAGCTTTTTTCAATACTTCTGTGGGGTCAAACTTTCCTGCTTCCTTTATCATAAAACGGTTGCCGTCGTCTGGTGTATCCCAACTGTTGATGACAATTCTCGCCACGTTATCCATGTTGACGTACCACGTCTGTCCGCCAGAGATTTCTGTGGAAATCATGTATTTGTACTTACCGTCAGACTTTTTCTTGTCGAAAGTGAGAGGTGTGCCCAGACGGCTAGTAAAGCCGTTGTCTTTTTGCAGAAAAAGGGCCTTTTGGGGGCTACAGAGGTACAACTTTTCTTTGTATTCAATGATGGCAAATTTATACTCTTCTTCGGTCGCTTCAGGGCAGAGCTTGTCGGAGATAAGAAATATTCCTTTTGCAGCCACCAGTTTACCGCGCTTGCAAGTTAGTGTGTAGAGTTTATTATTACTGAAGTCGTTTTTGAACTTGCTCTTCTTTTCGTTCTTTTTTGTTTGCTCTGTTTTTGCTTTTTCTTTTTTCTCTTTTGCTACTGCAGGAGTTGTGCTCAGTAGTGCTGATGCAAGCAAGATGCTTAAAACCTTAATGTTCATTGTCGTGTGTTAAGTTTATTTTGTTTTTGTAATGTGATGCCAAAATTACATAAATATTACGAATATCATGTTTGTTTTTGAATAAAATGTGTAATTTTGTATTCTATTAACATTATGAAAGAGTTTCAACTGATATCAAAATACAAGCCAACGGGTGATCAGCCCGAGGCCATTCGCCAATTGTCAGAGGGCATACAACAGGGTGTGCCCGCTCAGACGTTGTTAGGCGTGACCGGTAGCGGAAAAACTTTTACTATTGCCAACGTTATAGCCAATGTGGGTAAGCCTACGCTTATATTGAGTCACAATAAGACATTGGCGGCTCAATTGTATGGCGAGATGAAGCAGTTCTTCCCCAACAATGCTGTCGAGTATTACGTCAGCTATTACGACTACTATCAGCCCGAGGCCTACATCCCCAGTACAGACACATATATAGAAAAGGATCTGGCTATAAATGACGAGATTGACAAACTTAGGCTGGCTGCTACAAGTGCCCTTCTTTCTGGCAGGAAGGATGTTATCGTCGTAAGCAGTGTTTCGTGTATCTATGGTATGGGAAACCCGTCTGCTTTCTATGAGAATGTAATAGAACTGAGGGTGGGGCAGAAGATGGACAGAAATGACCTTTTGCGAAAACTTATGGACAGCCTTTATGTGAGAAATGATTTGACATTGAATCGTGGGGAAGTTCGTGTGAAAGGTGATACCATAGATATCGCTCTTGCCTATAGCGACTATCTGTTACGTATTACTTTTTGGGATGATGAGATAGAAAGTCTTGAGGAAGTCGACCCTATAAGTATGGCACGTATTTCTGTGTTTGATAACTACAAGGTTTACCCAGCCAATCTGTTCATGACAAGTCATGACATGCAGGAGCAGGCTATCCGTAAAATAGAAGACGATCTAAGAGAGCAGGTGGCATTCTTTGAGGAGGTAGGTAAGACACTGGAAGCTAAACGTTTGCACGAGAGGGTAACGTATGATGTTGAGATGATCCGCGAACTGGGGCATTGCTCTGGAATAGAGAACTACAGCAGGTATTTTGATGGCAGAGAGCCTGGAACACGACCTTATTGTTTGCTCGATTTCTTCCCGGAAGACTACCTGATGGTGATTGATGAAAGCCATGTTTCTGTTCCGCAGATTGGCGCCATGTATGGAGGTGATCAGGCGAGAAAGCGCAACCTTGTTGAATATGGTTTCCGGCTTCCTGCTGCCAAGGATAACCGCCCCCTCAAGTTTGAGGAATTTTGTGAACTGACGCATCAGGTTATTTATGTCAGCGCCACTCCAGCTGATTATGAATTGGAACAAAGCGAAGGCATTGTGGTTGAGCAACTTATCCGTCCAACAGGGTTACTCGATCCCGTCATAGATGTGCGCCCTACAGAGAATCAAGTAGACGATTTGATGGAGGAGATACAGCAGCGCGTCGAACGCGATGAACGTACGTTGGTAACCACTCTGACTAAACGTATGGCAGAAGAGTTGGCCGAATACTTGCTCCGTAATGGTATCAGAACGGCTTATATCCATAGCGATGTGGATACGTTGGAACGTGTGCAGATACTGAACGACCTTAGAGAAGGTCTGTATGATGTGCTGGTTGGCGTTAATTTGCTGCGCGAGGGATTAGACCTTCCGGAGGTCAGTCTGGTTGCGATTCTGGATGCTGACAAGGAGGGTTTCCTGCGTAGTCACAGAAGTTTGACACAGACGGTGGGACGCGCTGCCCGTAACTTGAATGGGAAAGCTATCATGTATGGAGACAGCATTACGGAGAGCATGCAGAAAACTATCGACGAGACAAACCGTCGCAGAGAAATACAGTTACGTTATAATGAAGAACATCATATTGTACCTCAACAAATTAAGAAGGGGCGTACGATGGGTGATCTTATGCAAGCGCAACAACAGACGGAAAGCAGGGCATACATTGAACCTAATGTGGAATACTTGCAGGCAGCAGAACAGGATTTGAGCATATTGACGAGGGAGCAGCTTGAAAAGCAAATTAAGAAAGTTGAGAAGCAGATGCAAGATGCTGCAAAGCGCCTTGATTTTGTCGAGGCAGCCTTGTTAAGGGATGAAATGTTGCGAATGAAAGCGAATTTGTGTTAAAAATATTGTATTATTCAATATTTGTGAGGGATACTTTTATGTAGTTTGCTGAAAATGTATTACCTTTGCACCCCGTAAAAGTATGTGCATGCAAAGATACACTCTTATATTGTTGCTTATTGTACCGTTTCTGACAGGTTGTGGTGATTACAGCGCTGTCATGAAGACTGCAGATTTCGAGTATAAATACGAGGCAGCAAAGGGATATTATTCCGAAGGGAATTATAAAAAGGCAGCTGAAATCTTTGGTCAGGTTTTGGCTGTTTTGAAGGACTCTCAGTATGGTGATGAGTGCCTTTTTATGCTTGGCATGAGTAACTACCGTTCTGGCGACTTTGAGGCTGCCACCAAGTTCCTCAAAAAGTATTATCAGAGCTATCCAAAAGGCTCGTATGTTGAGTTAAGTAGGTACTATTGTGCTATGTCATACTACAATAGTGTTGTTGACATAAGGCTGGACCAAACCAGTACAATGGAAGCTCTTAATGAATTTTCAAATTTCTTGGAATATTATCCTGAGACCAGTTTGAAGCCCCAGACCCAAGAGCGGATTTTTAATTTGCAGGACAAACTTGTTGAAAAGGAATATCTGGCTGCCAAGTTGTATTATGATTTGGGAAGCTATATGCTTAATTGTATATATGGTGGCAGCAATTATGAGGCATGCATTGTTACTGCACAGAATGCACTTAAGGATTATCCATATGCATCTCCTGAGCGTAAGGAAGAACTTTCTATTATGGTTCTTAGGGCAAAATATCATTTGGCTCGTCAAAGTGTAGTGGATAAGCGTCTTGACCGTTTCCGTGATGCGATAGATGAGTATTATGCTTTTCAGAACGAGTTTCCTGAGAGCCAATATATGAAAGAAGCAAAGAGTATCTTTAATCACTCAGAACGCATTATTGCCAAGAAAGGCAATTTGGATGACGATGATGTGGAGCTTGATGAGACAAAGAAGAAAAAGGGCATTCGTGGTATGTTCAGAAAATAACAAATACAAATAATAAAAATATGATGGATTACAAAAAATCAACAGCTCCTACAAATACTGTAAACCGTGATGTAATGGAACTGTGCGAGGAGACTGGTAATATTTATGAAAGCGTTGCTATCATTGCGAAGCGTGCAAACCAGATTTCTGCTGACATCAAGAATGAACTCAGCAAGAAGTTGCAGGAGTTTGCAAGTTCTCAAGATAACCTTGATGAGGTTTTCGAGAATCGTGAGCAAATCGAAATCAGCCGCTTCTATGAAAAATTGCCCAAGCCAACACTTATGGCTACTCAGGAGTTTGTAGAGGGTAAGGTCTATTTCCGCAACCCCAGCAAGGACGCTACTTCGTTGCTTGACTAATGATTCAGCGTATCCAGACCCTATATCTGTTGTTGGCAGCTGTGTTGACAGTTGTCTGTATGGCAAGTTGTATAGGGTACTATTTTTCAGAAGATGGAGATAGGGTTGGTCAATTGTACAATTTGGGCTGTTTGTGCTGCTCCGATGAAAAGAACTTTCTTTCCTATAGTAGTGGCTCGTGGGCTCTTTTTATCATTTTGCTAATTGAATCCACTCTTTCATTTCTGAATATTTTTCTATTCAAACACAGAATCCTGCAGATGCGTGTTTGTACCTTCTGTATGATTTTGTTGGTTGGGTGGTATGCTGTTTATGGCTTTTTTGCCTGGTACTTTCTAAGCGGTTTTCAGGCAGCAGTATCTTTTAGGGTGGCTGTTTGGGCATCGTTGCCGTGTGTCTGCCTGATACTGCTTTATTTAGCTATTCGCGGCATCATGAAAGACGAGAAACTAGTTCGTTCTTTAGACCGGTTGCGTTAATTGCGAGTCTTCAGAACATCAAACAAATAAGATACCTTCACCGTAATAACATTATTTGCACTACGGCCGAAGGTATCTTGTTTTGAGCTACTGAAGATGTTGCTCAAACTTAGCCCATACCTTCCTTCAAGTGTGAAGTGATGTCCGTTTTTGGTGCTTACATCCATTCCTAGTCCCATCGTAATGCCGTAGTCGAATGTCTTCTCGATAGGTTTATTGTTATGCAGTTCCCTAAGCCGGGGTGACAGATCCGCATTGTTCCAGTCTCCATCCTTTACTTCTTTATCACCAAGGCAGAAACCCAGATGTGGACCAGCAACGATGAAGCCCTTAACACCACCTCTTTCTTTTCCGAAGCCAAGATTTACCAGAAGAGGCATTTGTATATAGTTCATGTGGCGTTTGTAGCTGTAGCTGCATATATCGGCAGCTGCAGACGCATCCTCAGTCCATCCTAATTGTGCATAATTAATTTCTCCTTGCAGTGCACATATCATACTGAAGTATTTCTCGCAAGTGTACCGTACGGTTGCACCAATTGTTATGCCACCATGCATTACTTGGTTCACGTTCGGACTGAAACTGACCTGGTTGAATGCATAGCCGCCATTTATACCTACAGCCAAATCCCTTCTGAATGCTCCTATCTGAGACAATACATCTAAATTAAATAAGGTATATAGTATGGATAAAAGAATAAATCTTTTCATCGGATAAGCTCTATTTGTTTGGTCTTGGTATAGTGTATTAGCTGAATAAATCTGTTGCAGTATCCGCCGTTGTCTGTATCTTGAGTAAATTTGTACAAATTCTGATAAGGAACATGCTGTTTTGTCCTAATAGTGTTACCTGCCAGAATCTCATGTATGAAGTAATAGGTCAGGTCGAACCCCATCATGGCATACCTTGGGAAATTTATGGCCATGGGTTTCCCGAAATTCTTTGTGAATGCCTGCTCAAAAGTCCTCGTGTTTGTAGCTAGGGCATTATAATAGTATGGGCTGTAAACATACGTGTCGAAAGCAAAAAAGCTGTTCAACAAGGTGCTAGTATAGGCCTGCCATTCAGGGTGTCCCAATAAGGATATGTTATAATCAGGATGCTTCTGCTTAAAGGCATCGAGGTGAGAGATAAGGATGTTTAACGTTTTTATACTGGTGTTGTCAGGAACGATGAAGTTGTCTTTTGACAGTTTCAAAGCGGCTTCAAAAGTTGATTCGTCCCCGTCAATGTTCAGTATGTGTGCGAAATTACCTTTCTTGACAAGCATATCTGATAGTGTCTGTGTAAAGATAGTCCCTTTGCTATTCTCGTTGTGCGATTTCATGATAATGAAATTCCTGTCTGAATAGGCTTTGGCAATTAGGGCGGCAGCTTCTGCTGTGGTTACGGCATTATTGGGGCATGGGATGTAAAGGTGCGGATTGTCAATCGTACTTTGCCCGTTAGTAAAGGGTAACACCAGTTTTATATTGTGAAGTTTGCAGAAACTTATGGTTGCAGGCAGCTGTTGTTCGTCAACCGGGCCAAAGAGAATGTCAAGCGTGGAAATCTCTGGTTTTCCCAGGATTTCCATTATCTCGGCTTCTTTTGTACCGCTACTGAAGGTGTATATGTCTAGGCTTATGCCCTCCTTTTTTACACTGTCGGCAGCCATCAGGAAACCTTGATAGAACTCTATCATTTTTTTTGCTCTTTCTGTTTTTTCTTCGAATGGGAATATAACACCAACCTTATAATGTTTTGGTGCCAGCATGGTATTCTGAGCATTCGTGATGAATGGAATACACATTAATAATGTAATGATGTACCTTTTCATAAGCGCAAAGATACATCTTTTTTCTTCCATTTTAGACTTTTTGAGGTATAAAATGTGTCTCATCCAAAGAAAATCATTAATTTTGCAGAAATATTTGTAACTATGACGCGTTTTATTTCTTTACTATTGTTCTTGATACCTGTTTATTCAATTGCACAAACAGTTGATCCCACAGGCGTATATATAAAGGAGTATCCCGATGCACCAGCTGATACTTTTGATGTTAATGGTGCTGTTCAGAGTGCCCCTCTTAAGGTTATCTTAAAAGCAAATCCATCGGGACTGGAAGGATACGGCACACCCCGATATGAATGGAAGGTGTGGAATAGTAACGACCCGTCTAATATCCTGATACAACGTAACGAGGAGAATATAGAATACACCTTCACAACTAGCGGTACTTTCTGTGCACAGTTGTATGTTACGTTTTATAATCTTGACGGAACAGTGTACTATGAATTTCCTGAGGAGGGAGATGACCCTAAGATGATTTCTTTCTCTATCAGCGAAAGTATCTTGGATTTCCCAAACGCCATCTCTCCTAATGGAGACAGTAGAAATGATGAACTGAAACCAAAGGAGGGATTCCAAAGTATTGTTTCTTTCTCGGCTGCCGTCTTTAACCGCTGGGGTTCAAAGATTTACTCTTGGAACGATGTTAATGGTAAATGGGACGGAACATATAAAGGAAAGACCGTAAAGGATGGTGTGTACTTCCTGGTTGTGCATGCAAAGGGCGCGGACGGAAGAGATTTTAACTTCAAAAAGACAATCAGTGTAATTTCTGGAAATCCCGATGCCGGGAGCAGTTCAGGCCAAGGTAATGAGTGACAGTAGGATTTCTGTATGGGGAGCACGTGTCCACAATCTTAAGAACGTTGATGTAACGATACCAAGAAACAGTCTTACTGTAATCACAGGTCTTAGCGGTAGTGGAAAATCGTCTCTCGCATTTGATACCATCTTTGCCGAGGGACAGCGTCGTTATATTGAGACATTCAGCGCTTATGCCCGTAATTTCCTTGGTAGTCTGCAGCGTCCGGATGTGGATAAGATAACGGGGTTGAGCCCTGTTATAAGCATTGAGCAAAAGACTACCAACAAGAATCCGCGTAGTACGGTCGGAACAACTACTGAGATTTATGATTTCTTCCGCCTTCTTTATGCCCGTGCATCCGAGGCTTTCTCGTATGAAACAGGCGAGAAGATGGTGCGCTATACAGAGGAACAGATAATAGAACTTATCCTTAAGGATTATCTGAGGCGTAAGATTTGTATCCTTGCTCCTTTGGTGAAGAATAGGAAGGGACATTACCAAGATCTTTTTGAGACCATCCAAAAGAAGGGATATCTGTATGTACGGGTAGACGGACAGATTCAGGAAATATCCCCAGGTATGAAGCTTGACCGTTATCGGAACCATGATATAGAGGTTGTAATAGACCGCCTGAAAGTGCAGGACAAAGATGACAAGCGCCTTGTGCAGAGTGTTTCAACGGCTATGAAACAGGGCGACGGCCTGATGCTTGTCTATGATATGGAATCAGAACAGGTGCGCTACTACAGTAAGCAACTTATGTGTCCTACAACTGGAATCTCGTATAGGGAACCTGCTCCGCACGATTTCTCTTTCAACAGTCCACAGGGAGCTTGCCCCAGATGTAAGGGGCTTGGTTATGTCAGTGTTATTGACGAAGAAAAGGTCTTTCCGGATAAGACGCTATCTGTTAAGCAAGGCGGAATAGCACCATTGGGAAAGGCTCGACCTGCAATGATTTTCTGGCAGATAGAAGCTTTGTTGCAGAAATATGGCTGTACCCTGGAGACTCCGCTTGCAGATGTGCCAAAAGAAGCATTGCAAGAGATTATCGATGGTTCTTCGGAGCGCTTGAGAATTGCTGCCGAGACAGCAAAGACCACCAACGATTATTTTGCCAGTTACGATGGTCTGGGCAAGTACATTAGCCAGATGCAAGATGCCGAAATGTCGGCAAGCGCGCAGAAATGGGCAGAGCAATTCAGTTGTACGGCAGAGTGTCCCGAATGTAAAGGTCAGCGTCTGAATAGGGAATCCCTTCATTTTCTTATAGCTGGCAAGAACATTGCTGAACTTTGCAGGATGGACTTGCGTGAGTTGTACGATTGGCTGTCTGATTTAGACGAGAAACTTTCGCCTCAGCAGCGTAAGATAGCAACTGAGATTCTGAAAGAGATACGTACGCGCTTACGTTTCTTGTTAGATGTGGGATTGGAATATCTTTCCTTGGGTAGAACCTCTGTTAGCCTTTCTGGTGGCGAAAGTCAGCGTATCCGCTTGGCAACCCAGATTGGCAGTCAGCTGGTAAATGTGCTGTACATCCTTGACGAACCCAGTATTGGCCTGCATCAAAAAGACAACATAAAGCTTATAGATTCTCTGAAGAAACTGCGTGATACGGGTAATTCTGTTATTGTGGTGGAGCATGACCAGGAGATGATGGAAAATGCCGACTATATTGTCGATGTTGGTCCTAAGGCCGGTCGTAAGGGTGGTGAAATTGTCTTTCAGGGTAAGTATGCTGATATGCTAAAACAGCATACGCTTACCAGTCAGTATCTGAATGGTGAGCGCAGTATCGAAGTTCCCTCTGCACGCAGGCCTGGAACGGGAAAATCCCTCGTTCTGCATGGGGCTTGTGGCAATAATCTTAAGCATGTTGATGTGTCTTTCCCGCTTGGCAAACTGATATGTGTAACGGGTGTGAGCGGCAGTGGAAAGAGTACGCTTATTAACGATACGCTTCATCCTATTCTCAGTAAACATTTTTACCGCTCGTTGCGCGACCCGCTTCCGTACGAATCTATAGAAGGAATTGAATATATAGATAAGGTAGTGGATGTCGACCAAAGTCCGTTGGGTCGTACCCCTCGTTCCAATCCAGCAACCTATACAGGTGTATTCAATGACATCAGAAACCTTTTTGTTGAGCTTCCCGAGGCTCGTATCAGAGGTTATAAGCCTGGCCGTTTCTCATTCAATGTAAAGGGAGGACGTTGTGAGGCTTGCACGGGAAATGGTTACAAGACTATCGAGATGAATTTTCTGCCCGACGTCTTTGTTCCGTGTGAGGAATGTCGGGGAAAACGTTATAATCGGGAAACATTGGAGGTGCGTTATCGTGGCAAGAGTATTGCCGATGTGCTGGACATGACAATTAATCAGGCGGTTGAATTCTTTGAGAACGTGCCGACGATTCTTAGCAAAATTAAGGTCTTGCAAGATGTGGGTTTGGGTTACATCAAGGTAGGACAGCCCAGCACGACCTTGTCTGGTGGGGAAAGTCAGCGAGTGAAATTGGCTACAGAGCTCAGCAAACGCGATACGGGCAAAACGCTTTATATCCTTGACGAACCCACAACAGGTCTTCATTTCGAGGACATCCGTGTGTTGCTTTCTGTGCTGAACCGACTTGTGAATAAGGGTAATACGGTTATTGTTATTGAGCACAATATGGATGTTATCAAGTGTGCCGATTGGCTGATAGATATGGGACCAGAAGGTGGCAGGGGAGGCGGCAAACTGATTTTTTCCGGTACTCCAGAAGACCTTGTCCGTAGTGATATCGGTGCAACAGCACCATTCCTGAAAAAGATATTGAAAAAGCCTCACCCCTAACCCCTCTCCTGTGGGCGAGGGGGACATCTTTCTCCAATCAACTTTCAACTCTCAATTTTCAATTTTCAACTTCCATGAAAACAAACAATTCTCTTCGTACACAAATGTTCACTCCTCCCCCTCGGGGGAGTTGGAGAGGGGTCTCTCTCTTTGCTCTTCTTCCCTCTGTTGCTTATGCACAGCAGCGCCCCAATATCTTATATATCATGACTGACGACCATACGGCTCAGATGATGTCGTGCTATGATAAGACACACGTACAGACTCCCAATCTTGATCGTATTGCGCAGGATGGTGTACGCTTCGTGAATAGTTTCGTTGCCAATTCGCTCTCAGGCCCCAGCCGTGCTTGCATGATAACAGGTAAGCACAGTCATAAGAATGGTTTTACCAATAATGAACATGGTGTTTTCGATGGTTCCCAACAGACAATGCCTAAACTCCTGCAGCAAGCAGGCTACAGCACATGCCTGATTGGCAAATGGCATTTGGTAAGCACACCAACGGGATTTGATCACTTCGAGATTATCCCTGGGCAAGGCGAATATTACAACCCCACGTTCATTACTATGGATGGCAAGCGTCACGATGAAAATGGCTATCTTACCAATATCCTTACAGATAAGGCTATCTCATGGTTGGATGCTCAGCAAAAAACCAACAAACCTTTTGCCCTGTTCCTGCATGAGAAAGCATGCCATCGCGACTGGCTTCCTGAACTGAAATACCTCCGTGAGTACGAAGATGTCATGTTTAGGATTCCAGAGAACTTCAACGATGATTGGGATGGCCGTCAGGCTGCCCGGCGTCAGGAGATGGACATTGCATCAAATGTAGATATGACAATGGATTATGATTGCAAGGTTTACGACCCTGCCCATCCCACGCGTCTAACGGGTTCCTATCTTGGGTATATCGGCAGGCTGAACAGTCGTGAACGTGCTCAGTACGATATGTTTTATGATTCAATCTCTATTGATTTCCGCAAACGCAATCTCTCTGGTCAGGCACTGAAAGAGTATAAATATCAGCGTTTTATGCGTGACTATGCCAAGGTGCTTAAAACCTTCGACGATAATGTGGGACGACTGCTTGACTACTTAGATAAGACAGGGCTCTCAGAGAATACACTTGTAGTTTATACCAGCGATCAAGGTTTCTATATGGGTGAACATGGATGGTTCGACAAGCGTTTTATGTATGAGGAAAGTTTCTCTACGCCACTTGTTATGCGTATGCCTACAAAGTATGGCAAGCCTGTTGCCAAGGGAGATATTACCGAGATGGTGCAGAACATAGATTATGCTCCCACTTTCCTCGATCTTGCCGGAGTCCCCATTCCTGATGATATTCAGGGCGTCAGCCTATTGCCTTTGTTAGAGGGGCAGCATCCTAATAACTGGCGACAGAGCCTTTATTACCATTACTACGAATATCCCGCAGAGCATAGTGTGCGTCGCCATTATGGTGTTCGCACGGCAGATGGCTATAAGCTTATTCATTTCTATCCTTGTAGCGAGGAGAAGTCTGCTACAGTAATAGATCAGTGGGAGATGTACGACCTGAACACAGACCCAACAGAAATGCATAACATCTATGGGCAGAAGGGTAAGGAAAAACTTCAGAAACGCCTGCACAAAGAACTCCAGAGGCTTCAGAAACAGTATGATGTAAAGGACACAGACCGTTAGCCCTTAAACTCTTGAACTTCTTGAACTTCTTGAACCCTTAAACTCTTAAACCCTTTTAATCCCTTTATCGTTTAACGATTTTCTTTCCGTTTTCTATATAAATGCCCTTTTTAGGCTGAGAGTTAATCTTTCGGCCAGAAAGGTCGTATACCGCATCATCTGATTTTTCACTTTTGCCACTTCGTTCTCGCTTTTCGCTCGCGACCCCTTCGGCGTTCACTCCTTCACTTTTCACTTCGTTGATTCCCACAGGGTCTTCGTATGATACTGTAATGGAGTTAATAAGGTTCTTGTATGAACTGGAGAGTGATTTCCTGTCAGCTTTGAGAGGCAGATTGGTTCCTGCATTGTTCGTGTTTTTGTACAGTCTTACGCTTGCCCCTTCCTTCAGAATTTTTACCGATTCTATGTCGTTTGCCTTTATGCCATATACAGCCATTTCGCCCTTTGAAAAAGTTCCCACAGGCAATTTTACGCTGTAACCGGTATAGTTCGTGCCGCTATAGACTTCAATCATAGCCTCTTCCTCAGGCACCTCCACAGCTCCGTAAACTCGGTTCATACCCGATGCCCATGCGTTCAGGTCCCACTCCTCGCTGTTGTAAACCCAAACAAATCCGCCCGAGGCTACATTATCGTCTTTCCATTTCTGAAACTGTTCAATGTTCTTGTCAACGTTCCAATCGTTCGAGTAGTACATCAGTCCTGCATGGCGTTCTGTTACACCAGTGAATGTCCAGCTGCCCACTTGGTTCACATTGGCAGCACCGCCATCGTAACACTGCACCATCACACAATCAACGGCTTTAGGCTTGCTGGCCCTGATTTTTGTGCACAGGTTCTGCCAGTACGATTTGTTTGTATAGGGTGCCAGAGTTGTTTTGTACCCCAAATTGTACATCATGATATGAAACTTTGCGCCAGTCTCTACTTCGTAGCAGTGTTCGTCGTCGTTATTTACCGCATCTATCTCCGGCACAGCCTTTCTCAGTGCTCTAAAGTTCTTGTAGAGCATCGTGGTGCTGCCCGTCCCGTTCTTGTTTATAAGGTCGCGTATGTGGTCGTACGAGTCGTTGCCCCATCCACCTATAACAATCTCTATGCGCTGAATGCTGGTAGGAGCCGTCTTCAGATTCTTTATATCCTCCTGATAATTAGGGTGAGTCTGATCGAATACATATTCACCATTATAGCAGATGGTATCGCCATCGGTAATAAGTGTACCATCGGCACATACGTGTACATTGAAGAGTAGGGCATATGTAAACCCCGACTCACGTAGTTTTGTGATAGTTTTAGGTCGTTCTCTACGTATATGGCCACCAACGTAAACGCCAGATACAGGTTTAATCTTCAGTTGAGCTGCCAAAGGTAACTGTCCCAAGGCAAAAAGAGTAAGGAATAAAAGGCTAATTCTTTTCATTATTGTAAGTTGGTTTGATGATTTTATCATTTTCGTGGTTCAAAGGTACGAATAAACGAGAATAATACAAAATAAAAGCAAAACAAAAACTCTCTTATCCACTTAAACAAAAAAAAACGACATCAATTATTGTAGAAGTCGCGATAAAGGTTTATCTTTGCGTTTACTATACTGTCTAAGACTGTTAGGTCAATAACTTATTGTAAACATTTATCTTTTTACTTAACAATGAAACAACTTTACCTGAAAACTTTTGTACTTTGTCTGTTTATGCTACAGACAACCATTATTATGGCTTATCACTTTGCAAATAATGGTATTTATTATAATGTTAATAATGATGTTGCCATTGTAACCTATCCTAACAGCCGCATGCTCAGTGCGGACCGTAGTAATTATCAAGGTGAGATTGTCATTCCCAGTCGGGTGAGTTACAACAACAAGACCTACGAAGTAAAAGAAATCGGGTCAATGGCATTTTACAGAAGCAGTGTAACGAAGGTCACTTTGCCTGCCACTATCACCAAGATTGGCCAGTCTGCTTTCAATGGCTGTTCAGAACTTACAAGCATCAACCTGCCGGATAATGTTGAAGTTATCGAACTGACAGCATTTTCGGGAACTATAAAGCTGACAGAACCTCTGATGAATAGGCATTTCTTCGTATATATGCCGGCATCAGTATGCAATGGAAGCTATACGATCCCTGAGGGTATTTCCGAGGTATATGCAGATGCCTTTTTGGGGTGCACAGGTCTTACTTCCATTACGTTACCCAAAAGTCTTAAGAAAATAGGTGCTTCAGCCTTTCAAAATTGCAGCGGAATCACTGAGGTTGTCTTGCCTGATAGTTTGAACGATATAGGATATATGTCATTTAGGGGATGCACCAATTTGAAGCGTGTTACTTTGAATTGTAATGCTTGTGTCTCAAAGGACTGGGCAGCAGCATCGAATTACGGCTTGGCCTCTAATCTTTTCGGTTCTGAAGTTACTGAGTATATTTTAGGCGAAAACATCACCGCAATTGGTAATTTCTTTTTCACTAATTGCACCTCGATTCCCTCCATTGCCCTGCCTAAGCGTCTGAAGCGCATTGGAAAGAATGCCTTTGCAGGATGTACCTCTATAAAAAGCATAGAAATTCCTGATAGTGTCACGATTATTAACGATTATGCCTTTAGAGACTGTAGTTGTCTCAGTAACGTAAATCTCTCCGAGTCATTGTACAGTCTTGGGATAGGTACATTTCTGAATTGCTCATCACTATCAAGTATTGTTATTCCTAATAGTGTACAGAAGGTCGGATTAGTGGCCTTTGATGGTACGGCAATAAAGACTCCTATCTATAATGATAACATCTTTTTTTATTTGCCAACTGACTACGTGGGTAGCTATGCCGTTCCCAATGGAATAAAGTACATAGGCAATGGCGCATTTTACAAATGCAGCAACTTAGAATCGGTGACTCTACCTAAAAGCCTGAAAGAGATTAGAGATGATGCATTCTCATATTGCACGAAATTACAGATGATCACGCTTCCTGATTCAGTCTACACCATTGCACAATCCTCATTCTTGGGTTGCTCCGCACTATCGAAAATCAATCTATCTGTATATTTACGCACAATCGGCAGTCAAGCCTTCTATAACTGCAATAGTTTGGAAAACATCGAATTGCCAGACAATATTACTTCACTTTATAATAATTCATTAGGAATAGCTAAACCATTCGTAAAGAGAGGAACACCTAGTATGCTCATGCTTTGGAGGACAAGGTACAATGCTTATGAGAAGGTTACGGGGAAACTGTTGGAGCCTTCGAAATTTGAAGTTGTGTCAACAACACAAACAACAGCAACAATTAAGGCCGGTGGAGAGGTTTACGAGGAGCTGGAATATATATGCAACGGGCAAAAGATGGTTAATTACATATCTACTGTCAAAGGTTTGATGCCAGGAACAAAGAAAACAATATCGGTTGGGATGAGGACTACAGTTAATACTGTTACTTGGGGAGCTACAGTAGAAGTTACTCCTCAAAGTCTCATGCCGGAGATAAATATCACGCCAACGGCAACATCTTTGACTGCTGTTGGTTCCTATGCCAAAGGTGATGCAAATGTAACAGCGCAAAAGATTATTGTTGGTAACATGTCTGTCGAAGACAGCATAGCCACTCTCAACAAACTCGATCCCAATACATCATATAAAGTGGAGTACGTCATTACCATTACTGAAGGCTGGAGTACCCAGACTTTCACATCAACCAAGGATGTCACAACAGAACAGCTTATAATGACTCCCCAGCAGCCGAAAGTCATATCTGACGGAAATGTAATAGTTGCAGCGAAAACAAATATTGACGATGAAGAACCAAATGTGGGCTTTGAATGGAGGCGTACGGATTGGACGGACGACTTTGATTCCAAGAGCGGTAATGCTTATCTTTATGATGGTATGATGGAGGGTTATATCCGTAGTATCAATAGTAATTATCTCTGGAAGTTTCGTCCCTTCTACACATCCAATTCTGGCAATACATACTATGGTGATTGGAAGGGAATGGATCCTTCGGACTATTCCTACTTTGAGCCGACAGTTTATACTTACGCCACTATTAACGTTACAGGCAACAGGGCAGAGGTGAAAGGCTATGCCATGCGTGGCACTGACAAGATAACGAGCCAAGGCTTCATGTTCTGGCCAAACACATCTTCCTACTCATCGCGAAAGAGAACCCCATCCATACCCACTAACGCTGTGACCATAGAGGTTAGTGGCAATATAATGATTGCCGCGCTTGAAGGCCTTGAATACGAGACTCCATACTGCTACGTGGCGTTTGTGAAGACAGAAGAGAATGAGATGTTCTTTGGTGAGGTGCAGACGTTCAAGACAGATGAGGACATCCAAGGTATAATTGACGGCATTTCAGACGTTGAACATTCATTATCTAGCATTAAGCATTCAGATAATATCTGGTACGACCTTAACGGTCGCAGATTGACGGCTCCACAGAAGGGTATCAACATTATCCGCATGAGTGATGGTACTGTTAAAAAGGTGCTGGTCAAGTAAAGACTTCGTGTTTTAATATAGTTTCATGCCTGATTTCGTAATGGAGTCAGGCATGTTTTTTTGTGCTCCTTGAATTTAGGCTCCAAACTTTTTGAAGTTTTTTTGTGCGATAATTCTTGTTTTTGTTGAAGGTTTTAGCTCGAAGATTTTCTCGTACGCAAAAACACTCGTCACTCATCATATTTGGCAGTTAAGAGGTTGATACTCTGCCACGTATAACATGACGATTGGTTTTTAACCCGTCATGTACTCGTCAGGTTGTATATTGTTGTTTTAGTTCGCAATTGCTATTTTTTGTGGTCCCTCAATACTGTAGGGTTTTAAAAAATAACATCGAATTAAGCACTTTCTAACTCGCGACCAAAATAGTGGAATGCGTCCCGGATTTCTTGGATTCTTTTGTCACTGGGTTTAGAAATGCCATAGATGTATCTGGCCATTAAACTTTTGTTGATGTTTAGATAACGGGCCACCTCAGAAACATTTAACCAAGGGAAACGGCGAAACATTGCGGCAACCTCGTTTTGAGTGTTTGGCTCCGAGGTTTCATAAAAACTGGAAATATGCATGTCAACGTCTATCTCCTCCCATCTAACAGCCAGTCCGTCGTCTTCTAAACTAAAGTTACTTCGCTGTTCTGCTGTTGCTTCTTCAAGTTCGGGATACGCTTCCAAAGGTCTGCTGAGTATCCTTTCCTCAGTGGTCTTAATATATATTCGATTTCCTTCGAACCACAAAATCTTTATTGCTTCCATAATTGTATTAGTTTAATTAGTCAAATCTCTTATGCCACTCACTTATAAAGTTTTCCCTGAATGTTTTGCATGTTTCTAAAGCTTTTCTTATATCTTGTTCCTTTAATCCGTGGTTATAAATAATGCGTATGTTCGGTTCCAATTCTATTTTTGCAACTTTTCCTCCATAACTAACATGGTACATGAATGGGTTCGTGCTCATCCAAGTAAAAGAAAAACCTTAATCCAAATATTGTCAATAGTGTGGGCATATATTTATCTTTTTTGCAAGAGTAGGTATAAATTTTTATACCCACAAGTTTTCTCTACATCTTTTTGCATTTATATGAACTGCCCCCCCCAAAAAAAAAGTTAGAGGGCTTTGACTCGAAAATTTCACGTACGCAAAAACACTCGTCACCGATCACCTCAAAAATGGAGTGTATTTTGCTAATTATCAGTGTGTTGCAAAGCAGGGATGATGGGTGATAAGTGTTTTTAATTTGTGCACGATTATATCATTGAACATTGAACATTGATCATTACTCGCTAACCGCTAACCACTAACCGCTAACCGATCTAAGTTAATTGTTGTCGTTGTCACGTTTAGACAAAACTTTGTCAGGGGGCTG
>JAFXTC010000001.1 GCA_017525235.1 Bacteroidaceae bacterium | reverse complement strand
CTGTCTTACGCTGGAAAAAGTTGACACAATAGTCAACCACAATGATTTCGAAAGACATTAAAAAACAAAGAAAGAAGAGAAAGGCTCTAAGTGAAGAGGAAAAAATAGCGATAATCCGCGAACACTTTCTGGAGGGTACCAACTTTCAAGAGCTATCAAAAAAGTATGGCGTACACAGTTCAACTATTTCAATAACTATTCGTAAATTTGCAGCGTCAAACGATAAAAGTGCGCTGCTTATGAAGAATAAGCCCATAGACAGTCAAGCAGAAGAGCTCAAGGCTCTTCGTGCAGAAGTTCTGGAACTTAAGAAGAAACTGCATGACGAGACGATGCGTGCCGATTTCTACGACACGATGATTGATGTTGCAGAGGAGATGTTCAATATCGAGATACGAAAAAAAGCTGGCACCGGACAGTCGAAAGGCTGCACGAAGACGAAGTAAGACGCTATCCCGTCACAAGTCTCTGTGAACTGTCCGGTGTTACCCGCCAGGCCTTTTACAAGCATGATGACGACCTTCTGTTCCGCCGGCTGGCCCTAGAGCGGTTTGTGGTTCAGTTTGTACATGAAATCAGAGAACTGGATCCCGGTATGGGTTCCGACAATTTATGGCACATATACAAGAATCGCTTCAGTGATGATTATCGTATAGGGCGTGATGCTTTCCGCTCAATCCTGCATGAACAGGGGTTGAATATCCGTCAGCGCCATCGTGCTGTCCGCACGACGGATTCACGCCACAACCTGCCCGTCTATCCTAACCTTGTGAAGAATGTGATACCCACGCGCCCCAATCATATCTGGGTCAGCGACATCACCTATATTCCGATTAAGGACTCCACTGCCCGTCTGGGCTATCGTTTCTGTTTCCTGACGCTTGTCATGGATGCTTACAGCAAGCGTATCCTAGGTCAGTACGTGGCTCCGACATTGGAGGCGGAGTATAGCATCAGGGCCCTGAAGATGGCCTTGGCTACGCTGCCAGACGGCTTTGACGATACATTGATCCATCACTCTGACCGCGGCTGCCAATATGCCAGTGCCGAATACATCAAACAGCTTACGAGCCATCAGGTCGTGCCCAGCATGACCGAGAGCGGCAACCCGAAGGACAATGCAATGGCAGAACGCATCAACAGCACCATCAAGAACGAACTCCTTTACGGAAAGACGTTTACAAGCCTGCATCAGGTAAAGGAGGCTCTTGACAAAGCCATCCTCTTCTATAATATGGAAAGACCGCATCGCAGTCTTGACAGGCTTACTCCAGAACAGGCTCATGGTATGCAGGGGGAAATGAAGCGTCACTGGCATTCTTGGCGTGAAGAAGCAATAAAAAAGCAAAATATGATGGCCGTATGAGAATATAATCGTAACTTTGCCTCATCAAGTTGAATACAACGAGACGCATCGTAGTAAACAGAAAACAGTCGTACCGCGGACGGCTGTCAACTGAAAGAAGTCCTAAAGTATTAACCCGTCAACTTGCTCTAGTCGTAAGACAGAAAACTGACAACCTAAATCAGCGAACTACACTTCAAAAAGTTTGAAGGCGGAATTCAAGGAGAATTGTGCCTCCAAACTCCTCGAATTTGGGCACAATTCTCTTGGTATTGAAGGAGCACAAAAAACATGCCTTCAACAACTCAGATAGCCTTTTTCAAAAGCATCTGGGAAAAGGAACTTCTTCTCTACATCTGGGAAGCGGACGAAGATATACTTCTCATCTATTGACATCACCTTGCCCGGTCCAAAACTCTTGTGGGTTACACGGTCACCAACCTGCAATGCTTCCCATGGTGCTGCTACAACCTCCAAAACTTCCTCTTTTGTTATGCTTTCTTCAACAGGTTCATTTTCTGCCGTATCAATGACATCATCCCACCTTCCAATAAGAGTTCCTGTGTGTTTATCGATACCGGTATATCCCAGCGAAGAATCCTCATAGCGTTTGAACTTATACACAGCATCGTTCATCAAGTCGCTGTTGAATACACCAAGACTAACCAGCAGACCAAAGTCCTTTAGGGTCAGTCCGGTAACCTTACGGAACAGCTCAGGCTCCAACTGCATTATCACATCCTTCAGGCTATACTCACGGAAGTCCGTTAGGTACATAAAGACAGGGATTCGTGTAGCAAACTTGATAAGTTTCTCCTGAATTTCCTTGCGTTTGCTCTTGAATTCCTTCTCCTCTTCTGTCAGTTGTTTCTTCTCCTTTTGCGTAAGGTTCTCGCCTTTCTCCTTCTTTGTGTTCTTTACGTGTTCAGACTTGTTGATGATGGTTTCAATATCCGAATTAAGGTTACGGAATCCCTCTATGTTCATCAGCGCAGCCATAGCCTCAGGATTATTCATCAGGCGCTGCAATGTGGTATTATCCACGTTCACCAATACAGCACTTTCCCATCTACGTGCCAACAATGTAGCCGTTGTCCCACTCATGGCCATATCCAAAACACCCGCAGCATCTATCTCCTTCATGGACGAACCGTCGAAAGCCAATATAGGAAGGAACTTAATAAACTCCTCAACTTTCTTCTCCGGATTGCTCTCCTCTACGTTCAACTGACAGCTATATTCCTCTACCTGACGTAAAGCACGGTTAGGAGCAAAGTCAAAGACATAACAAAATGGTTTTAGTATTACTTCTTCGCCGTATTCATCTTTGGTAGTCCAAGGTGATTGCACGCGGAAAGCTGCTTGGAAATAAGTCTCTGGCGAGGTGGTGTTGCGCAGCATCATAATGCCTGTCCAAGGCTTCACCGTAACACCTGTGGAAAGTTTTCCACAAGAGAGTGTTATGGTCTTTGTCTGTTGCGGGTCTCCCATTGCATTATATACAGGTATTACGGCATTGGCTCCCATACCTGCCTCATTACCTGCTGCCACAATTATCTCATAGTCATCAAAGAAGCGGTTGATGCGCCTCTTCAGTAACGTCTTCATCGCTTTGCACGCAGCTACCGAAGGCAGGAACCAATAGGTATGCTGTAGGTAGCTAAGCAATCGACTGTCAGAGAAAGGCATTGGGGGCTTCTCCGTTCCAAGTTTCAGATCTGTTACAATATTTTCTGTATAGCTTCCCCTTATCAGCTCCAGCCATTTCTGCACATATTCTTCATGAACAAAGGCATCGTTTTCTGCACGGAAGAACTCATTGAGGTCGAACTCGTCAAACTCTCCCTGTGAAGCTATTTCCCTTATGCTGTCAGGCAGCTGATAAGTCAGCATTACCATCTTAGGCAACTGAGCATAAGGGTTATTGGGCCCTTGCCATTGTTCCTTTGCTGACTGTTCGTCAGAGTAAGTCCAGTTGTATATCTGCTCTTCAATGAACTCTCCTGTTGAGATAGCTCGGAAAGGAGTACCAGACAGATAAAGGTATGCTCCTGTGCACAAGGGCATCAACTCCTCATCGTATAGCTCACGGGCTTCTACCTCTTTGGTGTTGTAGGCATCTTCCGAAATCAGTTCACTCACCTCTTCTGCTCTTCTGAGAGCTGGGTCTTTCTTGTCGTAGAAACTCTTGGCATTCTTTCCCCAAGCGCCGTAATGGTATTCATCCAGCACAATACAGTCCCAGTTGACCGTCTGAATCCATTCGTTAGTAGCTTTAATACCACCAACAGCATTTTTGCCCAAAACATCTTGGAATGAGGCAAAGCAGACAAAGGGTTTACGTTCATTCACATAGTTAAACTCCCTGTCTTCCTGTTTCTGGCAGAACTGCCATCCCTCAAAGTCCTTGTGTGTTAGCAAGTCCTCTTCCCATGCCGTCTTTACGGCAGGTTTAAAGGTTAGCACCAGCACCTTCGTCCATCCCATCCTCAACGCCAGCTGATAGGTGGTGAAAGTCTTTCCGAAACGCATCTTGGCATTCCAAAGAAAATGGGGTGTGAGACCTCTGTTCGTAGGGTCTTTCTTGAAGGTGTTGAAATAATTGGCAGTCTTTTCTACTGCCCTCTTCTGCTCAGGCCGCATGGGAAAGTCATAGATACGTTCCACCATTGTATCTTTACCCTCAACAGCTGTAGCAATTGCTTTCTCTACTTTCCTCACATCGCAGACAAACCATTCGCCTTCCGGATTACGTACATGGTCTTTTCGGAGAATGCGATGGATAAGATGGTCGTCAAATGATGTACCATCCTTGCGCATGGCAGAGCGAACAAACACTATCTTATAAGGTATGTTGCCTGTTTGGTTCTGTTCTTTTACGCGAGTTTCCACATCACGGGTGGTGTAACCCACTTTAAGCCAACCTGCATGTGCTGGTATCCCCACATGCTCATAAGCATAGATGGTTGGCGTTTCTGCAACCTTGTTTCTCAGTAAATCTGTTGTTGCCATAACTATTACCATTATGGCGCTCTGCAAATTGTGGGGTTGATTGCTTATCCTAGCCAAGCTAGCAGATATAGCCAGGCTAGAAGGGCTAAGCAGACTAGATGGGCTATCCTAGAACTAGCCCGGCTAGGCTATCTAGCCCGGCTAGCAGTCAACTGGGCTTCCAGTTCTGCGATTCTTCGCTTGGCAGCTTCCAGCTCTTGCTTTAGCCTTGCTATTTCCTCACGCTGGTTGGTGCGGTAGCCCAAACGGGCTGCAGTCATTCGTTCCTTTATGCCACCTTCCTTTATAAATGTTTCTTCCTGTTGCTTCTGGTAGGTGATCATCATTCTGTCCACCATGTGGCATAGGGTAAGGGCAATGTTTGCCATTTCTTCATCAGTCCACTTTTCAAAGAAAGGCTCGTAGTCTTCCAACTTGTTATGGGTGCGGCAGAATTTCAACATCGCATCATAGCGTGGATTCTTTGCTGACCATCGATTCAGATGACGGGATACGATATAATCTTCATAATCCTCCTTCAACTCCTTGATGCTACTCCTGGCAACGTTCAGGAGTTTTAGCTCCATCTCCATAGAAGTTACCCCGTCTGCCGAGCCTTCCACAATATTCTGCTTACCAGAACGGGCTGCCTGTATCATCTGATCTATGGTGCGGTCTCCTCTTATAAGGAAACGCTTGGTGAAGACGAAAGTCAACTGATACAGAACATTTGATTTCTGATAGAAATACAAGCCTTCCCAATTAGGCTGTTTGCGAAGCACATCTTTTTCCTTATCCATCTTATATTTTTAAATGAAGTGCAAAGATAGTGCTTTTTTAGATTTCTTGCCTATTAATCAACCCACAAAATGTCAAAGAGCGCCGTTAGTTTATTTCTTTTTTATTCCATTGGGCGAATCATGGATTCTATGAATGCTATCTCCTCTTGAGTCAAGCCATACTTTTTGTAAAGCATCTCGTCTGTCCAAGGATGAGAGAAGTCTTGGAGGGGGACGAATTGGTATTTGTCTTTTGCAATATTCTGTGTTAGCAGGATTGTTGAAAGCAAAAATCTAAAGAAACGTGTCTTAACATATGAAACCATGTTCTCCGCTCTTTCTTTTATCTCAAAAGAGCTTAATAATAGATATGTTTCAGAACAAATTTGATTGGGCGATAACACCTCTATTCTTGAAACAATTCTTTTACGACCTTCATTATCTGTCTGTCCCGCATGTTCAGCACTTGCCTTTGACATTATAACTTTATATTTATCAATCAAATGAGAATTTGTGGAAACCTCTTTCTTATCTACATATGTAATTCCACTACTTCCCAATAATTCAATATCTGAAAGCTTCTTTTGCTTGTGTCCAGTTTCAAAACTTCTAAATCCAAAAGGCTTAGAACTGTAAACAACCTCATCCATCATTCGTTCTCGTTTGGAAAGAACTTTTTTTATTATGTCTACGGCAATTGCATGACGAACAAATACAGGAAATTCATTCAAAAATCTCTTTGATTGATAAGTTTTGCTATTCTCAATATTGGTAACTTGACAGAGACCAGCGTATTCTCGATTCCACATGAAATAACAAACCCCTCCTGCGATATCAACCCCAGGGAAGCATTCTCGAGAATCAGAATAATCAACAATATTTGCGATACGACTGTCTCTAAGCATTTCATCTCTAAATGCATCAAGTCCTCTTCCACCAGAGAACCATCTAGAAGGTATTATCATACACAGGTATTTTGGGCCCAATTGTTTTGCTTGAGTAACAAACTTTTGATAAAGGGGAATCGCACTTCCTGATGATGACTCTGTTTGCATTCCTCCCCCATCACTCATCTGATACGGTGGATTGCCGACGATAACGTCAAATTTCATATTTGGAAAGAATATATTAGGATTGTTAGTATGGATAAACATATAGGCATATTGCTCTGCCTCTGACCCTCGGTCGTAAACGGATTGGCTTGCTCCACAGAACTTGCATTTTCCGTTCTCCCAAGTATGCTTTATGTTCTTATAGATAATGTTACCACTCTCTGTGTCGAACTTAGAGATGCTAAACTTGCTATTGGCTTTCTTGCTGCAATAAACAGAACGACGGGCCAATAGCGAAGTAAGTTCCGTAATAGCAATGCCAAACACCTGCTTGTGCAGAATGTGATCAATACGTTCTTGCCTGTCAGGTATCTTTGCTTCCAGCCCTCTGTCAAGTCGCTTCACTATCTCACGAAGGAAGACTCCACTCTTGGTAAATGGGTCAAGAAACGTAGTGTTGGGATTGCTGAAAAGCTCTTGCGGCAAGAGATCGAGCACCTTGTTTGCTAACTCTGGAGGCGTGAATACCTCATCATTGCTCAGATTAGCAATGCAGTTTAGCACGTCGGGGTTATAAAGACCCCTCCCAACCTCCCCTTTATGGGAGGCTTCATTGTCTTGTGAATTCTGTATCATGGTAATAGGTCAATATATCTTACTTCCTCATTCTTTTCCCAGTCGTAGATAATGCAGTAAGTGGTAAACATATCTGGGATGGGATTTTCATGTAGTTCGCCAGGCGAAGGATAATCAGGAGGTGTGCCTCGCAATCCATCCATCTGCCAAAGGTTCCAGCTGATGATTTCTGCAATCCTGTGAATGCTCTCTTGTGAAGGATTATTGCCAAACTTGGCTTGATAATAATCCATAAAGGTGAAGAGCAGAGCTTTGCGAGCCAAGAGCAGATTATCGCCTTGCCACTCATAGCCGTAGGTATTCTGGTAAGCTATTTCTGCCCACTTTAACCAATCGTCCTGCGTTTCTGTGTTTTCAGAAACCACACGAAGTTTGCGGTCAAGCAGTCCTATACGTTTAGCGATAGGGATATCTTCACCCGTGGTAGCATCATAGCGGCTAACAAGATAGGGAGCCTCGCCACAGGTTATTTCTAAACAAGTCAGCCGGACATAATCCTGCCAGAGACCCCTCCCTGCCTCCCCGTGAGGGGAGGAGCCGGTTCCTATTGTTTCATCTACAAGGTTGTTTTGTGCGTTGCAAATCCAGGAGGGGGTAAAGACTTCCGCCATATCTTTGGAGCGATCTGTCTGGTTCTCCTTGGATTTGAGCACACGTGGTTGGATAACCTTGCTGTGTTCACCTGTAATCAAATGAGGCAGAATCTCAGCATGGTAATCGTATTCACTTCCAAGCGCCTCATAATCATGAGTAGCCCAGAAGATGTTCTTGCCTGTGGTGTGGTCGAGTAGCAATATAGCTAACACATCAGGCAACAACTCCAAGTCATTGTCTGGCATTCTTTGCGCTTATAGCTAAAGGCACAAGCACTTATCGGCATAATGGGTTTTCTACAACTATAAGACACGAAAAAGCGTGGACGCTTATCCGTGTCTGAGGTTGTAGGAAAGACCCATCCAAGAGATAAGTTTAATGCCCACGCCATAAAGCGCAGACACTAGACAATTATCGTTACTTGGATTGTGTTACCAAAACTTCCTACATTTCAGACACTCCGTATAACTGCTAATGCTGTTATTAATATTCCAATAAGATTGAAGGCTCCCTCCACTGAGGGTTTGCAGCACCATATAGGCGCTATTTCCTTCATTTATCTGCAAAAATAACGATTTTCTCAATACGCACAAAGAAAAAGGGAGTTTTTCTGCTGAAAAGGATTCACAGAACTACGGAATCACGAACTCACGGAGTTCTGATTAGACCTTAGTCAATTGAAAATTATCTTTTTACTTCGATATCGGAGATTTGTATGTGGCTCCTGAGCTACGTTCCTTTTCGATATATGACTGTAAAGTGAAGACCACTTGCGGATGCTGAAGGGCTACGTTCTCCTGCTCGTAAGGTTGCTGCATGTTGTACAACTGGGGCTCACGGGCATAACCGCTTTCCATATTGGGACCAGCAATAACAGCAGGACCTTGGCTGGGAGGGATATACTTCCACTCTTTGGTACGAACAGAAAGAGCATGGTTGGCTGCCTGCTCCAGAACATACGGACGATCCTGGCGGTCTTCGCCCAATAGCGTGCTTAGACGATTCTGACTGTCAACAGCACCACCTATAGGAATACGCGCTCCAACAAGGGCGCTGAGAGATGCTAACCAGTCGATTTGCGAAACAAGGGCATCTGATTCCTGACCGGCTTGCACTTTCTTGGGCCAAGATACAATGGCAGGAACGACGGTTCCGCCTTCGAAGGTGCTGTATTTGCCCGCACGATATGGCCCAGCGGGACGATGATTGCCAAGCAATTCAACAGCGCGGTCCTGATAACCGTCATCTACCACAGGACCATTATCGCTACTTAAGATGATAAGCGTATTCTCGCGCAAGCCTAAACGTTCCAACTCAGAGATTATCTGACCAACGGTCCAGTCGAACTGCGCAATGGCATCGCCTCTGAAACCCATGGGGTTCTTGCCCCTGAAACGTTCGTGAGGGAAGCGGGGCACATGCACATCGTTGGTTGCCAGATACATGAAGAAGGGTTCCTGCTGATGCTTCTGCATAAAACTGATGGCGTGAGAGGCTATGCTGTCGGCAATATTCTCGTCCTTCCAGAGAGCCTTTCCCCCACCCTTCATATAGCCAATACGACCGATACCATTAACTATACTCTGATTGTGCCCGTGACTAGCCTTTAGGTTATAAAGTAACTCAGGGTTCTCTTTTCCCGTTGGCTCACCAGGGAAGTTCTCCTCGTAACTTACCTGAATGGGGGCAGAAACATCATAGTTGGCAACATGGCCCTGTTCGATGAAGACGCAGGGAGTGCGGTCGGCTGTTGCCGCCATTATATAATGATAGTCGAAACCTATATCACCCGGATGCATAGGCAACTGCGCGTTCCAATCTTGCTCGGCATCCTTATCTCCCAAACCTAAGTGCCATTTTCCTATGGCAGCCGTAGTATAGCCGGCATTCTTGAAAGCATCGGCAATAGTGAACTGCTCGGGGCGAATTATCATGCCCGCATTTCCTCGTGCAATATCAGTATTGGGATGACGGAAGGCATATTCGCCAGTCAACAATCCGTAGCGCGAAGGCGTGCTGGTGGCTGCAATAGCATGAACATTGGTAAAGCGGATGCCGCTCTTGGCCAAAGCATTCACATTTGGCGTCTGCACACGAGTGGCTCCAAAACATTCCAAATCGCCATAGCCAAGGTCGTCGGCAAAGATTACAATAACATTGGGCTGACGGTTATTAACAGCTGCGTTCCCCTTCTGACTCTTGCCAGCAACGGGAATGACGGGCAGTAAAGCAGAGGCTAATGTGCCCAGGTGGAAAAGGTTATTTTTCTTCATTATCAGATTATGAATTAAATTCTGAGAGGTCCTGAATGATATAGTGCACTACCCTATCCGTTCCGAATGCCGTATAGAAATAGCTGCTGATCTCGCCCATACGCTCTTCCCACTGTTCACGGACAAAATCGGTTGGCACTGCTATCAGTATATTCTTGTCTCGGACAGCCCAAAGATCGCAACACGCCATATAAGTGTTATAGAAATAATCACCCAATCGTTCCTTGGCCTGCTCCATCCAACGGGCATATTTCTCCCTGTAAATGGGCTGAACAAAGGGGCGCTCTGGAGTATCGTCATATATCTCCTCGGCGACATCGAACTTGGGCTCTTGAGGCTTCTGCTGTTTCTTTAACCAATTATACAAGACTTCTGTTACATAAGCATGAACATTATCTGGCTGATGCTGCTCAATCAGTTTGTCAATCTTTGCCAACTCCTCTTTTAAATCGAGCCCGTCAAAAATATATTCCTGCAAGCGAGCCCACTCCATTGGCTGCAAGCGGTACTTGGTGATCAGGTCGGAATGAACCTGCCCCAAGTAATTTTCGTGGTTCTGGGCCTGCCCCATCTTACCTTCTATAATAGTAAACCGGATGCTTTCTGGATTTCCACGGGTTACACCACGCGGATAAACCGGCGTGTAATCAAAGCAGAACTCAACCTTGCCCTCGTCAGACAACTTCTTCATCTCGCGCTGAACGGGATCTAAAACATCTCTGTGGAAAGCTCCGTATTTAAGGTAATGGTCATCGATTATCTTCTTGTGGTCCTTACTATAGGTGAGAACGCCAAAGAACTCCTTAAGATCAATGTAGTTTACATTGCAGGAGCCTATCCTTCGCCAGGCGCTGAGGTAAATGTAAAGACGGGGTGTCCTGGGACTGCGACACAACTGGGTAATCCCTTTCAGGTGTCGGGTATATCCTTTCTTTAAGTTCAGAATCTCCCTTGCACTTTCGTCCACCATCTGAATGCGGATATATCCTTTCCTGCGAAATCCACTCTTATACCCCATCTTCTCTCCTTCGGCATTCAAATCGGCCGTTGGAAATTCTATCTTATGAAATATGTTCTGCTTAACATCATACCAAGTATCCTCTTTCTCGTCATATCGCTTATACGACATGTCAACATGTAACAAAGCTTCGCACGCAGTTTCCAACTCTCCATACTTCTTGGGACTTATGCCAAGCTCTCTGAGCGGAATTTCAAAGTTAAGCAGGTTTCCGCTTAAGTCCTCGGGCTTAAAGAGTGTAGACATTGTGTCAAAACTCAGTTGTTCCTTTATACGATCTTGCAATTGTGCAATAATGGCAATCATAAGATTTGTCTGTACCAAGGAGAAGTTACCACGTATCTGAGTATACGTGATAGGATTCATGATAAAGTCAATATCATTGTTCTGCGAAATGGATTGTACTAACTCGTTGGTTTTACTTACAATCGCAGGACCCTTTTTCTTCGCCATATTAGTCCAAAATTAAGTTCTTGGGGGCAAAAATAGTCCATTTCAACGAAACTTCCAAATTTTCCAATCGAAAAGTGTTCCAAACTTTCGCAATTTGTTGTTTCTTGAAGTTGCACGTTTCTTTTCTTTGTATGGTTACCATGGTGAATAAACACTTCCTACCTGTTTGTTTGCTATAATCTTACCTCTGTTATTCCAGCTACCGCTTTATAGTATTCTTTATTATCCTACGTTCTTGTCCTTCCTTTTCCCCCTATATTATATCTCTTTTTCTCATTTATTTCCCTATACATTATTATATTTAAGAATAATGTTCCCTAACTTCGCACCTTGCTTTTTCTATATTCTAGTGTTCCCATGCTCCGCACCATTGTTCCTGTTGTTCGCACCAAGTGCTCTGGTTCTTCTCAAATATTGTTCCCAAACTTCGCACCAAATGTTCTCATTCTTCGCACCGATATATCGTTAATGTAATATATTTCAATAAGTTACGTCGATATTATAACATTATAATAAAAAATGTTTATATTTGCGTAAGATTTCTTTTATTCCCTTTCCTTTTATTTGTTTATTTCTTTATACCTTCTTTTATCTTGTTGATTTATAATATTTTGATATTAATTTTGTGCGTAGATTGTGAACATTTGGTGTGAAGTTCAGGAACACTTTGTAGGAACATTATGTATATTAAGTGCGGAGAAAGGGAACACCTTACCCTATTCCAACTTTTATTCATTTTACAAACACTATTTATTTCTCTTTTTCTTTTCTGTAAATTTCTACACATAAATACTTGAATATCCAAGTCCTTAGATACCTGCATTTACGAATACATGTATATCCGGCTATGTAAATACGCGAATATTTAGGTTCTTGCATGTGTGGATACATATATATATTCAAATATTGCAGTATATACGCATATTCGTAAATATCTATAAATACCCCAAATATTCAACATGTGTTTTTCACGATTATTCCTTAAATGAATGTGTATATATAGAGATTTGAGTACTTTTATACTTAAATATTTCAAAATATTTGAATATTTCTTTGTGTTTACAGAATAAAAGTATAAATTTGCCCGCAGAATTTATAATTAACAACCAATTCATCGTATGTCGCAAGTTATTTCTTTTTTACACGATAAGGGCGGTTGTGCTAAGACAACCTCATGTGTAAATCTTGGTTTTGCTTTATGGCTTTTAGGCAAGAAGGTCCTACTTATTGACACAGATCCCCAGTGTAATCTGACAGATACTGTTGACAAAACTGTTCATCTTGAGGCTGAAACAACCATTTATGATTGGCTTCATGACTTTAAACCAGGGGAAATGCGTTCGCTCCCCATTTATACCAGATATGATGGTTTGGACTACGTTCCGGGAAGTCATAGTATGAGTAATATTAATGCAGAATTGCAGTTGATGTATAATCGTGAACACAGGTTGAGCAACTTCCTTGATACAGTTGACCCGGAGTCAGGTGCGAAGATTAGGAACATGTATGATTATATCTTCATAGATTGTGCTCCAGGAGGTGAGACACTTATGAACACTAACGCACTTGTTGCCAGTGATTTTGTGATAGTTCCTACCGAGGCTGGTATTTATAGTTTGCAAGGTTTGCCCAGATTACTTGACTATATTGAGAAGGTAAGAACTCAGCTGCATTGTCCGGTTTCTATTATGGGTTACTTATTGGTGAGGTGGAATGCCCAAAAAGCCATCAGTAAAGAAGTGAAGGCATATTACAGTAACGAAGAGGAAGTAAAGGCTCCTCTTTTCCCAGTTTATGTCAGAGAATGTGTAAGATGTACAGAGAGCGTTGCCTACGAGATGTCGCTCTATGAGTACAGTCCTGATTGTACCGCAGCTGATGACTACATGAGAGTTGCCGAATATCTGATTGGCAGGAAAGCTCGCCCCAAGACATGGACTCCAGTTAAGTGGGGACAGATAGCAAACGCTGCCTTCCAGCGTTTTACAAAAGAAAGAGAAGCATAACAAACAAAAAAGGTATTCAAATATAGGTGTACTTGTATACGTAAATATTTGCAAATATTCAAACTCTTACATATATGGCTATTAAGAAAGGAAGTCTACCTATCGCACAGGTAGCAAAAGATGCCAGCCGTAACTTTGTACAACCAGTTCCCCTGGCTACCAATGAGGCAGTACGCACACAGATTGTGCAGGAAACTCCAACACCAAAGGCGTTAAAGCGCGTTTGTAAGATTCAGAAAGTGGGAGGTTTCTCGTTCTTCACTTCTGAGGAAGATAGGAATGCGCTTGATTATATTGCATTCCGCAACAAGTTTGAGAAGCAAAACGTTGTGAGGGCAGCCTTACATCAGTTTTTGCAGCAACACTATCATGAGGGAGTTGGACTCGACCAGGATGCGCTAACACAGTTGGCCGAGTACGAGAACTCCATATATGAGTGGGTGTAGGGTAGTAGCTTTTACTCTTTTACCAGACAAGCATCCAAAAGGGTGGCAATAGCTTCGCGGTCGAGATGCTGGCCTATGAAAACCAGTTTCTGCATGCGGTCGCCATATTGCTCATCCCAGTCGCGACGCAGGCCTTCATTCCGTTGCATGAAAGCTTCAAGTTCATACTTGGGCATGGTAGCATACCATTGTCCTGCATTCTGAAGTTTGACTTGCTTACCTGCCTGTTCGAACACGTAGCAGATGTCTTCTTCGCCTTTAAAGTAGCAAATGCCTTTGGCTCTGATGATGTTCTTTGGCCAAAGACGAGCGACAAAGTGATCGAACTCCGTTAAGCGAAGTGGTTGTCGGCGATAATAAACATAAGTGCCGATGCCGTATTCCTCTGCTTCGCCTTCTCCGTCATGATGATGGTGACAGCCACAATGGCAGTGTTCATCATGGTGATGATGGTGTCCGCATTCAGGACAAACCTCTTCGTCATCGTCATCATCGTTGTTGTGATGATGATGTTCATGATTCTCTTCATGATGGTGTTCGTCGTGATGATGATGTTCTTCTTCCTCTTCGTCTGGATGATGATTTTCTATTTCATTAATCCAGGCGGCAGATGTAGCAACCTTTTCAAAATCGAACAGGTTGGTATTAAGAATTTTATTCAGCTCCACATCGCCATAGTTGCATTCTATGATTTCTGCTTTTGGCTGTATGGCACGTAGGATTTGCTTGGTGCGTTCCAGTTCGTGAGGCTCCACCTCTGCCGCTTTGTTTAGCAGGATAATGTTGCAGAACTCTATCTGTTGAATAACAAGGTTCTCTATGTCATCCTCTTCGAGATTCTGTTTCATTAAATCATTTCCATTGGCAAATTCGTCCTTCATTCGTAGTGCATCAACAACGGTAACGATGCAATCGAGTAGGGGGACACCATTTTTTGTTACTTCTGGTGCCATCGAAGGAATGGAGCAAATGGTTTGGGCTATAGGAGCTGGTTCACAGATACCACTGGCTTCAATAACGATGTAGTCAAAACGCTTCATGGCAATAATGTCGTGCAGTTGCTGAACCAAGTCCATTTTAAGCGTACAGCAGATACATCCGTTTTGTAGTGCCACTAGGCTGTCGTCTGCCTGATTAACAATGCCGCCTTTTTGAATTAGATCAGCATCAATGTTCACTTCGCCAATATCGTTGACAATAACAGCAAAGCGTATACCTTTTTCGTTCGAAAGGATTCGGTTTAATAAAGTTGTCTTACCACTGCCCAGATATCCTGTAAGCAGCAAGACGGGAATATCGTACTTGTTCATCTGTATGAAATTTATTTTTGGAATGCAAAGTTACATCTTTTTGCATTCAATGGCAAATAAATAGTTATTTATTTCCGCCATAAAGATTTTTTGTCTATTTTTGCCCTTTGATTGAAAAAAATCAAGGTTAAAATGCAAAAACTCAAGATATATCAGATTTTATCAGTTCTCCTATTTCTGTTTTACTCCGCTATAAATGTGTATGGCCAGCAGATAGGGGAAAAACTTTCAGGAACACCCATCGGCTCACCCAATATTGACTACGACACAAACAAATCAAGTTCAACGGTCAACACTCCTGCTCATGCTTTCGATGGCAATTACGATACATTTTACGCTTCGATGGACCGTTCACGAACATGGGTAGGACTGGATTTGGGAACAGCTCATGTCATCACAAAAGTAGGATGGAGTCCTCGCACCTCTCAGACATCACGTGTTCAACTGGGTCTTTTTGAAGGCAGCAACAGTCCCGACTTCCTTGATGCCGTTCCTCTTTATCTTATTCCGAGTACAGGAACAGCCAAAGTGATGGACTATGCAGACGTTCCTGTAACACGTGGTTTCCGTTATGTCCGTTATGTCGGTCCTAATGATGCACGTTGTAACATTGCTGAATTGGAGTTCTATGGCTACGAGGGCGAGGGAAAAGATTCCGTTTGGTATCAGATAACAGACCTTCCAACGGTAAGCATTCATACCGAAGCAGGTTATGACCCAAAAGATAAAGTTACGGAGATGCCATCGTTCATTACAATTACTTACGACGGCGGCACCCGCATTCAGGAATATCCAATTACAGCCCGAGGCCGTGGCAATGCCTCTTGGGGTTTTCCCAAGAAGCCTTGGCGCATAAAGTTTAATGATGGTAAGAGTCATTACATGCTTAAAGGGTCGCCGCAGGAAAGTCCTTCAAAGGCAAAGAAATGGACTCTTATTAATAACTATGGCGACAAGACGCTTATGCGTAACTGCTTAGCTTTTGAAATAAGCAAGCGACTGAATGCCCTTTATACGCCTTACTGCCAACCTGTGGATGTTATCATGAACGGCGAGTACAAGGGTTGTTACCAACTCTGTGATCAGATATCAGTGGATAAGAATCGTGTCCCTGTCACCGAGATGGAGCCTTGGGATAACGAAGAGCCCGAGCTTACTGGCGGCTATCTTATTGAAGTGGATGCCTATGCTAACCAGGAGATAAGCTGGTTCAAAAGTAATCGCGGGAATCCGGTCACCATCAAACATCCTGGCGATGATGACATTACCACCCAGCAGCACAACTACATCTATAGCTATTTCAACTTGATGGAGTCTACTCTCTTTTCCAGCAACTACACCGATCCTGAGAGCGGCTACCGCAAGTACCTTGATGCGGAATCCTTCCTCAAGCACTTCATCATAGGTGAGTTCTCAGGTAACATGGATACTTACTGGAGCACATATATGTATAAAGAACGTGAAGAATCCCAGTTCCATGTTGCTCCAAGTTGGGATTTTGACCTTGCTTTCGACAATGACCAGCGTATTTATCCCGTCAATGGTCGCAGCGATTGGGCGTATCTGGGCGGAAGTGCGGCAGGTAACATGAAGTCATTTGTCTCTCGTGTGCTCAACGACAAAGCCACCGACCAGCAACTCAAGCAAATTTGGACAGACAATCGCAAAGAGGGGAGGCTCGACGCTACGACACTTGTGGCGTACGTCGACAGTATGGCGCAGGCGATGGATGCTTCGGCACAGCTTAATTTCATACGTTGGCCAATCCTAAACAGCAGGGTTCACCAGAATGTTTCGGCACTCGGTTCCTTTGATGCAGAAGTGGATGTCTTGCGTAACTACATCCCAGCACGTATAGCTTGGATTGATAAGTATCTGAACTACCAGGCTGGTCCGGTTTATAAGGACAGCACCTACTATATCTCCAATGCCGAGGAACTGATGGCCTTCGCAAATGCAGTTAACAGCGGAGCAAATGGGTCAGACGCTTATCTTACGGCAGATATTGATATGGCGCAGTTTTCTTCGTCGTACACACCTATTGGAACTGAGTCGAAACCCTACAAAGGAACGTTTGACGGCAGAAAGTTCCGTATTAAGAACATGAATATTGTGGGTGGTGACGGTTTTGGCGTTTTCGGAACTGTTACAGGAGGTGCCACCATTAAGAATCTTATTTTGGATGGCAGCAGTTCAATCACAGGAGGTGCTTTTGTGGGTGTTATTGGTGTAAGCACGGGCTCTGGTCTTGTTACTGTCAGTTGTGTGGGTAACGAGGCAGATATAACCGGTTCTGCCCAGAATGCGGCTGGTATCATAGGTTGCAACAAGGGGTCTTCCTGCGAGTTCTTCCTTACCGACTGTTATAACACAGGATCCATTTCTGGTGGCAATGAGAGTGCTTCTATCTGTGGATGGATAGGCGGTGGTGGTATCATGCAGAATTGTTGGAATATAGGAACGGTAAGTGGGTATGACTGGGGTCATGATATGGTCCGTGGTAGTACTGTGCTTGAAAATTGTTACAGTACTTTCGGAGACCAGGTTACTGCTATCGCAATGGAACAGGTAACAAGTGGCGAGTTGTGCTACAACTTAAACGGAGGAGCCAGCGAGGACATTAACTGGTATCAGACAATAGGCACAGATACGCACCCTGTTTTCGATAATACCCATGGAACAGTTTTCAAGGCAGCAGACGGAACTTATTATATTGAATTCAATATAAAGGGCGATGTCAACGAAGACAAAAAGGTTGACGAAGCAGATATCGCAGCCATGGCAGACTATATCCTTAATCCAGTTGATGAGGGTTTCCCGTTTAAGCTAGCTGACATGAACAACGATGGTGTCATTGATGTTTATGATATTGTGGCGCTGCGTAATTACATCGATGAGAATCCGCAACACGAGGAACTTTTTACTGCTCGTCTCTATGCGGCAAACACAACCATAAAGGCAGGCGGAACGCGAAAGGTAAGTGTTACGCTTTCAGCCGCCCAGACGGCTACAGCTTGGCAGGCAGATCTTAATTTCGGTTCTTTGCTTTCTGCAAAACAGGAATCGGTTCAGTTAGGTTCTATAAGATCAGGATCGCATATCATAAGAACAAGCCAAACAAAAGACGGTCTCAGAATTCTTGCCTATTCACCTACGCAGGAACCTCTTTCTGGTCGGACAGGTGTCGCATTTTATTTTGTCATGGATGCCGATTCAACCTTCTCGGCTGCTTCCGATTTTACGCTGAGCAATATCCGTGTTGCAGCGCCCGACGGGTCGCATGCTCAGATTAATGATGCAACATATACTGTTTCTTTTGCCAAGACGTATGTTAGCAGTATAGTATTCTCGGAACCTGATGTCGACATAATACAAGGCAGTCAGGTAACACTTACGCCCACCGTATTACCCGTTTTGGCTACCAACAAGGAACTTACATGGTCAACCTCAGATGCCAGCATAGCCTCTGTCGACCAGCAGGGGAATGTAGTATCTGGCAGTATGGGAGATGCTGTTATTACGGCAACTGCCACCGACGGCAGCAGAATATCCGGTAGCGTAAACGTTCATGTGATAGAAGATCCCGAGGTTGCTGTTCTTTCGCTTCATGCATTGCCTGCCGATGCCGAGGTGTATGACCTTTCAGGTAGAAGAATTAACTCTCAACTTTCAACTTTCAACTCTCAACTAAAGAAGGGTGTATATATTGTAAATGGGAAAAAAGTATTAGTCAAATAAAATAATTCATTAATAATAAAACCGACATAAAGTTATGACACTAATTAAATCCATTTCCGGAATCCGAGGAACCATTGGAGGAAAGGCAGGAGATACGCTGAATCCTCTTGATATTGTTAAGTTTACATCAGCCTATGCTACGCTGATTCGTCGCACTACCAAGGTACAGAGCAATAAGATTGTTGTGGGCCGAGACGCCCGTATTTCAGGTCCCATGGTTAAGAATGTTGTCTGTGGTACTCTTATGGGCATGGGCTTCGATGTCGTTAATATTGGGTTGGCAACAACTCCAACCACAGAGATTGCGGTTACTATGGAAGGTGCTTGCGGTGGTATTATCATCACAGCCAGTCATAATCCCCGTATGTGGAATGCGTTGAAGCTCTTGAACGAGAAGGGCGAGTTCCTAAACAAGGAAGAGGGTAACGAGGTGCTTCGCATAGCTGAGGCAGAAGACTTCGAGTATGCCGATGTAGACCATCTTGGCAGCTACCGCGAAGATAACACCTACGACCAGAAACACATTGATATGGTTCTGGGTCTTGACCTTGTGGATGTTGAAGCAGTCAAGAAAGCAAACTTCCGCGTGGCTTTCGACAGTGTGAACAGTGTTGGTGGTGTTATCCTGCCAAAGTTGTTGGAGCAGTTAGGCGTAAAAACCGTAACAGGTCTTTTCACAGAACCTACAGGCGACTTCCAGCATAACCCCGAGCCTCTTGAGAAGAATCTTTCAGACATCAAGGCTCTTATGCAAAAGGGTGGGCACGACATTGCCTTTGTTGTTGACCCCGATGTTGACCGCTTGGCTCTTTTCTGCGAAGACGGCACCATGTACGGCGAAGAGTATACCCTTGTAACCGTTGCCGATTATATCTTGCAGCATACGCCAGGCAATACTGTAAGCAACCTCAGCAGTACACGTGCCCTTCGCGATGTAACCCGCAAGTACGGTTGTGAGTACAATGCTGCAGCTGTTGGCGAGGTAAATGTTGTAACCAAGATGAAGGAGACAGGCGCAGTTATCGGTGGTGAAGGCAATGGCGGAGTTATCTATCCTGCTGCACATTACGGACGTGATGCTTTGGTAGGCATTGCCCTTATTCTTACATACATGGCAAAGAAGGGAATGAAGGCCAGTGAACTTCGTGCTACCTATCCTCCTTATTTCATTGCAAAGAATCGAATCGACCTCACTCCTGATACAGATGTTGATGCTATTTTGGCCAAGGTGAAGGAGCTCTACAAAAATGAGGAGGTTAACGACATAGACGGTGTGAAGATTGACTTCCCCGACAAGTGGGTGCATCTTCGCAAATCAAATACCGAACCTATTATCCGCGTCTATAGCGAAGCCAGCACGATGGAGGCTGCCGACGAGATAGGCAAGAAGATAATGGATGTAGTATACAGTATGGTCTAACTCAAATACACACAACCTATGTTAACTCAAATCATTAATGGTCGCATACTCACTCCACAAGGGTGGTTAAGGAATGGCAGTGTCATTCTGCGCGACGGCAAAATACTTGAGGTGACCAATTGCGACTTGGCAGTCATTGGGGCAGAGCTCATTGATGTCAAGGGTATGTATGTAGTGCCCGGATTCATTGAGATGCATGTGCATGGTGGTGGCGGTGCTGATTTCCAGGAAGGAACAGAGGAAGCCTTTCGCATCGCTGTCAAGGCACATTCCAAGTACGGAACCACCAGCATCTTCCCTACACTCAGCAGCAGCACAGTTCCTATGATAGAGAAGGCTGTGGATACCTGTAATAAGCTCATGAAAGAGAAGGACAGTCCTATTATGGGTCTGCATCTCGAGGGCCATTACCTGAATCCCAACAAGGCTGGAGCTCAGATGCCCGAATGGTTGAAGAACCCAGACCCCAACGAGTACATTCCCGTAGTGGAGCATTCCGACTGTCTTGCTCGCTGGGATGCTGCCCCCGAGTTGCCCGGTGCCCTGCAGTTTGGTAAGTATTGTGCCGAGAAGGGTGTCCTGCCCAGTATTGCTCATACCAATGCTGAGTATAGCGATGTCCGTTCTGCCTTCGAGGTAGGTTTCACTCACGTAACCCACTTCTATAACGCCATGCCTGGTTTCCACAACAAGCAGGGCTACAAGTACGAAGGTACGGTAGAGAGTGTTTATCTGATTGATGATATGACCATAGAGTGTGTTGCCGACGGAATCCATGTTCCTCCTACCATCTTGCGCATGGCCTATAAGGTAAAGGGTGTAGAGCGTATGGCTCTTATCACAGATGCCCTTGCCCCTGCAGCTGCTCCCAAGGATACCAAGGCTTACGATTCTCGTGTCTATGTCGAGGACGGTGTATGTAAGCTTACTGGTAGCGGAGCCCTTGCAGGTTCATGTGCCACAGCAGATCGCCTTATCCGCACGATGGTGCAGCAGGCCGATGTACCCCTCGAGGATGCTGTCAAGATGATTACCGATACGCCTGCTCACATCATGGGTATTCAGGGAAGAAAGGGCACGCTTTCCCGTGGCAAGGATGCTGACATTGTTGTACTTGACGACAAGTTGAAGGTACGCTGTGTTTGGCAGATGGGTAAGATAATTGAGAATACGCTTTTTAAGTGAAAAGGGAAAAGTGAAAAATGAGGGAGTGAACTAGTGAAGAATCCTGTAACTTATATGCGCGAGGCTTGGCAGCGTTTCATGCATAACGAAACGCTGCGCCGCAAGCTCTATATCATTATTTTCCAAAGCGATACGCCAATGGGCAAGACCTTTGACGTGGCTTTGCTCTGGTGTATCGTATTAAGCATCTTGGTGGTGATATTGGAGAGCATGCGGGGACTTCCTCTTATGGCCAAGCAGATATTCACGATTCTAGAGTATGTTTTCACCTTCTTCTTTACCTTGGAATATCTGTTGCGCATTTACTGTTCCCCTCAGCCGCGTAAGTATATCTTCAGTTTCTTTGGTATTGTTGATTTGCTCAGCACACTTCCGCTTTATCTGGGATGGATATTTGGTCCGATGCGCTACCTGATGGTCGTCCGTACCTTCCGTCTCATAAGGGTTTTTCGCGTATTCAAGTTGTTCAGCTTCCTTGAGGAGGGCGACCTTCTTTTGCGTTCGCTCATCCTCAGCAGCCGCAAGATACTGGTGTTCTTCCTCTTTATGGTTATCATGGTAATAGCCATGGGTACCCTGATGTTTATGGTTGAGGGTGGCGCGCCCAACACACCATTTATAGATATTCCCACCAGCATCTATTGGGCAGTAGTTACCATGACTACCGTCGGATATGGCGATATTGCCCCAGTTACTCCCATGGGACGTCTGCTTAGTGCCATTGTCATGTTAATGGGCTATACCATATTGGCTGTCCCTACTGGTATCGTCAGCGCCCAGTTTGTGCACGACCACGGCAAGATGGTGCATCCCCACAAGATGTGTAAGGAATGTGGCGGGCCTTTACCTCATCATGCTCACTTCTGTCCCCATTGTGGAACAGAGGTTTCTGAATAGATTTAGACCTCAAAGTCCAGACAGGTACGCTGAACGGTATATGGGCGTACCTTGGTGTCTGCCACTGCCACATGGGCAGGATGTGTGGCGTATGCTTTCAACGCTTCAGCACTTTCCAACGTGGAATCGAGCATCACATCGCAGTTGCTCGATGCCAGTCTTCCGCTAATGTTTACTACTACGTCCAAGAGTCCGGGAACCTTTCCCTTCAGACCTTCCAGTCCTTCTTTTATACCAACTTTCACTTGTGCTTTCTCCTCTTCAGAAAGCTCAGGATTCAATGTCCAAAGAATAATGTGCTTAACCATAATTTTTATAATTTGCAATCGCAAAGGTACAGCATAATTTTGAGTCGACCAAAAAGTCAACTCATTAATGTTAAAAACGCCACGTGTCGCGTTTGCCGATGCGACGTTTAGACTTTGCCAACGCGACGTGTCGTCTCTGCCTCTGTCAAACGTAGACAAAAGATTGTCACACAGCTGACAAAGTTTTGTCTACGCGTGACAATGACAACAATTAACTTATCCAAGAAACAATTGTAGTGTTCAAATTTTTTTGTGTTTTGCTTGGTTATCCGTATCTTTGCAGCAACAAATTACAATACTATTATGAAAAGAAGTGTCTTGTTGTTGATTCTTGTGGTTTTCGTGACTTCTCTACAAGCTAAAACCACGTATATTCCCACGTATTACAACAGAATCTATGTTATTGAGAATGGGCAGATGGATTCGCTTCTGAATCATCGTCAGATGTTGCAAATGGATTCCCGAGACAATCTGCTTTCCTGTTTTGTGGTCCAACAGGTGGTTTCGTCAGACTTGATTAAGGCCATTAAGCAGGCTAAAAGGGCTGCAGGATGGGCGATGGTGGCTTCTAGTTTGTCTGCGGCATCGGCAGGTTTTTCTGAGGGACAATTACTCTCGGGACATGGAAAGGGCTATTCTGTTGTTAATTACGTAGAATCGAGAGATCTGTCGAGGGAATCTTCTGCCATTTCGGCTGAGGCCAGAGCTCAGGCGGAGGAGTTGAAGGCCTTGATGGTAGACCTGCAGGTAAGAAACAATTCTGAAAAGGAAATGTTGATAACAGATATGGACCGGGGACTTGTATGGTTTGTGTTGCCAAAACAGGAAGCAACACTCCCGTTGGCAAAGGGAGAGGAGTCACACTTCCGTATATCTTCCTGTTCTCCGTTAGATGAGAATGTGAAATACATTAACGTCTCAGCCGACAGCTATCTGGAGAAATACACTATAGCGCTGGAAACAGCCATGTGCTGGTATGTTCCTGTCAGCGAAAAGGTGAGACGAAACTTTGGTTTTGACAATTCTTTGGAAGATGGCTATATCCGAATAAATAAGGAAACGATGGACGCTACGGCAATCTCAACAGATGATTTTAAGGAGATAAAAGATAATGCTTCAAAGCCTTAATCTTATCAGATTTGCCTATTAAATGTGTTTTTTTGCCATATAGGGTAGGGGTGTTTCATTTTTTTTATCTATATTTGTGCACAAATTAACGCAAAATAGCTCAAATTACTATGCTAATGAAAAGGTTTTTAACCCCTTTATTGTGTGCATTGCTTGTGATTCCTGCCTTTGCACAGAAGACGTACAAGAATCCTGTTTACGGTTCTGATTTCCCTGATCCTACTGTTGTTCGTGCTGCCGACGGCACATTCTATTCTTATGCTACAGGTTGTAAGGCTAAGAAGAGTACCGATTTGGTGAAGTGGACTGATGTGTCAGGTGTAATCTCCCGTCCGACATGGAACGACAGCACCTATATCGACGGCGAGGGCAACAAGAAGACTGATTACTATAGCCTGTGGGCAGCTGACGTGAGTTACGTAGATGGCAAATATGTTTGCTTTTATGCTTCTGCACTTTGGGGAAACGGTTCAAGAACAGGTATCGGCGTGGCAGTGGGTGATACGCCCACCAAGTTTACCGACAAAGGGAAAGTGTTCCGCAGTACGGAGATTGGGGTTAAGAACAGCATCGACCCTTGTTATGTGGAGGAGTTCGACAAGAAGTACCTTGTTTGGGGAAGTTTTAATGATATCTGTATTGTAGAACTGACGGACGATGCGTTGGCGGTTAAGAATTTCAACCCCATCAACAATCCTCAGCCAGGCGGTGGCTGGACGCGCCATAAGGGTGTAACGAAATTGGCTGGCGGTGCTTTCGAAGGTGCCATGATTTACAAACGTGGTCAGTATTATTATCTGTTCTGCTCAGTGGGCAGTTGCTGTGAAGGTGAGAACAGTACCTATCGCACCGTGGTGGGTCGTTCTACCAAACTGATGGGTCCATATACCAATAAACAGGGCGGTGCTATGACGAGTGATAACTATACGACAATCCTGAAAGGTAACGAGGGAAGTACCGGTCGTTGGAAGGGACCTGGTCACAACTCGGAGATTATTACCGACGATAACGGCGACGACTGGCTGTTGTATCACTCCTACGACAGGAACAACAATTTCAATGGTCGTTTGATGCTATTGGACAAGATAACATGGAGCAAGGACGGATGGCCCAGTATTAATGATGGATATCCCAGTAGCGACGAGATGCCTGCACCTGTCTTCTATACAGGTGATGGTGCTAATGTGACTTATAAATTCCAAAATATGGATTTGATGAAGAGCGGTTGGAAGCACTGGACGCTGAATGCAAGTGAGAACTGTGAAACAGGCTCTGGAAAGGGAACCGCCTTTATGCCACTCGGCTATGCCAAGACAGCAGGCTCTTTTGATGTGCAACAGACTGTTTCAGGGGTGAAGAACGGTGTATATGAACTTACATTGGAAGATTTCTCTACTTTGGGCGGTGTTGACCTATTTGTGAATAATACGACAGTGCCAGCATATAACACGACCGCAAACGATGTTGCGGCGCCCACATCGGAATCTGTTATCAGCAGCAACTTCCTTAGGAACAAATTTACACAGAAGGTGTATGGTTTGGTTACCAACGGCCGACTGACCATTGGTGCTCGTACTCGTGACAGTCTGGCAACAGGCGAACGTTTCTATATGGGTAATCTTAAAGTGGTGTTCCGCGAAAAGAACCAAGATGCCATGCAGGGTCTGATGGATATGTATGCTGCTATGTTAGATTCCATAAAGACCAGAGGACAGAAGCACTATGCGGGTTTTGATGCAAGCATGGAAACATACAAACAGCAGTTTGCCGCATCAGAAAATACCACAGAACGTTATAACCTCTTGACCAAAACCAGCAAAACCATAGATAGCATTCAAACCAGTATTGAGGACTATACGGCATTGGATTCACAAATTATTATCTTGAAGAGCGATATAGAAAAGGCTATTCAAGGTGGCTACTTAAATGCAGAGGCACAGGCCATTCTGACAGAGGCAGAGGATGTGGCAGTACAGGTATCATACAATACCTTGCAGATGAAGGACTTGCTCACGCGTATGCAAACCGTAGCTCATGATATGATATATGCCTACCAGAAGGGCGATGGTACAAAAGACAATCCCTATATCATATCTCGTCCTGAGCAACTGGACAACATGCACAACGTTCTTGTGAGGGAGCAGATGGTATATTTTGAGATGGATGCTGATGTGGATATGGCGGGCTTCACATGGGAACAGTTGAATACGTCGAGTAACAGTTATCGCTATTGGATAACATTGGACGGCAAGGGCCACATCATCTATAACCTTACACCCGAGGGCAGCAAGAATTATCCCAGTTTCTTTGGAATTCTGTGCGGAGAAATTCGCAATGTCGGCTTTGTGAATGCAAAGGTGGAGGCATCGGCTTCCGGTGCAGGAGTTATCTGCGGTTATATGGGACACAGCACTTTTAAGGATGCTGAAGAGAATCTGTACCCCGTAATCGTGGAGAATTGTTACGTAACTGGCGAGATTACCAGCAAGGGTTATGTGGGTGCTATAGGTGGCACGTTAAACTCATCGCCCATTATTATACGTAACTGCTATAGTGCTGTGAATATAGTAGGCAACGGTGCTTCTGCCAACTATTCAGGTGGATTGGTAGGCAGGATAAGAAGCGACCTAACTATAGAAAACTGTTATGCTGCAGGCACCATAAACTCCCCTGTTGCTGGTGGTGTGGTTGCTGGTGCGCGATCTAACACAAATCCTCCATCGATATATAATAATGTAATTGCGTGGAATCCCAGCGTAGCAGGCAAGACAGCTTCTGCTTTTGGCGAGACTATAGAAGGTGATGTGTTGCAGAATATTTATATTCTTGCCGACATGACGGTAAACGATGTACCCGTGGAAGGTGGTAAGACACATGGCGAGTTGCAGCAGATTGCAGGCACGTGGGGTTCGCCTTGGTATAAGGACCCTGCTGCCGGTAATGGGTATCCTATTCTGCAATGGCAGTATGAAAGAGGCGACTACCGACAGATTTGTGGATTCCCTGAGGATGAGGAAACCTCATTAGGTGAAGAATTAAGAGTGAAGAATGAAGAATTTGCTCCCATGGTGTATGACCTCAGTGGAAGAAAAATCAACTCTAAACTCTCAACTCTAAACTCTCAACTTAAGAAGGGTATTTACATTATAAATGGCAAAAAAGTAATGTATTAGTTAACTGTACGTAACTTTTTATTTTCACTATTAACTCTTGACTCCAATGAAAGCGTCGCTGATTTCACTATTATTGCTGCTGGCAACTCAGGTACTGGCACAGAGACAGAATGTAAGCGGGCAGATAAACGGTCCCGAAGGGAGAATTCCCAATGTTTCTGTCAGAGAGGTGGATGCTAACCACCGTGTGTTTAACCATACTAAAGCAGACCAGAACGGCCTTTTCTCTTTTTATGTGAGAGATGCGCAACACTCTCTGCAGTTCTATGCACCAGGCTATAGGATGTTTACACATAAGATGCTAGGGCAGAAGTCGTTCAATGTCACACTGGAACCTCGTAGGGTCTCGCCTTTTGTTGGGAAAGAACGGTTAGTGTTAAAATCCGACCGCTTGTTCTGTGGCCGATACATGGGGATGGATGTAAAACAGATGGCGTGGATAGAACGGATGAATGATACGTTGTTCACATTGATACTGCCGGTAAAAATGGACTTGATTATTGACGAGTACCCCGCAGGCCGTACGCTGATAGTACTAGGCGAAAGGGATACACAACTGATGCAATGGGAGAATGTAGTAGATGCCTATCCAATAGAGTTGGCTCCTCATGAAGTGAGCGATGTCCATTTGGCACAATCTTATACAGGCACGCATTATCTGCCAGGCGGAACGAAGGATGAAAGACCTCTATATGCTTATCCCCACTTCCAGTTCACAAAAGCCAATCTAGAATATCTGGTGTCAAACCCTGATGTTCTATGGCGACTGGTAGTAGATACTTATAAGGCAGATAACTATTGGAATCTTTATCCAACAGATCAGACAACAGAATTGCTGAAACAAGTGCTGCAAAGTTCATCCAAAGCTGATAGCACTTCCTCTAAACATTAAGCTCCACATTCTCGACTCTCAACTGAATATATGAAGAAAATCCTTATATCTCTTCTTGTTGTTTGTACCATGGCTTATGGTCAGGCCAACAAGGAGACTCTTTTTCTTATTTCAAACACACATCTTGACACCCAGTGGAACTGGGATGTGAAGACAACCATTAACGAGTATATCAAGAATACCCTTACCCAGAATATGGCGCTGATGGACAAGTACCCAAGCTTTATGCTTAATTATGAGGGAGCCATCAAGTATATGTGGATGAAGGAGTATTATCCCACGGAATTCGAAAAGATGAAACAATATGTGGCACGTGGGCAATGGCATGTAAGCGGGATGTCGCTGGATGCCACGGATGTGATGATGTCCTCGGCCGAGAGCATCCTGCACAGTATGCTCTATGCCAACAAATTCTACCAACGGGAGTTTGGCGTGCGTGGGGGTTATGACATTATGTTGCCCGATTGCTTCGGTTTCTCGTATGCATTGCCGTCACTGGCTAAACATGCGGGCATAAAAGGATTCCATTCACAGAAGTTGAGTTGGGGCTCGTCAGCTTATGACGGTCTTCCTCCTTTTGGTATATGGCAAGGCGTTGACGGCAGTCAGATTTATGCCATCTATAAACCAGGGGCCTACGATGCGCATGAGGATTACAACAAGGATCTGACCTCAGATGACGAATTGCTGAAAAAGATACAGGATAACTATAACAATTATGGTGTTGCGGCCCGCATAAGATATGTGGGAACACGCGGTGATCGCGGTGGCGGTATGCAGGACAATCCAGACAAGGAGGGTGAAAATACACCATACTGGTTGGATTACAATGTAAAGAAGACCGACGGCAAGATACAGGTAAAGTTGGCAAGTCCTGATGAGATTTTTGATTATTTGGATAAGTACAAAAACTCAAAGTATAAAGTATGGAACAGCGAACTGCCTATGCGGACGCATGGAGTGGGCTCCTATACCAGTTGGGGATTGCTAAAAAGGTGGAACCGCAAGAACGAACTAATGGCAGATGCCGCCGAGAAGGCTTCTTCCCTTTCTTATTGGCTGGGAGTTTCCGATTATCCTACAGAGGCTTTGAGAGATGCGTGGATTCGTACTATCTGGCAACAACATCATGATGGTCTCACAGGCACCTCTATTTTAAAAGCCAACGATTATTCTTACAACGAATACTATATAGCTAACCGTGCTTTTGGCCAACAACTGAAGAATGCTGTTGGAGCCGCTTCGCAGTTACTTGATACTCAAGTTGACGGAACGCCTGTTGTGGTATACAATCCGCTTTCCCATGAGCGAACGGATATTGTGGAGGGAAGTATGGCCTGCGGTCGTCGACCTTACAATATAAAAGTCATAGGACCTGACGGCAACGAGGTGCTCTCGCAGATTACAGACTTTGACGAAACAACAGGACAAATAAGTTTTATCTTCGCTGCAACGGTTCCTTCTTTGGGTTATGCCGTATATGATATCCGTATGGGAGAGAAAAGCGAAATGACTTCTGACCTCAGCGTAGACGAGACTGTCAAGCAAATTTATAATGGTCGTTACCGTGTGACCATCAACGATAATGGTGATATTCAGAAGTTGTATGACGAGAAGAACTCGCGTACGCTTATCAATAGCGCTGTTCGTCAGCAGATGATTTACGACCACGAGGATACTTGGCCTGCATGGGAGATTAGTTACACCAATATTACCAAAACGCCATCGGCATACGTAAGTGGGGATGCTGATGTCACACTTGTGGAGGACGGCCCTTTGCGTAAATCGTTCCGTATTTGCAGACAAACGGCAGGTTCTACCTTTATACAATATATAAGGATGAATGCCTTGTCGAATCGCATAGATTGTGTGAACGAGGTTGACTGGCATACATCAGAACGTATGCTCAAGGTTAATTTCCCCTTTAGTTTTAGTACATCGAAAGAAACCTACGATATCTCGCTTGGAACCATACAGCGTGGTGTTCGTTCTAGCAATGAATATGAGGTGTGCGGGCACCAATGGGCAGACCACAGTTCTTCTACTTATGGAGTATCTGTCCTCAACGATTGTAAATATGGATGGGACAAAGTCGATAACAAGAACCTTCGACTGACCCTATTGCGTTCGCCTTCATGCAAGAACTACGACCATCAGGCCAACATGGACATGGGGCCCAACCATTTTACTTATTCTATTTTTCCCCATGACGGGAAATGGAGTCAGGAGACGCAAATGGAGGCTGCTCATCTGAACCAGCCGTTGGTGGGCTTTGTGGCCCCCAAGCATGCAGGCTCTATGGGACGCTCGATGCAGTTTGCCTCACTCAGCACGGATAAGGTAAGTATCAAGGCATTGAAGAAGGCCGAGGAAACGGACGAGCTGATAGTACGTGTGTATGAATGGACCGGTCAGGACCAGCAGGATGTAACACTCCAGTTCCCTGCCGAGATCCTCTCTGCCCGCGAAGTAAATGCGCTGGAGGAGGAAGTAGAAAACTCTACACTCTCAACTCTAAACTCTAAACTAACCTTCTCCATCGGCCATTATCAGCCAAAGACTTTTGCTGTCAGACTCAAGAGTCTAAACTTTGAGAAGATAGAAAGAGGCTCTGGCACAGCTGCCGACTTTACCTATAATATCGACCTGATGAGCTACGATAAGCAGCGTGGCAATGCCAACGCTACATATAGCACCTACGCTTATCCGGCAGAACTCATTCCAGATACCATGGTGGTGGATGGAGTGAGTTTTGCTATGGGAAATCGTGCGGATGGTAAGACAAACGCTATGCGTATATCTTCTACAAATTCCATTACGCTGAATCGTAAGGAAGGAGAAGACAAATTGTATCTTTTAATGTCAAGTGCAACAGAGGCGGGAAGCACAGTATCTGTGAGCATAGACGAAGGGGAACCGGTGACCTTGGATGTTCCGTATTATTCGGGTAAGATAGGCGAACCGCTTAGCTGTACCAATATGACAAGCTCGTACAGAAAGCAGAACGTGGCTTTTGCGTCCACTCATGCTCACAGCATTAGTGGTAAGAGTAACGAGACATATACGCTTATGTATATGTATAAGTACTGTATCCCACTACCCGAGAATGCCAACGAGGTGAAACTGACAAGTACAGATCGCAAGACTTTCGTCTTTGCAGCCACCACATCGGGCTGCCATTCCGATGACATCACGGCCTTTACACCTATTACCACAGAAATTGAATACATGGAGTTGGGTGGAAAAACAGAAGACAATCGCCTAATGCCAAAGACCGTAACGGCCTCACATCAGAATGGAACGAATGAGGCAGGTAAGTTAGCCAATGATAAGGACGTTACCACCAAATGGTGTGCCACCAGTTCGCAGAGTAAGACGCCTTATCTGCAATATGTCTTTGCCGAGCCAGTTAGAGTGGATCGTTGGATGGTGCTTTGTGCCGCTTGTGAAAGTGGCGGCTACGTGGCAGAAGCGTTTAAGGTACAGTATCAAGCAGAGGATGGCACGTGGGTTGACTTTGCTGACATCTCATCCAACCAGATTAACAAGGTGACAGGTGTATTGGCGGAGCCTGTTACTGCAACTCGTTTCCGACTACAGATGGTACATGGCGAACAAGGAGACGGTTACACGACCCGCATTTATGAATTCGCCCTTTATGGACAAACGGTTGCAGAATATGAGACGGGAGTAGACAACGTTAACGGGAACGTTAACGTTAACGATAATGTATATGATTTGAGTGGAAGAAAGATTGATTCTTCATTAAAGAAGGGCATTTACATTACAAATGGAAAGAAAAGATTATTGCCCTGATGTTACAGGGCAATAATCTTGGATGGTTGCATATTCTCGTTGAACTTAAACTGGTACTTTATGTCGGGGGAGTAGGGGGTGCACACCAGTATTGTTTCCTGTTCTCCTGGTAGTAGGGTAATGAAATTGTCGGAATATCGCGTACGATGAATGGCATTTCCTTTCTCGTCTGTCAGCAATAGTTGGCAGAAGAAGGCTATTTTACTTCCGCTGTTCTTAATGTTTATCTGCCATTGACGCATGCCGTCTTTATCTGCCAAAGGCTTAACTCTTACTGACGGTTTGGAAGCTGCCATATTGCTCAAAGGCTCAAAACCTGCCGTACATGGACCTGTTATGGTGTTCTTTCCTTCATATTTGTTGGTAGAGCGCCAATAGAAGTTCTTGCTTACCACATTGCCTTTGGCATCTTTTGCCTGTAGCGCGATGAAATGAACGGGGGAGATGTTGGCTGGAAAATCAATTTTCAACACATCATTTGCCACTCCATCGGCAGGCACGTCGGTCTTGATCTGGAGGCTAAGTATCCTTTTGCTCTTGATGTCGTAAACTTGAGCGGTAATGGTAAGACCTTTTTGCTCTTGCAAATAGTCATTGACTACAGAAACAGAGTTCTTGAGGTAATCGTATTGAACGTGCACAGGTTCCAATGCATGCATGGTGTGATAGAGAGATGCAGTAGGCTCTAGCATCCAGTCCCACATGCGGGCACAGACTTGGGGTTGTGGACAGTTGTGATACCAGAAGAGGAGACCAGAGCACCAACGGTCGCCATAACCCAGTTTGTTTTCGTTCCACACTTCCCAGATGCTTTTGCTGTTGATGGCTCCAACCATTTGTCCGCGTCGTGCAAAATCTTCGATATTCTTGGATTCTCCATATTTATTTGTCATTTCGGTATAGAGGGTACTCATCAAATGAAAACCGTTACCGTCCATATAGTCCCATGTTTCCTTATTGATGGGCCAAAGGTCCTGGGCAGGCATCATCTCGCGGAGGCTCTCTACGATAGGTAGAGTGGGAGCTCCGTATTCGGGGTTGAATCCATCGACACGACTTCCGCGCTCCGAGGCGGTATTTTCATAATGGCGCATGGGATTCACTTGTTTATAGGGACTTCCGTCGTGAACGCCATCGCATTCGCTCTGCATCTGATAAGGGCGAGTTCCGTCAAGTTGGTTTATAAGATCTTCTGCTCCTGTAACACAAGTACTTTCGTTACTGCTCACGTAAAAGACGATGCTTGGATGGTTACGAATGCGTTTTACAGTACTCTCTACGTTGGCTAGATAGAGCGGCTCATCAAGTGGATGACGCGTATCACCTGTCATCCAGAATTCCTGCCAAACCATAATACCGTATTCGTCACAGAGTTCGTAAAAGCGGTCGCTCTCAGCAATACCGCCACCCCAAAGACGTAACAGATTTATACCGCATTGATTGGTATAAGCTAATTCGGTTTCCATACGACTGTCGTCGGTACGAAGCATGGCTTCAGGAATCCAGTTGTTACCTCGAACGAATATCTTATGCCCATTGACAATAAACATCTTAGATTTGTCTGGCGTTTCGCGTGATGCAACTACCTCACGAATTCCAAAACGTGTCTGCAAACTGTCCGACATTTGGTTCGAAAGGTTAGTCAATGTCAACTGCAAAGTGTAGAGGTTTTGTTCTCCCTTGTTCTTGGGCCACCATAGGCGTGGTTTGTCAATGTTAAGCTGTGGAAACTCTTCTGGAGTGAAAGTGATGACTTTGTGCTCACCTCGAATAAGTTTTATCTTCTTCTCCAGCTTAATATCTGTGTTTAGAATCTTTCCTCGAACAATACCCTCGAAGGTTTGTGTGTTAGGATTGAACACTTCCACACAAACAGTTTCTGCCGCTTTGTCGTAATTGGGATGAGAAAGCTTGGATGTTACAAATGGGTTACGTAACTGAATGTTGCCTGTGCTGTAGAGCCGGACACTCTTCCATATACCAGTGTTGCGGTCGCGGATGCCATCTTCGAAGGTAAAATCCCAGCCGACTGTCATCAACTGACTTACATTCTGTCCCATCCAACCATCTCCTCCGTTGTGCCACTCGCCGGTAGCTCCCCACGATTTAGGCATGCTTGTGCCAGGAACATCAACGGGGTATACACGTATGGCTAAGACTGCCTTTTCCCCAGCCTTTACACGATCAGTAATATCAAATGGCTGATTGTTGAACATGCCGGCCATATTACCCATCAGGTTGCCGTTTACCCAAATCTCTGCACGATAATTGATACCTTCGGGTTCAAGCCAGATACGACGACCTTTGAACTTCGTAGGAATGTCAAATTCTGTTCGGAACCAATAAGTGTAAAATTCTCGTCCGGCTTTTGCCAAATCAGGAATGAGATTATTTTTTAACTTGTTGTTCTGTCCATAATAAGGCTCGGGATACACCTTCTGTTCCACCAAGTTGGTCAGGACTGTCCCTGGAACAATGGCTTCTGCCCAGCTGCTAGTATTAAAATCCTTCGAGGAGATTTCTGCTCCTGTACTTTTGGTATCAGAAGCCTTAATCATCATCCACTTCTGTTGACCTCCGTGTCCTAACTTTGAGTCAAGTTTTATAAATTCTCTCTCTGCAGCAATTGTGTTCAGAGCCATTGTCATAGCTAATGCTGCAACCAAGAAGTTTCTTACTTTCATGTTGTGTTGTATTTCTGTTTTTGATAAGTGTTATAGCAATAGGGGTGTTTATTCCAAGAGAGCAGCTGCACACCACAGATAGGGTGCTTGTCCGTGATAATCACCCGCCACACGGGGGCGATCGAGATAATAGTCAAATTCGGCCTTCTTGTTTGTTCCAACACAGACCTCGCGTACATCGTTATTATTATTAATATACGGAATCATTGCCATCCATGCCTTGCGGGCTGCAGGACCATATGTCTTTGCGGGTAGCCACCCTTCCTTCACACCGCAAATAAAAGCATAAGTAAACATTCCGGAACCGCTGGTTTCCGTCCAAAAGTCGGGTTGGTCAACCAACTGATTCCATATACCTTCTTCGTTACGATATTTCAGCAGGCTTTTCATCATCTTCCGGTAGCCTTTCATGATACGTTTGTAGTATGGACTGTCTTTAGGTAAAACTTTCAGTACTTCTGTCAAGCCGACAGCCATCCATCCGTTTCCTCTGCCCCAATAATACGGGACATCTGGCGCATGATAAAACAATCCGTTGGGACGTTGTAATTCATCTAGGTATTTTACCATCTCATGTGCAGCTCGGTCGATGTATTTGCGATCACCTGTTACACGGTAGGCCCAGGCCTGGACAATGGTAATCATGTACATATCATCAATCCACATTCGCGTTTGCCATGTATAGCCATTTCGGGCCAGTCGTTTTTGACTTTCCTTGGCATCTTTTGGCAGTTCCCATTGTGTGTCTGCGTATGAGAGCCCCATCTCCTTATACCGTTCATCTTTATATACTTGGTATAGCATCAGGGGCAGAGATCCGAACATGTTTAGGTCAACATGGTTCTTTATGGGAAGGAATTCCTTTTCTTCTCCGAAGAGAGGTTCAAAACGGTCTCGCATCAGGTCGACAATCTTTTTGTCCCCTGCGGCGCGTCCGAACATGATAGCACCGTTCCATGCACATACTTCATGATAGCTTATGTACTTGGTGTTGCCACCCCAGAATCCGTGTTTGGCATCTACGAAATGATAGGCAATCCGATTTCCTACTTCTTCTGGCGTGTAGCCAGCCGGGAAATTTTGCAACTCTGTTTTTTGTGCAATGCAGAAAGAACAAAAAACGATAAACAGGATAAATGCATATACTCTATTAAATTTCATATAGGTTTGTGGATAAAATTTCACCGCAAAAATAGATATATTTGCAATAATGTGCAAATTATTTCGCATGATAAACGAAAAAAGGAATCACTTTTTGTTTGTTTGTTTGTCTTGCTCTTTAAAAATATGTAATTTTGCCCTTGAAAAAACTGTTTTACCCAGAATGCTATGAATAATATGAAGAAGTTTTTGTCTATGGCAGTAATCCTGCCAATGTTCCTTTGTTCTTTTGCTCAGGAAGGTGTTACAAAAGAGAAGTTTACGCCATTTTATGAAACGGCAGATGCTCCCCACATGGAAAAAGTTTTGCCAGCGCCGCCAGCACTTACAGATTCACGTTTCTTTTATGACTGGACACAGTATCAGTGGGGTAAGTCTATTCGTGAATCGGAACGTGGAAAGCAAGCAATAGCAGATGCAGGTATTTGTGCACGGTACTTCATGGAGCGCTATGGTGAGGCAATTGGTATTGAATTGACTGCAGATAAATATCCTGAGATGTACCGATTGTTCTCACGTTTGCATCTGACTGAACAGCAGGCTGGAGCAAGTGCAAAGGCATTTTTCCATCGTGTTCGTCCTTATCAGCAGTATAAGGAAGCAACAAGTGTGCCGCGTCACGAGAATCCTGAGGACTTTACCAGTTATCCTTCAGGTCATACCCATGCTTCATGGTTGGTAGGTCTGACGCTTATGGTTATAGACCCCGCTCACGCAGAGGAGATAATGAAGGTTGCTTATGAACTGGGTCAAAGTCGAGTAATTGTCGGCTTCCATTATCAGAGTGATGTAGATGCTGGACGTCTTTGTGGTAGCATCACCTTTGCCCGTCTGCAGAGTATGCCAGAATATCAGAAGATGCTGGAAAAAGCCGTTAAAGAGTTCCAGAAGAACCAGAAGAAATAGGTTCCTACTGCAGGGAAGACTTTAACTAGGAAAAACAGCTCCTCTATCTAACTAGTTTGTAATCCAATTGTTTACGGTACAGGTCGGCTCTTGCTACTTGTACCTTTACAGTGTCACCTAAGTTGTAACAATGATGGCGACTGCGACCGCGCAGACGGTAGTTCTTCTCATCAAACTCATAATAGTCATCATCTAGATCGCGTAGCGGAATCATTCCTTCGCATTTGTTCTCGTTTATCTCAACATAGATGCCAAACTCTGTTACACCACTGATTGTGCCGACAAAGGTTTCGCCCATGTGGTCGCTCATAAACTCCACTTGCTTGTACTTTATGCTGGCACGTTCTGCCTGAGCGGCAGTCTGCTCCATATCGCTGCAGTGTTCACAGAGTTCCTCGTATTTCTCTTGGTTTGCTGAGCGCCCTCCTTCGGCATACTTTGTTAGGAGACGGTGAACCATCAAATCGGGATAACGGCGGATGGGCGAGGTGAAATGTGTGTAGTAATCAAAGGCTAAACCATAGTGCCCGGCATTGTGTGTGCTGTACTTGGCCTTCATCATGGCGCGTAGGGTAATCATTTCTATCATATTCTGCTCCTTCTTGCCTTTCACTTCGTTCAACATCCGATTTAGGTTCTTGCTCATCTCACTCTTGTGACCATTGGTCTTAAGCTTGTATCCGAACTTGCCAACAAAGTCGGACAGATTCATAAGCTTGGCAGGGTCGGGCGATTCATGAATACGATAAGGCAGAACTTTTGGCTTTTGGTTCTTGGGAACCTTGCCGATACTTTCAGCCACTGTTCGGTTGGCCAGTAGCATGAATTCCTCCACCAATTTGTTGGCATCTTTTGCCACCTTAAAGTAGACATTAGTGGGTTTACCTTTCTCATCTATCTCAAAACGAACCTCACATCGGTCAAAGTCAACTGCTCCTCCCGCAAAACGTTTCTTGCGCAATTCCTTAGCTAAACGGTTCAGGACGATAAGTTCGTTTGCAAAATTCTCGGCAGGCTCTGCGTCGGGTGTTAGCGGAGCATTATGGTCACCCGGGCTCTTGTAGTCTTCCTCGCTTGCTTCATGATGATTTTCTAAAACTTCCTGCACCTCTTCGTAGGTAAAGCGTCGGTTACTTTTTATAACGGTGTGTGCCAAATGCCAATCTTTCACCTCAGCCTTTTCGTTCATCTTGAAGATGACACTATAAGTAAGTTTTTCTTCATCGGGACGGAGCGAACAAACATAGTTGCACAGATGTTCAGGCAGCATGGGTACTGTGCGGTCTACCAAATAGACGCTGGTGGAGCGTTTCTGTGCTTCCTTATCTATAATCGAACCTTCTGTAACATAGTGACTGACATCAGCAATATGAACTCCAATTTCGTACAATTTACCATTTGACGATTTATTATTTGTGATTTCACGAATGCTCAGTGCATCATCAAAGTCTTTAGCATCACGTGGATCAATAGTAAAAGTCATGACATTTCTCATATCCTCTCGGCGGGCAACCTCTTCCTTTGTGATGCCAGGTTTCAATTTCTCGGCAGCTTTCTCTACGGCTGCAGGATATACGTAAGGCAAGCCGTATTCAGCAAGTATGGCATGCATTTCAGCATTATTCTCACCTGTCTTTCCGAGAACGTCTACAACCTTTCCAATAGGATTCTTGGCATTTTCTGGCCATTCAACAATCTTTACAATTGCCTTGTCACCAGTCTGTCCTTTCTTGAGGTTTGCTTTGGGGATAAATATATCATTGGCCAAAGTGCGGTCCTCTGTGAGCAGATACGCATAATTTCTGCTTACCTGTAAGGTTCCCACAAACTGCTTTTCGTTTCGTTTCAGAATTTCTGTCACAGCTGCTTCGCGTACATGATGCTTTCTACGGGCCAACATGGTTACCTGCACCTTATCGCCGTCCATAGCATGCATACTGTTTCGTTCTGCTACCAGAATAGGCTCTCCTCCTTCTGTCGGCTCAAAGGTATTCTTCCCGTTTGCTTTGCGGTGGAAGATACCTTCCATCACCTGAGTGGGGTTGTTAAGTGTGTAGCAGAAACGCGGTTGCTCTTTTATATAATCGTCCATCAGCAACATTTCTAACACATCCATCAGCAACATTTTTGCAGGATGGGTGTTCAGATGGAGTTCACGGTAAAGGGTTTTCAGTTCAAAGACCTGGGTTGGATTCTCTTCAAACAAAGCAATTACCAGTTGTTCCAAGTTTTTCTTCTTGAGGTGTCCGCCTCCATTCTTCTTCTTTCCCATAATAAATTTATTTTATTCCCCCGCGAAAGCAGTTTCGCAGAATATTTTCTGCAAAGATAGTAAGATTTTTTGTTTGTTCACAAAATTATTCTTATTTTTGCGCCCGAAATAAGAAAGAACAGGCTAAAAAGCCTGCTCGAATAGCACAAAAACATGAATTTAGATAAACTGCTGAAAGCAATATTAATACTGCTTTTATTTAATAGCAACGCACGTGCTTATGATGCCAATACAGATAAATTGCTGACGGGTACCGTTATTTCATCGTCCAATTTGTCTGGAGCGGTTAAGGCTTTTGATGATGATGCCTCAACTTATTTTTCCACAAATAGCAGCAACAGACAATGGGTGGGGTTGGATTTAGGTTCGCCTCACGTTATTACTCGCATCAGTTATACCCCCTCCGCCAACTCCAATGGTCCTGACCGCATGTTGCTTTCTTTGTTCGAGGGAGGTAATGATCCCAATTTCATGGATGCTCTTCCTTTATTTCTTATTGCAGAAAAACCTACTGCAAAAACGTCCACCATTACTAACATAAATGTGAGTCGTGGCGTTCGATATGTGCGTTATGTGGGAAGCGCGGGTTCTTACTGTAATGTGGCGGAACTAAAGTTCTACGGTCATGAAGGTGAGGGTGACGATAGTCAGTTCTATCAGATAACAAACTTGCCAACTCTCAGCGTTCATGTCGAGGATGGAATTATGCCGCAAAACAGAGGCGAGGATTTTGAATCACAGTCCATATTGATTTATGAGGATGGCAAGATGCTGCAGGAATATCCCATTCTGTTTCGTGTGCGAGGCAATTACTCTGCAACGCACGAAAATAAGGCTTTTCGTATGAAGTACAACGACGGGAAAAGTCATCACGTGATGAAGGATGGACGCAATGAGTCGCCTGTGAAAGCAAAAAAGTGGGTGCTTATCAACAGCTATCGCGATAAGACGCTGATGCGTAATCCTGTGGCATGGGCAATGTCGAAACGCGCTGAAATGAAGTGGACACCTTGGAGCCAGGTAGTTGACCTCGTTGTCAATGGTGACTATCACGGCACTTATACGCTTGCCGACCATGTGGATGTGCACAAAGGGCGTATTGAGATTACCGAGATGACGGAGACGGATATCGACGAAGAAAATATCACAGGTGGCTATTATGTTGAAGTGGATAACAACGCCAGTCGAGAGCCATATTATTTTTATTCTATATATGGGAATCCTATTTCTATTCATGATCCTGATGAAGATATTATGCAGCCCGAACAGTTCCAGTATATCGAAGATACATGGAACAATATGGAGAGCATTGTCTTTGGTCCCAATTATACGGATAGTGAAATTGGCATGCGTTCTGTCCTTGACATGGAAACATTTCTCAGGCACATTTTGGTAAGCGAGTTCAATGGCAATACCGATATGCTTTGTCAGGTCTTCTTGTATAAAGATCGTGGTGACGATCACTTTTATGTGGGACCTGTATGGGATGCTGACCTTGCGCTTGAGAATGACGAGACAACCTATCCTGCTAACGAACGCATGGACTGGACGTACAAGGTACGCGATACGGGTAACTGGACACAGTTTGTTGGCCGCGTCCTTTCCGACCCCTCTGCTTTTGCCCGTATGCAGGACATGTGGGGAAAACTTCGACGGAAAGGTGCTTTCGAGCCAGATTCCGTAGCTGCAGATGTCGACTCGTTGCGTAATGAAATACGATCTTCTGCCCGCCTCAACTTCATCCGTTGGCCCTACCTCAATCAATGGCTTTCGCTTAATCCTGCCGTTCCTGGTTCGTGGGAGAAAGAGGTGGACCGTGTTCGTGACTTTGTACACGACCGTGTTTCATGGATGGACACGATGCTTTCTTATGGTTCAATACGTCAGGTGAACGGAGTATACCAGATTAACACGCCTATCGACCTTTGTCTTTTTGCTGAAATTGTAAACGGTGGCGAGAATAAGGCTAATGCCGTTCTGAACACCGATCTGAATATGGAAGACTTCCAATCTGAATTCGTTCCCATCGGCAACAGTAAGGTACAGTATGGTGGCAAGTTTGATGGTGGTGGGCATGTCATCAGTAATTTGAATATTTCGGGAAAGGATAATGTCGGTCTCTTTGGCATGTGTGCAGCAGGAACCGAGATACAGAATCTTCACCTTGATGCAACCTGTTCTGTCTCGGGTGCCAATTATGTGGGTGGCTTGATTGGTTACGTGCGTTCGGGAACGGTAAAGATAACGAAGTGTAGCACCGCGGCAACTGTTACGGCAACAGGCGGATATGCCGCAGGATTCTTAGGCTATGCCCGTAAGTTGGGTACTATCTATATACAGGATTCATACAATATAGGCAAGATTCAGGCCGACAGTATGGCAGCAGCCCTTATTACTCCTTCTAAAGGAAAGGTATATATCACAGACTGTTATAACGCGGGAAAAATTAAGGGCTCTTCCCTAGGAAAAGAGTTTGCATATACTGACCTTATTCTAGAATTGCAAAATTGTTATGACGCCTATTCGCATCAGGTAGAGTATATTATCCCAGTTGATGTGTGGTCTGGTAAGCTCTGTTATCTTCTGAATACCGGTAATGGTGAAACTCTTTGGCGACAGAATATAGACAATGGCCGTAAGATTGATGGTCATCCTGTGCTGAAAACCTCAAGTGGAATTGTTTACAATGTAAATGGTGTTTATACTAACATTGAAAAGTCTTTGCAGGGTTATAGATATTACAAATGGGAAATCCTTGGCATTAATGGCGGAAGTTATGGCACTATCCAATTTGCCGAATTCGATATCTTAGACGATGAAGGTGAGGAATATCCTTCTCTTGTTGTATATAAAGGAACAGAGAGCAATATAGCGCATCATAACTGGCCCGACGCGGGTGATAACAATATATATACCAAGTATTGTGGCACATTTAACAATCGGGCTTATTTCCTCTTTGATGCGCAAGAAGAGGTTATGCCATACGGATACCGCATTTATACGGCTAATGACACTCGCACTTATCCTGACCGTAATCCCTGTAGTTGGCGATTGTACGGAAGCAACACGTATACCAACAATCCCGATGACAGTTGCTGGAAACTTATCGACGAGCAGATAAACAATTCCGCATTGGGAGCCGTTAACTACACACCCTTTGATTTCGAGTTGGTGGTTAAGGATAACGAAACAGGCATTGCTCATGACTCCAATACTCCTTATGACTCCCATGAGGCTTATGACCTTTCTGGTCGCAAAGTCAATGGTCAATCAAAGAAGGGTGTTTACATCCTGAATGGCAAGAAGGTTGTGATTAGGTGAGAACGAAATGATTATTAGATTGTGTAAGAAAAGGAAAGGTACGCCCATGTAGTTAAATAATGTTAAACAAGCGGGCAAAAGTATATAAAGTGGTTAATATATGACGCAAAATACTTATTTTTGTATGCTTTAAGAGCACTTTTGCGAGAGTAAATGGATAAATGTTTAAGGAAAGAATTTAAAAACAATAATTATTTTTAACTTTATTATTAACTAAAAACCAAACACAATGAAGAGAAAATTTACATCTTCTAGCACTCTTTGGTCATGTCTCATCGCCTTGGTGATGATGATGGGCTCTCAGAGTGCGTGGGCTGAGTACGTAAAGCTCACAGCATTGTCAGGAACCGGTGGTACGGGCGGTGAAGGTTATGCCAGCTTGGTTGACGCAAATGTGGACACCAAGATGGGTCATTCTTTTGACCCGGCAAACCCTGATCGTGCCCTTGCTTACATTATCGTGAAGGCAGAGAAAGCCGTTGTTCCTAAATCTTATTTCCTTGTTACTGGAACTGACACGGGAAGTTATCCTACTCGTAACTGGAAGTCTTGGAAGATTTTCGGTGCCAACTTTGCCAGCGATGCTGATGCTCAGCGTGGGGATATTGATGATCCGGCAGCTAGTGGTTGGACACTTCTCGATGATCGTGAAAACGAGAAACTGCCCGAAGCAAGCAAAGCTGTTAAGGGTTTCCAGTTTGACTACGAAGGTGAAACAGCTTTCCAGTACTACTGGATTGAGATTACCGAGTCTGTTGCAGGTGGTGACATCTGGCTGCAGATGTCTGAATGGGGATTAGGCACCTATAGCGAATTGGAACAGTACCTCAAGGAACTGTCTGATCAAGGTACAACTACCGACGAGCCTGTCAAATATAGCCTTCTCTCAGGCGATCCTGCCGGTTTTGGCGGTGAGGGCGTAGGCAACCTTATTGATGGTAAAACCGACAACAAGTGGTGCTGTAGCTTTACCAATAGGGAGGAAGGTGCGACCGCGAATGGAGGTTATATTATTTTCAAGGCTTCCCGTACTATGGCCCCCACCTACTATTCTATGGTTACAGGTAACGATACGGGCAACAACCCCGGCCGTAACTGGAAACAGTGGCACATCTATGGTATGAATGCAGATGATGATGATGCCGTTACCCGTACCTCAGAAAAGTGGGTTGTTCTTGACGACAAGTACAATGTTACTGCAGGCATAGGTTTGAATCAACTTCCTGCTGCCAACTTTGCTCAGGCTTATTTCACACTCTCAGTAGCGAATACCACTGCTTATAAGTACTTCAAAATTGAACTCGACCAGTGTGTGACTAGTGGTCTTATGCAGATGTCAGAGTTCTCTTTAGGTGATGAATACGTATTTGCTCTTGACCGCAATGCACTTCTTACTGCTACTGCAGAGCGTTATAATGCAGAGGACTTTGCAGAGAAGACTCTGTACGACCAGATGGCAGAGCTTGTTGCAAACATCAAGGCTTGTTCCGATCCCATTACTTTGGGTCAGCTGACTACTGCTGTTGACGAATTGGTTACCAAGATAAATGCTTCTAAGAACCTATATGCCGAATTGGTTACCGTACGCAATTCTGCCATCAACCAGTTGAAAGATAACAACGTGGCAGATGCAGCCGTGGCATATGTAAATGGTTGGATTAGCGAGACAGATGCCATTGCTCCTAACGATGACTATCCTTGTGGTAACTATGCCTATATTTTGGCTAACCGTCAGATAACAGGTGCCGAAGCTTCTGCCGAGGCTAAGCGTTTCTCTGCATACCTTCAGGCTAATGTAAAGGTTGTGGATGATCCAATTGGCGAGGTAGGCTACGAATTCCTTACTGGTACTACAGATAACTGGAATGCAGCCGAAGGTCCTGGTTCTTTGATCGACGGTGATCGTACCAACACCAAGTGGGGTACAGCCACTAGTGGCGACCGCTTTGTTATTTTCAAGTCGAATGAACCCATTAAGCCCACCTACTATGGTCTTGTAACAGGTGGTGATACAGGTATTTATACTGATCGTAACTGGAAAAACTGGAAGATTTGGGCAGCCAACTTCAATAGCGACGAAGAGGCTACCAAGGATGCCGAAGGTTGGGTACTTATCGATGTAAAGGAAAATGTAGGCACAGACGTTTTGAAGACTACCAGTCTGTTTGAAAGCTACATTAACCTCTCTATCGGTTGTACAGAGCCTTACCAGTACTTCAAGATTGAAGTTTACCACTCAGGCGGTATGCAGATGAACGAGTTCACCTTCTACAACATGGGTGACTTGGTTAACTACCGTGAGGAATTTATTGAAGAATTTAAGGACTATGACCCCGACGAAGAACCTGCATATAAGGGTTATACCGATGCCTACAAAGCAAAGTATGAGGAAATGTGCAATGCCACTTATGCTCCAGACTTGATGAAGTTTAAGAATGAGCTGAAAGACCTGCAGGATTTGATTGCAAGTTCTGTTGAGAAGTATATCGAGTACGAGGATTGGTATAGTCAGCTTACTGGTGCAGGTGCAGCTTCTGAAGGTCTTCAGGCATGGTTCGACGGTTACACAAGCGAGAATGTCGGTCCCAACAGCATGTACATCAATGGTACGCATGCCTATATTATGGAGAACCTCAATCTTGATAACGAACAAATTGGAACCGCAGCAGATATAATAGTTGAGGTAGATGATGATAATAAAGAACATAGGACCGAAATTCTGCCAAGTGGTGAAATTGGTTACATTCAGAATATGGTAAATGCTGTCAACGATGGTGTTTATATTCTGCTTGGCGGTCATACGGTAGGTCAGTGGGGCGACGGCTTCTACGGTCACCTTATTGACGGTATTGCTTTGAATAGTAAAGACGAAGAAGGCAATACTATTAACGCTACCAAGTGGGGTGGTGCTGCTGATGCCAATGGCGACACTTATATCATCTTCCGTACGCTGGATGCTACCAATCCATTCTTCTACACCCTGACTACAGGTAATGATACCGGCAGCTATCCTAGTCGTAACTGGGGCACATGGTACATTTACGGTGCTAACTTCGTAGGTGATGCTGATGCCAAGAAGGATGCAGAAGGCTGGGTATTGATTGACTCTAAGGAGAACGTTGGTCAGGATCGTCTGCATCCCGTTAATGCAGAGCCTTCTTACTTCGGCTTCAGCACTGGAACTACCGAGAAGTATACATATTATAAGGTAGTTGTAACCAAGGCTTACGAAGGCACATCTATTCAGATGAACGAGTTGCACTTCGGAACTCCCGAGGAATTCGAAGAAATCAAGACCGAGTATAGAGATAATGCAGAAGCATTCGAGACCGATATTATTGCTGAGCAGGCTCTTATCGACCAGTATAAGGAGACGATTCCTGAAATTGAGGATTGTGCCAATATGGAGGAACTCTTCGTTGTTAACTATAAGCTTGAAACTCTTCGCGAGCAAATTACTGCCAGTGCTAAGGTTTACACTCGTTTCAGCGAAAGCCGCGATGACCTTAATCAGTATCTCGAAGAGAACAATCTTGATGAATCTGAAGCTTTGACAACGTTGAAGTCTTACATTGGTGATGACGCTATTGAACCTAACGAAGCATTCATCCATGGTTCTGTAGAGTACATCCTTGAAAATCATGTACTTGCCGACAGCGTGGTAGCTGAGGAAATCGAGTTCATGGAATCTTTGAAGTCGGCTGCAGTTCTTGCTGGTTATGTAGCTGGTACTGATATTTCAGCTATAATCGTCAACCGTAGTTTTGCTGTTGCAGAGGATGTGCTGGACGAAAAGGGCGAAAAGGTTTCTGGTACAAGAAAAGCAGAAGGCTGGGATGGTTATCTGTATACCAATGAGACAAACGAAGCCGGTACTATGTCTGCTGCAGAATTCTGCAACGAGCAGTCAAAATTCAACATCAGTCAGACACTGAAGGGTCTGAAGAACGGTTACTACGAAGTGAAGTTGAATGCTGGTTTCCGTCCCAATGGTAATATCAACAGTTTCAACTATGCAGCTATGGCATTTGCCAACGATACCAAGACTTTCGTTCCTGCTGTTCGTGAGTTTATGGAAGAAGATAAGGACGCTGCTTGGTCAGGAACTCATGCTGATAAGGAGATCTATTATTGCGACGTTAATGACCCCGTGAACGATCCTGCAGTTGACTCTGTTGTCGTAGGTTATGTAATATGGGGTGTTCAGGGTACTATCAACGCTATTCTGCATGACCGTTATGAGATTACCATGGTTGCTAAGGTAACCAACGGCAACTTAAAGTTTGGTTTGAAGAACGAGGGTACTACTGTAGGTGGCGACTGGCTGGGTGCTGGTAACTTCCGTCTGAAGTATCTGGGTGAAGATGCAGCCGATGCTATTGCTGCTGCTGCCGAGTACAATGGTGACCGTGCTACAACCCTGACAGATGTTTATGTACCTGAGTCTCCTGATGAAGCAACGGACTATAAGACTGCTCCTAACTTTGGTGCTGCCCAGATAGAGGCTTTGGCATCTGTTGCTAATAGTACTACCGTAGATCAGTTAGTGGCTGCCGGAAACTTGTTCGAGGAGATTTATGCAACAAAGGCTGCATATTATGAACTCTGCTTCTACAAGGATGCTGTATTAAATAAGTGGCAGAACCATCCTGGAGACGTTGAGGATGATATCTTTGAAGTAGCAGACGCCTTGTCGGGAGGTTCTTATGAAAATTCTGCTGCCGCTAAGAAAGCACAGGCAGAACTTCTTGCCAAGTATCCCGACTACCTTGAGATTAGTGAGGATGAAATCTATAACGTAGAATTCGTAGAAGGTGAAGGTTACGAAGGTGCCTTCGAGTATGAAATCGAAGCAGACGGTAAGAATCCTTGGTTAGTTCTGAAGACTTTATATGATGATTTGAAGGAGGACGAAGTATTGCTGACCTTCGATTACAAGACGACAGAGGCCATCGAGGGCGGTTATATGGAATTCGGAACTAAAGCTTATCAGATTCAGGTTCCCACACTTGCACCTGCAACCGAGTGGACTCCTGTTACCATTGACATTACCGACGCTATTAAGGATGGTGGCTTTGGAAAGGCTAACCATACTATTACATGGCACGTCGTAGCAAAGAAAGCAGATGAGCTTTCCTTCAGTGCCCGTCACTTCATTATCAATGCGAAACCTGATAACACAGGTGATATTACAGGTGATAACGACGTTACCGTTGCTGATGTTTCTGCTCTTCTGACAATCATAGCCAATGGTGGTACTGCTGCTGAGTATCCTGCTGCAGATATTACTGGTGATGGTGAAGTAACTGTTGCTGACCTCTCAGCTCTTCTGACAATTATTGCTAACAAGCCAGCAGAATAAATGTTGATCATTATTTAAAAGTTATATTTTTCTCTATAAATTCTCCTGGCCTGGGGCTACGGCCTCCAGGTCAGGAGAATAACAAAAAAAAACAAAAATAAAACAATATTAAAAAAGATTATGAGAAAGCTGTTGTTCTCTCTTGCTGCGTCGCTTTTGATGATATGTGCCTGCACAGAAAATATAGACACGTCATCACGCTATGTATTTACATTTCACACGATAGCCAGTTATCTGGAATCAAAACCAGAGTATTCACAATACGTGTCTTTGCTCAAGATTGTTAAGATAAATGACCACAAGGAAACGTCATCGGTTTACCAGTTACTGACGGCTCGCGGCAACTATACAGTATTTGCAATTACCAATGATGCAATTGATGCATATCTTCAGGACCTTGTAGATGAAGGCTTGATAACAGAGCCTTCATGGAATTCCTTTACAGATTCCACAAAGTTAGACTCTATACGTTCTGTGATTGTAAGGAATAGTGTCATTGATGGTTACGACAGAGAGGACCAGCGTTATTCTATTGATCAGGTTCAAAAAGGTATTGAACTACCACTTCCCACACTTAGTGATCACCGTCTGACGATTAATGTCAATGACCCCAAGCAGCCAGACAGTGTTACCGTAAACAAAGTATGTCCTATTGATCCCCTTAACCATGATATTCCGGTGATTAATGGGTATATACATCAGCTTCACAAGGTTATTGCACCAAAGGATGAATCTTGTGCAAGATTTCTCCAGAATATTCTGGATAACAAGACAGAAGGTTATTTGCTTATGGCACGTGTCATTCAGGCATGTGGTCTGATGGACCTTCTTAATATGGTGCGTGATGATGACTATGAGGTGAAATATCAAAAGGGTGAGATTCCCGACATGAAGAACTATCAAGCGGTATCAGGTGGCGACAAGTCTGCCACTGCCGGCGACCCCGATGCACATGCACCGGAACATCGCAAGTATGGTTATACCATTTTTGCCGAAACCGACGAATTCTGGCATTCGCAGGGCATTGAACCTGCTGCACCGGATGCTTTACAGCAACTCATCAGATGGATTCAGGACAATAAGATGTATTTCTCTGAAGACGCAAATAAAGTTGACGACAACTATACCTCACCCGATAATATATTGTACAGGTGGGTAACCTATCATATTCTCCCTATGCGTATTCCATCCAACAAGTTGGTATACCATTGTAACGAGATTGGCTATAGTGTTTCTAAGCCTGGCGCATACACCATTCCTGTTTATGAATGGTATTGTACATTGGGTAAAGGCATGCGTCGCTTGATGAAACTCTATGAAAGCAAGGAGAGCGAGGGTGTTTATATCAACCGCTTCCCTGTTCTTGACAATGCTATCTCAGGTACAGGATATGAAGTATCCTGCGATCCGGACAAGATAGGTGTTTTCATAGATAAAGACAGCGAGAAAGCTATTGTAAACGATATCACAAATGCCTGCATTTATCCACTATCAACTCCCTTGGCATATACAGATGCGGTACGTGATGAACTTGGCAAGGAACGTATTCGTTTTGACCTTTTTTCCATGTTCCCCGAAGCTATAACAAACAATATCCGTCGTGCCGACTCAAAGGAGGGAAAGTATCAGCATGTATATGTTCCACAGGATCAGGTTTATAAGTATTTCGAGAATTTGAGCCTTCTCAACGAAGAAACCCACCTGATTCATTATAACGGATATCTGATAGACTGGCCCAACTATTGTCAGGATGAGGATAAGGCATTCGGCCAGTATGACATCATGATTACTTTGCCACCTGTTCCCAAACGCGGTACGTACGAGCTCCGTTATAAAGTATTGGCCACCGGAGCCCGTGGTATTACACAGGTATATTTTGGTTCTGATCCCGGTAATCTTCCTGCTGCAGGTATTCCTGTTAATATGGCTAAGGGTATTGCACAGGTTTATGGTGGTGAAACAGCAGAATGGGCGGATTTGGCAGATAAGCCAGATGGAGAGAAAGCACGTCCCGAAGATGAGATTATAGAAATTGACCATAAATTAAGAAATCATGGATTGATGAAGGCTGCCAAACATGAATTCGGAGAAAATAAAACGGCACGCGATGACTCTCGCCAGACGCGTCATATCCTTGTCCGTCAGACATTGGATCCCAGAGAGACTTATTATATTCGTTTCAAGTCAGTTCTTGAGAGTACTAAATATGAGTTGTACCTCGACTATTTCGAGTGGTGCCCGAAGGAGATTTATGATAATCCTGCAAAGCCCGAGGATATCTGGTGATTTAGCTTGAGAATGAAGCCTGAATTCGAGGAGTTTGGAGCCTGAATACTCCTCGAATTTAGGCTTCAAACTATTAACAATAAACGGTAAACTAATAAAATGAAAATGAAGAATAGGATTTCCCTTTTTGTGTTATCCCTTTGTGCTGCCACAATGATGTCAGCAAAGGACATTTATGTTAATTCTCCAAGTACTACATTGCTGCTGAAGGCCGATGAAGGCCAGCCGCTTCATGTTAGTTATTATGGGGAAAGTGTTACTAATGCCGAGCAGGTTTATCGTGCCTATAGCCTTTGGGAAGAAGCCTATCCTGCTTTTGGTTTGGGTAACTATGACATTACTGCTCTCAGTGTTCGTCATGCTGACGGTAACATGTCAACGGAACTTGTCTATCAACAAGATGCAGTAACTACTGAAGGTAATGCAACTGTTTATACCATTACCTTGAAGGATAAGATATATGATTTCCTGGTTGACATATGCTATCGTACATATAGCAATTGCGATGTGATAGAGACATGGTCCGTAATTCGTAACAACGAAAAGAAGCCCGTTCTTCTGAACAAGTATGCCAGTGGATTCTTACCTATTCGTCAGGGAAATGTATGGGTTCAGCACGAGCATGGCTCTTGGGGCGCAGAAGCACAGGTCACAGAGGAAGCTTTGAAACCGGGAATCTTTGAGATTCACGACCTTACCGGCACCAAGAATGCCTACATGAATCGTCCCAACCTGATGATTTCTTTGGATGGCAAGCCACAAGAGAATCAGGGGCGTGTTGTTGGAGCTGTTCTTTGTTGGAGCGGTAACTTCCGTATGACCATTGACACGCAGGGCAAGAAGATACACCGTTTAGTAGCAGGTATTGACGATACTAACTCACAGTATACACTCAAGAAGGGGGAGTCTTTCACAACTCCAGTCCTTGCACTTACCTATAGCAACGAAGGATTGGGTGGTGCCAGTCGCAGTTTCCATCGTTGGGCACGCAAGAACAATATGGTTCACAATGGTACGGCGCTGCGTAAAACGCTTCTTAATTCATGGGAGGGTGTTTACCTGAACGTTAGCCAAGATGGCATGGAGAAGATGATGGACGGTGTGAAGCAATTGGGCGGTGAGCTCTTTGTGATGGACGACGGCTGGTTTGGTAACAAATACAAGCGTTCTGTTGACGACTGTGCTTTAGGCGATTGGGTTACTGATACCGAGAAACTTCCCAAGGGTGTTCCTGCATTGGAGAAAGCATGTGCCGATCGTGGGCTTAAGTGGGGTATCTGGATTGAGCCCGAGATGACAAACACCAAGAGTGAGCTTTATGAGAAGCACCCTGATTGGGTGGTTTGTCATCCTTCACGTCAGCCCAGCACGGGTCGTGGCGGCACACAGCTTGTTTTGGATATGAGCAATCCTGCTGTTCAGGACTTTGTCTTCAAGGTTGTTGACGACATCATGACAGAGACTCCCAATACCTATTATATTAAATGGGATTGTAATATGGAGACCAAGAACTTTGGTTCGCACTACTTGAGTGCCGACAATCAGAGTCACCTGTATGTTGACTATCATTTAGGTCTCATCAAGACACTGAAGCGTATTCGTGCCAAGTACCCTGACTTGGTTATCCAATGCTGTGCCAGTGGAGGCGGTCGTGTCAACTATGGCCTGATGCCTTACTTCGATGAGTTCTGGGTTAGTGATAACACAGATGCTAAGCAGCGTCTCTTTATACAATGGGGCACTAGCATGTTCTTCCCCGCCTGTGCCATGGCTCAGCATGTAAGTGCCAGCCCCAATCATCAGACAGGTCGTCGGCTGCCTCTCAAGTTCCGTTTTGATGTTGCTATGACGGGACGTCTTGGTATGGAGATGAAACCTTCCGACCTCTCTGCCGATGAGATGAAGTTTGCCCAGTCATGTTTCAAGACTTACAAGGAGACAATCCGTCCCATTGTTCAGCAGGGCGACTTGTATCGTCTTATCTCTCCCTACGAAGGGAATGGCTATTGCAGTGAGATGTATGTCAAGGAAGACAAGTCAGAGGCGATATTCTTTGTTTACAAGTTCGAACAGTATGTCGACTTCTTCCGTCCTCGTTTCTACTTTGCCGGATTGGATCCCAATGCGACTTATACTCTTACAGAGATTTGCCGTCAGGACAATCCAGACCATTGGGAGAACAGTTCCTTCACAGGTCGTTTCCTGATGCAACAAGGTGTAGAAATCGGTTTCCGTGGCGAGTATGCCAGCAAAGTCATCAGACTAATTCGCAACTAGGGTCTAAAATCTAAAGCTTAAAGTCTATCAGCCTTAATCTACATCATAATAGATTAAGGCTGATTTATATTGTGGCATGCCTGTAATATAGCGCTGTATTTCACGTAGTCTCTTACGTGCCTCTGCTAACGAAGCCGCTAGCTCTATTTTAATAATGATTTTCCGAATATGCATCATTTGCACTTTTGCAATGGGAGGCGTATCTGGTCCGAGAATTCTTGTACCGAAAATCTGCCTTAACAAAGTAGCATAGTCCCTGGCAAGATTGTCCAGAACCCCTTCGTCTTTGTGTTTCATGTATACATAAACCAGACGGCAATAAGGAGGATAGTTGAAAAGACTTCTCTCCTGCATCTGTTCTTTGTACATAGCAGTATAGTCGTGTTGAACTACTTGCTTGATAGCAGAAGCCTCTACATCCTGCGTTTGCAGAACCACATATCCCTGTTCGTCTTTTCTTCCAGCTCTTCCTGCCACTTGTTCCATCATCTGGAAGGCATGTTCATAGCTTCTGAAGTCGGGTTGTGACAGCATTGTGCTAGCATTCAGAATGCCCACAATGCTCACCCGCTCAAAGTCTAATCCTTTTGTTACCATCTGTGTGCCTACCAGTATATCAGTCTTAAAGTGCTGAAAGTCCGAGATAATCTGCTCGTAGTGTTGCCGGCTTCTTGTTGTATCAAGGTCCATTCTGGCAATTCTTGCTGTAGGGAAGATAGTTTGCAGGCAATCTTCTATGCGTTCTGTTCCGTAACCTCTTCCCATCAGGTTTTGCTCTTCGCAATTCGGACATTTCTGTGGGATAGGGTAGGAGGCACCACAATAGTGACAGGTAAGCTGTCGCATATTCCTGTGCAGAGTCAGGCTTACATCACACTTTTGGCAACGTGGTACCCATCCGCATGTCTTGCATTCCATCATGGGGGCATAGCCTCGCCTGTTCTGGAACAGTATCACTTGTTTGTTATGTTCTAAGGCTTCCCTTATTCTTTCTAACAGTTGTGGCGTGAAAGGTCCGTTCATCATCTTCTTTTTTGCTATTTCACGCATGTTCACCACCTCAATCTGCGGCAGCTGTACATTGCCGTATCTTTTTTGTAGCTGGACTATTCCGTATTTTCCTGTCTCAGTATTATAATAGGAATCCAGACTGGGGGTGGCAGAACCCAAGAGTGTCTTTGCCTTAGCTGCCTTTGCCATCACCAACGCAACATTACGTGCCTGGTAACGTGGTGCAGGATCCTGTTGTTTGAAACTAGTCTCATGTTCCTCATCAACAATGACAAGACCCAAATTTCTGAATGGCAGGAAGATGCTACTTCTTACACCTACAATAATATCATAAGGTGCATCCGAAAGCATTTTCTGATAAACTTCCACGCGTTCAGCATCCGGGTAACGTGAATGGTAAACACCCAACCTGTCACCGAACACGCGTTTCAAACGGTCTGTCAGTTGAGCTGTCAGTACAATCTCCGGTAGCATGAAAAGCACTTGCTTCCCTTTTTCTATAACCTCCTTTATCAGATGAATGTATACTTCTGTCTTGCCGCTGCTTGTTACACCATGTAATAGGCAGACATCATGTTTTTCCCAAACCTCTTTTATTTCCTCCTTGGCACGTAACTGGTCTTCGCTGAGCGGGTGCATCACCAACTCCGCAGGCAAGTTCTGCTGTACCAAACGTCCGACAGGCTTTTGGTAAAGTTCCAGAACACCTTTTTGGCATAGTGCTTTCAACACGCCAGGTGTACAATGTATGCTCTCCATCAGTTCCTGCCTTGTTATTTCTTTCAGCAGCTGATAGTTCTGCAAAGCCAATGCAGCAGAAAGTCCCGACAGGGAGGCATATTGCAAGAGTAGTTCGGCTTGTTTTGCCGATCGTTGAAGTTGTGTAAAGGTTTCGTTGAGCAGCGTTTCGTTAAGGTAGGGCTCTGTAATCCGGATGTATGTGGCAAAACGGGGTTTATACGTCAGCTTTACTTCTTCCTTTATACGGATAGCGCCTTTCTCAAGTAGTCTTTTTACTATAGGTAATATGTTTTTTATACCCGTTCGCTTTTGAAGAACCGACAAAGCCTGTGTTGTTTCTTCCTCCAGCGCCTGGATGATTTTCTGCTCTGCAGGTGTAAGCGTATTATCGGCTATGTATTCGTCGTTATACATAACACATGATTCGCTTTCCAGTTTCATCCCGCTGGGAAGCGCAGCTTTATAGACATCGCCTATGGTACAAAGATAATAATCAGCTATCCATCCCCAAAGTTTCAGTTGTGCTATGGTAACAATGGGACTGCTGTCAAGTAGTTCTGTAACCTCTTTGGTTGTATAGGTAGGAGTGATATCATGTAGCTTTACTACTATGGCACTATAATACTTGGCTGTTCCAAATGGAACGATAACCCTGCATCCTACCTGAACAAGGTTAGAGAAGCTCTTGGGTAAGCTATAGGTAAAGGTGCCCTCTAAGGGCAGAGGCAGTATGACATCGGCAAACTGTGCCATAGTTGCCTCTTTATCTTCTCTGTCTGCGTGCGCTTACACGTGGTGGAGTAGCAGCATCAGCGCTCTTTTCCTTCTTTGTGGCAGCTGTGGTGTTCTTGGATGTGCTGGCAGATGTATTGGAAGTAGGTGTTTTGGTACGTTTTCCCCAGACACTTGTCGACTTCTTTCTTGTTTTTGCATTGGCTTTTTCTGCTAAAGCTATGCTGTCTAACTTTGTGCTGTCAACAACCTCATGGCCCCATACACCTTCCTCAAAATCAACAATCTGCTTTTCAATCTTATCCTGTTCTTTCTTCATGGCACTGTCTGTCTCGCAGTAGTTCTGCAGAACTTTTCCTTGCAGATTATTGGTCTTATAGATTTTTCCGTCGTAACGGTTCATGGTGAAGTAGTCATCAGCTGTCATGTTCATCACATTATTCAGGTTGCTACCCATCATAGGCAGTTTGGCCAGCCAGGGAGCGGCATCGTCGTATTTAAGCCAGAAGAGGGGGAAGGGTTGTGCAGCATCTGTACTGAACTCATCTGCTCCACGCATCAGGATGGGGCACAGGGCTGTTACCTTTGTGCTAAAAGTACCAGTGCGTTGATCCAGATAAACACTTTCCTTTATATAATAGCGTGTTACCTCAGCTGCAGGAACATCGGCGTCGGCAACCACAATCTTACCGTCATTCTCCTCAAAGTATATGTTGTAGCGCTCCAGGAATTCCTTTACGCCAAGTTTATCCTTTTCCTCAAATGACTCATTACCATCCAGTTTATAGATATAGGCTGTTACGCGTCCTGTCTGAACCAGACGGAACAGATAGGTAAACAGGTTTACTTGTTTGCCCATGGGTTCCACCGGATAGTACAGTGGTGCATTCTTGTCTTTTGTCAAATCCAACTGACGGTAGATGTCACGTTTCCAAACCACATCCTCTGGCATGGTCGCCGATGTGGGGAATTGCAAAGCCGCGCGGTCGCTGGTTTGCTTCACTGCCGTTGTTGTTTTTGCAGTTGCTGTTGTACCTGCAGCATTTGATGTGGTACGACGTTTTGCAGGTTGCGCAAATGTCATGCTTCCTGTCAGCAATGTAACTGCTATAATGATGAGTGTACGTTTCATAATCTATATATATAATTATGGTATTACTTAATGATGACCTCCATTGGGTTTTTGAGCGTACGCTCTATACCGTCAGGGCCTGTAGCATGTATATCTCTGATGAAGAGGCGCTTGTTACGAGCCAGACCGCGCATCTGTGCTTTTTGCTGGTCAGAGAATTTCGAGCCGTTGCTCTTATAGGGTACGGCATTACCCATTGCGTCAAAGAGAAGCATTTCGAAGCTGTTCACGTGGAAAGCGATGTTAAGCAGACCATCGTCGATGGCAGCACCGATTCCTTCAGTGTTCATTAGGATTTGCTTCGAAAGGGACCCACCCGTAAAATGCTCCTCACCGCCTTCAGCTGCAAAGGCAATATATGCTGTGGGATCGGGTAGCTTACGTACTCTGAAGGAGAATTTGCCCATTTCCTGGGTACGACCCTCATTCTGTGCAGATACCGTAAATACTGTTTCACCGCCAGGAGTGGTGGGGTGGGCTATGTAATGGCCGTCACCTTTCTGTGTAAGTGTTCCTCCGGTCATGCTTACTTGCAGTTTATTGCTTGGTATTCCCGGAACAGACACACTCATTGGGTTGTCATAACCGGCATACAACACGTTCATGATGTCGGCACTAACAGTTGCACTTGGGGCAACCACGGTATATTTCTGTGAGAAATCGCGTTTTACTGTTTCGCCATCACCGTTCAGCATTTCTATAAAGCCGCTCAGCGTAAAGTCACCTGTCTTGGTGCAGACCGTTTCATACAAGCCTTTGTCACTCTTTATCGGCTGTCCGCCAATGTAAATGGTGGGTCGGCGTGTAGTATCCACGGCAGCCATAATAATCTGGGCACTGAATTTTCCACCCTGTACTACAGTCTGTGAGTTAGGGATAACGTAAGCATTCAGTTGGTTTACACGGATATCCTTCACGTCCACATTACTGATAAGGTTATGCAGTACCTCACCCTCAGCGTAACGAACATCACTCTGCAACTTGGTCAGCAGGGTAACGGCAGCAGCTGTAGGCATGCTCTCAAACATAAACTCTTGCCAGTTCTTGCCCAACATGCGTGCCTTTGCAGGAACCTCTGTGCTAAAGTTACTTGAGATGATTTCTCTCTTCTCCTTGTCGGTTACCATCTTTATTATCTTCTCGCGATAGTCGATGATAGCTTGTCGGAGTTCTTTGCCACGACCAGTTCCGGGTGCCAACATTATCTGTGTACTAGCTTCCAAGTCTTCACGGTTCTTAATGGAGTTAACGTCCCCATCCTTGCCGTCGCTTTCCTTTACAATAGCAATCTTCAGTTCCTCTGCTAGGTTAAAGAGCGAGTCGCTGATGGTACGCACATACTGAGCCTTGTCATACCATTGCTTCACCTTGGCAGGGTTGTTTTTCATCTGCTCATCAAAGGCCTCGTATATGTCATTGTTTACATGACTGGCGTTCTGCGTTGTTTTATTCAGGCTCTCCGACACCAGCGAGAAACCATTCAGTACGTCGCTTGATACATTCAAGGCCAACATGGCCATCAGTACCAAGTACATAAGGTTTATCATTTTTTGGCGAGGAGACATCCTCTTTTTCTGTATAGGCATCCTTAATTCAATTAACAATTAATAATTAACAATTCGCTAACCGCTAACCGCTAATCAATTATTCATTCTTCACTCTTCACTCCAGCAACGGGCCCCATGTTAACGGTGAGTGCCTTAATCATGCGGCTATATACTTCGTTCAACTCCTGAATCTGCTGAGCCATCTTGCGTGTTTGCTCATCAATCTGCTCAATAGTGCTAACCTGTTTGCTGATATTGCGTAGCTGCAATTCGTATACGGTGGCAATGCCTGTCAGTGTGCGGTTCAGGTTTTCCATTTCCTCGCTGTCGGTACTCATGCGTGCAGCCTGAGCCTTTACGCGTCCCAGCACCTCTGTCAGCTCTGTCAACTCCTCGGCATAGTTCTTCACAGCCTCTTCTATAGCTGCCGGATCTGTAGCCTTGATTTGGTTGGGGTCGATGGCAGCACCGCCATTCTGTATCTGTTCCAGCGCCAACTGTGCCTGTGCGGCAGCTTGTCCGGCAGCTGCCAAATTGGCTGCTGCAGCGCTCAGTCCTGTTCCTGCTGCCAGTGCGTCTGGGTCAATGTTGCCAACAGGTGTACCACCTGCCATTACTGGAGCACCACCACCTATTACAATAGGACCTTCCGGAATCTCTGCACCTTCGGGTAAGGGACTTCCGCCGGCTACTACCACAGTCTGACCACCGGTAGCCTCTGCACCCTCAGCTTTGGGCACTTTCTCGTATGTCTTCTCGAAACCAGAGATAAAGAACACGATGGCTTCGGTAATCATACCAGCGAAGAGCATCATATTGGCTCCGGCAATATGTGTTAATTTAAATAATGCACCCAAGATAACAATTGAAGCACCCCAACTATAGGAGTAATTCATAAACACTTGGCCAGATGGGGAGTCCATCCACTTTTGCAGTTTTGCTATAGGATTCATATCTTTTATTAAATTTTTTCGTTTTTGTTTATTTGCGGCCTTTTCGTTGCTACGTTATATCGTTATAACGTGATAACGATATTTTTGGACCGCCCCATTTTTATCTTCTCGTTTTTCTTGTACTTAAGGTTGGTCCGCTTGACATCTTCTTGCCACCGCCGCCTTTACTGCCAGCCTTGCCTTTCTGGGTACTGCCCGACTTGTCGCTTACCATTGTGCGAACACAGCGGAAGCCGACATAGCAGCGAGGTTGGTTCTGGTATTCGTATGAACGCCATGCACTGCGAATCATGCTTTCGGGGTCTTTCCACGAACCGCCTCTTACGCTTTTCTTCTTCAGTCGGTATGGGTCTTCCTTGGCTGCATTGTATTTCAGGTCGGGGTTCATATCGCTCATGCTCTCCACACCTGCTTCTGTATATACTGTGCTTGTCCATTCTGCCACGTTACCGGCCATATCATAGAGACCGTTGCTGTTGGCACTGAAGATACCGCACTTGCTGGTAATGAGGCTACCGTCCTTGGTATAGTTTCCACGGTCGGGTTTGAAGTTGGCATAGTAGCAGCCTTTGTCGCTCTTCACTTCAAGACTTGTCCACGGGAAGGGATTACCTTCTTTGCCACGGGCTGCATACTCCCATTCCACCTCGCTTGGTAGGCGATAACGCTGAATCTGCTTGGCATAGCCGCCCAGTCCTTTCATCAGGAAGTTGGTACGCCATGCACAGAAAGCATTGGCCTGATCCCATGAGATTCCTACTACAGGATAGTCGTCGTAGGCAGGATTGCTAAAGTACAGTTTCATGTAGCGTTCATTATCGGCATTCTGGAAATCATTCACCCAACAGGTTGTGTCGGGATAGATGTTTACGATATAGGTATTCAGGAAGTCCCATGGTCCGCTCAGTGGTCGGGTAATGGTCTGGCGGATAATCTTGCCATCGTCATCAATCCATGCCGTATCCTTGCTAATCATCACCTGCTCGTTGCTAACAGCATGGTCGGTATTCAGGTCGCGCTCTTCAGGATCCAAACGATATTTACGCTGAGCAGCAGCTACATAGTCATAGATTTCGTAGCGGTAGTTCATCTGCTTGGCATCCAGCATCTTTGTGCCGTCGATGGGATGGATAACATACACGCTCTGAATGGCACGGTCCTCATCTTCATTTGCCTTGCGCCAGGGGATAGGTTTGCTCCAGTTCAAATAGGGCGTGATAGGATTGCCTTCCTTGTCCTCCTCTATCTTATAGGTTTCATCGCCTCCATAAGCAGGGTCGGCCAGACGTTCACGGATAATACTGTCGCGTACCCAGTTTACAAACTGACGGTATTTGGCATTGCTTACCTCATGCTCATCCATCCAGAAACCGTCAACACTGATGTCTCTGGCAGGGAACTCGGCACCCCACAGGGTATCGTTTTCCTGTAGTCCAATTTTCAGTGAACCTTTGTGAACGGCAACCATGCCGTAGGGAGTTGGTTCAGACATTGCAGAACCTCTGACTCCTGTCAGTTCTCCTCCAACAGCATTGGCCGAGGAATTCGACCCCATACATGCCGCCAGGGTTAGGCATAGAATTGCCACTAAGAAAAGTACCAGACTCTTTGTCTTCATATCTTTTTTGTTTAGTTATTTTATTTCTTTGTCGGAGTAATCTGAGTACTCTGAATATTTATGAGTAATCTGATTCTTCTCTCCTATACCTTATTATATTATATATAATGTTAATTTTTCACTCTTCACTTTTCCCTTTTCACTCTCTACAGCAGTCTCACGCTTTTGTGCAGATTTTTGCCCTTCTTGCCCAGGTTCAGCTCCATTTGGTAACCTAACAGAATCTCATGCGTTCCGTTCAGTGCACCAATTCCGCCTGTATATGCCTCGTAGGAGTAGCCTATGTTAATGCCGTGGAAATTATATCCTAGCAGGATTCCCACACTATTCATGGGGCTGTACATAATGCCTCCGTATATCTTATGCTTCTCTCCATCATATTCAAACCGGGCAGTGATATCACCTCTCCACGATGTTAGGTCCGTTCTCAGAATGGCATCTGTAGAAATGGCGTAGCGTGGGTAGCGGAAGCGGAACCTGTAACCTCCTGTCATATAGAAAACAGGGTCGATGGTAATCTCGCGTGTTCTGTCATCACCTATCTGTATGGTCGGTCCCAAGAGGTGCATCACGCTAGCTCCTGCATACCATGTCTTTTTGTAGGTATATCGGAGTCCCATGTCCAGGTCGAACTTCTGTCCTTTTGCATCGCTTGTTGATAGAACAGGGTCGTCCTTGTCTACCACATCCAGCTTTGAGCCGTCGGTTTTTTCAATCAGGAATGCAGGCCTTACGCTAATGCTCATTCTTCCGCCCCATAGTTTATGATGATAGGCATACGACAGAAAAATTCTCTGTGTTGAGAAAATGGCGGCCTTGTCGTTGTAAAGGCCAAGCCCGGCTCCATGACTGGGTCCCAGAAAGAAAAGCGGCATGTCGGCAGTTATCAGTATGGTTTTCGGCGCATTTTCAAAACCGACCATCTGCATACTGTAGGCAGCCCTGATGTTTAGCAGTTTATCCAATCCTGCCGCTGCAGGGTTGAAGTAGGACTGTAAAGCCCAGGAATTGGTAAACGGTGCATCAAACTGAGCTTTCATACTCAGACTTGTCAACAGTAAACCGATCCATAGTAGTCTTTTCATCCTAAAGTTAATAACGACAGAGCACATAGTTTTATTGTATAACCTTTTGCTCAATTTCATTTTTACGGCAAAAGTACAAAAAAAATGCTTTATATTTGGGTTGTATTTAAAAAAAATATAACTTTGCGCAGATAAATATGTAGAAATATGCTATCGGTCTGATTGCTTTTCGGGCAAGTTTAGTGCGCAGGTCGGCATACCCATAATGAAAACTAACAACCAACCGTCTGAAAGTTAAGTTGATTTCGCACTATAATTAACTTAATTACAGACAACAATTAACTTAAAAAATTTTTTTATGAGAAGAAAAAAACTTTTAATGTTGTTTGCCGCCTTTGCGATGGTATTGACGGCATCCGCTCAGGTAACCTATACCTGTACGGCGGGAACAAATTTTGAAGGGAACGAAGGTGTTGCCAAGCTGTTCGACGGCAATGTGGACACCAAGTTCTGTGGAAATTGTGGTAATGATGTCTATGCGTTGGTTACCGCTTCCGAGCCTGTCTATGTGTGGGGCTATGACATGACCACAGCCAACGACAATGAAGCGTATGACCGCTGCGTCGGGAAATGGCAACTCTTTGGAACCAATGACGCTACAGTTGCTGCTAATCCTGGTGCAGAAGGTTGGGTCGCTCTCTCTGACCTTGGCCGTAACGAAATGGTTCAACGAAAGAATTTTTATACACAACGCTTCTTCTGTGAAAAGAATGTTCTTAAGCCATTCAAGTACTTCAAGCTTGTCCTTAATGAGAGGAAGAAGTACAGAGATAACAATGAAGACCGTTATGATGGATTGATTCAGCTTTCTGAGTTCAAGATTCTGGGTGAGACAAAACGTGTGGTTAGCTACAAGTGGAAGGATGCTTCTCAGGATAACTCTAAGAAGGCAGTTGACTTGCTGCTCGGTCAGAAGTGGGAAGGCAGTAATCTCGCCAAGAATTGGGTAACTATCGAAACTGGCGACGGCCAGGCATACGCCGTGAAGAGCTATTCTTTCTCCACCCATGATGATGGCAGCTGGGCCAACCGTGCTCCCATGAGCTGGAAGATTGAAGGTTCTAACGACAACAGCACCTGGACGCTTATAGATGAAGTAGTTGATGATGAAGTAATCCAGAATGCTAACTATACTACATTTGAGTTTACTCCCAGCAATACAACCGACAAGTTCCGCTATATCAAGCTGACCTTGAACGCCATGAAGAGCACAGGTTGGACGCAGGTAGGTGAATTCCACGTGTTAAGTACCTCTGATCTTACAGATGCAGAGTATTATACAAGTCTCGTGAACAATGCTAAGGCTACTAAGGCAGGGTATGAGGCTACATTGGGAGAAACCGATCCTTGGTGCGTGGAGTACAATACATTCTTTGAGGGCTTAGGCTTAGACGATGTTTTGGCAGCAGCCATAAGCGCTGGCGAATATGAGACACTTGAAGCCAAGTTGGCCCAAGCAGAGAACAATGTAATCGGTCAGGCAATCAATCAGTTTGTAAATGGTGCAAATTATGCAGCATTTGCAGGTTCTGCCGACAAGTGCTGGGGCGACGGTCACTATTCACAGTTGGTTGACGGCAAGGACGGTTGTGAAGGCAGAGCTGCTACTAAGTGGGGCGGCAATAACTTCCCGCAGTATGTTATCTTCCGCGCAAAGGCAGCCTTCAAGCCTTTCTTCTACAAGTTGGTAACAGGTAACGACACCGCAAATAACAAAGATCGTAACTGGAAAACTTGGAGTGTCTATGGCGGTAACTTCGAATCTTTCAACGCTGCTGCAGACAGCAGTTCTACAAGTTGGAAACTGATTGACGAAAGAACTGATATCAGCGAGGAGTACCTACCCATGAAGAATTTCTATCCAGCAACATTCGACTTCAATAAGGGTGTTAAAGAAGATTATCTTTATTATATGGTAAAGGTGTTTGCACCTCATGGCGGTACTCAGCAGCAGATGTCTGAGATGTATCTTTGCACTCAGGAAGAATTTGAGGCAATCCGTGAGCCGTTGGTAGCTGCATTCGATGGATTTGATATTGACAATTTGAAAGTACTGCCCGAAGACGAGGAAGCCAAGACAGAGTTTGCCACATTGTTGAATGAGTTGAAGACCACAGCAGATGCTGTACGCCTGACTAAGGTTTACAACGAATTGGTTGCCTTGAAAGAGAAACTCGAAGAGTCAGCAGCCTTTGCTGCTGGTGGTTATCGTTCCGTTGCTGGTAATACAGCATGGGGCGACGGTGAGAACTGGACAAAGTTGATTGATGGTGATTCCAAAACCAAGTGGGGTGGTGGTATGCCTGAAGGTGGTTCATACAACATCTTCAAGAGCTATAAAAAAGTTGCTCCCGAGTACTATATGCTGATTACCGGTAACGATACCAAGAACAGTCCGGGTCGTAACTGGAGACAGTGGCGAATCTATGGTGGTAACTTCGAGTCTGACGAAGCTGCTACCCGTACTGCAGAGAGTTGGGTATTGATTGACACAAAGAAGGGCATTGGCCAGGATCTTTTGCCTGCCGATAACTTTACTGCAGCATTCTTCACCACAGATTATTCAGATTCTGATGAAGATGATACATTCGCATACTTCAAGATTGAGGTTGACTCTGCTTATAGTGGCGATGCAATCCAGATGTCAGAGTTCAAACTCATCAGCAATAAGGAGTGGAAGAATACTCGTCTGGAGTATGTTGATTCTCTGAACAAGTTGAAGGGCGAAATATTTGAAGGCTGGGAAATTACTGAGGCAGTTGCCGCAGATGTTACCACAGCTATTACTGCTGTAAGCAAAGCTGAACCCGAGCAGTTGCTGACTAAGTTTGCTGCAGCTCGTAAGGCTATCCTTAATGCTCCTATGAACAGCACTGCAGAGGTAGCTGTTGGTACTGCTGACTGCATTCTTCCTTCAATAAAGTGGAATGGAACCTACAAGGCATGGACTTATGTGGCTCAGGGCAATTTCGACTTTGGTGATTGGAACGAGAGCAACCCCAATTACAACAAGATAATTGGTACTCCTAAGAAACAGGACGGTAAGGCTTGGTATGAGCCAGACTATTCTGTCTTGGATTGGACTTATGGTGATGGTGTCCTGCCCAACTTCGGTGACGGAAAACCTGCCGACGTATATGCTGTTCGTTTCTTCACCGTTGACGGTGAGATTCCTTCTACAGTTTACATGCCCGCCGCTCACGATGATGCTCCTTGCGAATACTACATTAACGGTGAGTTGATTTGGTCTGAGACCGATGGTTGGAAGGAAGACGAAGTTGTTCGTCTGACCGACTCTCAGAAGGCTCTCATCAAGACAGACGGTAGTGTTAACGTATTTGCATTCCACGTTCATCAGAACTGGGGTGGCCGTTATGCTGACGGTGGTCTCTATACCGCAGGTAACATGGTTAACGACTTCAACAGCACAGCAACTCCTTTGGAAGCTACCATTGCTATTGCAGAAAGAGACAGTCTTGATGCTGACTTAATCGCGTTTGCAAAGGCACGTGTTAACTATCGTGCAGGAAGAGAAAAAGCTCTTGCACAATTGCGTAAGACACGCCGCTTGGTTGCTGATGCTCGCACAGAGACCTTCGTGGGTAGTGAACCTGCTGATGGCTTGACAGCATATATATATAATGTAGGTGCCAAGATGTTCCTGGCTGGCGGTAACGACTGGGGTACCCATGCTTCTCTGAACCACATGGGTGCTAAGTGCGTGCTCCACGCTAACACATCCGGTGAAAACCGCTATGCTATCCAGACCAACTTGCCTAACGGAGTTCGTGGTGCTAACGATGGTCTCGGTCACAACGGTTATGTTGACTGCGGCTATGGTGCAGACTTTACTACTGCTGAAGGCTGGGCTTGGACATTTGAAGCTCTCGATGATGGAACATATCATATTATCAACTCAAGCAACAGCGGTGCTAACATCTACCTCGGCATGACCGACGACGAGCGTCTGCAGGTTGATACTGATAAGTCTGGTGCTGACAACGAATTCAACAAGTGGTTGCTTGTAACTCCCGAGGAGTTCGAGGCTCTTGCTGAAAAGGCTACAGTTGAGAATCCTGTTGACCTGGGTCACATGATTCATCAGGCAACCTTCTCGCAGAACGACTTCGACGGTGATGACAAGGGTGCTGCAAATGACAACCTCAACGACTCCAAGTGGGACCGCAATGCTGGTGGCATTTGGAACTGGAAGGGCAACTCCGCAGGTGGTGACTACATGTTCGAAATGTGGAACACGAAGGATGTTGGCTATGTATATCTGAATCAGGAAGTAGAAGGTCTGCCCGCTGGTAAGTACACTGTACAGATGAGCGGTTACTATCGTGACGGTAACTTCGAAAGTGCCGATGAGGGTAATGTTCGCAATTTGGCTTACCTCTTTGCAGGCAGCGAAGAGAACTGCGTTCCTCTGGTTAACATCGTTGATGGTAGCGGTAACTGCCCAGGCTACGGTCGTGGTGGTGCAAGCGGTATTGTAATTCCCGATGGTTGCTACGATGCTGGCAAGTTCTTCCAGGTTGGAACCTACATCAATACCATTGAGGCAGAAGTTGGTGCTGACGGCAAGCTGAAGATTGGTGTTTTCCGTAATGGTGGCGAAGATGTTAAGGGCGGTGACTGGATTGTTACCGATAACTGGCGTCTCTACTATAAGGGTAACCCCGTTGATGTTACAATCTCTGAAAACGGTTATGCAACCTTCGTTGCACCCGGCTACATCGAGGATCTTCCCGAAGGTGTAGAGGCATACGCAGCTCAGATAGAGTATGGCTATGTTCATCTGGAGCCCACAGCCGCTATCCCCGCTCACGAGGCAGTAGTTTTGAAGGGCGAAGAAGGTACCTATACCATGTATCAGAAGGCTAAGGCAGCAGACCTGGCTCTTGTTAACGATCTGAAGGCTGCTACGGAAGAGGTAACTGCCGATGGTTCGCAGTACATCCTGGCTAAGGTTAATGATAAGGTAGGCTTTGCTAAGGCAACTCCCGATACCAAGATTGCTGCAGGCAAGGGTTACTTGGTAATCACCGGTGCCGACGTTAAGTCATTCTATCCCTTCGACGAGGATGACGAGACAGCTATTGAGAGCGTTAACGTTAACGACAAGCTTAACAATGGTGCTATCTACAACATTGCCGGTCAGCGCATCAGCAAGCTGCAGAAGGGTATCAACATTGTTGGTGGAAAGAAGATTTTGAAGTAAAAACAGACCCTCCCCGGCCCTCCCGTAAGGGAGGGTGAGGGGGGC
>JAFXTC010000040.1 GCA_017525235.1 Bacteroidaceae bacterium | reverse complement strand
GTGAATCACAAAATAGGGACGGATTATCCCGAATCTACGCCTGCGGACTTGACGGCTCTGCTCTCCCGTTTCTCTGTGAATGGGATTGCAACCAGCAAGGTTGAAACAGGAAAACAACAGAAGTCTATTGTATATGCATAGATTTTGTAAGGTTGTTACATCTGAGCGGCAAGAACCTGACCGTCATCGACGATTGTATATGCATAGATTTTGTAAGGTTGTTACATCTGTTACAGTGGTGCAGACAACTGCTCAACTATTGTATATGCATAGATTTTGTAAGGTTGTTACATCTGATGGATATGGCCGTGATGTTCGGCATTGATTGTTTATGCATAGATTTTGTAAAGTTACAACAAAACGTAAGGAAATAGATTTCATATGATATGGAATACTTTGTAACTATAGAAGACGCATTAAGCAAGATAGAAAAGCTGCATTCACTTACAGAGAGTAGGTCAAAAAATGGTGGGTGCAAAAGATTTATCGCGTTAAATGAACTTACAAGAAAGATTCGTGTTTCCTTGAACGCATTGCATTATATTCCCTATGAGAAATATGAGGTGTTATGCGCTCCTGCTAATTTGTTGTATCGTAGCATGATTACGGACCTAATGACCTCACTACTTATATCACAGGTCGATGACAAGCAGTTAGAAGATATCATCTACATATTTGATAGGGACTTTACTAATTCACTGAAAAGCGCATTAGAAACTAATATTGAGATTCGTAAAGAAACATATCCTGAAGATGTTGAAGCATTTGATGAACAAGCAATAGAGTACCAAGAAAAATTATATGATGACTTGAAAGATTATCTTGATTCTGCAAAAGGTGAGGACTGGAAATTGAAATCTCCAAAAACTATTTGTATAAATGGAGAGAAATTTAATGGTCAAGTATCCCAAATCTATAAGATATTGAGGACGTTTGAGGAAGTTTCAGGCTATGCTTACGTTTATCAATACTACCGATTGTTTTCTCAGTCAGAGCATTTCTCAATAAAGGGAAGGAAAATCAATCACAAACAACCTTTCCATGAAGGATATTATAACAAAGTGAGAGCTTTCATCTATTTAGGTGCGGAACTATTATATAAAAAATATAGTGGAAGTAACATATAGCAACCTTCAAGACCGCGTACGACCGCATCTATCTTGTAGATCCGTTTTATATGAATAGAATTAGATAAACAACCCTAAAATACCAGAAAACATGAAGAAGGACATTGATGCCAAAACATACCTGATGCGATGGAACCCTGCAATCAGTTCCTTTACGGAGGGGGATTATGAAAAGTGTGTTGCTAACATGAAGAACGGTATGTTCTTTATGGATTGGAGCATACGTGAATGGGAGGAGGCTCGCAGGGGTGACTACTTCTATATGATGCGTGTGGGGGATGATAAGGCAGGAATTGTATTCAGTGGCCAATTCCTTTCTGACCCTTATGTGAGTGATGACTGGGCAGGCTCCTCAAAACGGAGGCTCTACGTTGATATGGTTTGCACAAGCCCTGTGGAACCCGGGAAGGAACCGTTGCTTTCGCTGAACACTTTGCAGAAAACACTTCCCCAGATTGATTGGGCAAAAGGCCCATCTGGTGTTCTGCTGCCAAAAGATGTCGCAGATGCGTTAGATGCCCTCTGGGGTGGGGAGTGATTTGTGGTTCACGGTTAAGGATTAATGGTTCATGATTAATGGTTCATGATTAATGGTTCATGATTAATGGTTCATGATTAATGGTTAATTATGACAATATAATTAAAGAATAGTTGAATTAATATAAATAACACAATTATGGCACATCTATATATAATTAAATGTCCTAAGTGCGGAGAAGAATTTGATATTACCAAGGGGGTTCTTATGAGTTGGGACTTCTCAAAGCCCATACCCAAAGAACTGCAGGAAGAAACACCATTCAACTGCCCCAAATGCAATCACCAAATGTCTGTCTTAGATGATGACTTCCATGATCACGTTGTGAAAGTCCTCATGATGGATTAATTTAACCGTATGTTAGGAGCTATAATAGGAGACATCGCTCGAAGGATGCTATCAAGTTGTTGGAATGTGAGTGACGAGTTGAAGATTGAATATTTCGAATAAGGAAAATATGATTATGAAGACTGTAATTGCAACTATCTTCTCTTGCCTTCTGTGTATATTCAAAGCACAGGCACAGCCAAGAGGGTTTGAGGTTCGACATGATGTTCCATTGGACTCCATACGCCTGAGCGACCCTGCCATACTGGCTGACCAAAAGACCAAAATGTATTACATGACTGGCACAGGCGGGATGATGTGGCGCAGTCCTGACCTGAAGCTATGGGAAGGACCATACCGGGTGACCGAGTTTGAAAAGGATTCTTGGATGGGACCGTATCCGATGATTTGGGCTGCCGAACTCCATCAGACGGGGGACGGATGGTACTATTACTTCGCCACTTTCACTAACCGCGAGGTGAAAATTGATACCGTCCGTGGTAATGTCATTGAGCGCAGAGCCTGCCAGGTGCTGCGAGCTGATAATCCTATGGGCCCGTACCGGACATTTGGGGATGCCACCTATCTGCCAGCCGACCGACCTACGCTTGATGGTACATTCTGGCGCGACACGGACGGTAAGCCCTATATGGTTTTCTGTGGCGAATGGCTACAGAACTGGAACGGAACCATCGAGAAGGTTGAACTGAAGTCCGATTTTAGCGGAACTATCGGCGAACCAAAGATTCTCTTCCGTGCTAGCGATTCACCTTGGAGCCGCGAAAAAGACAGCAACGGCAACATAACATGGAACAAAGTTACCGATGGCCCGTGGCTCTTCCGCACCGGAACGGGCCGACTGGGCATGCTCTGGACTTCGTGGGTGTTTGGCGATTATACTCAGGGAGTGGCCTACTCAGAAAGCGGAACACTGGATGGTCCCTGGATTCAGGAGCCCAATCCCATTACTCCTCCGAACTTTGGGCACTCGATGCTCTTCAAGCGGTTTGACGGTCAGTGGATGATGTCAATACATAGCCACGCCAACGACTCCAGAGGCAGAACAGTCCGCATTCCCCACCTCTTTGAGGTTGACCTGTCTGGTGACAAACTAATTGTAAGCCAAAGCAGTCATTATCAATGAGAGCCATCCGAAAGATGGAGCCGCTTGAGGAAAATATTATTAGTGATGCATTGGGGGAACTCTTCCTGGTAATGCGTCACCATTACCAAAGTTTTGTGCTTGCGACTGCAGAAGGTGTCTATAATCTCCTTTACAAGAGCTCGATGCTGAAGGTCAAGACCATGCAGGGGTTCGTCAAGAATCAGCAACTCTGGGTCCTTGACAAAGGTGCGGGCCAATAAACACAGGCGCTGCTCTCCGCTACTGAGCTTTAGGAAAGTACGATCGGCCAGTTCTTTTATACCAAAGATATTCATCCAACTGAGACAAATTTCTTTCTGTTCGGGTTTGGGACGTGTGTACAAACCAACAGAATCATGCAATCCGCTTGCTACGATGTCAATGGCTGGAAGGTCTTTTTGGTAGGCACGGTGCATCTCCGGACTGACATACCCGATGTGCCGTTTTATTTCCCAGATGCTTTCGCCTGTGCCCCTGCGATGTCCGAACAGTTCAATATCACAGGCATAGGCTTGTGGATTATCAGCACATACTAAACTGAGTAGGGTGCTCTTGCCGGCACCGTTCTCACCGCTCATGGCCCATTTCTCTCCCTCATTTACCGTCCAGTTCAGATCCTTAAGAATAGTACGTGAACCGTAGCGGATGGTTACGTTGTTGAACTTGAGTATCTCATTTCCTTCTTGGGGGTAGAATGACTCTTTGCTAAGGTCTTTCTGTGGAAGGGAGAGTATCCAATCTTTCTTTTCTTTGGGGAGTGATTCCAGTACTCTTTTCCGTAGTTGCAGCTGATATTCCTCACGTGTTATTTTGGGTAGAATGTGCAGGCCTTCTATGGGGATGACATGTGTAATGAAATCGGGTATGTTATCCGCCTTGCTTTGCACTAGGATGATGAGCAGATGGGTTTCCACAGCCAGTTGCTGTAGGAGTTCACGAAGTTGGTCGCGTGTTTGGGCGTCCAAGCCTATAAAGGGGTTGTCCATAATGAGAACACGTGGACCTGTACCCAGCGTCTTGGTGAGTTGGAACTTCCTTAATTCTCCACTGCTGAGGGATATGATGTACTTATCCATCAATCCTTCCAGGTGGAATATTTTTGTCAGTTTATTTCTGAACGCCGTACGTTGTTTCTGGGCTGCCTCCCGTTCTCCCTCTGTAAGTCCGCGACCTATTGATTCATCAGCCTGCCGAAAGGCTTCTTTCAAGAGTTGTCCAGTTGTTGGAGTGTTCTCGTCGATGTCGTGCTGGTTCCATCGCTGCTGGTAGTAATAGGTGCCGTCGGTATCACCGTATGAATCGCGAAAAGTGATATATTTCAGGTTCTCGCTCACCATCTTCAGTGGGCTAGGGGAGAAGTTGTACTGCACTTCGTTCAACAACAGGGGGTAATGGCCTGTGAGCACCTCTATCAGTCTGCTCTTACCAGCTGCATTGTCTCCTACAATAGCTATCTGTTCGCCTTGTAGAACCTCTATGTTTATGGGTTCTGCCATACGCCAGTCAGGATGGCGTGTAACACCGTTAACAACCTTTATTATTTGTTGCATCTTTTCTCGTTCTTTGCCACAAAATCTTTCCAGGAGCGATACTTCTTGTCTGTTTGTGGATGATTCATTTGCAGATAGTGGCAGTAGGCCGCGCCAAGGGCATCTGTGGCGTCAAGAAATTTTCCAATCTCTTCGGAATCCAGCTTTAGCATTCGGCGTAGCATGTCAGCTACCTGTTCTTTGCTGGCATTACCATTACCAGTAATAGCCATCTTTATTTTTGTGGGGGCGTATTCCGTTATGGGAACCTGCCTATTTATGGCTGCAGCCATAGCTGTTCCCTGAGCACGGCCCAATTTAAGCATACTCTGAACATTCTTGCCAAAAAAAGGGGCTTCAATAGCCATCTCGTCGGGCAGGTAAGATTCAATAATGCCGCTTACACGTTCAAAGATGTGCCCCAGTTTCAGGTAATGATCTTCATACTTACGCAGGTCTATGACACCAAGGGCCAGCATTTCAGCATTGCGGTCTGAAATTTTAAGCACTCCATATCCCATAATGTTAGTGCCGGGGTCTATGCCAAGAATTATCTTTTCCAAACTATCGTAAGCTTATTTATTTAATTGCAAAAGTACAAAAATATCTTAAATAATAAGGTTATAGTGTTACTTTTCTTATCTTTAAAGGTCTTAATTACAAAAAATGAGCTATATTTGCAAAAAATTAAATGATTTAGACAGATGAAGAAACTCTTGATAGTGGCCTTTTGCCTTCTGACAGTTTCAGTGGCTCAGGCTCAAACACAAAAACAGAAAGTCACCACCAGTGAGGTGAAGGTAACAGGTGTTACTAAGGCAGAGAACTATGCCGAGATTAAATTTGACACCCTCCGACATAACTTTGGCAAGTTCAGCAAGAATGATCCCATTGTTAAGTGCAGCTTTAAATTCACAAATACTGGAACTGCTCCTTTGGTTATTCATCAGGCTTTTGCCAGTTGCGGATGTACGGTTCCCACGTTTACAAAGGAACCCATTAAACCCGGTGATAAGGGTGTCATAGACGTCACTTATAATGGTACTGATAAATTCCCTGGTCATTTCCAAAAGACAATTACCATTCGTTCCAATGCCATTTCAGAGGTAACTCGTCTGATAATAGAGGGGGATATGGAATAAAGTTTAAAGTTGAGAGTTTAAAGTTTAGAGACTCTTTATAAATCCTAATACCATAAAATTTTATGCAAGCCAAAAACAATCTTTTTAGCCTGTTTTGTATTCTATGTGCTCTAACCGGCAGGGCACAAGTTTCTTTAGAGTTCTCAACCTCACAACGCGGCCCGTTACTTAGTCCGATACAGTATGGCATCTTCTATGAAGAGATCAACCATGGCGGCGATGGCGGCCTCTATGCTGAGTTGGTTCGCAACCGCTCTTTCGAGGATAACGCCTCCAACCCCGACGGATGGTGGGGACTTGGCAATGTGAGCTCCACTATTGTAAGCACTAATCTGCTAAACAAAGCACAGGGACACGCCCTGAAAGTGACAATAAAAGGGGCTGATGCGGGTGTTCGCAACGATGGTTTCTGGGGCATGAATATCCAGGAGGGCGAAACCTATACCCTGACATTCTGGGCAAAGACATATGATTCGTTCACAGGTCGTATGTGTGCCGAACTGCAGGATGAAGATAAGCACAATCTTGGCAGCACAGAGTTCGACGTTGAACTGACCGGGGAGTGGCAGAAATATACCACTCAACTGACGGCCACCTCTTCTGCGACCAAAGGATGGCTGGCCCTAAAAGGACTGGAACCTATGGTCATCTATCTGGATGTAGTTTCTCTGATGCCTCCCACTTATAAAGACCGTCCCAACGGCTGTAGGCGTGATCTGGCCGAGATGCTGGCTATGCTTCATCCCACCTTTGTGCGTTTCCCCGGTGGCTGTTACATCGAGGGTACGTGGAAAGACGGTCAGACTAACCGTTTTGAGTGGAAGAAGACCATTGGTCCCATTGAGGAGCGTCCGGGGCACTGGAACGTGAACTGGGGCTATCGCGTGAGCGACGGACTGGGATTGCATGAGTTGCTGCAACTGACAGAAGACTTGGGTGCCGAACCGCTTTTTGTCAGCAACATAGGACTGGGACACGGATGGATGCAGGACTACCAGAACCTGGGGGACTTTATTCAGGAAACTCTTGACCTGATTGAGTATTGCAACGGAGACGTGAACACCACCTACGGAGCCATGCGAGCAGCCAACGGACATCCGGAGCCTTTCGGCCTGCGACTTCTGGAGATTGGCAACGAGAACTACAACTTCTCGTTCAATAACAACAACGACCAGAGCGACCACTACGTGGAGCGATATCAGCAGTTCTACAATGCCATCAAGGCCAAGTACCCCGAGATGATACTCATCGGCAACGTGGAAGCATGGGGTACAGATGACCCTTCGTGGCGAAACGGCAGTCCTGTGGATGCTGTGGACGAGCACTACTACCGCAGTACCTCGTGGTTCAGTCAGCAATATAACAAATATGACCATTTCAACCGTAACAGCTACCTTGTCTATGCTGGCGAATATGCCGTTACGAGCGACTTTGGGTCCGTAGGCAACCTATACGCTGCCCTGGCTGAGGCTATCTATATGGCAGGTATGGAGCGAAACTCAGATGTATGCTTTATGGCCTCCTATGCTCCCATATTCTGTCATGAGAGCCATCCTTCACCCTGGATGCCCGACATGATACGCTTCAATGCCTCATCTGCCTTCGGCACACCATCCTACTGGGTGCAGCAGATGATGAGCTCCAATGTGGGCTATCAGAACATCACATGGGAGGAGCAAAACAACTCTTACTATTCGAATAACACTGGTATTGCCCTTAGCTCGTGGTCAACATCTGTGTCTTACGATAACATCAAGGTGACAGACGGAAACGGACAGACGCTCTATTCCACCGACTTTAGCGACGATCAGGAATACCAGCAAAACTGGAGCGCTACAGGAGGCACATGGAACATCAACGGCGGCATGCTTAACCAGACAAGTACCTCGATGCAGGGTGAGTGCAATGTGTGCCGCATACCGTGTAGCGAGGATTACACCCTAGAAATGGATGCTACCAAAAACTCGGGTAACGAGGGCTTCCTCATTGCTTTCAACTATGACGACCCGGACAACTTTATTTGGTGGAACATAGGCGGATGGAACAATTCGCAGCATGCCATCGAACAATGTGTGGGGGGCTCCAAGCGCACACTGACCAAGGCTTCCGGCTCGATTACCCAAGGAAAAACATATTGCATCCGTATCGTCAAGACTGGCAATGAGGTTTATTGCTACTTCGACAATTCGCTTTGCCACCACATCACCCTGCCTGATGCCCGTAAGCTCTATACCTGTGCTGCCCTGAACGAAGCTGAGGATACACTTATCGTGAAACTCGTGAACATGGGACAGGCAACGGAGGCCACACTTCGTTTCAAGGATTTCCAGTGGACGGGACAAGTAGAGCAAGAAGTGCTCAGCAGCACCAGCGGATTGGATGAGAACTCTATGACAGAATTAAATAAGGTAAAACCTGTTTTAAGGACGATGAACGAGGGAGAGCCCTCAATGCTCAATATCCAATGTCCTGCTCACTCGCTCAACATCCTACGTATTCCCGTCACAGATGTTACCGCCGAGTGGATACCCGAACCGTCGGATGAGGACTGGACAGACATCACCGACCAGCTTCGCAACCCGACCTTTGGCGAGGGAAGGAGCGGATGGTCGGGTACATCTTTCCTTGCCGCTCCGGGGACTGTGGCCGAATTCTACAATCAGAATTTCGATGCTTACCAAACCCTCAGCAATATGCCTGCAGGCGACTACCGCTTCACCATCAACGGATTCTACCGCTATGGAAGCATTCAGAATGCATGGGTGGCACATAACAACGGCACAGAGGGACTAAATGCGCAGCTATACATCCAGGCCGACGAGGAAACGATTACGACTCCCTTTATGTCTCTGTTTGACACTTCTGCCCCCTTCACCTATTCGCCAGATTACACCTACCCTGATAATGTGACACAGGCCCATCTGGCTTTCAACATAAAGGGAGCTTACCAGGACAACAGTGTGGAGATTGAGCTAAAGACTGATGGTGGACAACTACGTGTGGGAATGCGGAAAACATTGGCAACAACCTACGACTGGACCTGTTTTGACAATGCCCGACTCTATTACCGCAAGAAAATTGATACTGACGGAATCAACAGCAATGTTCAATATCCAATGCTCAATAATCAAACTTTTTACGACCTTTCAGGTCGCAAAATGCTCAATGGTAAATCTTCACGACATAATGGCGTTTACATTGTGAACGGGAAGAAAGCTGTGATAAGATAAATCTTAGCGTTCCAAGAATTTTTTATTTTGCAACGCTATTGTGTGTTTAATGGTAATTCCTTTAGCAGGACAGCCGATGCGCTGTCCTGCTAAATTGTAATATGTCGTTTTGTCTGATTTGGAACAGGCCGACTGTATGGCCGTTTCGCCCTCAATATCAGCATTGAACTCAATCTCTTGTTGAGGTAAAATGTAGTCGCTGACAATTTTAATGTCGCTTCCGTCATCCTTTGGCGATGTGGCAATCTCTACCCACATCTCTTTGCCTGGCAGCAGACCGCGAAGTGTCTTGTCAGCTCTCGTTTCTCCAATAGCAAACCAAGCGTCACGGTAAAGTGGAGCAATGCCTTGGTTAGTGACTAGAAGCTGGGTGGTGGAACCATTGGTCTGGCATGCCTTTACGCCAATCCTGTAACCTGTGGCCATAGATGCTTCGCAGAACCTCTGGGCCGTTCCGTATGTGCTGCCAGGCGCATCATTGGCAATCATAAAGGTTATGTGATACTTAGATGCCTGCTCTTCCCACGTATGACCATACATGCCTGCCGGATTCAGAAAATTCTTCTGGTCGCTGCTGCTATAATAGCTAATCTCGCCTCCGCATACGCCTTTACGCCAGCGTGTACCTTTTCCTATTGCATTCCAGCATTCCTCGTTGTAGCCGCCTTCGTGATTCTTATGCATGAAGGAGTCGTCAAAGAGTCCAAACTGAAGGGCCATCAGAACGTTATCGTCAACTACAGGCGAGTAGGTGTCATCACTGGCGTCTATCGACACTAGCCAAGGCAACCCGTCTGCAATGCTTTTCATGTGTTTAAAGAACTTCTTCTGAAATTCCTTGGTGGGGAAGTTCACTCCAAACTGCAGCTTGGTGCCGTAGATGTGGTACTCTGACCAGTGTCCGAAACCTACTTCCAGAAAAGCTATTCTTGGGTCATGGGCATAGCGTTGGGCAAAGTCTGTATAAAACTGAAGGGTAAAGCGTTGCAGTTCAGCATTGCTCCAGTCAGCATAGTATGTTGGGCCATCTCCGCTAGGGTTGGCATTATATGTTTCGTTGTAGTCACTGCGTTCTTTTATGTATGCGGGCACTGCTGTAGTTCCTTTCTGGCCGTCCACATCTTTGCCTGACGGATATTCATACCTAAAGCGCACCACTAGTTGATGACCTCGATTGGCAACTTCGTTCAACAGTCTGTCAAAACTGCTCCAGTCGTATTCTATGGTTCCGTCTTCTGCGCATCCTTTCACAACTTTGCATGGCAAACAGTATGAGAATTCCAACTGGATGCTTTTACCGTATGTGGCATTTCGATTTGCTGCCTGTTCGGGCCATAGTACAAGTCCTGTCATGGGTTGTGGGTGTGTTATCTGTCTTTTCAGTTCCACGCTTTTCCATGCTTGAGCATCACATGCCATCGTTGTAAACCAGCATAGTAGAAGGGTTATTGAGAAACATTTTCTGTTCTTTTTCATCGTATGTGTGTTTAGATGCAGCAAAAGTAAGCAAAAAAAGTGAGCAAGTCATATAATTTACCTACATTTTTTGTACTTTCTTTGTCGGTTAGATTTTTTTTCATACTTTTGCGAGAGGAAGACTAAACGGAGAAAAGAATTATTATTGTATCACCCCTCAAAAAGAGAGAATGTATGAAAAAGTATGTTTGTGATGTATGTGGTTATGAGTATGATCCCGAAGTAGGTGATCCCGATAACGGAATCCCCGCTGGAACTGCTTTTGAAGACCTCCCCGAAGACTGGGTATGTCCACTCTGTAGCGTAGGTAAGGATGAATTCAGTCCTGCTTGAGTGACTATCTAGAAGAAAAGAAGCGTGCCTGTCGAACCGATAATGGAGGACAGGCACGCTTACTTTTGTTGTGGAATTATTACTTACTTTAAAAAACCTTCTGCTGTGTAGTATTTGGTTTTGCTCATGGGCTCAATCTTGCCATACTGGCTCCACTGGGCATCGTCCTGGAACTGCTTTACGAAGTTGTCGGGAACGTAGAGCGTGCACTCCTTGCTAGGTTGACAGCTTTTGGGCATAGGATAGAATTCGGTGGTCAGGAGGTATACCTTGCGGAAGCCTGCCTGATTGGGGAACATACCAAACATGCGGTTTTTGAAGTCGTTGGGGATGCTGAGTTCTTCCATTGCAGTACAACCCTCAAAAGCACCATCCTCGAGCTTACTCATGGTATCGGCCAGAATAATTTTCTTGAGGTTCTTGCAACCGTAAAAGGCACCTACGCGAATCCAATAAGCATGCTCGTCTAATACAACACTCTTAAGAGAGGTACATCCCTTGAATCCATCTACACCAATGGTGTAAACGTCGGCATTCAGGCTTTCCAGAGAGGAACAACCAATAAAAGCTCCATCGTTAATGACGGGCAGGGGACCTGCAATGTGGATTTTTTTAAGATTGGTACAGCCCTCAAAGGCATTGTTGGCAATGTGTTGTACCTGTTCGCCCACCCATACTTCTTCGATAGTAGTGTTACCACTAAATTCGCTGGTGTTGATGCTTGCAAGTTTTTTGCTGATGAGAACCTTGGCCTTGTCGGGTTGTGTCTTCTCTTTCCTATGTTCAGGGGTGTAGATAAACACATCACCAGTAGGCTGGTCGGCATCGACTTTCTTTTCTGTTGAGGATGTAGCAGCAGAACTCTCTTTCTTTTCTCCGGAACATGCTGAAAGCATACCCATTACGGCAATGCTAAGCAGATAATACTTTACTTTCATTTTAGTGTTGTTAATTATTGTTAGACTTTAGGCTTTAGACCTTAGCCCTTAGCCAATTTCATAATCAAAAATTACATATCGTGCGTACAAAGATATGGAAAAATACGTTTCCTAACCTTATATTTTGCAAAATATCAGCTAAAAATGGCAAAAATTTTATACCTTTGACCGCAAAATTTAGAATATTGGATGATTTCTATAGATAATTTGCGCGTTGAATTCAGTGCCCGGCCGTTGTTCAGTAATGTCAGTTACGTGATTAATGATAGGGACCGTATTGCTTTGGTTGGAAAGAATGGAGCCGGTAAAAGCACAATGCTTAAGATAATAGCAGGATTGCAGGAACCTACAGGTGGTGTGGTATCTGTTCCGCGCGAAACCAGCATAGCCTATTTGCCTCAGGTAATGATACTTTCAGACGAGTGTTCGGTGCGCGAGGAGACTGAGAAAGCTTTTGCACATATTCATGAGATTCAGGACGAAATTGTCCGTCTGAATAATCAGATGGCAGAACGTACCGACTATGAAAGCGAGGAATATATGCAGTTAGTGGAGCGTTTTACTCATTTGAATGAACATTTTCAAATGATGGGAGGCATGAATTATCATGCAGAAATGGAACGTACCCTGCAAGGATTGGGCTTCAGAAGAGAAGATTTCGACCGTCCTACCAGCGAGTTCTCTGGAGGTTGGCGTATGCGAATTGAGTTGGCTAAATTGTTATTGCAGCACCCTGATGTCCTCTTGCTTGACGAGCCCACCAATCATCTTGACATTGAGAGTATTCAATGGTTGGAGCAGTTCTTGAGCACACGTGCCGGTGCCGTTGTGTTGGTGAGCCACGATCGTGCTTTTATTAACAATGTCACGAGCCGTACACTGGAAATCAGTTGTGGAAAGATATATGATTATAAGGTAAAGTACGACGAGTACGTAGTGTTGCGTGCTGAAAGACGTGAACAGCAACTTCGTGCCTATGAGAACCAGCAGAAAGAGATTGAAGACATTAAGGCTTTCATAGACCGTTTCCGTTATCAGGCTACAAAAGCCATCCAGGTGCAGAGTCGCATTAAGCAACTAGAGAAGATTGTGCCTATAGAGGTTGACGAGGTAGACAATTCGGCTTTACGTCTGAAGTTCAAATGTTCACTTCGTAGTGGTGACTATCCCATTATTTGTGAGGATACTGCAAAAAGCTATGATGCACATGTGGTGTTTAGCCATGTGAACCTGACCATCAAGCGCGGCGAGAAAGTTGCTTTTGTCGGTCGTAACGGTGAGGGTAAGACCACATTGGTAAAGTGCATCATGGAACAGATTCCCTTCGATGGCAAGTTGACCATAGGTCACAATGTTCAGATTGGTTATTTTGCCCAGAATCAGGCACAATTGTTGGATGGTGAGATTACCGTCTTTGATACCATAGATCGCGTGGCAAAGGGTGATATGCGTCTGAAGATTCGCGATATCCTGGGAGCATTTATGTTTGGGGGCGAGGCTAGCGAAAAGAAGGTCAAGTTCCTCTCTGGCGGAGAGCGTACACGTCTGGCTATGATAAAGCTATTGCTGGAGCCTGTGAACTGTCTGATTTTGGATGAGCCTACCAACCATTTGGATATGCGTAGCAAAGATGTGTTAAAGGATGCCATTCGAGATTTTGAAGGAACGGTAATTTTGGTGAGCCATGACCGTGAGTTCCTTGACGGCTTAGTAGAGAAAGTTTATGAGTTTGCTGGCGGTCAGGTGAAGGAACATCTCGGCGGAATCTATGATTTCCTGAAAACCAGGCAGATAGAGGAGCTCACCGAATTAAATACATCACAACTCTTGCAGCAAAAGAGTCTGTCTGAAAAAGCAGAGTCAGTAGCCTCTCAGAAGGAATCTGCTCTCTCATACGAGCAACAAAAAGCCGCTTCGCGCTTGAAGAAAAAGTTGGAAAAGGCTGTGCAGGAAGCTGAGGAGCATGTGTCGCAGTTAGAGGCTGCCGTGAAGATTCTGGAAGCTCGGCTCTCAACACCTGAAGGTAGTGCTGATATGAGTTTGTATGAGAAGCATGGTCGGTTGAAGGCACAGCTTACTGCCGCAGAAGAAGAATGGGAAAGAGCGATGGAGGCTTTGGAAGTTGAGAGCCCCCTCCAACTCCCCCAGGGGTGAGAGAATCGTCAAGAGTTGATAGTTGAAAGTTAAAATCTATATAAGTTATGAAAACAAAGAACATCTTGAAAATGGTATTATTTGCCGCTATGGGAACAGCCTGTACGACAGGTCAAAAGGAGCTTGGCTCTGGTATAAATCTAACTAATTTAGACAGCACATATCAGGTTGGTACGGATTTCTATATGTATGCTACAGGTGGTTGGCAGAAAGCTAATCCGCTTACTGCAGAATACAGCCGTTTTGGTAGTTTTGACGTATTGTCCGAGAATAACATCAAGCAACTTCAGGGCATAATAGACAGCGTGGCTGCTTTGAAGGATTTGCAGCCAGGAAGTGTGGAGCAGAAGATAGCAGCCCTTTATAATTCTGCTATGGATAGTGTGAATCTGAACGAACATTACTGGGGGGCTTTTGAGGGTTTCCTTCTGTGTGACGGTTACCAGTGTTCGCCTGAAATTACCAAGAACTGGCTCGATGAGGTTTGGCCTCGTATGCAGCGCCAGGGTGTTCCTGGATTGTTTGGCATGTATATCGGTGCTGACGAGAAAGACTCAAAGAACAACCTCGTTTCTATTACTCAAGGCGGACTTACACTTGGGCAGAAGGATTACTATGTGGACGATGATCAAAGAACGCAGGAGATTCGTAAAGCCTATCAGAAGTACATTTCTGATCTTTGCCTGCACTCAGGCTTCTCAGAGAAGGATGCTATGCGTATTGCTGAGGACGTTCTTCGAATCGAAACTCGTATTGCCAAAGCAAGCAAGAGCATGACAGAGCTTCGTGACCCAGAGGCGAACTATAATAAGATTTCATACGAAGAACTTTTAAAGCAGTTCCCTGGTATTGATTGGAACGGTTACTTTAGCAATCTGAGTATGGAAGGAGTAAAGGAAGTGTGTCTCGGTCAGCCCATGGCCATTCATGAAGTGGAGAAAGTCTTGGCAGAAGAGACTCCTGAAGCTCTTCAGAATCTCTATTTGTGGCATGCTATTAATATGGCATCTTCATATATTGATGATGAGAGTCGTGCCCTGCAATTCGGTTTTTATGGCAAGGTTATGAGTGGTAAAGAGGAGGATCGTCCCCGTTGGAAACGTGCTGTTGCCAGCGTAGAAGGTAGTCTTGGTGAGGCTTTGGGCCAACTCTATGTTGCAAAGTATTTTCCACCAGCAGCCAAGGAGCGTATGGAGAAGCTGATTAAGAATTTGCAGATTGCTTTGGGCGAGCGTATAGATGTTCAGGATTGGATGAGCGATGAGACCAAAAAGGTAGCTCACGAAAAACTGGATGCTTTCTATGTAAAGGTGGGTTATCCTGACAAATGGAAAGACTATAGCGATCTGGAGATTGGCGAGAATTACCTTAATAATATGCTTGCCGTTAACGAATGGGAGCTTAAAGACATGGTTCGTACTAAGTTGAACAAACCTGTTGACAGGGATGAGTGGTATATGACTCCTCAGACGGTGAATGCCTACTACAATCCCACCACCAACGAAATCTGTTTCCCTGCTGGCATTCTACAGCCTCCTTTCTTTGATATGAATGCCGATGATGCTTTCAACTATGGAGCTATTGGCGTTGTTATCGGTCATGAGATGACTCACGGATTTGATGATCAGGGTAGCAAATATGATAAGAATGGAAATTTGGTTACATGGTGGAGTGAGGAAGATACCAAACGTTTTGAGGAGCGTATAGCTGTAATGCGTGAATACCATAACAAGATAGAGGTGTTGCCCGGTCTCTTTGCCAATGGTTCTCTTACCTTGGGTGAGAATATGGCAGACCACGGAGGTTTGATGGTAAGTTTCCAGGCTTTCAAGAATGCTACAGCAAAGGCTCCGCTGAAGGATATTGATGGTTTCACACCTGAACAGCGCTTTTTCTTGGCATACGCTAATGTCTGGGCGCAGAATATCCGCGACGAGGAGATTCAGAAGCGTGTGAAGAGTGACCCGCACCAGTTGGGCATGTGGCGCGTAAACGGTCAGTTGCCTCACATTGATGCCTGGTACGATGCGTTTGGCATTACAGAGAAAGACCCTATGTTTGTGCCTAAGGAAGAACGTGTAACCATTTGGTAAATTGAAAATTCTTCACTCTTCATTCTTCATTTTAATTTAGAATAAGATGCCATTAAGACTTCCAGACAGATTACCGGCCATAGACCTTCTGAAAAACGAGAACATCTTTGTGCTGGCAGATTCCAGAGCTAACACGCAGGATATCCGTCCATTAAGGATTGTTATTCTGAACCTCATGCCTCTGAAAATTACTACAGAGACAGACCTTATACGTATTCTTTCTAACAGCCCTCTTCAGTTGGAAGTTCAGTTTATGAAGGTAAAGGCGCACACCAGCAAGAATACGCCTATTGAGCACATGAGGGCATTCTATCGCGACTTTGAGCTGATGCGTAATGAGAAGTTCGATGGTATGATTATCACAGGTGCTCCCGTTGAGCATCTTGATTATCATGAGGTTACCTATTGGGATGAGATAAGTGAGATTTTTTCTTGGGCCCGAACGCATGTTACCAGCACCATGTATATCTGTTGGGCTGCTCAGGCAGGTCTATACTATCACTATGGAGTGCCTAAGTATCCGTTGCCGCAGAAGATGTTTGGCATCTTCCCTCAGTATCCATCAGATAAGACATTGCCTATCTTCCGCGGGTTCGATGATGTATTTTACATGCCTCACAGCAGACATACAGAGATTCGAAGAGAGGACATACTTAAGGTTCCAGAGCTAACGCTTATAGCAGAAAGTCCCATGAGTGGTGTATCCATGGTGATGGCACGCGAGGGTAGGGAGATATTTATCACGGGTCACTCAGAGTATTCGCCCAATACGTTGGATACAGAGTACAAGCGCGACCTTGGAAAGGGGCTTCCTATTCAGAAACCTTATAATTATTATAAGGACGATGATATGGAGCAAGGACCCCTTGTAACGTGGCGTGCCCACGGCAACCTTATGTTCCAAAACTGGCTCAATTATTATGTATATCAAGAGACACCTTATAATATAGATGACATACATTGAATTGCTTTCCCCTGCACGCAACCTGGAGTGCGGCATTGCAGCTGTAGACCATGGTGCTGATGCCGTATACATAGGTGCTGCCAAATACGGTGCCCGTGCCTCGGCAGGAAATTCCGTGCAGGATATAGCAACGCTTTGTGAGTATGCTCATCAGTTTAAGGTTAAGGTATATGTAACAGTCAATACCATACTGTATGACGATGAACTGCAGGATACGCAGGTTTTAATTTGGGAACTTTATCATGTGGGAGTTGATGCGCTGATTGTGCAGGACTTGGCATTGCTGAAGTTGGAGTTACCTCCAATCCCTCTGCACGCTAGTACACAGATGGATAACCGTACTCCGGAGAAGGCGGTTGCCCTTAAAGAACTTGGCTATCAGCAGATTGTTGTGGCTCGTGAGTTGCCTCTTGAGCAGATAAGAGAGTTTCACGACGCTGTTCCTGATGTGGCGCTCGAAGCTTTTGTGCATGGCGCCCTTTGTGTTTCGTATAGTGGTAGGTGTTATGCTTCGCAGTATTGTTTCGGACGTTCAGCCAACAGGGGAGAGTGTGCACAGTTCTGTAGGTTACCTTTTTCGTTGGAAGACAAAAATGGAGAGGTTATTGTAGCAGACAAATTCCTTCTCTCCTTGCGTGACATGAACCGTAGTCGTCATCTTGAGGAGATGATGGATGCCGGTGTGCGTAGTTTTAAGATAGAAGGCAGGCTCAAGAATGTCTCTTATGTCAAGAACATTACGGCTTATTACCGCCAGCAGATAGATGCGATATTGCGTCGCAGGCCAGAATACCAGCGTTCATCGATTGGTGAGGAAGAGTTCTTCTTTACTCCTGATCCTGCCCGTAGTTTCTCTCGCGGTTTTACCAATTACTTTCTGCATGGAAGGACTGACGACCTGGCTTCACCTGATACGCCCAAGAGTCGTGGTCAGTTGGTAGGGCACGTTAAGGAGGTTAGGCATGGTTGTATCGTAGTATCTGGCACAACCCCTTTCAGTAATGGCGACGGTCTGTGCTTCTTGGATGCACAGGGGCAGTTGCAGGGCTTCAGGGTGAACAGGGTAGAGGGCAATCACCTTTATCCTGCCGAGATGCCTGATGTAAAGAAGGGCGATGTGCTTTGGCGCAATTACGACCAGCAATGGGAGAAGCTTATGGCGCGTGAAACAGCTGTCCGTAGGATTCCATTATACTTTACGCTTAGTGAAACAAAAGAGGGCTTTGAACTAAAAGTAAAGGCCGAAGTTCAATGTCAAATGACATTTCACGCTGAGCATCAGTTGGCACGTACCGACCAGACCGCTAGTATAAAAGATGTGTTGAGTAAGTTGGGCGATACAATTTATTATGCCAAAAATGTGGAGATTTGTTTCTCGCAGCCTTGGTTCATCCCGCGTAGTATGTTGGCTGAATGGAGGCGAAGTATCATAGCGCAGCTTGATATAGAAAAAGAAGAACTACCTGACAAAAAGTCTTTTGTGAAGCATTCTCCTAATGTGTCGGTTCCTTCTGGAAGTTTTGATTTTAATATCAGCAACCGGCTGTCTCAACAGTTTGTGTCTGATTCATGCGACTTACAACCCATCAGTGCCTTAGAGGTAACAGGCAGGGTGCCTGAAGGACAGCCACTGATGACATGTCGTTTTTGTTTGCGCTATCAGATGGGATGGTGTCCGAAACATCATCATGTGAAGAGTCCATATCAGGAACCCTTCTATCTTTGTTCTAAAGATGGTAGGCGATTCCGTTTAGAGTTTGATTGTAAACAATGTGAAATGAAGGTGCTTCATGCGTAAGGTCTGTCTTTTTCTCATGACATTGGTATTACTCACGGCTTGCTATTATCCAGCTGATGAGATGACGCTATATGCCGTGAATGATAACTTCTATCTTACTGCCGATAGTATGTGGCTGCAGACGCAGGAGCCGCTTCACAATATGCCCATCGACACACTTTCTGACAGCGTTGTTCTCTATTACGACGATCCTCTTGTGGTGGCTCAAATTGTAGTTATTCCCGAGGATTCTATTGATAGTATATGGGTAAAGGTGGCGCGCGACCAGTTCACGCAAGGATGGATTCACCAAAACACTTTCCTTTCCAGCGTAGTACCAGACGACCCTATTTCGGAGTTTATATACCTATTCAGTCAGCGTCATCTGTGGTATTTTCTGGGTGTTGTCTTTATCGTACTTGTTGTCATTGTATGGAGGCAGATACGTCACTCCCATTTTCATGTGATTTTTGTAAGGGATATTAGTTCGTTTTATCCCACTTTGTTGGCTGTTACGTTGTCCAGTTCAGCCATTCTTTATGCCAGCATTCAGCGACTGGTGCCTGAGACATGGGTGATGTATTATTATCATCCTACGCTTAACCCGTTCGATCTTCCCCTTATCTTGGGACTTTTTATTGCCAGTATCTGGCTTTTGGTGGTGCTTATCATTGCTACTATCGACGAGGTGTTTACTCTTTTGCCCATACCAGAGGCCATTCTTTATCTCTTCTCTTTGCTGGGCGTATGTGTGGTATGTTATCTGGTATTCTCGCAGGCTGTTTTGGGTTGGGTAGGGTATATATTATTTGTGCTCTTGTCTGTTGCCCTTATATGCAGGTACTTCAGATTTTTCCGAGCGAGATATGTGTGTGGAAATTGTGGTGCCAAGATGCACAGCAAGGGGCGATGTACACGTTGTAAAACTTTAAATGTATAAACTATAAGTGATATTAACTATGTCTGATTTTTCAAAAAACCTAATGGTTTTAGTGTTATCGTTCTTTATAAGTTCGATGACGTATGCCTTCGAGGCAGGACAGGTGGTCCGTCTTATTCGTGGAGGCCGTTCTCTGATGGTGGAAAACTCCTCGCTCGATGCTTCCAAAAATGCTGTTCTCTGGACAGAAACTAAGACCCATTCTCAGCGTTGGATGCTTGTTGAAACTGGCAGAGGGACTTTTTTCCTGCAGAATGTCTATTCGCAGCTCTATCTTGGCGGCATATCGGCTGCTACCAACAAGGCTGTAGTGGGGCAGATTACAAGGAATATGAGCCGAGGAGCATGGGAAATTGTTCCTGTTGAGGGTTCTGACAACAAGTACAACATTTTCATTGGTACAGCCCGCAGATTAGCCTTGTCTTCTGATGCCGAAATTGCAGACGGCACCGGAGTAAAACTGCTTACGGCATCAACGGCAGATCCCGAACTCATAGAATGGAGTGTAGAAGTAGATCAAGATGCAGAGCCTTACGGATTCTCTAAATCTATGCGTGATAATATGATGGCGAAGTTCAAGAGCCGTCATTATAAGAGGCAGAGTACAGGATACAGTATAGACAATGGTGGCTGGTGGGGCGATGCCGAGATGTTCGAGACCATCCTTGATGCATACGAGACGACGGGTAATCAGGATTATGCCACCATGTTTGAGAATCTCTATACCAATTTTATTTCACGTAACAAAAGTACATGGTATCAGAGTGGTGTGTCTGGTTACAACGAGTATAACGACGATATTGCCTGGATGTGTATTGCCTGTGTTCGCGCCTATCTGCTAACAGGAACCACTAAGTATCTGAATACGGCTAAAACAAACTTTGATGGTATGTTTCAACGGGCTGACTGCTATGGTAACGACCTCCTGCAATGGAAACATAACTCTGGTCAGGGAACCAATGCATGTATTAATGGTCCTGCTTCCGTCTGTGCTTGTTATCTGGCTATAGCTACTGCCGATATGTCGTATTACGAGAAGGCCAAGAAGACCTATCTTGCTAACCGCAAGCAACTTTATGAATTCTCTGGCGGAAAGCCTACGGGTAAGGTGTGGGACTCTTATGATCAGGGTACCAAGAATTATAACTATTGGGCATCAACCTACAATCAGGGAACTTGTTTAGGGGCCGCTGTTATGCTTTATAATTACTACAAGGATTCTATGTATAAGACAGATGCCGATGCTATTATCAAATGGTCGGTGAAGGAACTGGCTGACGGTCACGGCATCATAAAAGTCTGTCAGACGGTAAGGGGCGACCTATGCGGATTTAAAGGGATACTGATGCGATACATACGTAGGTATGCCGAGGATATGAATGCACCCACATATTATGACTGGATGGCCAAGAATGCCTATCATGCATGGAATAACCGAAATTCGGGCGGTATCACTTCTTCGGCATGGCTTACTAAGGCAGAAGAAGATTTTAAGCATCAGGAGGGAGGTGAGTTGAAGACCTTCGAGGCCTTTGGCAACAGTACATGTCTTTCTGCAGCCTTTAATGCTCACTTGGGTGTTGTGGATCAGCATAATGCCTATGAGCCCATTCAGGCTGAGCATTTTAATTTTATTAAAAGTGCCAATATCGCAGATGCGGGTAATACGGATGATGGTACGGGTATGGCCTCTGGCATGAAGAATGCCAACTATGTGGGTTATAAGAATGTGGATTTTGGTACGGACTCAGCTAAATACGTCACAATCAGAGCCAGCTATTCACGTATCACGGCTAAGCTGAATGTTTACTTGGACGCACCTAATGACGAGGAAGGTACGTTGCTCTGTACACTCGCAGGTGATGAAGAAGGTGCCAGCACTAATATATGGGATACATTCACCAAGACGCTTAACGTCCCTGTTAGTGGCATACATAATATATATATGGTTGCTACGGGCACCTCTAACGTAAAACTGTTTTCCGTAAATTGGTTCCAGTTCTTGTCTGATGCTGTCATAGATGGTATAGCTACAGTTCATAATTCACAATCCACAATTCACAATAATGCGGTATATGACTTGAGCGGAAGAAGAATATTAAATAGCCAACCCTCAACTTCTAACTCTCAACTGAATAAGGGCATATATATAATTAATGGAAAGAAAATTCTTGTGAAATAAAAAAAAGTCCTTAGGATGTTTGGCAGTCTCGCCTAAAGTCCTTACCTTTGCAGCGCTTTTAGACCAAAAGCCTCTCATAAGAGAGTTCGGAGAGATGGTAGAGTGGTCGATTACACCGGTCTTGAAAACCGGCGTGCTGAGAGGCACCGGGGGTTCGAATCCCTCTCTCTCCGCTGATAAATCCGCGCAACTAATTGTTTTTTCAATAAGTTACGCGGATTTTCATATTCTTCGTTACCCAAAATCAGACCCAAATCTCATCCAAAATTCGGAGAATTCTGAAAATAGCGATTCTGCTTCTGTCATTTCAGTTCCTTTGCAGGCCAGCCATAGTCCTGGTACATGGTGGCAGATAGTCCGTGGTCGTGAACGAATGCACGCAACACATCATGCCTGAGCCTCTCATGCTCATCACCATCGCTGTGGTGGATTTGGAAGGTTTCGAAATACTCGCCGAAAATGCGCTTGGCACTGGGTAGGAAACGAGAGCCGTCCTCAATCTGTTCGAAATCGGATACATAGAAGTATTCACCCATCTGGCAGATGTGCATCAGGCCGGGATGGCTACCGCCAGAGACACATTTCAGCGTGTCGCCTTTCTGTTTGTAGTTGTACACCCAGAAATCGCCCCAGATGCGGATGTCTGTGGAATCGCTGTCGTTGACGGCCACCTCTTGATAGACGGGTACGCTGTATTCGCCCTTAGCATAGTAGCCGGCAATCTGTTCTGCCAGATAGCGTTCGATGGCAGCGTAGTAATCTTTCACCTGCTCGTTAACCATCACAATCTGCTTGTCTGCATACTTCTTGTCGAGAATGATGAGCGAGATGGGTCGTGTGCTGTATGATTGTGCACCGTCCACTTTGGCATTATAGAAATAGAAAAGCGTGTCGCCCTTCTCTTTAAGTTTGTCCGGAGTGATTTCCGTGGCGAAATTCGTTACAGGCAGCACGATGGCCAGCACGAACTGATTGGTGAAGTCAATCTCCGTAGGTTTACCTTCCTTACCCATCCTCGTGGCCATGCCGAAAAGTTTTCCAAACTCCTCCGCAGTCGTAATCTTCGGATTCGAAGGAATCTCCTGGTCGTTCTTGAAGAAGTAGTTCTTGGCCACCTCAAAGGCCACTTCATTACATTTTTCGTCACTCTCAGCAAGAGCGACTGCTTTTTTGTTTCCACATGCTGCTAAAATAATCATGGCAGCAAAAGCGAATAGAATCTTTTTCATTTTAATCATGTTTATAATCGTATCTCGGGGTCTTTAATTTGCCATTGCTATTTCTCATAAAGTATATTGCAAAGGTAGTATTTTCATCTGATATTTGGAGAATTCTTCGTACTTTTGTACCAACTTTTGAGATTAATGAAGGTATTATTGAAATAAAGGCTAATCGTCTGGGCTTACCGGATGTATGGCTACCCAAAATCAGACTGTTTCTAAGCGATTACAGAATTACTCAATTTTCAAGAAAATTGCCATAATAACATATCTTCACTCCAGAATTGAATGTTTTTCCCTTTTTTTGTGTAATTTTGTCGGCAGAATCAAGAAATAAATGAAAGGAAAGATTCAACCAATGCTTGGCGACATTGTAGTTCACCTATATGACGAGACTCCTATCCATCGTGAGAATTTCCTGAAACGGCAAAGGAGCTGGTAATACGTTGCTTGGTGAAGGTACACATCTGAGATTCATTGTTGACAGGGAACGGTTCATGTTAAAACTTGGATAATATGGAATTATTGGAATTGATAAAGAGAAGATATAGCTGTAGGAGCTATATGCCTACGAGTGTTGAAAAGGAAAAACTGGACTACATTATGGAGTGTGTCCGGTTTGCTCCTTCTGCTGTGAACAAGCAGCCGTGGATGTTCCGTATCATCAGCAGTGAGGAGGATAGGAAGAAAATCGGCCAATGCTATAACCGTGAATGGATTGCTACGGCTCCAGTAGTTATCATTGCCTCAATCCTGCATGATGAAGAATGGGTTAGATTCGATGGCAAGCACCATGGTGATATTGACATAGCCATTGCAGTTGAGCATCTTTGTTTAGCTGCAACTGAACAAGGACTCGGCACATGCTGGGTTTGTAACTTTGATGCTGAACTGTGCAAGAAGTCCTTTAACCTAGGTGAGAATGAGGAAGCAGCTGTCCTGATTCCTATTGGCTATCCAGCTGACGAGCTGAAGGAAAAGAAGCGTAAAGCCATTGAAGAAATCATAAAATGATACAGAGTGTCGTCCACGCGTGGACTTCTTTATTGTCAAACGTTGACAGAACATTGTCAAAGCGCTGACAAAACATTGTCAAAGCGTTGACAGAGTTCTGATTAAACGTGACAAATCGGTTAGCGATTAGTGGTTAGCGAGACATTCCTCTCTGAGTCCAGTGTAATTGACGTTTAGCTATTCCTAATATAAACGTATGCAAGCTGATATTATTACCATATTGGGCCCTACAGCATCGGGTAAGACAACTTTGGCAGCACATTTGGCAGCTAAGGTAGGCGATGCTGAGATAATAAGTGCAGACAGTCGTCAGGTGTACAAGGGTATGGATATTGGTACGGGAAAGGACCTTGCAGATTATACGGTTTCCCAACTTTCAACTCTTAACTCTCAACCCTCAACTGTAAAAGTGCCTTATCATCTGATAGATATTGCAGAGGCAGGGGAGAAGTATAACCTCTTCCAATACCAGCAGGATTTCTGGTATACCTATTATAATATTATAGAGAGGGGGAAGTTGCCTATCCTGTGTGGAGGAACAGGGTTGTACATTGAGTCGGTACTGAAGAGTTACAAGATGGTTCCTGTTCCTGAAAACGCAACTTTAAGGGAACAATTGGCGGATTACAGCCTGGAGCAACTGACAGAAATACTGAAAGGTTACAAAACGCTGCATAATACCACAGATGTTGATACACCCAAGCGTGCCATACGTGCGATAGAGATTCAGGAATATTACAGACAGAATAATATTCAGGAACGCGAGTTCCCCCAGGTGAAAAGCCTTACGATTGGTGTGAACATCGACAGGGAGCTTCGCAGGAAGAAAATAACAGATCGTCTGCACAAACGCCTTGAGGAAGAGAACATGGTGCAGGAGGTGCAGAAGCTGTTGGAGAAGGTTTCCCCTGACGATCTTATTTATTATGGCTTGGAGTACAAGTACCTGACGCTGTATTGCATTGGGCAACTGTCATACAACGAGATGGTACGACAACTGGAAATTGCCATTCATCAGTTTGCCAAACGTCAGATGACGTGGTTCAGAGGAATGGAGCGCAGGGGTATACAGATAAACTGGATAGATGCTTTGCTCCCTATGGAGGAAAAGGTGAACAGGATTCTGGAACTGATGGAGCAGAATTAACCTATCTCGGATGTTTTGCGGAGAGCTTCTTCGTTGATAATCTTAATCTTACGACCATCAATAGCGATCATCTTTTCCTGAGCAAAAAGGCTTAGGGTACGAATGGCATTGCTTGTGGTCATATTGCTCAGGTTGGCCATATCCTCGCGGCTTAGGTAGATGCTAAGTGTACATCCGTCTTCCTCAACACCATAGTTTTCTTTCAGGAAAAGGATGCTTTCTGCCAAACGTCCCCTGATGTGTTTCTGGGTGAGGTTTACCGTACGTTCGTCACTCTTGCCCAAGGCTTTGGCTAGCTTGCGGATAAAGAAATTACAGAGATGGGCATTCCTGTCGACGATGGAATAGATAAGCCGCATAGGAATAATGGCAATGGTGGATGCTTCAAAGGCTGCTGCTCCAGTAACATAGTTCTCCTCGGAAAAAGCTGCACGGTAGCCGAAATACTCCACAGGTCGTACTACTCGTACAATCTGGTTTCTGCCTCCAACGCCTTCTTTGTAAATCTTGACTTTACCTTTTATGAGACACAAAAGATTCTTTGGCTCATCTCCCTCGCTGTAGATAATCTCGTTTTTTTCAAATGTGCGAACAACCATGTGCATCGCCACTTGTCTTTTTTCTTCCACAGTTAGGGTGACTGCCAATTCAGACAGATTATTTAATACCTCTTCGTTGTCAAACATCCACTAATACCAAATCTTGCATTCTTGTGTACAAAGGTATGCTAAAAAACACGCTTTTCCAAACATTCTTCCCCAAAATTGCTGTAAATTCCATGTAATTTGACTTTCCGACGCAAAAAAATGCTAATGTTCGTTGTTTTGTATATGAAAAATTTATAATTTTGAAGTCATAGTGACTACAAAATAAACAAAAACTAACATATTTAACCAAAGCTTCTACTATACAACAATTATGAGCTATTTACGATTCGATAAGACATTGATGACAAATTTGGCAGACTCATTGCCAAAGGAGGTTCTTCGGTCAAACCGTTCGGGCGCCTATTCTTGTACAACTATTGTAGACTGCAATACACGCAAATATCATGGTTTACTGGTGGTGCCTGTTCCAGAATTGGACGATGAGAACCATGTCCTGTTGTCCTCTTTGGATGCTACTGTAATACAGCACGGAGCTGAATTTAATTTGGGCCTGCATAAATACAGAGGCGATAATTTCAGTCCTAGGGGACATAAGTACATCCGTGAGTTTGACTCATTACAGGTTCCAACCACTATTTACAGGGTCGGAGGTGTGATTCTGAAGCGTGAGCAGATGTTCCAGCATTTTGAGAACCGTATTATCATCAGATATACGTTGCTTGATGCTCACAGCCAAACAACGCTTCGCCTTCAGCCATTCTTGGCATTCCGCAGTGTTCGTGAGTTTACGCATGAAAACGGAAGGGTTAACAGAGACTACTATCCGGTAAAGAATGGTATTAAAACCTGTATGTATGAGGGTTATCCCAATCTGTACATGCAGTTAAATAAGGAAAACGAGTTTGTCTTCCGTCCAGACTGGTACAGAGGTCTGGAATATCCAAAAGAGCAAGAACGCGGCTATGCCAGTGATGAAGATTTGTATGTACCCGGCTATTTTGAGTTTACCATCGGAAAGGGAGAAAGTGTTGTTTTTGCTGCAGGTTTGGAGGAAGTGGATGTGGACAAGCTGGCAGGACTGGCAGATTATGAGTTGAATGTGCGTACTCCCAGAGACAATTTCTATAACACCTTGGTAAACAGCGCCCATCAATTCTTCGTGCATCGCGAGCATGAAGATTATGTCTTGGCTGGCTATCCTTGGTTCAAATGTCGTGCCAGAGATATGTTTATCTCACTGCCGGGTCTTACCCTTACGAACAATGAGGTGAAGAAATTTGAGGATGTAATGGTGACAGCCGAGAAAGCCATTCGTGAATTTATGGCAGGCAAACCTTTGAGCGTGAGCGTTACAGAAATGGAACACCCCGATGTGCTGTTGTGGGCAATCTGGTGTATCCAGCAATATTCTAATATTGTCTCGATGGAGAAGTGTGAAGAGAAATACGGGCATCTTCTCTGGGATATTATGGAATGGCTGCGTGGTGGTAATCACCCGAATCTTCAGATAAAGGAAAACGGATTGGTTTATAGTGAGGGACGTGAAAAAGCTGTTACTTGGATGAACAGTTCTGCAAACGGACGCCCCATAGTACCACGTACAGGCTATATTGTAGAGTTCAACGCACTTTGGTATAATGCCCTAAGATTCTGCACTGAATTATGTAAGCATGTAAAGAACGAACATTTTACGGCTGTTCTTGAAAACGCTGCAAGCCTTTGTGCAAGCAGTTTTGCACCGATGTTCTATAATGAATTTGGGTACTTGTGCGATTATTGTGTAGACGGATACAGAAACTATGACGTACGTCCGAATATGGTTTTTGCTGTAGCTTTGGATTATTCTCCACTTGACAAGAAACAGCAGAAATCGGTACTCGACTATTGTACGAAGGAGTTGTGTACTCCAAAGGGGCTCAGGTCATTGTCTCCTAAGAGTCGTGGTTATAATCCGATGTATGTAGGTCCACAGGTACAACGTGATTATGCATATCATCAGGGAACTGCCTGGCCTTGGTTGGCAGGCTTCTATATGGAGGCGTGCCTGAAGGTTTACAAGTTAAGTCGTCTCAGTTATGTAGACCGTCTCTTGGTGGGGTACGAGGAGGAACTTTTCTATCATTGCATAGGTACAATTCCAGAACTGTTTGATGGAAATCCACCTTTCCATGGACGCGGTGCTATCAGTTTTGCCATGAACGTCTCGGGTATCATGCGCATCGTGAAGTTGTTAGATAAGTATAATGAGGTTTAATATAAAAGGAGGAGCAGTAAGATGAAAGTATTAATGTTCGGATGGGAGTTTCCTCCTAAAATCTATGGAGGATTGGCAGTTGCTTCCTATGGTATTACCAAAGGGCTCAGTCTGCAGGGAGATGTGGAAACAACATTCTGTATGCCTCGTCCTACAGGAGAAGAGGAGAAATTCCTCAAAATTATAAACATGAGTCAAGTTCCTGTTGTATGGCGTGATGCTAATTACGACTGGATAAAGGGTCGTTTTGTGGGACATACGGCAGAAGACTATTTCCGTTTCCGTGATCATTTGTATGCCGACTTCAATTATCTGCAGGGATTGGATGATTTGGGCTGTATCGGATTTGCCGGAGGCTATCCGGGAAACCTGCATGAAGAGATTAATAACTTCTCCATTATTGCAGGAGTTTTGGCTCGCAGTGAACAGTTTGACATGATTCATGCTCATGACTGGCTGACATATCCTGCAGGAGTACATGCCAAGATGGTTAGTGGAAAGCCTCTTTGCATACATGTTCATGCAACAGACTTCGACCGTTCTCGTGGTAAGGTAAATCCTACCGTTTACAGTATTGAGAAAAATGGTATGGATCATGCTGACTGCATCATGTGTGTGAGCGAACTTACCCGACAGACAGTTATCAACCAGTATCACCAGGACCCACGAAAGTGTGTGGCTATGCATAATGCTGTATATCCACTTTCTGATGAGATTAAAAACATTGAACCACATAAGAACCCAGATGAAAAGGTAGTTACTTATTTGGGACGTATTACCATGCAGAAGGGACCGGAATATTTTATCGAGGCAGCCAAGCGTGTTCTTGACCGTTCTCATAACATCCGATTCTGTTTTGCAGGAAGTGGTGACATGATGTATGCCATGATAGATCTGGCAGCTGCTTATGGAATTGCCGACAGATGTCACTTCCCAGGCTTCCAACGTGGAAAACAGGTCTATGAGTGTTACAAGAATTCAGATGTCTTTGTGATGCCCAGTGTAAGTGAACCCTTTGGTATTGCTCCTTTGGAGGCAATGCAATGCGGTTGTCCTTGTATTATTTCTAAGCAGTCTGGTTGCGGCGAGATCTTGCGCAACGTAATTAAGGTGGATTACTGGGATATAGATGCAATGGCTAACGCTATCTACAGCATCTGTACGAATGATGCCTTGCACAATTATCTGGCTGAAGAGGGCATCAAGGAGGTAGACCAGATTACATGGGAGAAAGTTGGCTTGCGTATCAGAGAGTGTTATAATCAGCTTATTTCAAGGGGCTGGTTTGACAATGGAGATTATTTGAATGCAGTCAAGGATATAAAATAGAAGTCGTACTTAACTAATAATGTATAATATGAAAACAATTAGTTTATATTTCGAGATACATCAACCTATTCACCTAAAACGTTATCGTTTCTTTGACATAGGAACAGATCATTATTACTATGATGATTATGAGAACGAACGTGTAACGCAGGAAACAGCCGAGCGCAGCTATCTTCCTGCATTACGTACATTGCTTGAGATGACATTGCAATACGGAAAAGGCTTCAAGGTTGCATTCAGTATCAGTGGTGTTTCTTTAGAGCAATTGGAGCAGTATGCCCCAGAGGTTTTGGATGTCTTGCAACAACTTAACGAGACTGGTTGCGTGGAGTTTTTGGCAGAGCCTTACAGTCATGGTTTGTCTTCATTAGGTAGCGTAGAGAATTTCCAGGCTGAGTTGAAACGTCAGGCAAAAAAGATTAAGCAATTGTTTGGACAGATGCCAAAGGTAGTTCGCAACAGTTCTCTGATATACAACGACGAGATAGGTACTATGGTATCAGAGATGGGATTCAAGGGTATGATGGTGGAAGGTGCCAAGCATATCTTAGGGTGGAAGAGTCCTCATTATGTATATAGTTGTGCACAAGATGCACGCCTCTCTCTTCTGCTGCGTGATTACAAGTTGAGTGATGATATCAGTCTTCGTTTCAACGATGCTTCATGGCCAGAGTTTCCCTTAATGGCAGATAAATATATTGGTTGGATTAAAAACCTTCCTGAAGAAGAGAAGGTTGTTAACATCATGATGGAATTATCAGCCTTAGGTATCTATCAGCCTCTTGAGAGTCACATTCTTGATTTCTTGCGTGCACTTCCTTCAATAGATCCTGCAGGTATTCAGTTTGCAACTCCTAGTGAGGTCATTGCAAAGAATAGGCCAGCGGGACCTCTTGAGGTGGTATATCCTGTAAGTTGGAATGATGAAGAGCGTGATACCAGTAGCATGCTTGGAAATAATCTGCAACGTGAGGCATTCAACAAACTGTATGACGAGAAGATCGTAGGCCGTATTTTGGCATGCCGTGACCGTAGAATCCAGCAAGACTGGGACCGACTTCAGGCTACGGATAACTTCCGCTTCATGACAACCAAGAATAATGGTATCGGCACATATCGTGGTATTTATGAAAACGAATATGACGCCTTTACCAATTATATGAATATCTTGGGTGACTTCTTGAAACGTGTGAAGGATTTATATTCGGATGCAGTTGAGAACGATGAGCTAAATAGTCTTTATACGCAGATTGCCAACATGGGCAATGAGCTCAATGTGAAGGAAAATGAGATAAGTCGATTGCGCGCACGTCTTGAGAAATACGAACCAAAAGAAGAGGGCAAGGATGCAGAAAAGACAAAGGTTTCAGCTAAGAAAGTTTCAGCTAAGAAAGTTTCAGTTCCCAAAAAGACGACGACCCCTAAAACGGTTGTGACGAAGAAAGCTTCTGCCAAAAGCAAGAAGTAATAATACCTTATATATATAATAAAGGGCCTGAGAAATTCTCTTAGGCCCTTTTAATGTTATATGCTAATTTTACTTGAATCGGCTATATAAGACTTGCATTTTTATTGGATTATTCGGACCACCAACTAATCTGGCACTGCTCATGTTCATGTCATGGGTAACACTTATATACTTAGTGTATCCGTAAGTATCAGTGGTTTGCTTTATACTAACAGGTATAATAACCATCTTATTCCAATTAGGATGAGCATTTTCCCAATCTGATTCGCTGAGTCCGGAATTTTTCATTCCAGCTAATTTTTCTTCGTGGCAATAAGTGATAAGTCTTCCAAGGTTGTCAAATGAATAAGTATTATATGTTGCGTCAAATTCTGTACAGAAAGAGGTCTGGTCGTTAGGAGTCTTACTGTTTTTAAAGAAAGATACAATCTCATCTTTTCTTATCATGACAACGTTTTCTGGAATATCTAATGTGTAATCATTGTTTACACTATTATTATATCTAGTTAATGTGAGTTGTGCTTTGCTAATGCTATCGTTTTCGTGGTTTTCGAATATTTCGTTTATTGGAATCGTTACCTCTGTTCCAATGCCAGCGGGACTTTTAATATAGGTGCAATTATTATCGTCAACTAATTCTTGTAAATCGCCGTTTGTAAACTGCGTGCTTTGTATTACTTCTGGTGTAGCAGCAAATCTGCTTAGTCCTGCATACACACTGTCAGGTTCGTTCGCATCATAATATGTGAAATACAAATCCAAGGTACTGACCTCTACATCTACCATAGTTCCAATACCACCTTTTATCTTAAAATAAAAGCCAGGACATACGTTACGGATAAAGTTGTATGAATTTTTATAGAAATCAGGGTGCTCGTAGTAATCATTAAGCATCTTGTTCCCGTATTCTTTGGGGAGGGCGATACATATGTTGGCACTATACGTGTCTTTTTTACGGATCTCTTCTGATATGGAATAATCTACTGCAGTGAAAACCTTTGTGGCAATGGGTTGAGCGTTGGCATCAACAAATTGTTCGAGATCCGTGTTGACATAGTAAACAGAATCTTCTTCTATTATCTTGTCACGGCTTAACTGGTAAACTTCCAGTTTCATAGGATTGTTAGGATCTCCATAATATCCGTTATAAAAGAGACGTAATATTATAGAATCACAAGACACAGGATCTTGTGAATGATTATTCCCAGTATCAGGGAACATAAGGTTTTTACTTGGGAAAGTATAGTTCTCGAATGTGTGGAACTGAGCTGCAAAATTTGCCTTTATTTCTATATCTGTTTCAGGGTCCTTAATACTTCCAAGATAGTTATAAGTGCCTTTGTATAATACAGAGTCTAATAGAATGGATCTTGTGTAAACGTTATGAATGGCATACGAGTTTTCAATATCATCAGCCTCTGGAAACATTCCAATGGAAGAGGTTGTTTCTGTGCAGCTGATAAATAAAACAGGTAATAGTAGAATTGCCAGATAATGTTTCATAAATATGTGTTTGTACTAATCTTCGTCTGTGTCATCTATATCTTCCTTCCCGATACTCCAAATCTTGTCGTAGAAATTAGAGTATGCCGTAGCAAAATTCTCTGGTTTTTGTGCTGCCAAATATGGAATGTCATGTTCTTTGATAAAATTCCGGAATAATGGCTCTGGTTTAACAAGACTTACTCCATCAGCATATTTCATGCCAAGAAAGTTGAGTAATTGAGTGTTATTCGTTGTATTAAGGCATTCCCAATCTTCTGAACTCGTGTTTCTAAATCTGATTATATTGTCGAAATTCTCTGGCAACACTGCTGTAAGATTTTCTTCTGATGGGGTAAAAATAATGCGGCAGTCACGGAAGGACGGCTCCTCAGCATAGGCGGTCTTAATGTAGTAGGGGATTATACTACTCATCCATCCCTGACAATGAATAATCTCTGGCGTCCAGCGTAATTTCTTTACAGTTTCCAATACCCCGCGAGCATAGAATACTGCCCGTTCGGCGTTGTCATCATATTCTTTTTTCTGCTCGTCACGAGACATGCCTCTTTTGCCAAAATAGTCGTCATTATCAATAAAGTATACTTGCATACGAGAAGATGTGATACTGGCAACTTTGATAATTAACGGATGGTCGGTCTCGTCAATGATTAAATTCATTCCGCTAAGCCTAATGACTTCGTGCAACTGATTCCTGCGTTCATTAATAATACCCCATTTAGGCATGAAAGTTCGTATTTCTCTGCTCTTCTCTTGAATAGCCTGAGGTAATTCTCTGCCTATTTTTGTCATTGGTGAATCTGGCACGTAAGGTGCAATTTCCTGTGTAATAAAAAGGATTTTTTTTGCTTTCGTCATTGTTCTGGAGCTTTATCACATGCAAAGATACGAAAAAAGAATGGTTTAAAAGAGTTACTCGCGTGCTAATTTGCTTATTTTTGGAATATTTTACTGAAATTGTTTCTTTGTTTGCTTTTTTCTGTGTTATTTTGCATGGTTTTTGAGTTAAAAGCATATGATGATTATTCACAAAATATCGGAACTACAATCGAAATTACAAGTTGAACGCCAAAAAGGACGTACCATTGGCCTTGTGCCTACAATGGGTGCTTTGCATGCCGGGCATGCATCACTTGTTAAACGTAGCGTTTCTGAAAATGATGTCACTGTTGTTAGCATTTTCTTGAACCCAACACAGTTCAACGATAAAAAAGACTTAGAAAGATACCCTAGGACTTTAGAAGCTGATTGTAAACTCTTGGAGCAGTGTGGTGCACAGATTGCTTTTGCCCCTTCTGTTGAGGAAATTTATCCAGAGCCTGATACGCGCACATTCAGTTATCCTCCTACAGACAGTGTGATGGAGGGGGCTATGCGCCCAGGTCATTTTAATGGTGTCTGTCAGATTGTAAGTAAATTGTTTTCTTATACAAATCCCGATCGTGCATATTTTGGCGAAAAGGATTATCAACAGATTGCAGTCATTAAGCGTATGGTTGAGGATCTTGGTTTTAAACTGACCATGGTTTCCTGTCCGGTAATACGCGAAGAAAGTGGATTGGCTATGAGTAGCAGAAATACACTTCTTTCCGATGCGGAGCGTGCTTTAGCTGCCAATATCTATGCTTTTCTTAAGAAGAGTACTACCTTGGGGCTTGATGTGCAACAGACACATGACTATGTGGTAGAGAATATTGATGCTATAGAAGGGTTGAAGGTTCAGTATTTTAGCATTGTAGATGGAAACACCTTGGCCGAAATCGGTTCATGGCAGGATGCTGAAAGCATTGTTGGGTGTATTACGGTATTTTGTGGGTCTAAGCCAATACGTTTGATAGACCATATTAGATACAAGTAAAGTATTATGATGATAGAAGTTTTAAAATCCAAACTGCATTGTGTAACGGTTACAGAAGCCAACCTTAACTACATGGGCAGTATTACCATTGACGAGGATTTGATGGATGCTGCAGGATTGATAGCGGGAGAAAAGGTGCAGGTTTTGGATAATAATAATGGAGAGAGATTAGAAACATACATTATTAAGGGAAAGCGCGGGTCTGGCTGTATATGTTTGAATGGAGCTGCTGCCAGAAAAGTGCAGGTGGGAGATACAATAATCATTATCTCTTATGCTCTTATGGATTTTGAGGATGCCAAGATGTTTCAGCCTAAAGTTGTTTTTCCGGAGAATAACAGGATCGTTTAGAATACAAATAAATAATAAGACGTATGAAAAAGTTTTTTAAATTAGTTATGGTAATGGCAATGCTATGCATGCCTGTTATCTGCAACGCAGAAGATGAGTCTGCCATGATTCAGAATAAAGCGTTGAGTTCTCAATATAAAAGACAGATTACCATTCTTGGACATGAGTTGAAGGCTCTTAAGGCTAAGGTTAAAGCCAATCCTTCAGACATTAACTTAAGTGTTGAGTTGGAGAAGAAGAAGGTAGAGTTGAAGGATGTGAAAGAAAAGAAGAAAATTGTTGATACGGCCATTAAAACAGAGAAAGCTTCTCAGAAGGCAGCAAAGGCAGCAGAGAAGGCAAGGATAAAGGCTGCTAAGGCGGCAGAAAAAGCTGGCAAGTTGCATGCTCCTGCAAATCCTGCTCAATAATTAAAGATTCACAACAAAAAAACCTCTTGCATAAGCGAGAGGTTTTTGTTTATACCATTTATAATTCCCTGATGAATATGTCGCGGAAATAAACCTTGCTTCCGTGAGCTTGCATCTCAATCTGTTCACTGGGGAAGATGGGCTGACTTCTGTCCCAATAGTTCTCAAGTGTAACATTGTCAACCACAACGGTACCATTCAGTTTAACGGTAACTTTGTCACCCACCATCTTTATGTAAAAGGTGTTCCACTCTCCTAACTTATTGTCTTGGACACTTAATGGCTTGCTTTCATTTTCTTTGTTGTTGTAAAGTCCGCCAGAACCTACTTGGGCACCTACGTTAGTGCGGCGGATATCCCATATCTGAACTTGTGGCGTGCCACGCAGATACACACCGGCGTCAGGCTCTTTGCCGTTGGGGTCAAGCTTCCAGTCGCAAGTCATCTCAAAGTCCTTGTAGTTCTTTATGGTACAGATATTCTCAAACCCATGACCAACATACGTTAGACAACCATCTTCAACTGTCCAGTCTCTACACATAATCTCATCTGCTTTCTTCTGAGCCTCAGCCAGCTCGCTTTCAGACATCTTAGCGCGTTTGATGGGGTTTTCCACTAATCCTTTCCATCCCGTAAGGTCTTTGCCGTTAAAGAGGCTAACAAACTCGTTGTATTCGGGATGAGTGCTGGCAATAGCCTTGACAGCCTTTGCGGCAGTTTTCTTTACGGTTTTATCCTGCAGGTATTTTTGTGCATACATCATAGCCTGCATGGTACCTGTCTGGCCAATAAGCAACATGGTGGCATTTTTTTCCTGTGCAGTTTGTGCCTGCTCCATGATATGGCGTAGATATATAAGCTGATTCTCTGGTGTCAGTGTCTGGGCTTGCATTTGCTGTTCCCCCAGAAACATGCTGGCCAGCACTATTGTACCGGCCAGCAGGCAATTATTCATTATTCTTCGCATAACTCTGTAAGTATACCGCAAGTGCTCTTTGGATGAAGGAATGCTATGTGCAGGCCGTCTGCTCCGTTACGTGGAGCCTTGTCAATCAGACGGATGCCCTTTTCGTCGCACATAGCCAGAGCCTCTGTTACTCCGTCTTCTACTTTGAATGCTACGTGGTGAATGCCTCTGCCGCCATTGTCCAAATACTTCTGAACGGTACTCTCAGGACATGTTGGCTCCAGTAGCTCCAGCTTAACTTCACCAACTTTCAAGAAGGCGGTCTTAACTTTTTGGTCTTCTACTACTTCTGTTTTGTAAACTTCCAGTCCAAGAACGTCCTGAAAGTAGGGCAGTACCTCATCTATGCTCTGTACTGCGATTCCTAAATGCTCAATGCGTGAAATTTTCATTTCTGTAATAGTTTATATTGTTGTTGTTTTAGAATTTTTGCTCTACAAAGTTACATCATTTTCTTTATTGTGCAAAGAAATGAGCACACTTTTTCAGAATTCTACCTGTACGCGCGCATTAACCATTCTGCCTGTCAGGTAATTGGGGACCGCATACTGATGGTTCGTAACGTCCGTTACCCAGTAGTAGCCGCTTACGTTATTGAAACCAAATATGTTAAGACAATCTAATCCTAGCCAAATATTACGTACAATATTGCGGCGCATGTGATGATCCTCATTGTTTATTAAGCGATAGTTCATTCCTACGTCTACACGTTTGTAGGCTGTGGAACGAAATGCGTTGCGTTCCAGTCCGGTGTGTGGCGGACCAAATGGCAGGCCTTGGGCAAAGGTACCCTTTAGGTTCATCTTCCATTTCGTACTGCCAGGGAAGTAATCGCTAAAGAAGAAGTTAATGTTGTAGCGTTGGTCTGTAGGCTGTGGAATCTTTATCCCGTTCAGCGTCATCTGTGCCTTCATCAAACCAAAACTTATCCACGAGTCGGTACCCGGTATAAATTCTCCGTACAGTTTGAAGTCAATTCCTGCTACAAAACCACTGGCACAATTGTTTCCGTAATAGACAATCTTTATATTATCAACATTATAGGGATTCAAATTGCTCTGTGCCTTGTAGTATGCTTCAGTGATGAACTTAAAAGGACGTTCTCCTAATTTGAATTTATATTCCATGCCAGCAACTACTTGGAAAGAACGCTGCGATTTGATATTTTTGTTTAGTTCAACTCTGGTATTGCCATTGGTGGTAATCGTGTCACGCAGTTCCTTGTAGAATGGGCGCTGATAATAAAGTCCCATAGCTAGCCGGAAAGTAAAGTTCTCATTGGCAGATGGTACAAATCCCAAACATACACGGGGACTGAACAACCATTCTTTATTCCAGCTCCAGTAACTTAAGCGTGCACCATAGTTGAAACTCAAGATGCCTACTTTACTTTCTGTTCTATAGGTGTCCTGAGCATAAAATTCCATGTGGTTGGAATGAATGCTATTAATGCTCTTTAAGTTGTAAATGATATCTAGTCCCTTTCCTGTATGGGGTATACTGTACCCGCTACTATCACGATACTCCCATTCACGGGTGTTTTCTTCAATCTTTTCTCGCCGCCAACTAAGCCCCGTTTGCAGTTTATGTTTTCCTATTTGGGCATCGTATGTTGCTTTCAGAGTCACAGAACTGCTTTTCAGTGTATTGCGTGCATGTTCCATATAGGTTCCCACACCCAACTGGTCGTCAGAATTCGTCTCGTTCAACCAATATTGGCCTTGAATATCATAGGTTACACGTTCTCGGGTGCTGAAGCCAGAGAAAGAGAGCCCTATTGCGTGGTTCTTTCCTAGCTTTCTTGTCACCTTCATGGTACCAAAGAGTGTGTTGAAACGATCTTCCTCCTTTCCGTCGAAATATACCTTGAAATTTTTGATGTCTTTCAGTGTTCCGAAGTTTGTTTCTCTGTCCGTTGGAACAAAATTGTAATTGTTACGGCTGATATACGCGATGGCATCAAACGTCCATTGGCTGGATGGCACCCAGCTAAGATATGCCTGGTAGTCTATGAAGTTAGGCCTGTATTCTCCTTTTGTCTCCAGGCTACCTAACAAATATTGGTTAGTTTTGTATCTGATACCATTGCTAAAGGCAAATTTTCTGGTTCCATAGCCAGCGTAACCGTTTACACCCAAAAGGCTGGCTTGGACACTCCCTTCAGCTTTAGTTGGGCGAGCATAAGTGATGTCTAGTACACTACTCATTTTGTCGCCATACTTGGCCTCGAATCCTCCAGCGCTGAAGTTAATCTTCTCCACCATATCGCTGTTTATAATGGAAAGGCCTTCCTGCTGTCCGCTGCTGATAAGCAGGGGACGATAAACCTCTACACCATTTATGTATACACAGTTCTCGTCGAACGAACCACCTCTCACATTGTATTGGCTGCTCAGTTCATTGTGTGTGCTGACACCCGCTTGCGTGGCAACCAGTTCCTCCACAGCATTTCCTGTAGTGCTGGGTAATCGTTTGAGCTCTGCCTTGTTCAACTCTTGCGTAGTACTCATCTCGCGCTTTAAGTCTTGAACGACAACTTCTTCCATTACCTTACTGTTTTCTCGCATGGTAATGTTTAACGTAAGATTGCCTTGAGGCTTCTTCAGCACCCTGCGTCGGGTGTTATATCCAATCATACTATAAGTAATCACCACGCTATCTGCCGTGTGAAAAGAAATTTTGTATTGGCCATCCGAACCGGCCGTTGAAGCAATCCCTTGTCCTTCCACTCTGATAATGCACATAGAGACGGGATCTTGTTTTTCATCAATGACCCGTCCCTTTAAGTGAACTGAGGTTGTGTCGGTTTGTTCCTCTTGGCAAAATGCTTCTAAAGAAGAGAGGAAGCATATAAATATAATAATGTATAGATGTTTCATTAAAATAATAACGAACTAAAAGGCCTTTTTGGTATATTCGATGCAAAAAAAGTTTTATCTTTGCAAGCAAATTGTTCATACAAAGTGAAAAGAGATGGAAAATTTTGCAGAATTGATAAGTAAACGTCGTTCTATTCGTAAGTTTACAGAAGAAAAATTAGATCCAGAGGAAGTTAGGCTTTTATTACGTGCTGCTCTTATTTCGCCTAGTAGCAAGGGCATGCATAGCTATGAATTTGTTGTTGTTGAAGAACCTCAGATACTGAAAGCTCTAAGCCAGTGCAAGGCTCAGGGAGCCGACTTCTTGGCAGAGTCTCCTTTTGCAATAGTTGTTTTGGCTGACCCGGGCATCAGTGATGTGTGGGTAGAAGATGCTTCGGTAGCCGCCACTCACATTTTACTGCAAGCCGAGGATTTAGGTCTTGGCGCTTGTTGGATTCAGGTTCGTAATCGTTATACAGCCGATGAGTGTAATGCAGAATCCATAGTCTGCAAACTGTTGAATATCCCAGAAGAGCGGGGCGTAGTGTGTATTATTGCCGTAGGACATAAGGGAATGGAACGTAAACCTCAGAATGAAGAAAAACTAAAGTGGGAACGCGTACATATAGGACAGTATTGATTGGGCGTGGCAATGTGGCTTCGCACTTTGAGGAGGCACTCAGACAAACGGGTCATCACGTTATTTCTGTAGGTGGAAGGGACAGAACGCAACCCATACCTACGGATGCCGACCTCTATGTTATAGCTGTCACAGACAGTGCCATTCAGGATGTGGCTACTGAGATAGGCGATGTAAAAGGGCTGGTAGTGCATACCGCAGGCAGTGTGTCCATGAGTGTTTTGCCGCAGCAGAATAGGGGAGTGCTGTATCCCTTGCAGACCTTCACCAAGGGTAGGCCCATAGACATGCAAAGGATTCCCCTCTTTATAGAGAGCGATGGCAATCTGCCATTCCTTCGTGAGGTTGCCAGTCAGATAAGCTGTCGTGTTACAGAGATGGATTCTGAGCACCGTCGTTACCTACACTTGGCTGCCGTTTTCTGCTGCAATTTTACTAATCATATGTACCGTATTTCTGAAACCATGCTGGCTGAGCACAATATCCCTTTCGGTGTGATGCTGCCACTTATAGACGAGACAGCAGGGAAGGTACATCAACTTTCTCCTGCTGAGGCTCAAACAGGACCAGCCGTCCGTTGGAACGAGGAGGTAATGCAACTTCAGATGAACCTGTTAGAGTCTGAAGATCTAAAGCTACTCTATCAGATAATCAGCCAAAGTATACACCACGATAAACTACAAACCCAGCAAAATTAAAGAGTTGGCTTTTGTATGTCAATTTATTACAAAAACCATGTAAAAACAAAAAAAATATGAAAGCAAGACGACTTCTTCTTTATTTGTCCTTCGTAATTTGTTCGCATCTTTTTGTGGTGGCTCAGCAGCGACGACCTATCGACAATGAACACCCCATGTGGATGATTCATATTGATGTGTGGAACTCTGCCGACCCGCAGAAAATCATTGACCAGATTCCTGAGGATATACGTCCGTATGTATGCATGAACCTCTCGTTTTCATGTCAGTTCGACACGAATACAAGCATGTATCGCATGCCTCGTAATGCCGTACGCACTTGGAAATCATGGGCTTCGGTATGTCAGCAGAATGGTATGTGGTTCTCGTGTCAGCCTGCTTCTGGAGGCCATACTCATATTCAAGACAACGACCTTGAGACCTTTGAGTACTTTTTTAAAACCTATCCCAATTTCTTGGGTTGGAACTATGCAGAGCAGTTTTGGGCTTTTGGAGATGCCGGTGATAAGAGTTCGATGACAGCTGCGAGTCGTTGGGCACTGTTTGCCAACCTGGTAGAGATGTCGCACAAGTATGGTGGTTTTCTCACAGTCAGTTGGTGCGGCGGCGTCTATCACATGAACACCAACCCTATTGCCGAACTGAAGCTTGATGCAAATTTCCTGGCGGCATGTAAGAAGTATCCTGAAGCCATCCTCTTTCTTTATAAATACACCCATTGCAGCAGTTTCTATAACAATGAGAGCGTCTGCTGGGGCCCCTTCATCTCTGGGTTGACAAAAAACTATGGTGTACGTTATGACAACTGTGGATGGAACGATATGACATCCAAGTTGGTAGGTGAGCATAAGTGTTCCTATCCAGGTAGTGCAGGAATAGGTACAGTAATGGAGCAGTGTTGTGTCAACGGTGGTGCCGTATGGGATGGTCCGGAACTTATATGGAGCGGCGAGTGCTTTCAAAACCTCAGTGACTCACAGGAGGATGGCTACACTTGTCGCAATTGGGGAACTTTTCCTAACTTTAAGGGCATTTGGCTTGACATGTGGCGAAGGATTATCGATGGCACCATGTATATCCCCTCACGCGAAGAGGTGGTTGCAAAAACCAAGATTGTGGTCATCAATGACAAAGCTGATGATTATACATCATGGGACGACCTCTACAACGGCCTCTACCTGCAGACTGACCCCGGTAATCAGCGGAAAGAAAGTGGGTGGAATTACGGACAGTGGCAGAACAACCTATGCTACTTCAAGTCCACTGGCCGTTATGGCGCAATCCCTATTGTAACTGGTCTTTATGACAATATCGCTACAGCTATTCCTGTACAGGTGAAGAAAACGAACTATACGTCTCGTTGGTCAACACAAGCAAAAAAACAAGCTGATTTCAATGCCCAGTACCCAGAAGTTTCTACGGGAGATCTCTACGTGAACCGTTATCGTAATCAATTGGTAACTTATACTCCATATACTTATTTGGGTGGTAAAGAATCAGCGTCTGCCAATATTCCCTTGCGTTATAACACTTGCGACACGCTGAAACTTAAGTATGGCAAGCTCTCTGGAGGCGTTATCCGTGAATATGCTGATCACATAGACTTCTACCTAAACAACTATCGCAACGATACTATCACCTTACAGACCGATGAGATTATCATTACGGGTGTTACTGCTGAGCCGACAGCCAGTGTGCAAGTACCATCGACAGAAGCACCAGAGCATAGCGCAAGTATTTCGGCTCAATCATATAGTTCAGAGACTCAGACTTTTGCCGTCAGCATCAAGCACTTGGGGCCAGCTATTCTTCGTGTCGACTGCTCAGGTGGAGCTACTGGCCGACTGACTGAAGTGCTGCCTGCTGAGGCTTTGGAGATTCCCAAACAACCTGAACCATATCATGGTTCCATCGTCATTGAGGCAGAAAACATGGATCGTAAGTCGGCGGATTGTAAACTTACACATTCTGGTTGGTGGGCACAGGATTATTTCGATTTCGCAGGTATGGGGTTTGTGGAAACACAAGCCAGCACATCTTGTGCTCTGCGTCATCAGTTGCAACTGTCCGAAAGTGGCAACTACCAGATTATTATACGCTATTGCAATAGCAGCAAGGCAGGGAGAATGAAGGCAACTATCAATGGTAAGAGTCAAGCCGTGACTTTCGAAAAGGTTGCTAAGAATGATTGGCACGAAGCTGTCATCAATGTTACGTTGAAAGAGGGAAAAAACGTTTTTGTGTTGCAGAATTCCAGCTCCATCAAAATGACAATTGACCAAATCATATATGAACCAGAGGGTTGTCCGAAGGAAAAGTATAAGGTAACAGTGCGAGATTCCGAATTTGGCCAAGTTATGGCAGATGTTGATTCTGTTGCTGCTGGTGAGACGGTAAATTTGACCATTATGCCAGAAGAGGGCTATGCCCTCAAAGCATTGCGCGTTGTTAACTCAGTCTTCTTTACGCAAGAGAAGACCATCCTTTTTGATGAAAACGCTACAGAGGTTTCTTTTATCATGCCAGACGATAATGTTACAATCCAGCCTGTATTCTATGACTTGGCTGCTAATTACGAGCTCGATTATATGGATGTGGTTAGTGGAGCTCTGCCTGTAGGCTGGCGTACAACTGACGGCAGTGATGTCCGCAACTATCCTTCGCAGAATGGAAGTGGTCCTCGTACCTTTGTTGGTCTTACGGGCTATCAGGGAAAGGCTCTCTATTGGCGTAATACCAGTGCCGAATATGGTCGCTTGTCTGAATATTTACTGACATTGGAGCCTGGCAAATATTCACTCATTTTTGCGATGGCAGCATGGAAAGGAACGCCTGTTTACCAAGCAAGAATTCTTAATGCCAGTGGCTCAGTTGTCAAATCATCAACACAGTTGCGAGCTCAACCTAATGTTGATGGTAATAGTGCTGGTGACATTTCCGGGGCTGTGCGGAATACTTTAAATTTTGAAGTGAAGAAAGCGGGAAATTACATCATCCAGTTCTTAGATAAAACCTCAGCTGGTGGCATGCATGAATTCCTATTGGCAGAATGCCGTGTGCGTAGTCATAACATATTGACAGACATTGCCAACCTCACATTAGACGAATCGCGTTCAAACTCCTTACGTAATAGAATGGAGATATATACTCTTGGTGGTCAGCGGATTACTAATTCACAATTATTAAAGAAGGGCATTTACATTGTAAATGGAAAGAAGGTGGTGGTAAGATAACACTTTATTGGTTGTTAACCGTAAAGCGAACAGTGCCTTTAGCACTGCCGTACATATCACCTGAAGTGGAGTGTATGCTTCCAGATATGTTGCTAGAACCTTCATAGGTTCCTCCGTCTTCTATCTGGATGCCATGACCACTATAAGCATAGGTAGCACTGAATTCTAACAAATAGTTGCCTTCTACTGCTTTTTCTGGAACTTGAAATGTATAAGAGGGGTCTCCGCTGTCAATCCCATCATAATTGGTGTGGATGGATTTGGAGATGATAGAGTCTTTGTTGGTGTTGTCGTCTTGCAATACGGTAATAGTGATGTCCCAATTATAAGTGGTGGCATTAATGTTCTGTCCTTTTTGGTTTTGCAAGGCGGTAACGGTGATAACATCACCTGCATAAATATTGTTTTTGCTAATTTCTTGGCCATTACGTGTAAACCGGAAACCTTTCCAAGTGGGAGGATAAGAAGAATAGTCTTTTTTTTCACAGGAAGCAAGAGATATCAGTATGCATGTAATGGCAACGAATAGTGAATAATGTCTCATATCTTTATATTTAATTTTTTTAGTTCTGAATACAAGCGTTGTACAGGCAAGCCCATAACATTGAAGTAGGAACCCTCAAGGCGCGTAACGCCGATGTGTCCTATCCACTCCTGAATGCCGTAGGCACCTGCTTTGTCGAGCGGATGATAGGTCTTTACGTAATATTCAATTTCCTCGGCTGTAAGTTGGGTAAAGGTGACGTTACTGGTGCTGGAGAAAGAGTGCATCCATCCTGTAGTCTTTAATGTAACACCAGTTATAACCTGATGGGTGCGTCCAGAAAGCATGGTGAGCATTTGGCAGGCCTCTGCATTATCTTTAGGTTTGCCTAGCACCTGGTTGTCAAGGCAGACAATGGTGTCTGCTGTGATGAGAAGTTCTGCGTCCGTAAGTGTATATGCCTCTGCTTTCTTTTGGCTGATGAACAGCGGAATTTCTGCAACAGGAAGGTTAAGGGGGTATGATTCGTCTATACCAGCTATAACACGAATCTCGTATGACAGTCCTAAACCAGCAAGCAACTCGCGCCTTCTGGGCGAGTTGCTTGCCAATATGATTTTATAGTCTTTCGTAAAAAAACTGTTTTATTTGTTTACAGCAACTTTCAGACCCTTGATGACGTAGATTCCATTGGGAAGGGTCTGCATGGCTTTGTTGATATTTGCATTAGACTGCACCTTAGCACCCTGAGTATTGTAAATATCTACCACAGCATTTTGTGCCTGCAATTCCTTTATGCAAGTTTCTTCTCCAGCAAGGTCTGTAATATGCTTTATCTCCAGAGTTTGTGCTGTTACACTCTTAGCATCCCATGTAAATCCACAACGAGTTGGCAAAAAAGTCTTGTCGCCACTTGTGCAGATAAGGATGCTTTGCAGTTCGTCTGTCTCCTGCATAGCGGGGATGCCATAACGACCTTCCACCTGAATGCTTTCCCAACTGCTGCCAAAAGTTATCTGGTTACCTTCGGCATCAGTCTTTGTTACGCACTTAAGAGCAGTGCTGACACCCTCTGCATCTGTGCTGTTGGCACGTAATGTCTGGAAAGTGGGGGAGTAGATGAGGTAAGGAACACCAGCCTCAATACCTTCATTGGTGCAATCTAAGAAGTACAGATTAAGTGTGCTTCCTTCCTGACCGATGGAGATAAGGCGCTCAACCTGAACATTCTTTGCTGCAGCCTGCAATTGCTCGGCAGAAAGGCTCATAGGAAGGCAAATGCTGTTGTAGCCGGCAAATAATGTGCGATTAATCTGTATGGGTTGTACCTTATCGTTCAATAAGCTTACATTTAAAGTCGTTCCTGATGTGTATAAATTCTTAACTCTATTCTGAGAAAAAGATTGTGAACAGAAGGCAGCAACAGCTACCAATGCAAGTGTAAAATGTTTCATATCTCTATATATTTTTTGGTTTACGACTGCAATATTACGAAATCTCTCTTGAATAACAAAATGTTATTCATTCTTTTTTCTGTAATTAACATCTTTTTATTCTACCATCCCTTATTGCCGGGATACATGATGAATAATATAAGACCGCATAATGTGGATGGCCTGTTTGTTGGTGCCACCTAATGGAATGATAAGGTCGGCATACCGTTTGGTAGGTTCAATAAACTCTTGATGCATAGGCTTTAACACTTCTCTGTATCGGTCTATTACCATTTGTGTAGTGCGACCACGCTCTATAATATCACGCTGGATGACACGTATCAGACGCTCATCAGGGTCAGCATCGACAAATATTTTAAGGTCCATGAGTTCGCGCAGTTCTTTTTTCCATAGGGCCATAATACCCTCGATGATAATTACCTCACAGGGTTCAATATGAATAGTTTCAGGCAATCGGTTACTGATGAGGTAACTGTAAGTTGGTTGCTCTATGCTTTTATGTTCGCGCAACGCCTGAATCTGTTGGGTAAGCAGCTTCCAATCGAAAGCGTTGGGGTGGTCGAAATTGATTTTCTTACGTTCTTCCATGCTGAGGTGCGAGGTATCATTGTAATATGAATCCAATGGTATTACAGCTACTTTATCTGTGGGCAAAGCCTCAATAATCTTTTTTACAACGGTGGTCTTTCCAGATCCTGTTCCTCCTGCAATTCCAATAATGTACATTTTTGTAAAGTTTAATTAGTTTACGGTTTATTGTTTTATCTTTGGTGCCGCATTTTTTCGATACTACGTTAAAACGTTATTCCGATGTTTTTTGCGGCATGTCTTTCGTTTTCGTTATGGTTTTCGTTTTCGTTTTTTGTCTTCTAAACGCTTCTCTCCAGTTGTTAAAATCTCTCTTAAACTGTATACCTAGACCCTGGGTGGTGAGAGATGACTGAACAAAATACCTGTCGTTTGTTTGGTTGTAGGCTTTTAGCGAGAAGTCTCCGTTATGAGTCAGTATATATTGTAAATCGAAATCGCCAATGAAATTGTTTGTACTGTAGTAACTTTCGCGATAACCGAAGTTCCCGTTAATCAGGAGCCTGTTGTTCAGCATTTTTCCGCTTAATATGCCTTCGACATCCAGTTTGTTCCAACCAGTCTCTCCTGTACGTAAGTTGGTGCCAAATGTCCAGTTGTTAGAACCAACAGCATTGGAAAGAATTTGGTTAAACTGACTGCTTAATGTACTGCTTAGGAATGAGTTAATGGCCATACTGCTTTGCCCGCTACTGTTTTCCCCTTGATATTGAGCTCCATAGCTGTAAAAACGGCCAATTCCTAATAAATAGATTACTTGCATATTGCGCTCTTCTTCTGTGTTAATCATTGAACGAACCATTTGCTTTTCATCTTCATTGGCATTGGGCAGGTCAAAGTCAAAGGACACCACAGGCTGCCCTGCAATGCCACCGATATTCATTATGCAGTCGACCCTTGTATTTGAAAGTCCAAGGCTGGAGGATGAAAGGTCGTCAAGGGAAACATTGGGCACAGTATAATGTGCTTCCAGGTTAAGAGATGCTTGCATGGGATCTCCTCCGAAAATGATGCTTCCGTTGCGTTGAAACAAGAAGTCTTTTCTAATGACATCCTGCAGAGACATTTTGTAGGTACCATTATCTACTCTATAGGTACCATACATTTGGAATTTCCCCTTGTTGTAAAAGTTTGCTAATATGTGCCCGCTACCTGCAATACTAATGAAATCGCCAGAGCGTTGATCCATAATAAGCCTAAGCGTAGCGTTAGGGTTAATGTCAAGGTTAAAATTGATGTGAATATCTGTTTTCGTTTTTTCTGTTTTGTTGGCTTCCGGTACTAATGTGGCTATAGTATCTTTATGTGAGACGTAGGTAATGAAACTGGCTTCTGTAAGGGTTCCCGGTGATGCTACCTTATAGACAAGGATTGAATTTTTCTGCGGTGTAACATTTACATCGACATTTAGAATGCCAGGTTGACCTGTGAGTTTCAGTTGCCCGTCTGCATAAATGGTTCCATAGAAGTTGGCGTCACCGAAATTGTGGAAGTCATATCCTAGAATGTTGTTTGCTGTAGCATTAAATTCATATCGCATATTGCTAAAACGATCGTATAGTAAATGCCCGTCAACAATGGCTGTATGCTCAATATCGGAGCCGTTGCTCAATGGGTCGTGAATGGTAATATCTTTTAGCCAGATATTCCCAGGTCGCATAACGATGCTGTCACCTGCCATATGGTAATCAACACCAAGAGGAATAATGTGCATGGATGCCTCGTTTAGTATAAGGTCACCTTCCATGGCAAAAATTTTGAAGGGACCGTGTAGGCGTGTCCAGCCAGTTACATTTCCTTTTAGATTGCCGAAAATGTCTTTTGTCCATTTGTCCAGGAAAGCAATGTTCGTGTTATTGGCACGAATGTACAAATCAAGTCCGCTTCCTGCCTCTCTTCCTGGTGTTATGGTTCCGCTTACGCTCGTTTGCTGCTTAGTAGCAATATCTTTTATATGAGCATCAAGGGTAATAGTTTTGCCTTTGCTCCCCCAGTTACAGTATGCATCGCTATCGCCCATGGGAGCACCGTTCAGCTTAAAGTCTTGAATGTGTATGTAGCTGTCGATATTAGGTTTCTTAAAAACGGATGTGGCATATACAAGCCCTGTTGCTTTTCCGTCGAACTGAACGGAGTGGAAATTTACCATGTCGAAGATATAGGCAAGATCAATCTGGTTAAGGTCGGCCGTAATAGTATCCGTACTTTCTTTCGACATTCTTCCGTTAACTGCGATATGCCTGTTTTCACATGTTAGTTTAACATTCTCCACATCAACAACGTTATCGTGGTAGTTTATATGCGCAGGTAATAGAACCCAGGTGGTATCATTGATGATAATGTCGGATGTGTTGATGAGTCCTTCAATAGATTGTTTGTTCGAAAGGTCACGACGAAGATGCCCGATTATGTTTATGTTGCCTTTCATGGCGGGTCTTTTATGGTTGTCCCAATCCAAACGGGTAATTAACTTATTTTGGTTTGCGTATGCGTTAAGATTTAGTTCTGTAGCCTTTCCTTTCATTATTCGATCTGTTCTTAAACTGGTCTGAATAATGTTTTTGTAACTTTCAAGATGCAACTCTGTGTGTCTAAGGTCATTTCTTGCGTAGTATAATTGCGGTATGTTGGCATTGATTGTTATTCTTTGGGTTGTGTTATTCATTTCTCCTTGAATGATAGCGGTTTCTGGTATTTTGATTGCTGTCCCAGTTAATGAGCTAAGTAATATTGTGTCTTTGGCAGAGACTGCAAAAGTGATGTCGTTTTCAAAAGATGTCTTCTTCTGCGGTTCTGGGAAGATACTTGGCAATGCCTGATGGGTTATGCTCAAGAACGAGGGCACTAACTCTTTCCATTTGTAGTGTCCGCCAATGGTGGCATTAATAAAAGGACTGGAAATGGAAAAGCTTTGTCCATCCTCGTTATATTGACTTCTTATACATATACTATCTATAAGGGTGGGGGTGTTCTGTTCAGAAGTTATCATTGCATCTGTAATATCAATACTTCCGGCAATGTGTTCAGCGTCAATAAAATCTATGTCAGCATCTAATTTGCCGCTATATCTTATCTCTTCTTGTGATTTTGTGAGATTCAGTTGATAAGGCGATAGATTTGATAGGCTACCCGAACATTGGATTGTTTTTTTGTTATGCTGCAAATCTGCCATAGCACATAATTGTACGGCCCCGTTAGGGTCTGCAATATCAATGTTCGCGTTATATAGTCCCTCTTTTGTGCTTCCGTTAAAAACGATGTTCCTGTAATCGTGATTGCGGAAACTAAAACTTTTGATAAGACTTTCAAAAGAGAGTTCGGGTTTATTGTTTTTTCCATGTAAAAGCCCGTTTGCTTCAGCAGAGAATGCTATATTACCTAGATTGTTATGTTTGCTGCCAGATAACAATTGACCAAGATTGAATTTGTCTGTTGAAACCCTTGTCCGCACTTTATTCTTATCGGCAAGAGTTCCTTGTAGATTCATTGTGCCAAGTTGGGTTGTTGTAATCAGGTCAACCTCTATTGTTTTGTTGTGGTAACTGATGTCGCCCTCTGTACTCGTGTTACCTACGTTAGAAAGGAAGGAACTTAGTTCTTGCTCTTCGCCTCGTATGTTTTTGGTGATGAATTGTTGTATGTTTTTACTTGATTTTAATCTCCTGATACTGATGTCTATGTCTGGGTTGCCTGTTATGTTGCGTACTTGTGCAATAGCATCAAGCTGTAAGTTTTGGTTAATGTCAGAAATAGCAATAACTGGTACGCGCATATTTCCCTCTTTTGCTATGCATTCACACTGAAGATGAATGGGATCTGTAAAGAACTGGAGTCTGTTTGTAAAACATGTAAAATCAGCAGGAACAACTTTTGACTCTATAATACCTTTTATATATGTCTCTTGTAGCCACTGCTTGATGCCACCCTTTTGGGGAAGGCTTGGGTACACAGCAGTTAATGGATTAATCCTTATATCTGAGTTATTCGTTTGGAATGTGAAGTGGGACAGTTGGGCATTATTCTTGTTCGCCTCAAACAGGAAGGACAATTGTTTAACAGTCAATCCGCTTTTTTCAGTAAAACTAAGCTTTTTCAGGTCAATGCTGAGGGTATCTGTAAAGTTACATTGTACTTTTGTGTTTAAATCTATGTTATTGACAGATAAATGTCTGAAATTAAATCTTTGAGGCGTTTCTGGCATATTCCATTCGTCGTATCGCATGGCGCTCCTTCTAACCAGCAATGTACCTATTTGAATAGTTGCCTTTTGGGTGTTGTTGTCTTTCTTCTTGAATTTGTCTATTAAGAACTGACAGTTCAACGGGGTTTTAATGTCTGTCTTGTATAAAGTTATGTTTGCTCCAATAATTTGAGCATTGTCTATGTAAATATTCTTTTCAAACAGAGGCAGCATCCTTATTTTCGCAGCTATGCGTGTGGCACTCAGCATGATTGAATCTTTCTGGTCGTATATTTTTACGTTGTCAATAATATACCGGTTGAAAAGCCCTGGGCGAACATCGCCAATACAGACAGTCGTTCCTAAATAATCGGTTAGTGATTGGGAAAGCACCTCCGCCATCCAGCTTTGAACAGCTGGAATTTTGGAGAGGGAAAGTCCTGTCAGGTAGATGGTCAGAACAAGTCCTACAATGCATCTTATTATGATTTTTAAAGCTTTTATGCTTCCTTGTTGTCTTGTTTATTGTACCTGTTTGTTATAATCGAGAACAAAAGTACAAAAAATATTTTGGAAAAGCGTCCTATTCGGTTAATTTTTTATAATTTTGCACGGCTAAAAAGTAACTATGTATTATTAATCCAAAGATATGGCAAAAGTAATCAAATTACGTAAAGGCCTGGACATCAACTTGAAAGGCAAAGCCGCTAAGGAGACAGTCAGTTCTAGTTGCCCTGGTGAGTACGCACTTGTACCGGACGACTTTTGTGGATTGAAACCAAAAGTGGTTGTCAAAGAAGGTGATGCCGTTAAGGTCGGGGATGCGCTGTTTGTTGACAAACTGCATCCCGAGGTTAAGTTTGTAAGCCCTGTCAGCGGTACTGTTTCTTTGGTTGAACGTGGGGATAGGCGTAAGCTTATGAGCATCCGCGTTCAAGCTGATGGTAAGCAGGAAGCTCGTCAGTTTGATGTTAAGGGCGATGTGAAGTCTGTGCTTTTGGAGAGTGGATTATTTGGATTTTTCCGCCAGCGTCCTTATGACGTGGTGGCTAATCCAGAAGATGCTCCCAAGGCAATCTTCGTGAGTGCATTCAATAGCATGCCTCTGAGTCAGGACTTTGAGTATGTGCTGGCTGGTCAGGAAGATGATTTTCAAGCTGGTATAACAGCTCTGAGCAAGTTGGCTAAGGTTTATCTGGGCATTAGCGCCAAGCAAAGCAATCCTGCCCTTACTGCTGCTAAGGACTGCGAGGTGAATGTGTTCGATGGTCCGGCTCCTGCTGGTAATGTGGGTGTTCAGATCAACCATGTTTCTCCCATCAACAAGGGTGAGGTGGTATGGACACTGGGTGCCGAGGAGGTTATCTTTGTAGGCAGGCTGATGAACAAGGGTGTATTAGACTTTACACGTACCATAGCTCTTGCAGGTAGTGAAGTGAATGCTCCTAAGTATTATAAGATGCTGGTAGGTCAGAAGCTTACAACATTGATTGAAGGTAATGTGAAGGTTGAGGGTAGTCGTATTATCAATGGTAATGTGATGACGGGCCTTAAGACCACAGTCGATGGTTTCCTTGGAGCTCATACAACAGAAGTGAATGTTATTCCCGAAGGTGATCACGCCGACGAGATGTTGGGTTGGATTATGCCTCGCTTTAACACCTTCAGTACTCATCGCAGCTACTTCTCTTGGCTTTTCGGCAAGAAGAAAGAGTATGTCTTGGATGCTCGTATCAAAGGTGGTGAGCGCCACATGATTATGAGTGGTGAGTATGACAAGGTATTCCCCATGGATATTTATGCCGGTTATTTGGTAAAAGCTATTATCGCGGGTGACATTGACCGACAGGAAGCCCTTGGTATTTATGAGGTGGCTCCCGAGGACTTTGCCATTGCTGAGTTTGTTGACAGCAGCAAACTTGAGTTGCAGCGTATTGTCCGTGAGGGTCTGGATATCCTTCGTAAGGAAAATGCTTAATACATTATTTATATAATTATGAATCCAATAAAGAAACTATTCGATAACATACATCCCTACGTTGAGGAAGGTGGCAAGTTCCACGCCTTCCGTTCGTTGGTGGACGGTTTCGAGACGTTTGCTTTCGTCCCCAACACCACCGGTCGCGTAGGAAGCGTGAATATCCACGATGCTATCGACAGCAAGCGCATCATGAGCTTCGTTGTGATTGCTCTGATTCCGGCTTTGCTCTTCGGTATGTACAACGTGGGTTACCAGAATGCTCTTGCAACAGGCCACTTGGCCGATGCAACGTTCTGGGGCATGTTCTGGTACGGCTTCTTGGCCGTTCTTCCTAAGATTCTTGTAAGTTATATTGTCGGCCTCGGTATCGAGTTCGTAGTAGCACAGTGGAAGAATGAGGAAATTCAGGAGGGCTTCCTGGTATCAGGTATCCTTATTCCTATGATAGTTCCTGTAACTTGTCCGCTTTGGATGCTTGCCATTGCCGTTGCTTTCAGCGTTATTCTGGCAAAGGAAATCTTCGGCGGTACAGGTATGAACATCTTCAACCCGGCTCTTATTACCCGTGCTTTCCTGTTCTTCAGCTATCCCAGTGCAATGACAGGCGATGCTACCGTATGGGTGGCTCAGGATACGATCTTCGGTCTTGGCTATAAGGCTACTGATGCCTATACCGCAGCTACACCTCTTGGCGAGGCTGCTCAGGCAGGCTTCCAAGGCTTTGCTCCCGAACAGATTCAGGATGCCATCACAGGTCTCATTCCTGGTTGTATTGGTGAAACCAGCGTGATTGCCATCGCTCTTGGCGGTTTGCTCCTGCTTTGTACAGGTATTGCCAGCTGGAAGATTATGCTGAGTGTATTCGTTGGCGGTGCTGCCACAGGTTATCTGATGCAGGCTACGGGCTTGACAGCTATTCAGTGGTATGAGCACTTGGTATTGGGCGGCTTTGCTTTCGGTGCTGTTTTTATGGCAACCGATCCCGTAACAAGCTGTCGTACAGAATGCGGCAAATACGTTTATGGTCTGCTTATCGGCTTTATCGCAGTTTTGGTTCGTGTCCTCAATCCGGGTTATCCCGAGGGTATGATGCTTGCCATCCTGCTGATGAACCTCTTTGCTGCCCTCATCGACTACTGCTTCGTGCAGAGCAACATTAACATGCGTGCAAAGCGCGTATCTAAAAAGTAAACAGATATGGCAAAGAAATTTATATGCGAACAATGCGGCCAGACATTCGAGGCTGCATCAATGCCCGATAAGTGCCCTATCTGCGGCGCCGACTCTTCCAAAATAAAGGAAGTAAAGTCGAAGGGTATTAACACAAACAGCAATGTATATACTATCTGCTATGCAGCAGTAATGGTTATCATCGTTGCCTTCCTGCTGGCTTTCGTGGCTTCTGCCTTGAAGGAGACACAAGATGCCAACGTGGCAAACGATACCAAGGGACAGATTCTTTCTGCTCTTGGCTACGACAAGGCTACTGTTGATGTAGGTGCCATCTATGCTGAAAAGGTAAAGGACAATGTGCTTGAAAACGGTGAACTGACACCTTACGAGGGTAAGTTCAATACCAGCTATGGCGCACTCATCAAGAATGGCGAGCTGCATGTCTTCACCGGCACAACGGCTGAAGGCGAGCAGGCTTATGTGATTCCCGTTGTGGGACGTGGTCTCTGGGGTGGTCTTTGGGGCTATATCGCAGTAAACGAGTCGAAGGATAAAGTGCTTGGCACTTACTTCTACCACGAAAGCGAGACAGCTGGCTTGGGCGCCCGTATCAGCGAGAAGTGGTTCCAAGACCAGTTCATCGGCAAGCCCATTTTCGGTGAGGACGGCAAGGTTGCTCTTACAGTAGTAAAGGCTGGTGCTGCCCAACAGGAGAACGAAGTGGATGGCGTAACCGGTGCAACCCTTACCAGTAATGGTGTGGCAGCAATGGTTAAAGACGGCCTGACTGCTTACACAGACTTCCTTGGCGGTGCCGTTGCATGTCCGAACGAAGGCAAATGCCCACACGAGGGTGGCTGTCAGGGCTGTAAAGAAGAGAGTGAACAAACCGATGTTGAACAATAAGAAAGAAGGAGGAAAAGAATATGAGTAAATTGTTTTCTGAAGAGAATAAAGCCGCATTCACCAACCCCCTTAACGTGAACAACCCCGTCGCCGTTCAGGTGCTCGGTATCTGTTCGGCATTGGCTGTGACCAGTCAGCTGAAGCCCGCCATCGTGATGGGTCTTTCTGTGACGGTCATCACGGCATTCTCGAATGTGATTATATCGCTCTTGCGCAAGACCATTCCCAACCGCATCCGTATCATTGTACAGTTAGTGGTTGTGGCTGCGCTGGTAACTATCGTGAGCCAGTTGCTCAAGGCCTACGTCTATGATGTAAGCGTACAGCTGAGCGTTTATGTAGGCTTGATTATCACCAACTGTATCCTAATGGGTCGTCTTGAGGCTTTTGCTATGCAGAACAGCCCCTGGCCTTCATTCCTGGATGGTATTGGCAACGGCTTAGGCTATGCAGCCATCCTGGTCATCGTGGGCTTCGTGCGTGAGCTCTTTGGCTTCGGAACCCTGTTTGGTTACAATGTCATTCCTCAGTTTATGTATGACGCAGGTTATACAAACAACGGTATGATGGTGATGCCGGCTATGAGTTTGATTATCGTAGGTTGTGTAATCTGGGCACATCGTGCTTATAATAAGGAGGAGAAGTAGTATGGAACACATGATTAGTCTCTTTGTCCGCTCCATCTTTGTGGACAACATGATATTCGCCTTCTTCCTGGGTATGTGCTCTTATCTGGCCGTATCCAAGAATGTGAAGACAGCCCTTGGTTTGGGTATTGCAGTTACTTTCGTGCTGCTTGTCACAGTACCTGTGGATTATGCCCTGCAGACCTACGTACTGGGTCCTGATGCAATTGTGGCAGGTGTCGACCTGACCTTCCTCGCCTTCATCCTGTTCATTGCCGTTATTGCCGGTATGGTACAGTTGGTGGAGATGATAGTGGAACGCTTCAGTCCTTCGCTCTATGCGTCTCTGGGTATCTTCCTGCCCCTTATCGCAGTGAACTGCGCCATCATGGGTGCCAGCCTGTTCATGCAGCAGCGTGTTACTATGGAACCAACCAATGCTCAGTTCATTGGTGGCTTCGGTGATGCTTTTGCATACGCTCTCGGCTCTGGTATCGGTTGGCTGTTGGCTATTGTCGGCCTTGCTGCTATTCGCGAGAAGATGGCTTACACAGATGTTCCCAAGCCTTTACAGGGTCTGGGTATCACCTTTATTACTGTAGGTCTGATGGCTCTTGCCTTTATGTGCTTCTCTGGTCTTAACATCTAAAAGTAGGAGGAATAACAATGGATATGAATTTGATTTTAGCGAGCATTGGCGTATTCCTGGTGGTCATCATTGCATTGGTCATCATCCTGCTCGTAGCTAAGGCTTACTTGTCACCCAGTGGCAATGTGAATATTACAATTAACGGAAAAGACACACTCTCTGTTGGTCAGGGCAGCTCTCTTTTGAGCACGCTTTCACAGGAAGGCATCTTCCTGCCCAGTGCCTGTGGTGGTAAGGGCTCTTGTGGTCAGTGCAAGCTTCAGGTTCCTGCAGGCGGTGGTGAGATTCTCGATAGCGAGAAAGGTCATTTTACCCGTAAGCAGATTAAGGAAAACTGGCGTTTAGGTTGTCAGTGCAAGGTGAAGGGCGATCTTCAGGTTAAGATTGACGACTCTGTAATGGGCGTTAAGGAATGGGAATGCACCGTTATTGGAAACAAGAATGTGGCAACCTTCATCAAGGAGTACAAGGTGGCTCTGCCTGCTGGCGAGCACATGGACTTCGAGCCTGGTTCTTATGCACAGATTAAGATTCCTGCATTTGACTGTATCGATTACGATAAGGACTTCGATAAGAGTCTGATTGGCGATACCTATCTTCCTGCATGGGAGAAGTTCGGTTTGTTCCCACTCAAGTGTACCAACCCGTCAGAGACCATCCGTGCATACTCTATGGCCAACTATCCCGATGAGGGCGATATTATTACGCTGAATGTACGTATTGCCACTCCTCCCTTCAAACCAAAGGATCAGGGCCCAGGTTTCATGGATGTTAATCCTGGTATCGCTTCTTCATACATCTTCAGTCTGAAGCCCGGCGATAAGGTTATTATGAGCGGTCCTTACGGAGAGTTCCGTCCTGTATATGGTTCTGGTCGTGAGATGATTTGGGTCGGTGGTGGTGCCGGTATGGCTCCTCTGCGTGCTCAGATTATGCACATGCTCAAAGGTCATGGAGTTAGCGACGAAGATCGTCAGCGCCCAATGCACTATTTCTATGGTGCACGTGCGTTGGAAGAGATTCCTTTCTTGGACGACTTCCTGCAGCTGGAGAAGGACTTCCCCAACTTCCACTTCCATCTGGCTTTGGACCGTCCAGATCCCAAGGCAGACGCAGCAGGTATCAAGTATACTCCGGGTTTCGTTGCTCCTGTAATGGGCGATACATACTTGAAGCAGCATGAAGCCCCCGAAGACTGTGAGTACTATCTCTGCGGTCCTCCAATGATGGCAAAGACTGTTCTCGACTTGTTGCATAGCTTAGGTGTTGAGGACGATATGATTCGCTTCGATAACTTCGGTGGTTAATCCCCCCGACATACACTAAATAATGGCACATTCCTTTTGGGGTGTGCCTTTTTTTATGTACCTTTGTTCCCATGAAACCAGAAGAGTTAATACACCGTTATTGCGAGGGTAATCAGACGCTTGAGAACATTCTGCTCAAGCATAGCACAGACGTCGCAAGTCGTGCTTTAAGAATAGCTGAGGAACATCCTGAATTTAAGATAGATAAGAAGTTCTTGTACGAGGCTGCCATGCTTCATGATATTGGCATCGTTAAGGTTGATGCGCCAACGATTTCCTGTTTCGGTACCGAACCCTACATAAAACATGGTCTGTTGGGTGGAGAAATTCTGCGCAAGGAGGGACTTCCCGCTCATGCTCGTGTAGCGGAACGACATACAGGAACGGGGCTTACACGACAGGAAATCTTGCGCCAGTCTTTGCCTCTTCCACCTGCTGATTATATCCCAGAGACATTAGAGGAACAAATTATCTGTTACGCTGACAAATTCTACTCTAAGACCAGACTCGGAGAGGAGAAATCTTATGAGAGCGCACTTGCCAGTTTGCTTAAGTTTGGTGAGGCCGGACTGATAGTTTTTAGGAAGTGGAAACTACGTTTCGAGTGAAAAAACTTTAATATTCTTTGTTCTCTCATGAAGTGTCAGTATTATTTCGTATCTTTGCAAATTGAATCAAACTGTTTGGGAATTTGAAGACCAAGATACTGACATTATTAATTGTATGCATAGCCGTAATGGCTCTTGCATCTCGTCCTTATTGCTATTCCGTTGCAATTATGGACGATAATGATTCAGATTCCCTTCCTGTTCACGATTCCATCATTCCTGCTCTTTCTGATACTACAAAACGCCCCGTTCATTCTTTAGAAGGTGGACGTTATATCAGCCGTGAGGAATTGGATTCTTTGCTTAAAGACACTATGCCGGAACATTCGTTTACGATTTTGCCAGACACTACCAAAAAAGATACGGTGGCTTCTGACACATCATCAAACAAGAACGTTCTCGATTCTCCAGTAACTTACGAGGCAAAGGATTCAATTGTTTTTGATTACCGTAATTCTCGTGCTCATCTCTATGGCGACAGTAAGGTTAATTATCAGAATCTCGAGTTGGATGCCGAAGAAATAGATATCAGTATCGACAGCAGTTTGGTTTATGCTGCAGGACGTAAGGATTCTACGGGCGTTGTTCAAGGTAAACCTTTATTCAAACAGGGAGCCGATGAGTACGAACCCGATAAGATTGCTTATAACTTCAAGACGCGTAAGGCCTTTATCACCAATGTCTATACGCAAGAGGGTGAGGGTTTTATGCAGACTACCGACGGAAAGCGTGACAGTTCTGGTGTTATGTACATTCGTCACGGAAAATATACTACGTGCGATGCAGAGCATCCTCATTTCTATCTGGCTTTGTCTCGAGCAAAGATGCATCCTGGAAAGAGTGTGATTTTTGGTCCTGCTCATGTCGTGGTCGAGGATGTGCCCCTCCCGTTGGCTTTGCCTTACGGTTTTTTCCCGTTTAAGAAGAAGTACAGCAGCGGTTTTATTATGCCCACGTATGGAGATGAAACCAGTCGCGGTTTTTATCTTCGTGATGGAGGTTATTATTTTGCCATTAATGATTACATTGATGTAAAGATGTTGGGTGACCTATACACCAAGGGTTCATGGGCACTATCTGCACAGAGTACGTATAAGCGCCGTTATAAATTTAATGGCAATTTGTATATTAGCTATCAATATACACATGAGGGCGAAAAGAATTTCCCTGATGAGTCTATAAGTAAGAGCTTTAAGGTTACATGGAGCCATCGCCAAGATCCTAAGGCGAATCCCACTCAGAGTTTCTCGGCCAGTGTGAACTTTGCAACAAGTAGCTATGAGCGTAACAACCTTACCAGTATGTACAATCCTGAGAGTTATACCCAGAGTACAAGAACCAGTAGCCTTTCTTATAGCAAAACTTTCCCCAACATAGGTCTAACCCTCAGCGGTTCTTTTAACTTGAGTCAGAATGTTCGTGACAGTTCTATCTCCGTAACACTTCCGAATCTTACCATTTCCTTAAATCGTTTCTATCCTTTTAAGCGTAAGAAGATGGCAGGAAAGGAACGTTGGTATGAAAAGATTGCCATGAGTTATACAGGTAACCTTACAAACAGTATTAACACAAAGGAAAATCTTCTTTTCAAAAGTAGCCTTATTAAAGACTGGCGTAATGGTATGCGCCACCAGATTCCTATCAGTGCCTCGTTCAGTATCTTCAAGTATATTAATGTCACGCCCTCATTCAACTTTACAGATCGCATGTATTCTCACAAGGTCATGCAGTCTTGGGACCAAGAATATCAGCGTGTTAAAAGAGATACCATTTATGGCTTTTACAACGTATACAACTTTAATATGAGTGTAAGTGCCAATACCAAAATATATGGTTTCTTTTATCCTATGCCGTGGGCTGGCGGAAAAAAGATTTATGCCATTCGACATGTCTTCACACCAACAGTTAGTTTCTCATATGCACCTGATTTCAGCAAGCCTTCATTCGGCTTCTACGACTCGTATGTCAAAACAGATGCCAATGGTAATGTTTCCACCGTTACTTATTCGCCTTTCAGTGGAACCGTATATGGAACAGTGGGTACAGGTATGACGGGTAATGTCACGGTTGATATTTCTAATAATGTGGAAATGAAGCTTCATTCTAAGAATGATTCTACAGGCGAGATGAAGAAGATAAGTCTTATTGACGAATTCGGTCTCAATATGTCTTATAACATGGCAGCAAAGGTGCGTCCTCTCAGCGATTTGAATATGCGCATCCGTTTAAAACTATCGAAGACCTATACTTATTCAATGAATGCAGTGTTTGCAACATATGCCTACGAGTTTGACAAGAATGGGAACGTACGGGTTGGTGAGAAGACGGAATACAGCCAAGGACGATTCGGACGTTTCCAAGGTATGTCTCATAACCTCTCGTACACATTTAATAATCAATCCATAAAGAAACTGCTTGGGTTGCTGAGTAAATCGTATAGAAATAAAAAGTCGGAGATTAAAGAAAAAGAAGACGAGGATGATGAAGAATATGATGAAGAGGATGAGGACGAAATAGAGATGCCGAATGTTGACCCCGATCGAAAAAGGGGTAGAATGGGCGGAAGGGGAGATAAGAACTCTGGTGAAATCGATGAGGACGGTTACCTTAAGTTCTCCATGCCGTGGAATCTTGCTGTAAGTTATGGAATAACCATGCGAGAGGACACATCCGCTCCCATCAATCCTGTCAGGATGCGATATCCGTATAAGTTTACACAGACGTTAAACTTCTCTGGTAATGTGAGTATCTCTGAAGGGTGGAATATTAACTTTTCATCGGGTTATGATTTCAATTACAAGAAGCTAAGTATGACGACAGCCAGTTTAAGTCGAGATCTTCATTGTTTCACTATGTCGGCCAGCATGGTTGTATTTCCTTATGTAAGTTACAACTTTACATTTGCATGTAAGGCAGGAACATTAGCCGATGCGCTGAGATGGAAGAAACAAAGTTCATACAGTGGTAATGTTGAATGGTATAGATAAATATATAAATGAAAATATAAAATACTACGTATCATGAAAGGAATTGTTTTAGCCGGAGGTTCCGGAACACGTCTTTATCCCATTACAAAGGGAGTCAGTAAGCAGTTGATGCCAATATATGATAAGCCCATGGTTTATTATCCCATATCTGTGCTTATGTTGGCAGGCATTAGGGATATTCTTATTATATCTACCCCCATGGATCTTCCTGGCTTCAAGCGCCTTCTGGGAGACGGTTCCGACTATGGAGTACGTTTCTCGTATGCAGAGCAACCTTCGCCCGATGGTCTTGCTCAGGCTTTTGTCATTGGCAAGGATTTCATTGGTGACGATTCTGTGTGCTTGGTTTTAGGTGATAATATCTTCCATGGTTCCGGGTTTACGGGAATGCTCAAAGAAGCTGTTCGTACTGCCGAGGAAGAACAAAAAGCAACGGTCTTTGGTTATTGGGTAAGCGACCCAGAGCGCTATGGTGTGGCAGAGTTCGATATGCAAGGCAACTGTTTGTCCATTGAGGAAAAACCTGCAAAGCCTAAGAGTAATTATGCCGTTGTGGGTCTGTACTTCTATCCTAATCGTGTGGTTGATGTTGCATCACACATTCAGCCCTCAGCACGGGGTGAGTACGAGATAACCACTGTTAATCAAGAGTTCCTGGCTTCTGGCGACCTCAAAGTACTTACGTTGGGAAGAGGATTCGCATGGTTAGATACAGGAACACATGATTCTTTAAGCGAGGCATCTACATATATTGAGGTACTCGAAAAACGACAAGGCCTTAAGGTTGCTTGTCTTGAAGGTATTGCCTATCGTTATGGATGGATTTCTGAGGAGCGTATGCGCCAGTTGGCTCAGCCGATGATCAAGAATCAGTATGGGCAGTATTTGTTAAGGGTTATTGACGAGGTAAAGGAAACAGGTTTACCTAACATTGATTTTTAGTATATTGTTTATGGAAGTAATAAAGACGGAAATAGAGGGTCTTCTGATAATTAAACCACGAGTGTTCGAGGATGCGCGTGGATATTTCTTTGAGTCATACTCTTTGCGCGAATTCGAGCAGAAGGTCGGAAAGATAGATTTTGTACAGGACAATGAGTCCATGTCTTCCTACGGTGTAATGCGCGGACTTCATTTTCAGCGTCCTCCCTATACGCAAAGTAAATTGGTGCGCTGCGTAAAAGGAACTGTTTTGGATGTAGCTGTGGATATTCGTAAGGGCTCACCCACATACGGGCAGCACGTTGCTGTGGAACTCTCCGAGGAGAATCATCTTCAGTTCTTTATTCCACATGGTTTTGCCCATGGTTTCTCTGTGCTTACAGAAAAGGCTGTGTTCCAATATAAGTGCGATAACTTCTATGCACCACAGGCTGACGACGGAATCTCTATTCTGGATGATTCTCTTGGTATTGATTGGCGTATACCAGTCGATAAGGCTATCCTGAGCGAGAAAGATACCAAACATGTGTTGTTCAAAGACTTCGAAACTCCGTTTCACTACTCGCTAACCCCTAACCGCTAACCCCTAACCGAAATTAAAATTTACAGTTATGAGAAATATTGTTATTACCGGTGGTGCCGGATTCATAGGCTCCCATGTTGTGAGACTTTTTGTCAACAAGTATCCTGAGTACAACATTATCAATCTTGATAAGTTGACCTATGCAGGTAACCTGGCTAACCTCAAGGATATTGAGGATAAGCCTAATTATAAGTTTGTCAAGATGGACATCTGCGACTTCGATGCTTTCTATCAGCTCATGCAGGATGAAAAGGTAGATGGTATCATCCATCTTGCAGCTGAGTCGCACGTAGATCGTAGCATCAAGGATCCCTTCACCTTTGCCCGTACCAATGTGATGGGTACACTCAGCCTCCTGCAGGCTGCCAAGCTCTACTGGGAGTCGCTGCCTGATAAATATGAGGGCAAGCGATTCTACCACATCTCTACCGACGAGGTATATGGAGCTCTCGAGATGACCAACCCCGAGGGTATAGAGCCTCCTTTCACAACAAAGGCTTCTTCGGGCGAGCATCACTTGGCATACGGAAAGGATTTCTTCTACGAAACCACGAAGTACAATCCTCACTCTCCGTATTCTGCTTCCAAGGCTAGCTCCGACCATTTCGTGCGCGCTTTCCACGATACCTACGGAATGCCCACCATCGTGACGAACTGCAGCAACAACTATGGTCCTTACCAGTTCCCCGAGAAGTTGATACCTCTCTTCATCAACAATATTCGCCATCGTAAACCTCTGCCTGTTTATGGCAAGGGCGAGAATGTGCGCGACTGGCTGTATGTTGTCGACCATGCCCGTGCTATCGATACCATTTTCCATAATGGAACGATTGCCGAGACCTATAACATCGGTGGCTTCAACGAGTGGAAGAACATCGATATCATCAAGACTGTCATCGCAACCGTAGATCGTTTGCTGGGTCGTCCTGAGGGTGCCGACCTCGACCTTATCACTTACGTAACCGACCGTTTGGGTCATGATGCCCGCTATGCTATCGATAGCACCAAGCTGCAGAAAGAATTGGGTTGGGAACCCAGCCTGCAGTTCGAGGAGGGTATAGAGAAGACTGTTAAGTGGTATCTCGATAACGAAGAGTGGCTGGATAATGTCACAAGTGGCGACTATCAGTCATATTACGAAAATATGTACAAAGGACGTTAAGCGCGTATGAATATTCTTGTAACAGGTGCAAATGGGCAGTTGGGTAACGAGATGCGTATCGTTGCCCAAGGCTCTGCCCATCATTTTTATTTTACCGACGTATGCGATGCCAGCGATGAATCCATCGCTATGCTCCGAAAGCTGGCAGGTGATGAGGTATGCACGGTAACAGAGCGACTCGACATTACCGACCTCTCTGCCATTCGTGCTATGGTGGCACAGAATAATATCCAGGTTATCATAAATTGTGCTGCCTACACCAATGTTGATGCAGCAGAGACAAATCAGGAGTTGGCAATGTTACTTAACGCCAAGGCTCCGGAGAATCTGGCTGTTGCCATGAAGGAGGTGAATGGCTTGTTGATACATATCTCCACAGATTATGTCTTCGGTAAGGAACCATATAATGTGCCTTGTTGCGAGAATCAGCAGGGAACGCCCACAGGCGTTTATGGCTATACAAAACTTTGTGGCGAACAGAAGATTCAGGCAGTAGGGTGCCAGTACATTATCATACGTACTGCGTGGCTCTATAGCGAGTTTGGCAAGAATTTCTGCAAGACCATGCTCAACCTCACTGCCACGAAGCCCCAGCTCAAGGTTGTCTTCGACCAGGTTGGAACTCCCACTTATGCGCTTGATTTGGCTAATGCAATCATGAGGATAATTGAAGATTACAAGAAAGAAATTTTCAATTTTCAATTTTTCCAACGAGGGTGTTTGTTCGTGGTACGATTTTACCAAGGTGATTCAGCAGATAGCAGTAGAACTTGAAACTCCCGAAACAGCAGAAACCTTTGGAACTCACGGAGCCTGCGAGGTGTTGCCTTGTCATTCGAGCGAGTTTCCCAGTCCGGTAAAACGCCCATCATATAGTGTTTTAGACAAGACGAAGATTAAACAGACGTTTTCCATCACCATTCCTTATTGGATGGAAAGCTTACGGCGTTGCATTAATAATCTGAAATAGAAAATTTTTATATAATATAAGGTACATAAAAAATATGTTTGAAAATTTAAGCGAGAGACTCGAAAGGTCGTTTAAGATACTGAAGGGTGAAGGCAAGATTACCGAGATCAACGTTGCCGAGACCCTCAAGGATGTGCGTCGTGCACTCTTGGATGCCGATGTCAACTACAAGGTGGCCAAGAACTTTACCGATACCGTTAAGCAGAAGGCCCTTGGTCAGAATGTGCTCACGGCTGTTAAGCCGCAGCAGCTGATGGTTAAGATTGTGCATGATGAACTGGCTGCTCTCATGGGTGGCGAGACCACCGATATGCAGCTCAAGGGTCATCCCGCCATCATCCTTATGGCAGGTCTGAACGGTGCCGGTAAGACCACCATGAGCGGTAAGCTGGCTAAGATGCTCAAGGAGAAGCGTCACATGAACCCTCTCCTGGCAGCCTGCGATACATTCCGTCCTGCTGCTATGGAGCAGTTGCGCGTTCTGGGTGAGCAGGTAGGAGTGCCCGTTTATATGGAGCTGGGAGCGACAAATCCTGTTGAGGTGGCACGCCATGCCATTCAGGAGGCTAAAGCCAAGGCACACGATGTGCTCATCGTGGATACCGCAGGTCGACAGGCTATCGACGAGGAGCTTATGCAGCAGATTCAGGATATCCGCGATGCCGTTCAGCCCGATGAGATACTCTTTGTGGTAGATGCCATGACGGGTCAGGATGCGGTGAACACAGCCAAGGAGTTCAACGACCGCCTCGACTATACAGGTGTTATCCTTACCAAGCTGGATGGCGATACCCGCGGTGGTGCCGCCCTAAGTATTCGCACCGTAGTGGATAAGCCCATCAAGTTCGTGGGTACAGGCGAGAAGATGGAGGCCATCGATGCCTTCCATCCCAGTCGTATGGCCGACCGTATCTTGGGTATGGGCGATATCGTTTCTCTTGTGGAGCGTGCCCAGGAGCAGTACGATGAGGAGGAGGCCCGACGCTTGCAGAAGAAGATTCAGCGGAATCAGTTCGATTTCAACGATTTCTATTCCCAGATTCAGCAAATCAAGAAGATGGGTAACCTGAAGGACCTTGCCAGTATGATTCCCGGTGTGGGCAAGGCGCTCAAGGATGTGGATATCGATGATAATGCCTTTAAGAACATCGAGGCTATCATCCTGTCCATGACTCCCAAGGAGCGTACCAACCCCGAGTGTCTGAATACCAGTCGACGTATGCGTCTGGCCAAGGGTTCGGGTACCAACATCCAGGAGGTGAACAAACTCATTAAGCAGTTCGACCAGACCCGCAAGATGATGAAGCTTGTCACCAACAATAGCAAGATGGCCCAAATGGCCAAGATGATGAAAGGCAAAACCGGCTTTACCGGTTAATGGTTAGCGAATATTTAATGGTTATTGGTTATAGGTTATTGGTTATTGAAAATCAGTAAACGGTAAACGATTATAAAATTCAATGATACTTATCGACGGAAAGGCTACGGCTGCCACAATAAAAGCCGAGATAAAGGAAGAAGTAGAAAAGATTGTTGCTCAGGGCGGCAAGCGCCCTCATCTGGCTGCTGTGTTGGTGGGCCACGATGGGGGAAGCGAGACCTACGTAAAGAATAAGGTACTCGCGTGCGAGGCTTGCGGCTTTAAGAGCACCCTGTTGCGCTACGAGGAAGACATCACAGAAGAAGAACTCCTTTCTTGTGTATCGAGGTTGAATCTCGACAACGACATCGATGGCTTCATCGTGCAGTTGCCCTTGCCTAAGCATATCGACGAGCAGAAGGTTATCGAGGCTATCGACTATCGCAAGGATGTGGATGGGTTCCATCCCATCAATGTGGGGCGTGTGGCTATCGGCCTGCCTGCCTTCATCTCTGCTACGCCCAAGGGTATTCTGGAGTTGCTGCGCCGCTACAACGTAGAAACCAGCGGCAAGAAGTGTGTTATCCTGGGTCGCAGCAATATTGTGGGCAAGCCCATGTCGCAGCTGATGATGCAGAAAGGTGTGGATGCCACAGTAACCGTTTGCCATAGTCGTTCCAAGACACTCAAGGAAGAGTGTCGACAGGCCGATATCATCATTGCCGCCATAGGCAAGCCGGGCTTTGTGACAGCCGATATGGTAAAGCCCGGAGCAGCTATTATAGATGTCGGTACGACCCGTGTTCCGGATGCCTCACGCAAGAGCGGCTTCCGCCTGAGCGGTGATGTCGACTTCGAGAATGTAGCCCCTCTCTGCTCCTATATCACACCCGTGCCGGGCGGGGTAGGTCCCATGACTATTTGTATGCTCATGCAAAACACCCTTGCAGCCGGCCAAAAGTTATATTATTGACAAAAAAAGTAGCCAATCGTTTGGCAGAATCAAAATATTGTACTAATTTTGCACTCGCAATTGAGAGAGACCTCTCAAGCGCTCTAGTAGATGGTGACTATAGTTCAGTTGGTTAGAGCGTCAGATTGTGGTTCTGAATGTCGTGGGTTCGAGTCCCACTAGTCACCCCAAAGCCTTGGCAATCGCCAAGGCTTTTTTTGTAACACCTTCCTTCTTAAACCTCTTAAACTCCTCCCCTTCGGGGGCCCCTAACCGATGTTCGTTATCGTTATCGTTTTCGTTATCGTTCGCTAACCGCTAACCGCTAACCACTAACCGTTATTCAATAACCAATAACCCATAACCAATAACCATTAATTATTCGCTAACCACTAACCGTTATTCAATAACCAATAACCCATAACCAATAACCATTAATTATTCGCTAACCACTAACCAAAAACAAACCAAACGCGACGTGTGGCAACACGTCGCGTTTGATAAACAGGAAGCTTTCTTTACTTCAGCACTCCTAACTTCTGGAATACGCGCTTAAGTCTTTCTACAGAAAGGTCAACCTGCTCATGTGTATGGGTTGCCATCAAGGCGTAACGTACCAAAGTGTCCTGAGGACCACATGCTGGTGGTATTACAGGGTTGATGAATACACCTTCCTCAAATGCCATGGCAACAGCCATGAAGGTCTTGCGGGTATCTCTTACATACAGGGGAATGATGGGGCTCTCTGTTTCGCCAATCTCAAAGCCTTCTTCGCGGAAACGCTTCAAAGCATAGTTGGTTACATCCCACAAAGCTTCCAGTCTTTCTGGCTCAGCCTGTATGATGTGCAGTGCCTCTAATGCTGCTGCAGTAGCTGCAGGCGTATTGCTGGCGCTGAAGATGTAGGTTCTTGCCGTGTGGCGCAGAGAGTCGATGGTAACCTGGTCGGCAGCAATGAAACCGCCAATAGAAGCCAGACTCTTTGAGAAGGTTCCCATGATAAGGTCAATCTCATCGGTAACACCAAAGTAGTCGCATACGCCACGACCCTGCTTGCCAAATACACCCAGACCGTGAGCCTCATCCACCATGATGCTGGCATTGTATTTGTGCTTCAGCTCAACTATCTCGGGCAGCTTGGCCAAGTCGCCTTCCATTGAGAATACACCGTCAACAATTATCAGCTTCACCTTATCGGGCTCACAACGCTGCAGCACGCGCTCCAGGTCGGCCATATCGTTGTGCTTGTAGTGCAATTGGGTGGCAAAGGAGAGACGACGACCGTCAACGATACTTGCATGGTCGCGGTCATCACAGATGATGTAGTCATCCTTGCTCACCAGTTGTGGGATAACACCGCTGTTTACTGTGAAACCTGTAGATAAACACAGGGCATCATCTTTGCCGACAAACTCCGCCAGTTCCCTTTCGAGCTGTACGTGAATGTCGAGGGTTCCATTCAGGAAACGGCTGCCAGCGCAACCGCTGCCGTATTTGTGCATGGCTTTGCAGCCAGCTTCTATAATGCGCTCATCACCCGTCAAACCGGTATATGCGTTAGAGCCAAACATCAGAACATGCTTGCCGCCCATTTCAACTTCAGTACCTTGTTTTCCTTCTATTTCACGAAAATAAGGGTATATACCTTTATCCTTTAACTCTCTCGACAAAGAATAAAAAGGGTGTTTAGAAAGTTTTTCTTGTAATAATCCCATGTTTGAATTTTAATGTTTCGGGGGTAGTCCCCCTCATGAAAATTTTTGCAAAGGTACGATTTTTTATCAAATATCAAATAATGAGAGTTGAAAAAAAACACATTATAAGATTATTCATCCTCGGAACGGCTGAGTTTTATACACTTTTTATTACCTTTGTGCAGAAATTTATGCAAAAAAGACTCTCTGTTTGGTTCATTATAAACCCCATTTCGGGTACTACCGATAAAAGTCGTATTGTCGACCTGATACCCGAATATATGGATGCAAAGCGCTTCGCTGTGAAGGTTTTGTATACAGAGTTTCGTGGCCATGCTGCCCAGTATGCCCGCCAGGCGGTAGAGGAGGGGATAGATGTATGTGTGGCCGTAGGTGGCGATGGTACTGTTAACGAGGTGGCCCGTTGCCTTGTTCATACCCAGACGGCCTTGGGCATTATTCCTTGCGGAAGCGGTAACGGACTGGCGCGCCATCTTTTTATACCGATGAACCCGGAGGGTGCCCTACAGGTCCTTTCTACATGCGCCATTGAGGCGCTGGATTATGGTATGATAAACGACACGCCCTTCTTCTGCACCTGCGGAATAGGGTTTGATGCCTTTGTGAGCAGTATGTTTGCCAAGAGCGAACGCAGAGGATTGCTTACCTATATCGAGAATACCCTGCGTGAAGGCTTGCGCTATAAGCCCGATACTTACGAGATTGAAATTGACGGCGAGAAGCAGCATTACAAGGCTTTCCTTATTGCGTGTGCCAATGCCAGCCAGTATGGCAATAATGTGTATATTGCTCCTCGGGCAAGTATGTCGGACGGCTTGATGGATGTTACCATCATGGAACCTTTTACCATGCTGGAGGCTCCACAGATTGCCATTCAGCTTTTTAATAAGACCATCGACAAGAACAGCCGCATCCGAACCTTTAAATGCAAAAGCATGCGCATTCATCGCAGCCAGCCGGGCGTGATACATTTTGATGGCGATCCCAAGGACGAGGGTACGGATATTCAGGTAAGCCTGGTTCCAAAGGGTATTCACATGGTGGTGAATACCAACGAGCAGCTGTATTTGCCGCCCCTGATTCGTGCGTTTACCGACTTTTACAACAATATGAATGCGGAGCTGAATGTCATTCGTGAAGACATCAGCAGGCGACAGGAGCGAATCCGTTCTATCAATAAAGAGATGTTACGCCGTTTGCGTAATCACGGATAAGGTAATAATGAACCACCGTAGTTTTGCTACGGTGGTCCCTGCTACTGTAAGTAAAAGAAGCAGAATTATTCCTCTCATTACCTACTAACCTACTAACCTACTAACCTACTAACCTACAGTACTAGAACATCTGGTTGGGGTACTGACCATCAGCATGCAGTTTGGCAAGCTTGGCAACAACCTCCGGACGATCCTCGGGATATGTAACGCCAAACCACTTGCTGGTGGTGGGTAATACCTCGCAGGTTGCCTCGCCTCTCTTAATCAGGTTGTCTACCATCAAGGGGATGAAGAACTCGGCCTTCAGGTTCTCCTGATTCTTGGGGTCGGAAAGGAACTGCTTGAAGTATTCCTCGCTATAAGTGAAGTAGTCGGGTGTAAAGCCCCAGAAGTTCATGCTACAGGGGGTGTTATCGGGGATAGATACCCACTGGTCGTTCTCATCGAGATACTGAACAACTCCATTGCGGCGCTCTATCTTGGTACGCTCAACAACGCTGGTAAGGAAGTGGGTCTTCTCATCGTTCTCGCAGATGCCACGACTAACAGTACCGCTCTCGCTCAAGGTGTTGCTTACGCTGAAGCCTACCATAGCATATTTGCCCTTGCTGCCCTCAGGGAGTTCAGAAAGGAACTTGCCCATTACCATGAAGGCATCGCGATCATAGAAATCATCGCAGTTCAGTACAGCAAATGGCTCCTTGATGACATCCTTACCCATCAAAACGGCGTGGTTGGTGCCCCAAGGCTTCTGGCGACCTTCGGGAACGGTGAATCCCTCGGGCAGCGCATCAAGGCTCTGGAAGCAGAGCTCGCAGGGAACATGACCCTCATACTTGGCGAGAATCTGTGTACGGAACTGCTCCTCGAAATCCTTGCGGATAACCCATACAATCTTGCCGAATCCTGCCTGAATAGCATCGTAGATGCTGTAATCCATAATACTCTGTCCCTGAGGACCTAATGTGTCTAACTGCTTTAGACCGCCATAGCGGCTACCCATACCGGCAGCCAAAAGAAACAATGTAGGTTTCATAAAAATTATAATGTTTTATAGTTAATAATCATCAATTCCGTTTTGCTGCGCAAATTTACACATTTTTTATGAATCTCACGAATTTCACGAATAATAATTTTAATCTCTCACGGAAAGCACAGAAATTCACAGAAATTTAAGGGTTTAAGACCCTCTCCCCGCTCTCCCGTAAGGGCGAGAGCCAAGGTTCAATAACCAATAATCAATAACCTATAACCATTACACATTTCAATAACCTATAACCAATAACCATTAATTATTCGCTAACCGCTAACCCCTCAGAACGGATACCCTATGGCAAAATGGTAACCAAGCGATTTCCCAAAACTAGGCATATTGTAATAACCCGATCTCCCTGTATCGTAAGGTGCATGAATACCAATTCCCAAGTCGAACCTAAGAACCAGGAAGTCCAAGTCATAACGTATACCTACTCCAGTACCCAATGCAATGGTCTTTCCAAACTCCGACATGTTGATTTTGCCACCAGGCTGGTTGGCATTCTCGCGCATCAGCCATACGTTTCCCGCATCGATAAAGGCGGCACCATAAAGATTAGCAATAATGGGGAACCGGTATTCGATGTTGGCTTCCAACTTGATATCTCCCGTTTCATCGATGTATGAATAGGTGCTCTTTGCCGGGTGGTACGAGCCGGGTCCGATGCTTCTGATCGAGAAGGCCCTGATGCTGTTGGCTCCACCGATAGAGAAAAGGTCGTTGTAGGGCGCTGTGGTAGCATTGCCGTAGCTATATACAACGCCGGCAAAAAGTCGTGTTGCCAGGCATGTTCTGGTGGAAAGGGGGAACTGACGGGTATATTGTACCGAGGCCTTGATGAATTGTGCAAACGGAACACCAAAGAGCTCTTTCCCCTCTTGGTTGAATCCCTTCCCGAAGATGGCATAGATGCCGGATGTTACGTTACCGGCTTCTTTTATGTTCACTTTCAACGCCTGTTGCTTTCTGTCTTTTTCCTTGGTCCATGTAAAGGTGTACTCCATGCTGGGAATGAACTGGTCGCGCATAGATACATACAAAGCGGGGTTGGCGCGGATGATAGAGTCGAACTTTTCTGTGCTGTTCAGTAGCAGATCGTAGTTCAGACTGAATGGCGTAAACTCGTGCTTTATGTTCTTTCTATTCTGTAATGTATAGGAGACGGATGCTCCGAATGAAACCCTGCCAAAATATTTGGCTCTGTTCACCCATCTGGCGTTCAACTCGAAGTTGGTGCTCGAGATGGATCTTCTCCATAGCTTTTTGCCCAGTCCGAAGAAGAGTATCCTGGGGTAGGATAGCGATGCTGTAGCTCCGTATTCATACGAGTTGATGCGGTAGCCGTTATCATCCAGATGGGCTCCTGTTTGCCATTCGTATGAGCCCCATACGTTCAGCCCCAATGTCTCTGCCCCTCGGAAGGCATTGCGTTTCTTCATGCCAAAGCTCAGACCCGGACCGACATAACTGTTGCTTTTGTTGGTGACCTTTCCCTCAAACTCTGCATCGTAGGGCTTATCAAGCATGGCAGAAACAACCACATCCAGTGTGTCGTTGTTGGCTGTGGTGTCTCTGGGGACGTAGTTCATTCTGATTGATGAAAAGATGTCCATGTCGGAAAGCTTTTGCAGCGTTACATCATGGTTTGTCTGTTGGTACAGTTCTCCTTTCTTTACAAAGAGGTTGGGCAGAATGGCTCGGAGTCTTAACGGAGGCTTCTTCTCGTTGTTGCTATAGGCGTAGGTCTGTCCCCTGAATGTAACACTGTCGGTAAGCTGGTACAGGTTGTACTTGTAGATGTTGATGCGTGTGTTCCCTATATGGTAGGGGTGTTTGGCCTGTGCCGGTGTCTCGGGTAGCGGACAGACCTGTATCTGTACCTTCTGGGGTATCATGATGGTATCAGCCCTTAACGATATGTAGTTGGGTCGGTAGTAGTAGTAGCCGTTATTGCGGAACTCCTTATATAATCTGTTGCGCTCAGCATCCAGATGCTGCACGCTGAAGGGGTCTCCCTGTTTCAACAGGCTCTCATTCATGCTGGCCTGAATGATACTGTCGGCCTGGGGATAGAAGGGCATATATTTTATGGTATCCAGATGGAATACAGGTCCGGGAGTAACATGATAGGAGATCTTGGCCTTTTTGGGGTTGGGGAGTGGTATGGTGTCATACGTTACCTTGTTGCGGAAGTAACCGTAGTTCCTGAGTGCATTATGGGCAACGGCAGTTCTTACTTTTGGGTTGACGCTGCTCACATAGACGGGTGTCGAGGCAAAGTGGTTCATCATCCACCGACCGAACTTGCTCTTGCTGTTCACATATTTATTGTATATCCAAAGTCTGATGGGGAAGGGGTGCGTATAGTAGCTGCTTCCCATGATGGCTCCGTTGGGTGAGTAGGCAAGGGCTGCCTTTATCTCTTCCTTGGCTGTCTCGTAATTTTCGGTATCCTGCTTGTCTGCTTTCTTCAGACTGTCTTTTACATCTTCTTTTACCGATTCTTCTGTTTCCAGCACGCTGGCATCTCCGGTAAGCAGTCCTTCTACCGTAGTATAGGCATCGGCCAAGGCGGTGATTACACCTTGTTCCTGAGCGGGCTTGCGCTTCAGCTGTGCATCGTAGTCAAGCTTCTTGATACCTCTGTACAACAGCTCATCTTCTGGCAGGTTCTTTGTTGTATAACATGCTGTCAGTAAGAATAATACAGATGTGAATATAAAGAGTTTTTTCATTTCTTCTTCTCTTTCTTTTTGTTGCGGAAAATGAACAGGTCACGCAGGTGCTCTGCCCGTTTTCTTAACACAAGACCTGCCCCCATCTCAGTGAGCTCGCCCTCCAATAACGACTCATAGTTGCGGTCGTAGAATAGCTTTACGTAGCGCGATGAATTCTTATCGAGCCTGTATTCCATAGCCACATTATCAATAATTGTCTGACCTGTGTTAACAGCATTCTTTCCGGTGCTTATCTTTCCGCCAATGATGATGCTGACTCTGTTACCCCAGAAGCGTTTTCTGAAGCTGAAGCTATAGTCTGTTGTCTGTTCTCCGCCTTGGTGGGTGCTGTTTTCTATGCCAAAGTTCAGGTCAACCGAGTTGCTGCCCAGTGCCTGGCCTGCCAGATTGTTGATGGCGCCCTGTAGATAGGCATTCATGGTGTTTGAGGCATTGAACCCGCCTTGCATATCGCTGCTATCGTTCAGGTACATGCCTGTTACAAGCATGGTAATGGCAATACGTCCTCGATCTTCTTCCGACATGGCAGAGAGTTCGTTCTGTACCGTCAAATCTTCCGGAGCTTCTAGCGTGAACTGCAGCCCCATGTCGTTAAGTGTTTGGGTAATCTTCAGTCCCACATCGAAGGCTACGTTCTTTGGCACGTTGTTTTCCGTTACGCTTGCTTTAACACGTTCACTGGCAGCAATGTTCAGCCTGGGGTTCATGACGTTACCCATAAACTCTACGTAACTGCCGCTGGCTATTCTAAAGTCGTTAAGCGGGATGGCCATGAGGGAGTAGCGCATGGTGCCTTCATCTATGGTGTATCTTCCGAACATTTGCAAATCGTTTTGCAAGTCGTAGGTCATTGCTATGTTGCCGCCACCTTGCAGTTCTATACGGTCCCTTCCATCATCACTCAGCAGACAATGTACCTTCACGGTGGGGTCTATGGTTATATTCATCTGAACATCCAGGTGCTGGCTGTTTGTTTCCTCGACTTCTACACTGATTGTATCTGAAAAGTCGCAGAAGGTTACCAGATCCGATAGCTGATCGTCCACCGTAATAGGTGAGTCTTTCAGCACGTAGCTTACATCGGTGTTGCCTAATACGGTCAGTGCACCTCTTACCTTCAGGTCATCAAGTGTACCCCAGATTCTGCTGTTTGCATCCACAAAGACCTTTCCGTAGGCCAGTGCATCGCGAGTCTTGGGTGCATTGATCAGCTGGTAGTTCTTGGCGGCCATGTTCAGGTTCAGTTGTATTCTCTCCAGATTGCTGAAGTCTATGCTGCCATCAAGTGTCAATGGGTTGTTCCCTGCTGCGTATGCCTTTATTTGCGGTAGGTCTATATGACTTTGCTTGATGTACAGCGTATCGTTGGGAATGCGCAAGTTTATGTTGTAATCCTCGGCTGTTATGTAAAGCGAGTCGGTGGCAATGCTTCCCGTTAGGATGGGGTTGCTTACAGGGCCGCTTACTTCCAGATTTCCCAGTGCATAGCCTGCCATCTTGATGGTACCGGGTGGCATAAAGGCATTGGCCAGACTGAAGGGAAGCCTGCTCAACTCTGCTGTTGCATCAATCTGTCCTTCTTTGTTTTCCTCCCAGTATTTTCCGCTCAGGAATGCAAACTCACGCCCATCCTGTGTAACAAAACCATCCACGTAATGACTCCCATCGGCATTTGGCAGGTAGATCAGGTTCATGCCTATATCACCCATGCCCGTTCCCTCGTATTTCATGCCTTTAACGGTCATGTCCGTTGAGATGGTTATGGTACTGTCTGCCTGCATATAGTGAAGGTCGCCTTGCAGGAAGCCTTCTATCATGGGCATGAAGGGAACGACGGATGACAGTTCGCCCAGGTTCAGCCTGTTTACGCTTAGCGAGAGGTCTTGCTGTGCCTCTTTGTTTTCTATGGAATAGAGTTTCAGACCTGTACCGTCATCAGCAAGCAAATCTATCAGGGCCTCTATTCTGTTTCCTTTTATGAGTCGTATGTAATTGTCCTTGTTCAGCTTGAAGGATCTGTAGGCAATGATGGGATTCAAAGGTGTGATGTGAACATTCAATGCTTCTGGACTGATCTCTGCCTTTAACCCAGTGTCGATGCCCCTGTTTCCATTTCCATCCAGGAATATCAGATGAGCGGCTGCTCCGTTGGAGGTAAGGCTGGCATCTATGGTACTCTCAAAACTTACCACTTTGTTCTTCGGACCGTTTTTAACCCTTCCCCTCATGCTGATGCCTTCCTCTTTCTGCTTTATGTTGCAACTGATGGTGTCCAGCAGGATGGCTCCTGTGTTCAGATGGTACATGTGGCCATTGCCCGACAGTCCGTTCTCAGGATTGCTGGAAAGGTCAAGATGCATTTCCTTGAATTTATATCCAATCACATGGTTCATGATGTTCCACAGGGGATTCTTCTGTCCGCTGTGCAGATGAAGGTCCACATAGGGTAGGAGCATCTTCAGCGTATCTTGGTCCAGACGCAGGCTGTCCATTTCCCTGCTTAGTTCGCTCATGAAGTTGTTGCTTCTGGCTATGAGTGAATCCAACCCTTGCACAGATTGCAGTTTAAACGCTAAATCACCCGCTGATGCTTCTGCATTTATGCTTGTTGGTGTAAGATGTGCCGCTAGTGTTAAGTCTTCTGGGTGGAAAACAGTATCGTTGACACTCATCTCCAGTGCCCTGATACTTCCTGTCAGGTTGTGTGTCTGTTCAAAATCCGAGTCACCTTCCATGTGCATTACCATGCTGGCGCTCACTCTCTTCTTGTCAAGACCTAAGGCGTACAGGTTAATGTGGTTCAGGTCGAGGTAGAAGTTCGATGCTTTTAGCTTTCGCTGCTGTATGCTTGCATCGGCACAGGCCTGCATACGAAGCAGATTGTTGTTGCTGTTGAGTTCCACTCGACCTTCTCCTTGCTTTAGCTTACCCTGAAGCAGCACACTGTCTATGTTCCAACTGGCATAGCTCAGATGTTCTATGTCGGCTTTTGCTTCCAGACGGGTGGCGGGTGACAAGGGGTCGGTTCCCAGACCTTGGATGCTGGCATTGGCTGTCAGGTTGTATAGGCTGTCATGGGGCAGGAAGTCGTGAATCTGCAGGTTGTTTATGCGCATCTTTGCTTCATAGGCCATGCGGCCCAGGTCTATGTTCCCCTTTACGTGTACATTGCCTCTTCCCTCTTGCAGAAGGGCATCTGCCATGATTTTCTTTGCATCTGTCAACCTGGTATCGGCATGCAGTGTCATGGGGGGAAGGTTTACATCGTGCAGTCCCAGATATTGTCTCACGAAGTTCAGATTCATGGTCTTCACATCCCATTTCATGTCTGCCGATAGGTGAAGGCTATCTGTCAGGTTGGTAACATAACCGTTGGTGCGGATATCTATGACTGTCGGTATGCTTATCCGACTCTCTGCAATGTTCAGACTGTCCATATTACCGTATGCGGCAATATCTATTTCTAATGGTTGTGCAGGATAAACCCTCTTCAAATCCGCCGGCAAATAGTTCCCCGCCAGCATAAGTATATCCTCACTGCCAATACTAAATTCCCCGCTAACCGCTAACCGCTTCCCGCTTACCGATTTTTCGTTATCGTTATCGTTTTCGCTCAATAACCCATAACCAATAACCTCTAACCGCTCCCCGATTACCCTGCTATGCATCGTGACCAGCTTCAACCCCTTCACCTCCATTCTCGTGTTATCCATAAATAGGTGGGCTTGCAGCGTATCAATCTTCAAGCCGCATTGTTCTCTCAGCTGTAACTGCTTCAGGTTAACAGCCAAGTAGTTTTCCTGTTGCTTGAAGATAGCGTTCTCAAGATTGATGTTTAGGTTATACAGGGCAATGTGCGAGGGATCCAGTCCTTCTGTCATGGCGGGCTGGTAGGGTAGGTCGTAATGCAGCGAGTCTGCCTGAATCATTAGCTTTTTTACCCGATAGGTGCCTTTCTCCAAATCTATGTCGCCGCCTTCCAAGAGCGCCTCTTTGAGTCCTGTCTGCAGTGTCATGCTGTCGTAAGGCATGTGCAGCATGATTCTACTGTCCTTGATGGCTATCTTTTCTATATCAAAGCCCCATGTAACAGGTGCACTTTCTGTGGTGTCAACCACGGTAGTGTCTTTTAGGGCGATGTCCAGGTCGCATCCTGCTATTGTGGCGCCGTTCAGTATCACGGCATTGTGCTTGAGATCGACATTGTCAGCCCTCAGGTTAAATTTTTGCAGCTGGCCTTTCAGCCGGAGCGTAGCTATCAGTTCCCTCGTGTCAACGTTTCCGTTTTGCAGTTCCACTGCCTCAACGCCCACTTCTAACAACAGAATACGCCACAGGTTCAGGTCCACGGTTGCCTTTTCAACATTCAAAATCTCTTTCCCGTTATCGCTGATGTTCAGGTTTTGTAAATCCAAATCCAGCAGGAAAGTTATGGTGGCCCTCTCCATTGTTATGTCCAGGCCGCTCTGTTCACTTGCAAATGCAGAGATTTCTTTTACAACCCAACGTTGCACAGGTGGAATGTAGAAGGCAGCCATCAGTATTACCACTAGCAATACTGGTGTCAGGATAAGGGCGCTGGCCCATTTTAGTGCACGTTTCATAGGGGTTGCCTTTATATTTTACACAAAGGTAATAAAAAAGTGACATACCAACATCCCTCAACCCCATATTTTTTCCATTTTTTATCTTTTTAACCCTTAACCATAGCATCGTTTATTGGTTATTGTTTACCGCTAACCGTTATTCAATAACCAATAACCAATAACCCATAACCAATAACCATTAATTATTCAATAACCCATAACCCATAACCCATAACCCATAACCCATAACCCATAACCCATAACCAATAACCCATAACCAATAACCCATAACCAATAACCATTAATTATTCGCTAACCGCTAATTTCCTGAACCATATGTGGACGGATAAGGGTGTTGCCAATGCTGATAAGACCATTCAGGGAAATGACAAAGAAACGGTTGCGATGCCCCACCACACGCTGGTATGTACCTGTAAGACCAGCAAAAGGACCTGCGATGATACGGACAGGTGTACCCGGGAGGAGATTTTCGGGGGCAAGAATCTTACTGTCGGTATTATTGTAAAGCTGCATGAAAGCATCCATCTGATAATCGGGAATGATAATCTTACGACTGACTTCGGTATGGGCCTTGGTACAAATGTACTGCAGGTATTCCCTATCTTTCTTGAAAAGCTGAAGTTCTGTAGGATCGGCATACACAAAAAGAAGGTTGTGGATGGCAGGCACCTCAACACGCTTCATCTTATGTGTACGAGGATCCTCGCGTGCCTCAACAACCATAGGGATGAAAACGCGAAAGCCAGCTCCTTCCAATTCTTCCTTGGCAAGTAGCTCTCTACGATAGGTAACCCGCATAGCATACCAACAATTTTCCATCTTTATTTAGTTTATTTGTTTGTTAGTTTGTTAGTTTGTTAGTTTATTAGTTTAATAGGTTATTAGTTTAATAGGGTGGGAGGTTATCCGCCTGCGGCGAGTTTCTTGCTATAAGTATTACTCCCTATGAAACAAAAAAGAAGCCTTGGGGCTTCTTCTCGTTGGTTGCGGGGGCCCGACTCGAACGAGCGACCTCCAGGTTATGAGCCTGGCGAGCTACCAACTGCTCCACCCCGCGATGTTTTCTGTTTTGCGAGTGCAAAGGTACGCCGATTAATCGGAATAACCAAATGTTTGTCGAGAAAAATGTTCTTCAACATATAAAATAAAGCCAAAAATGGCACAGAGTGTTAAATATGTGCAAAAAGTTGATCCGTTTTTGCACACTTACAGAAAAATGTGCTATCTTTGCAACTGTTATGGCAGTTATTAAGACTAGAAAGAAACTGGTTGATGTTGCCAGACAGTTGTTTGCAAAGAACGGTCTGGAGAATACTACAATGAACGACATTGCCCAAGCATCCGGCAAGGGAAGGCGTACATTGTATACCTATTTTAAAAGTAAGGAGGACATCTACTGGGCTGTCATCGAGGAGGAGTTGGACATTATGTCGGAGCGCATGAATGCCGTTGCCAGTCAGAAGATGGAGCCGGAAGACAAGTTGGTAGAACTTATCTACACCCACCTTGACTGCATTAAAGAGGCTGTACAACGCAATGGCAACCTGCGTGCAGAATTCTTCCGCAACATCGTTATGGTATCAAAGGTTAGAAAGAATTTTGACCGTAACGAGAGAAATCTCTTCTCAAGCATCATGATGGAAGGTGTGCAGAGCGGTCGCTTTGTAGTGGAGAGCATTCCACTGGTTGTGGATATATTACATTATTGTATTAAGGGACTGGAAATTCCGTATATCTATGACCGCCTGTCGAAAGGCCTGCCTAGCGGTGTGAGTCGAGGTATCGTGCAGAAGATTCTGCATAAAGCTTTGGCAAGAAACGAGAGGCATGTGAATTATTATCTTTGAAAAATAAATAAAATGGGATTATTAAATGGAAAGACCGCAATTGTTACTGGTGCGGCTCGTGGTATTGGTAAAGCTATTGCATTGAAATTTGCACAGGAAGGTGCTAACATAGCATTTACTGATTTGGTATTGAACGATGAGATGGCTGCCGGCATGGAAGCCACACGTAAAGAGATAGAGGCTGTAGGCGTTAAATGTCTGGCTTATGCAGGCAATGCTGCTGATTTTGCCGAGACAGAAGAGGTGGTGAAGAAGATTAAGGAGGACTTCGGTACCATAGATATTCTGGTAAACAATGCTGGTATCACAAAAGATGGACTGATGTTGCGCATGACAGAGCAGCAGTGGGATGCCGTTATCAATGTAAACCTAAAGTCGGCATTCAACTTTATTCATGCTTGCATCCCCGTTATGATGCGCCAGCGTAGTGGAAGTATCATCAATATGGCCAGTGTGGTGGGTGTGCACGGAAATGCTGCACAGGCAAACTATGCTGCTAGCAAGGCTGGTCTGATTGCCTTGGCTAAGAGTATTGGTCAGGAGATGGGTCCCAAGGGTATCCGTGCTAATGCCATTGCTCCCGGTTTCATAGAGACCGCCATGACAGCTGCCCTGCCAGAGGAGATTCGCCAGGAGTGGGCAAAGAAGATTCCTCTGCGCCGTGCCGGTCAGGTTGAGGATATTGCCAACACGGCCTTGTATCTGGCCAGTGACCTGTCAAGCTATGTCAACGGACAGGTAATCCAGGTTGATGGCGGCATGAATATGTAAAGATAATTCTATAAAGAATTGAACGTATTATACGAAGATAATCACATCATTGTTGTAAATAAACAGAGTGGGGAAATCGTACAGGGCGACAAGACTGGCGATGTTCCCCTCTCTGATATTCTGAAGGCTTACCTGAAGGAGAAATACAACAAGCCCGGAAATGTTTATCTGGGCGTGGTTCATCGTTTGGACAGACCTGTAACAGGGGCTGTGCTCTTTGCCAAAACGAGCAAGGCCCTTCCCCGCCTGAACAAACTCTTTGCCGAACATGAGAAGGTCAAAAAAACTTACTGGGCCATTGTCCCTAATCAGCCATCGGTTAGCGAGAATGAACATCAGCCATCAGCCCTCAGCCCTCAGCCCTCAGCCTTCAGCTCTCAGCCCTCAGCCATCAGCCATCAGCCATCGGTGAGGTTAACGCATTGGTTGACAAGAAATGAGAAGACAAATACGGCCAAAGCATACGACCATGAGGTGCCTAACTCTAAGAAGGCAATTCTGGATTTCCGTTTAATATCGACCGGCGACAGATACGCTTTGCTAGAGATTCAACTTCATACAGGAAGGCATCATCAGATAAGGTGCCAGCTTTCCAAGATTGGTTGTCCCATCAAAGGAGATTTGAAATATGGTGCTCCACGCAGCAATCCCGATGGTAGTATCTGTCTGCATGCCAGAAAGCTGGAGTTGGAACACCCCGTAACCCATGAACTCCTTACCATCACCGCCCCTGTTCCCAAAGACCCCCTTTGGCAAGCACTTGCCCCAGGTTTTTAGTTTAATAGGTTAATAGTTTAATAGTTTAACGGTTTAGTAGGTTAGTTAATAGGTTAAATAGTTGACAGGTGACAGGTGTCTACTCTTACATCAGCCTTCTTATATAACCCCTTCAGGGCAGACCTATTAACCTACTAAACTATTAACCTATTAAACTACTAAGTAATGACCTCACCCTTAAAAAGAATCTTTTCCTCCGAACAAAAAGTTTCCGTGAATTTCTGTGATTTGACTATTGTCTTCCTCTGTCACGACTCGGGATAGCTCAAGCAAGCTTGGACTCTCCGCTCGCTGCTTCATCGGTTCCGTGTGAGGCTAAAAATAAAATTGCGTGAAAATGAAATCTGATGAAAAAAATCTCTTTTTTTTCTTGCAGTATAAAAAATCTTTGTATCTTTGCAAACAGAACTATCCTAATCCGATGGTTCTTCTTAGGGGCAAAAATCTATTGTTTGGGTTTAATTGTCTGATTCATAGACTCTTATCGCAAATCCAAAGCCCCAAAGGTATGCGCTGTCTCAGTTTAATAGTTTAAATAGGTTAATAGCTTAATAGGTTTTCGTTAACGTTCTCGTTATCGTTAAATTTCATGAGTAAAAAATACAATATAGAGGAAGAGCACCCCATTATGGCTGCCGAGCCCGCCGTTGCTTACAACGTACGGGCATCCCGTCGCACACGAGTCGAGACAATGACTCCTCATTTGAAGTCTGTCTCACCCAACGCTCACACGCTCGAAGAGATGCACGCCATCCTTACCGAGCGCATTCGTCGAGCTGAAACCGGAGAAGAGGATTTTGTCCCCAATCAGGTAGTGTTCGATTCAATCCGCACCAAGTATGGTTTTTGAGATTGAGTGGCTCCGGGGTGCGCAGAACGAGTTGGATGCGGAGATTGCCTATGTCTTTAGCGAATTCGGGTTTTTTGCTGCTCGCAAAGTCTATCAGCGAATCAAGACCAGTGTGAACCACTCAGATATTTGTACCAACCTCAATTAAAGATAATCAAAGGCTTGTTATGCCATAACTCCGTTAGGAGTCAAGTGTTATTGAGAGTATACGGTGAAAGCTAGCTTGCAAGAGTATACTGTCAATAATGCTTGAAAGAGCCGAAAGGCTCATGGCATCACAAGACTTCCTTTCCGTGATTTCTGTGATTTCCGTGTGAGATAAAAAAGATCCGTGTAAATCCGTGAGATCCGTGGTCGTTAGATGTAAAAAAGTAAGATGTCAGAAATAGGTGACTCAATCCAAGCGAAGTGTTTAGCCTTTGGCGACAGAGTCATTAAACTCAATGACTTCTTGCTGAGCAAGGCAGCAACCAAATATGCAATTAAATATATTAGGTGGTAATAAATGGAAGTAACAATAGATAATTATTCTACAGTAGAATTGGATACACTGCCCATCAACGATAGTTGGGATGGCCGTGATGTGCATGAAAACCTCATGCACCGTATCCATGCGTACCCTGCAAAATTTCCAGCCTTTATTACCACCAAGGCTATTCAGTATGCAGAATCAAAGGACATAAAGGTTGATACCGTAGCTGATATTTTTTGTGGTTGTGGAACCGTAGCATATGAGACAGTTAAGGCAAACCGCCACTTTTGGGGTTGTGATATAAACCCAGTGGCTACCTTGATAGCAAGAACAAAGAGTCGCCATTATGATGATAAAAAGATAGCTCATTATTATGCAGACATTATTAACACGTTCGTTCTGCTTTCTTTTGATGAATCAGATGCTGTTGCAAATAATGAGCGCATAAAGTATTGGTTCTTACAAGAGCAGATAGAGGATTTAAGCAGGTTGAAGCATGCCATTGAACGAGTGGTAACAGAAGAGACATACCGTGAATTCTTCTTATGTGCATTCTCCAACATTTTGAAATCCTGTTCTCGTTGGCTTACCAAGTCCATCAAACCGCAGGTTGACCCGATAAAGAAACCTCATAATGTTCTAAATGCATTTAGCACTCAGGTAAAGATGATGCGGAAAGCAAATGATCAGAATGAGATAAAAAGGAGTTTTGCAGATATACATACTGCTAATTGTCTTACAAATTCTGTGGAACATCCTTTTGTAGATCTGTTGGTGACTAGTCCGCCTTATGTAACTTCATACGAATATGCCGACTTACATCAGCTTTCAACGCTGTGGTTAGGCTATACAGACGATTATCGAACATTCCGTGAAGGTACAATAGGTAGCCTTCATGGTGAGAACAAGTTATCAGAGCATCTAAAAGAACTGAACAATACCGGTCAGGATATAGTCTTCAAGCTGTATGCTGTTGACAAGTCGAAGTGTCGTTCCGTATCTCAGTACTACATTGACATGCAGAATGCAGTCAAGAAGGTATATCAGATGATAAAACCTGGAGGAGCAGTTCTATTTGTAATAGGAAATACAGAATACAAGAATGTAAAGATAGACAATGCTCGCCATTTGCTTGAATCATTGCTAAATGAAGGCTTTACCGAAGTAGAGGCTGAGAGACGAAAGATATCAAATAAGATACTGACACCTTATCGTGACGCTATAGGAAAGTTCACGACGGATAAGAATAGTCGTAAGATTTATTCTGAGGAGTTTATCATTTTTGGGAGGAAACCATTATGGGAGAAACATTAAAGATTAGACCATACGCACGACTACTGACAATGCTTGGTGACCAACTCATCAAGAATGAACAGATTGCCGTTACTGAATTGATGAAGAACTCCTACGATGCTGATGCTGACTGGGTAAAGGTGTCGTTTGAAGGGTTTGGTGATAATTGGAAGGTATTACCATCTTCTACAATTGTCATTGAGGATAATGGAATAGGAATGACAAAAGACATTATATCTGGTTCCTGGATGAATCCTGCTACTCCCAATAAGGTGGATAAAGATAGAACCTCCAAAAAACACAGGATAATACAAGGTGAGAAAGGAATAGGACGTTATGCCATGTTAAAATTGGGCAGGACTGTAAAATTGACCACCCGACCTGAAAATGAATCAGAACAAAACGTCGAGTATACGGTACATTTGAATTTTGAGGATTTTGACGACAATTTTTTTACTAATGACGACGATAAGAAAGAGGGTATTTTCCTTGACTCATTGCAATTTAATCTTGAGACCAACGATCCAGTCGTTTTTACAGGGCAGGATGTTGTAGTGAACAATATATTGTTCGAGGGATGGAAAAATGTTCATGGAACACGAATAGAGATTAGTAATTTAAGGGGAAAATGGAATCAAAGAAAGGTTGATGACGTTAAAGAGAGTATCATAAGATTTGGAAGTCTATTTGATGAAATCATACTTGATGATTCAAATATGAAGACTCGCTCTGAAGAGGAAAAAATGACAGTAGGGCTATATCGTGATGTTGAAAACCTTACTGGTGACGATAAGACAGACCAAACTTTCCTCAGAAATCTATTTGATAACAAGACAGTTATTAGGATAACGAGTGGCAGATACGATTCCGACTCGCAAAATTTGTATTTCATTGAAAACGATATACCCAAAGTCCTTAGTGCAAATGGACCTGAAATGCGAGGGCAGCGTATTTATAAAAAACACTTTGGCGAGGGAAATAATGTTAGACCCGTTTCAAAATTTGGTGACTTTGAATTCGATTTTTATATATTTGATTTCAATGCCAAAGGCAACAAATACGAACTATCATTAGAAGCCAAAAAGCTAATCAAAGAGCATAGAATTTATTTACTGCGAGATGGAATCAGAGTTTTACCATATGGTGACGCAACTGATGATTGGTTGCAGATAGATGTTAGTCGAGGTATAATAAGTGCAGGTGGTTTTTTTAGTAATGATCAGGTCGTAGGGCGTATTAAGATTACCAAGATAGGAAATCCTCATTTGAAAGATAAGACTAATCGTGAAGGCTTGATTGATGATGAAGATTTCACGGCAGACTTTATTTGTATTATTAAGGCATTCCTATCTTATCTTCGGACAGAGAGCTATAAGACCTATTTAGATAATGAGAAGAAACAGAAGGATATAGAAATAGTAAAGGCCCAAAGGGTAGAAAAAGAAATAAATGACCTTAAGGATTACTTTAAAGATAATGGTAGGGCAAAAGAATTGGTAAGTCAACTTGAAAAGACTTATAAAGCAGAGCGTAAATACCTATTGGAAAGAGCTCAACGTACAGAGGCATTAGCTGCTGTTGGCCTTTCGGTTGAAACTGCGAGTCATGACATAATGTTGATGTATGGAAAGGGTATTGACACACTGTCTAGATTATTGAAAGCAAGCCAAGACCCTGATTTCGACTGCCATTCTGCATTAGAGGAGCTTACGAAACTATATGGTATGTTCACTTATGTGAAAAACCAGTTGTCCGATATGCAGAAACTTTTTGTTTCTTCCAAACAATCAAGAAAGAATATCCGTGTAAAAGATATGCTTGATAAGGTGATAAGTATTTACCAAAACAGTTTAAAGGATGGTCCAATTAATGTTGAAGTAACAGAAATAGGTTCTCCTGTCATTGCCAAATGCACGATGGCTGAGGTCTTACAAGTGTTGATTAATTTGATAGATAATTCTATCTACTGGCTAAACACGATAGACAGAAGTGATAAGACAATACTGGTTACGCTTGATGGCAATTCTAATCAGATGATTTTCTCTGATAATGGTCCGGGAGTTCGGGACGATGACAAAGGTTATATATTTGAACCTTTCTTCTCAGGAAAAGGCTCAGAAGGCAGAGGACTTGGTTTGTACATCATAAGGAGTATCTTAAACAATAACGATTATTCCATACATCTCGCAGATATTAGACAAGAAAAGAAGCTGAGCGGAGCAAACTTCGTGGTGTCATTTGTAAAGGACGATGAAGATGGATATTAAGAGATTATTTTCAGGGATTGGTGTCGTTATTGATGACATGCTTGATAATACTGAGATTAACGACAAAATAATTGACATCGTTTCTTCACTAGAAAACGCCAAGATGCCGTTGGTCAAGTTTAAATCTTTGCCTGATGGAGAAACAATCGAACATTTCAGAAATGCGAGTTTTATCCTTTTGGATTGGCAGTTATATCAAACGCTAAGTTTGATAGAGGGACAAATCGTAACAGTTAAGGTTGCAGATGATGTGATTATCAGTAACAATAGAAAAAACTCTTCCTTTGTAAGTCGATTGATAATGGAAACATCCGTACCTATTTTCATATTTAGTAACAAGGATGATGTAAAGGACTGTTTAATAGAAAACGGAATCGCAGAAGATATATTGAACCAATCGCCTGTATTTATAAAGAAAAAAGAGGAGTTGTTCAATGATGCGGGCAATTTCAAATTGTTTGAAGCTTTAGATGAATGGGTGAGAAGTAAATCTGCTGTTTATGTACTAAAAGAATGGTCATTATCCTTTAATAAGGCAAAAGAAGGTCTTTTAAAGGATTTTTCACAAGGTTCACAATATTGGCCCCAAATAATTTGGAATAGTGCGTGTGATGATAGTGTAGATGAAGCAGATGAAGTATCCGCCCTATTGATGCAGAATATAGCGTCAAGGATGATGCCAGTTGAATTTGACACTGCTATTATTACAAACGAAGAGGCAGAGTTTGACAAAAAGGAACTATTAAAAGTTTTGCAGGCTCAAAGATACATGAAGGTTGACAATGATGCCATGGCAGTTGTCGGAGATGTATATGTTTTTGAACCAGATACTGTAAACGAACAAGGGATGCATAGCAATCCTGAAAATAGAGAGATTGCTATAAATATTAGACCGACTTGTGATTGTGTATTTAGGGATGATCCACAAAAGAATATTTATCTACTCTATGGTAGGAAATTAACGGAGGGGGCTCAAAAGGAGAAATACAATTCCACGTACCATAAATTTGAGGAGCTAGATGTGGAGGCTATCATTGGACCAATAGTGGATAATTCATACTATTCCATCAAATTCAAAGACGTTGAGGTGGCAGGTTTTGATAAGTATAAACATCTTAGGAAAGGTCGCATACTTGAACCATTCATTTCTCATGTTACGGAGAGGTATTCCTTATATATGCACAGACATGCTCTACCGAGTTTGCCTGAAGATGCAGTATGTGTGAAAGCTGCAGGTGAAAAAACAAAAAATATTCAAATAAGAACGTTACAAGAAGAGAATGAGCGTTTGAATGCTACAATTTGTAATCTTAAGGAGAACAAGGCTATAGTTGAAAACTGTAAGAAAAGATTTAATATAAAGGTTAAGTGTAAGGGCCCTAAAAGACATAAGTAGTAGATTTCGTCTTGATAAGTTTCTGTACAAATTAATTATAACCATCCTTAACAAGTACGGAGCCCTCGGCTTTTTCGATGTATTATTATGCGAACAGAAAGAATAGAATTATATAAAGAAATAGAGCGTCAAAGGGAGTCAAAGCTGATTGCTATGTAACCAGTACTAGAAGTGGCTTAGAGACTCAAATCGCGAATGATATTTTGCCTAAGTTTATCGAACATTTGGATAAGTTAGGAGATCCCCAGAAGATTACTTTGTATCTATATACCAATGGTGGTAATACTTTGGCTGCATGGAGCTTAGTTAATTTAATCCGAAGTTTCTGTAAAAGTTTTGAGGTAATCATTCCCGCCAACTGCTTTAGTTCAGGTACTCTCATTTGCCTTGGTTCAGATAACATTGTAATGACAAAACAGGCTACGCTGGGACCTATTGACCCAAGTGTAAATGGACCATTTAATCCAATGTTGCCAGGTGTTAATGACCCAAATGCAAAATTGCCGGTAAGCGTCGAATACGTAAATGCTTATATTGAAATGGCTAAAACTAATTTTGCTATTACAGACCAGCGCTGTATGGCTGACATATTGCTTAGCCTTTCAGACAAGATTCACCCAATGACACTTGGTCAAGTATTTCGCACACGCTCACAAATTCAAATGCTTGCAAGAAAGTTGATGAAATGGCATAAACTGACACCTGACCAGGAAGACGAAATAATTAAGTTCTTGTGTATTGAATCTGGTAGCCACGATTATTCGATTCATAGAGACGAGGCTGTTGAGCATCTGGGTCTGCATGTGGAAAAACCATCCATGGACTTCTATAAAGTAATTAAGGCTGTTTACGATGATATAAGTAAGGAATTGGAATTAGAGAGTCCTTATAATCCTAATATATTGCTGAATCAGCAAAATCCCTATCACTATTCATTCCGGAGGGGGATTATAGAATCTCTTTATAATGGAACAGATGTATATCTAAGCGAAGGTGATTTGTCTATGACAAAAGTAGGAGGAGGCATAGGACCAATGGGGCCGGTACCTGTTCAGAATCAAATACAAGACAATAGAATTTTTGAGGGTTGGAAGCATGAATAATAATTATTTAGACCAAAAGCAGGAAACATCCAAAACTGGATTTAGTCCCAACATTCAAGTTACTACAGGCACATATTGTGTAACTATGTATAGTTCTCAATCTTCAGCAAGACCTTATTCTGAGAGTTTTAAAATAAGGAACGAGTTTTAATGATAAATGATGTCTCAGGAAGTTCTGATAGCAATACTGACGGGGTTGGTGCCGGCGATTGTGGCGGTGGCTGGTATTATCATAGCGTGGCAGACTGAGAAGTTGCGGACGATGAGGGAGCAACTGTCTGAGAAGAAATATAATGCGTATGCTGATGCTGTGAAGATGTTCTATTCTGTATTGAAAGATGCTAAAGCCAATCGTGCTACCAACAACGAAGAGATGATGAATAGGATGATAGACATCAAGAGAGACATCTTTATGTACGGGTCGGACAAGGTTTTCAAGGCGTTTAATATATGGTTGCTTGCAACCAAAGAGGACAATAATAAGGAACAGTTTTCCTACTTCTTGGATTTCGTGCTCGAAATGCGACGAGATTTGTGCAATGGCAAGACTAAGCTTACCAAGCATGATATACTGTTGAACCTTACGCAGAGTGAGGAAGAGGCGAGGAAGTTATTTGATTAGTTGAAATAAGAATAATACAGAGATGATGGATAGGAGGAAAACAAATGAGGTTGAGGAGTTGACGAAGTTGAGTCTGAAAACATTCCTTAATATCGGGCAGATGGCTCGGTATAGGTATCTGTATACTTATGGAAAGGAGTTACAAAAGGATTTCCCGGCTCAGGTGAATGCATGTGAATTGGCTCAGAATAGAGACAACATGATTAAATACACATGCCTTGCAGGATTAGGTGCTCTCGGATTGTTGGCTTTTGGAATTGCAGGCATGATTAACAAGGAATAGGGTTCTGTGGAAAACTGCAGGGCACGGTTGCTTAAACTTCGACCGGCTCAGTTGCCAGCATGGAATGCTTAATCTACTTCGAGAGCCTCAGTAACCATAAACGAAACAAAAGATTTCATAGCTGTAATATTGTATGAGTAAAATTAACATTGATAGAATTGTCCGTGATATCAAGACTAGGTCAACAAGTTTGACTCCAGTCATTGAAGCCGTGTGCAATTCTATTGAGGCCATAGGCAACTCCCGAACTGACGGACGCATTAGGATTGTTCTAAAAAGGGATGGGAACCAGGATATGGGGCTAGAGGATACTCCAGTTAAAGGGGATTTATAGCTATTGATATCATAGACAACGGTGAGGGCTTTACTGAAGCCAACAAAGAGTCATTTGATACCTACCGAAGCGGTCATAAGATGGACATTGGCGGTAAGGGTTTTGGCCGTTTCATGTTCTTGAAGTACTTTAATCATGTTTTTGTAGAGAGCGTCTATGCTGATGGCGAATCATTTTTCAAGAGGTGTTTCACATTTGGCCATGCCAATGAAATTATTGAAAATGAAACAAATGATCTTTTAGATGGTGCAGAGCATCAAACGGGAACTACCATACATCTATCCTCTATTAAGAATAAGGATCTGGATAAAGGTGTTGATGTTATAGCAAGAAAGCTTGTTGAACGCTTGCTTGTGTACTTTGCAACTGGTGGGCCGCATACCCCGGTCATTTCTATCGAGGAAGAAGACGGAACCGATTCAGTCATATTGAACAATTACGTGGGACCAACATCCGATATTCAGCAAATAGGACAAGACCAGCAAATAGAAGTTTCGGGGAAAGATAGAACATACCAGTTTACAGTAAAGGTTTATAAGATATACTATTCTGCAATTACAAATAAAATCTGTCTCACTGCAAACAAAAGAGAAGTAACTGAAGCCTCTCTCCATACTTTTGTTCCAGAGTTCAAGGAAACAATGAGTGAGATTACCGAGAAAGGAGTGCAGAAGAATTTTATGGTCAAGGCCTACGTTCTGGGTGAATACTTAGATGAAAATGTTACAACAGAACGTGATGGGTTCAATTTTGATAAAGAGGCTCCAAATGCATTCTATGAGTTATCTGAAAAGATGATTTACAAGGAAGCATCGTCTGTTGCCAAAGAACTCTTCTCAGGCGTAATCCAAGAGAAATTCAATAGGAAAAAAGAGCAGGTAGAGCATTACGTTTTTTCGCAAGCCCCGTGGAATAAGACATTGCTCAAGGATATGGATATGGATTCTATTCCTGTTGATATTTCAGAATTCGATTTGGAAATGCGTTTCCAGAAGATGAAATTTGAGAAAGAGCAGAAGGCGAGAATTGCAATAAACGATTATATGACCAAGAGCGAGGAAGAAGAGGAAGAAATTGATGTCGCTCAAATGGAGGAAGATGTTAACCACATCCTTGAATTGGTCACCGAGAGTCAGAAGAATGACCTTGCTCACTATGTGTGCCAGCGTATGAAGGTCATTGAACTATATGATGAGTTAAGAAGAAGAATGGAAAATGGGAAGGCTCATAAAGAAAGTGAGATGCATAATCTTTTCTTCCCAATGGTTAAAACAGATCGCGAAGTTGACTATGAGTCTAATAATCTTTGGTTACTTGATGAGAGGTTCAACTTCACTCAGTTTATTGCATCAGACAAGGTCATTTCAAAAGTTGATCATAAAGAACCCGATTTGGCTTTGTTTTATGAAGAGGGTAAGTTTTTCCGCAACGGAGATAATGTTATCACTTCACCTATCGTGATAGTTGAGTTTAAACGACCGAAGAGAACGAATTATCCCGATGATGAGAATCCAATCATGCAGGCGCTACGATACGCTCAAAAGATATTGGATGGCAAGTATGAAATGCCAGACGGATTAGAGAAAATAGATGTAGACTCGAAACGGACACCTGTCTACGTGTATATTGTATGTGATATTGCAAAGAAGATTGAGGAGTTTGCAAAAATGACGGGCAGTTTATCAATAGCTCCTGATGGCGAAGGTTATTTTGGCGATCTTAAGGACTTCAATGCATATGTGGAGATAAAGAGCTATAAGAAAGTTATTGCAGATGCAAAGATGCGTAACCAGATATTCTTCCATAAATTGGGACTGGTATAGACCCTTTAATTATGTAGGACAGTATTGAATTTGTCATGAAGCTTATTGATTTCAATTCCAAGTGCTTTGCTGATAAGATAAATTTTGGAACTGTGAACTTATTAAAATAGTAGTTAAGAACAAAGTAATTCTGATATGAGTACTTATAAATACACTCTTTATGACTACCATGCCATCAAGCAAGCAGAGATAACAATTGATGGTATCACTGTACTTGCAGGTGACAATGGCTGTGGAAAGAGTACGCTTTCGCGTTGGCTGTACTATCTTGTCAACACTTCCTCTCGTTTTGAGGAACTGTTATTCCATGAACTGAAGGAACAACTAGAGAGCATACTCCGTCAGGGGCGCTCCATCGCTCGTGAGCTTAGCCGCTATTCCGATGGGTTTGCAACTGAATTCACTGAAATTAGTACACGTATACATTCAGTCGGGTATTATGAAGAGAACTCCGTACAACAGTTAATGCAACTTTTCGAGGATGCTATGATGATGCTAAATGAAGCTCTGAATAGGTATCTTGTCGATAACAGATCGGAGTTTCGCATACAGCGTATGAATCGCTACCTTCAGTTGAACATCCAAAACGACGGCGATGTGCAGTCTGCAATAAATACATTTGTGTCAGATAGGCTGAAAGACGCAGAGGCATTTTTGGGTGAGTTCCATCATAACCTTGAAGAACGATCTGTAGAACGTTTGTTCGATTTAATACATGCAGCCTACCGTGTTACGGACAGCGAGCCACAAAGAGTACAGCTTTCGGAAGATGGGGTAAAACTACTCCGCAAAAATGAATTGGGAAGTCTTCTGGCCCTTGACAGAGCTATATATGTTGATACACCTATGGCACTAAATTTTGGCAGTGTAATGTCAGACAGCATTTTTTGGCAGGACCTACGTACCATGATGAAAGGGCAACCAGTAGCTTTAGAAGCCAATGCCGTTAAATTGCTTATCCGTATACGTCAGCTTATAGGTGGTGAAGTGAAACTTCAGCAGTCGTTCTACAATAGTACTGAGTTGCACTATATACGCAAAGGTGACAATTTAAACATTAGACTTGAGGATACGGCAACAGGTATGAAAACCTTTGCCTATATACAGAAACTGGTTGAGAACGGATACCTTAATGAGCGTACCTTGCTGCTTATTGATGAGCCGGAGGCACATTTGCATCCGAAGTGGATATTTGAGTTCGCACATCTCCTTGTATTACTCAACAAAGACCTCGGAGTGAAAGTGATGGTGGCCAGCCACAACCCTGACATGGTGGCTGCCCTACAGAAGGTTGCGGAAATAGAAGGTCTGATAGATAATACACATTTCTATCAGGCTTACCCACAGGAAGGTGGTTATCAGTTTGAATATCGCGACCTTGGTGGCAGCATCAGTGAGATTTTCCGATCATTTAATATAGCAACTAGCAGGATACAGGATTATGGTGAGCCGAGCAACGAATCTGGTATGTGACAATGCCGTGCTTCAGGGGCACGCCCTGTATGCTAAATATCATAGAGCTCTTTATGTCATATCCTTGAAGGACTATAAGCACGACACTTACTTCCAGTCTCGCCCTGAAATTGAAGGTATAGATATAGACCAGTTTGAGGTTGATCGTAGCATTGCCGACCGCGACATGACGATGGATGCTATGGTAGGTGTTGCCGACTACAGCAACAACCGAGCTGTGAACAACCGCATGGTGTTGTTGGAACTGCGAATGGACTACGACAGCACCAAGCACCTTCGTCACAAGAAACTTCTTGGCAAGATAAACCATTCTAGGGCAGCTATAGGAACGGCAGTGCGCGTGGATGAGGAGAATGTGTTTGTGTTTCGTAAAGATGTAGCAGAAGAGGCTAAGAAATGGATGTTCGCAACGTCGCAGGAATACCCAGATGCTAAAGGTTGGGTTGCTCTTTCACCAGAAGAGTTGGAAAACCTGCTCCAATCTCAAGCCAGTATGCCATATCAAGCCATTACCAATATGGCGTCTGTTGACAAAGACCTTGGTAGCAAGATAGCTGCAAAGGACTTTGATGCGGTACTTGAAATTGTAGACTACTGGCATTGTCAGGCAGAGCAGTACAAGCTACGGTATCAGCTGAAGGAAGAGCAACACATCAAGAATCATCTTCATGACACCTGGCAGAAGTCCAAGGCAGGAATCAACAAGATTTCTTCCAGTGAGCAGGTGTATATTGATTACTTGGAAGATGAATACTCTTATTTGAGGTAAAAGTTGTATGACTCTGCGTTTGACTTCCTATGATCTTCGATAAGTTTAACTACTTTTTGGCTATACGTGCGTGCTTCGACTAGCTCTACTTCGATAGACTCAGCAGCTGCAACCGGTTTATACCACACTCAGTTATTTTTTGCAGAAATACTTATTGTAGTACGGTAAAAGTAAAACGAATACAACGTGCGGGATTCCGCAAGCGCACAAAAACGTCAAATGGAATTATTATTGAATATTTTCGAACTTTCCGATATAACAAACAATAGTTGGGATAAGGCTTTCACGGAATCGGAAGAGAAGCATATTAAGAATGTGCTTCAAATAGATGGTGTAGAGTCTTTGTCAAGAGTAAATATAGGCCCAGGAGCCGATTTGTTTGTGATCTTAACCACTATATTCCTTGTTACCGACACATTGCTTTTTGCTCCTAAATTGATGGAAGGATATGATTCTTGGAAAAAACTAATAGAAAGGCTTAAAGGTTTTATTTCTAAGAAACAGTTGGTATCTGTGGATGAGGACGGTGCAAAACTTTTGGCTCTCGACTATATTGTTAATCATTACCCCTGCGATGCTATTGAACTTGTCGATAGCCACGTGATAAATATAACTGATTTGTCCAGTATGATTAGAAATACTTCAGAACTGGCTAAAAGGCCCCACAACTTTTACATTCAAACCTTTCTCGTCAATCATGAAAATAGTGTGATTCTTGGTATTCGTTCGGATGGAGAAGTGAAAATGATAAAAGAATTCGGGTTCAGTAACTATGGTCTCGTAGAACTAAGTGAGACATAATAACCTTTAATCATTCACCTTGAATCGTGAACCATGAACCATTTGTGTGCCGCTAAGTGCCCAAGTTCAGATTTTTAGCTAAATTATTTGTCTGAAAATAAAAGTTTAAACAAACGACCTCTTCCCTCTTCCCTCATGGTTTTCTAGCGCAGCGGGGTTTTTCATGAATGTGGTGCCAAGTCGTAACTTTTTTAATCCCTCATTCCTCTAACTTCATAAATGCCATACGAAAAGAGAGCAAAATACGGTTCTGGGTTCAAGGTTCAGGGCTCACGATTAAAAAAGAGTGAACAGAAGCCTGTGGTATATAAGCCTAAACGCGGAGCTTTAGCTCCTTTGATGAAGGAAGATGAGAAGGAAAAGGCGGGAATACATGAATTGAGTTATGATTTTGCTTGTAGAATCACCCGTTTGTTCCAGTACCTTACTGAGGATGCAGAATACAAAGAATACGTACAATCTAAGCAGATATATTAGAGTGGCACCTCAATAGGCGCCAATGTAAGGGAGAGCAAACATGCTCAGTCTGAAGCTGACTTCTTGTCAAAGATGTCAATCGCCTATAAGTAGGCTGATGAGACAGACTATTGGTTGAACTTGCTCCACGATAACAGTTATTTAGATGATAAGCAATATACATCAATACAAAAACGGCCAGATGAAGGGGCTGCTGGTTGTCAGGCGACCAATAGGAGGGGCGACTCCCCACTGTTACCTCTAGATTGAAGAATATCTTATGGATAAGGAACATTTTTCAAAACTATTGATTAAACAGCAGGAAAGAGGGAATACACTCCTTTCTCTTATCTCAAATATGCATGAAAGTCAAAATGACTTGGGTGAAGGCATGCCTTTGTTTGGTATAGAAGATTTGTATTATGTTCCAGAAGAAGAACTTGAAGAGTTTAAAAATAAGTTTGCCCAGTGGAAATCATATGTCCATGAACTTTTGCAGAAACAATTTGGTCGTGATGACCAATACGTTTATGATTGGGATACTTATGTAGCAATTACTGTTTCTAAGAGAGAGCCGATACTGCCACAACTTAAGAAAAAGGTTAATAAAGGATTGTCTCTTATAGACTCTTTCTTGGAGCGTTTAGATATTCATTTCCATGACAATGGGAATGTGGTGGAGAAAATGGAAAAAGAAAAAATAGCGAAGTCCACCAAGGTGTTTATCAGTCATGCCTCGAAAGATGCTCCATTCATAGAGCCGTTTAAGAATATCATCCTTAAAGAGGCTTTAGGACTGCAAGATAACAACATCATATGCACATCATTTGAAAGTACTGGCGTGCCACCGGGTGTAAACATCCCTCAGTATATCAAGGATAACATAGAACAGGCACCAGTGTTCTTTGCTATGATATCAAACAATTATAAGAAATCTGAGGTGTGTATGAACGAAGTGGGGGCTGCTTGGGCTTTAGGTAAGACTCCAATACAGATTGTTCTGCCAGGAGTTGAGTTTGATAAGCTGGGGTGGTTGATACACCTTGATAAAGCAGCTAAGATTGATAATGGAGACTCTTTAGACCATCTGGCAGAAGTCATATGTAATAGCTTAGGAAAGCCAATGATCACACCAGTTCATTGGAACACGCCTAGAAAACAGTTCTTAGAGGCTATCGCTTTAGCATCCGATACTGTTGCAATTCAGAACCAACCATGTTGTTTATGTTTTCAAGACGGATCTCAGGAATTCACTATCCATCCTAAGTTAGTTGCTACATACTATTCTGCACCAACACCTAAGGTGCAACCGCAAAACAGGAAGGCTTATAGTGTCAGTGACTTGATGTCTTTTGGATCAGCAGCGTTGAATGCCGTTGCTGCCCAGTATTCTCCAAAACAGCAAGCCCAGGCAACTGTTCAAAAGCCTATTTCACGTGAGACGAATCATGCTATCTGTCAGGTACAGTTACGGTTCAACAATTGTGGTGATGCATTGGAAAGTGTAAAGGTCTCAATCAAAGCAGATAATGGTATCCGTTTCTGTGAGAGTAATTATAAAAATACTGGGATTGAACTTATTAATATCATTGCACATAGCGAGTACTACTCCATAGATGATGCCCGTTATTGGTGTAATGCTGGCGATGTAAATGCAGAGTCTAGCAAAGGAATGCCGCTGCTTTATGTAGAGTTACCTTTCCTGTACAAACAATACGATAACTATCCTATATATGAGGATTGCTATCCCAAACAAATCATCTTGCCTTATGAAATCTCGACCAAACACAAGAGATTTAAGGGAAGTTTGACAATTAATGTGGAACCAGAGTTCGAAGAAGATTATGCAGAGAGTAAGACTCTGGATGGAAAATTAGTAATAGGACCAAAAATAGAAAAAGTGTAATTGTAATTACGGCTCCGAGCCAACGAATCTATACGCGTAGTTCGTTCCTTAGATGATTAAGAAAGAGATTGATGTTCGTGTCAAACAAAACGTGATAGATATATCAGAGGAGCAGATTCCCCAGCTAATGTGAACTTCCGCATAACAGCCTGATACACAATATAAAACGAAAACACCGTTTCCAGAGTTATCAGACATTCATCAGACATCCGGGAAATTGAGCTTTTTTCGCTCATTTCTATACAAAAGTACTACTTTTTACCCGAATATGCAAGAGCGTTAAGATTTCTTATCCTAAAAGAGTGAAGGAATGTTAATAGAATGTCAGCAATTAAAGCGGGTTTAAGAGTGGTGGAAGAGACAATGAGGGCTTAAGATGGAGAACTGGGGTTCTGAGGTGTCAAGGAAAAATCCGACAGAAAACAAAAAGCCTAGCGTTTAAGTTGAAAACAAAAATATACACTTCTAAACAAAGTTTAACAAAGGTCTCATATTATTCTATGGAACAGGGTAAACGTGCATGTTTTGCTTTAATCGCAGCAGCAATAGTTAACCAAAGGGAGTATCTGAGTGTTTACGACTTTCAAATTGGTGGTCATTTAAGCATAAGTGCATCGAATGTTCAAACGAGCACACCTTTTTTCTATGATTACAACAGAGGCGGAGCAATATCTGGCAGTCTTAATGGAATGTACGATTTCCCATCGGCCTCGCATGTTTCCATGATAGTAAATGGCAACCAAGTTAATTGTTATGATTTCGAAAGTGGTTATCATATTAATTTTAATGTTAATGGCAATAGTGTAAGCGCTTATGACTATGCAGATTCGTGCCATTACAATTATAGTGTCAATTGAAGCTTATTTCGTTATGAATGATATGAATTCTTTTTCGAAATATCAGTTGGAACTGGAAAAGTTCCTGCTTAGCAGAGGTGAGCATAAATATACTCATGAGGTCTTGTTGAATGTGAAATACGAGGGTAAAGGAATACAGACCCTTACATTTCCAGATGCAAGAGTCTTGTTTGACTTTAACGATAACGATTCTAATCGGGTCTTCGTAAGGGAACTAGCACATGCGCCCAATGAATATTACGAGGACTTTCGCCCATTATTCCAGTCCTTTGAATTTGACAGTCAACAGGGTTGTTTAATAATTAAGGGTTCTGGAACCTATGGATCATATAAAGTGACATTATTTTAGGGAATTTTCTGTTTATGGAAATAATTGACGATCTGTTTTCATTAAGATTGCAACTTGACGATCAGTCCAAAAGGCTGACCCGTACAGCCCGTTGTCAGGTGCTCATCAAGATAATATACCGTCTTGGTGAGCAGGTCAATTATGCCCAAATCGCTTCTGACTTCAAGCGGTTCTTGAAAAAGAAAGATTTCCCAGACGCTACGATAGAGTCAGACCTATCGTATTTGATTGAGCAGCATGAAATTCAGCATACGAAGGGTAGATACTATCTTTCTACCAATAAGCGATCAAAAATAGACAAAGCATTACAGGAGTCAGAAAACCGGCTTAACGATTTGGTTAGTCGTTATTTCACCAACCTGTATTCATCCACGACTCAGATAACCAATTGGTTGAAATCAGCAACAGTCATATTCTTCCGTAATTATTCTGGTCAATGGATTTCAGACCTTACGACGCAATATAAGTCCTCTTCTGTCAAGCAGTCCAAGGATAGTATTATCGCTACCATTAGTAGGTGGACTTCGAAGCAAGCAGATGTAGACAGAGGCGATCATAAGCTGTTACCAGGTAAATTCCTTGATTTCCTTTTCAGCCGAGATCCTGTTGTAGATACATTCCTCTGGGAATTTGGTGTCAGTTGTTTTTCAGCACGCTTGATTGCAGAAGATGCTGGAAGGGATGCGATAACAATGGATATATTCCGGGATAGTTATTGTGTGCTTGACACTAATATATTGATAGATCTCCAATTGGAATCAGAGGCAAAGATTGATAATCTTGACGCTTTGGAGAATATCTTTACTAGTCTCAATATTAGTCCCATCATATTCTATATCACACGTTTGGAATATGAGCATAAAGTCGCCACGAAGCGAGATGAAGTCCTGCGATTGGCAGACAAGTACGACTATGAACTCATGAGGAAGGCTTCTGACGATTTTATAGCTGCGGCTGTCCAAGTCGGTTGTCGTGAGTTGGAAGATTACGATAGGTTTTTCTCCCAGATGACCAATGTTCCGACAGGATTTGGCGAATGCGAAATACAGTGTGTTGACGATGACAAAGACATAGATAATGCGATAGAGATTTCTCAGCAGAACGAGTCTGAGCAACAGCAGTTGGCGGACATCTACTTTTCTCTGCACAATAGAGAGAAGCGAACTAATCCTCTGATTCATGACGTTGGTCTCATTGGTGGTGTTATATACATGAAGCGTGATAGAAAGGAAAAGGCTTTCATCCTGACACGCGACAGTGCCATTAACGAATATTCCAATCAGAAGCCATCAGAGGACAACCTTCCTCTTTCCATTAAATTGGAAACGTTGATTAATGTCCTGTCTATTGAGGAGAAAGCATATGATTTGGATGCTGTTGATTTCACGGAACTCTATGCTGATATGATCAGGAATGGTCTTAGCCCAAGGACGGACTGTTTCGTGCCTGAAGATATGTCTCATGTGCATGATTTAGATTCTAACGTATCGCGCATACCACCACAATATGCCGAAGATGTTTTGAATACTTACCATCGGCTTCGCTTTGCCGGAGTCCCAGACGAAGAAGTCCGCTTGGAAACCGTGAGATTGATAGATCGTTATGTAAATGACACAAAGTTAGACCTTATCACAGCTAAAGAAGAGCGAGATACTGCTAATATAGAACGTGATCGACATAAACAGCGGGCAGACAATGCTTCACGAGCCTTAAAAAACAATATAGCTAATGCTGTAGAGTCAGAATACAAACATTATGTTTTTAGCAAGGCCATGTCTCATTGGTGGTTTTTGCTGGTATCTTTGGCGGTTTGTGGTTTATGTCTTTTTCTTGGACTGTTCTCCGATAAAAACTGGTATTGGGGTGTAATAGGGGCATTCTTAAGTGTCTTGTTGCAGAGTATTGTCGATATATATCCTAATTGGCAGAGCGCGAAAAAGGAGAAAAAACATATTGTTGAGGAAGAAATAGAGCGTCGATTCAGTGATGCTCTTTTAGACAAGCAATAACTATATGATTCAACTTAATCCACAATACGAGGCGATATTTGATGCTCGGAACATTGATGAAGATTGCAATAATATAGCTGTATCGATATGCAGAAACTTGTAATAGCAAATAGAGGCTCTAAAGAGCAAGGGAAAACATCTTCTATCCGAGAGGTGTTCAATATTCTTGCTGCCAAATATCCTGCAAATGTCTATATTGACTATGGTGATATTATGGCAACCATTAAGATTGGGGATGTTCTGGTAGGTTTGGAGAGTCAAGGCGATCCTGGTTCTCGTATATTTGACTCTTTGGAGAAGTTCGTGGAATTGGGTTGTGATGTCATTGTGTGCGCCTGTCGGTCTTACGGAGATACGACCGATGCTGTATATGGGTTGGCAAATAATGGCTACCAGGTTATATTTGCCCAGAATGCAAATCTGATGATGAAGCAATGCAAGAGGTACTGAACAAGAAATATGCTACTCGCGTTGTAGATATGATAGAGGAACGAATTAGTGGTGATTTCTGATTTCTTAATCAAGACGATAGTTAGCTAGATGAGATGCCAAACAGAACAATTATTGATAAGAAGAATAGGTACAATGAGAACTATTGCCGTAGGTTGGTGAATGACAAAGTGCTTGTTACTCGGGTAGAGTATATTCCCGAGTGTAAAAAAACACATAGTAGCAAAACTACGTATAGGAAAAATGTAATTTGGGATTATCCTGCTGTTGCTATAACGAGTTATGACACTAACGGCAAGTACACATGTTCAAATTATTCCCGCGCAGCATATGAAAAATCGTATAATGCAATTCTTGCAAATCGTTTGAACAATCTCAATCCTTATAAAAAGATAGGAGATTCAAGATGTGGGACAATAATAGGTCATTGTGCGGAGCCTCATGCTGCCAATCAGACAATGAACTCTTATCGTAAGGACAAGCACAAGAATATGGCATTGGCAGATGTGTATTTTTCATTAGCGCTGCGACCAAGGACAATGGAAATAGTACCAACTTGCCAGAATTGCAAAGATACTTTTCCTAATTTGTAATGCGATTTCCAGAATCATATCAACGAACAAGAGATATAGATTGGTTCTTCCGAAAAGGCAACCGGTTTATTCATGCAGCCTCCAACAGAGGTCTCTTACCTTACTTCGTTAATGACATTCAGCGACTAAGAATGGAACAAGCGAAGGTTTCAATGCTTAATGACATTGAAGATATTGAAATAGCAATTAATGAATCATATGTTAACCAACGGATAGCTACGGCAGTTAGTTATTTAAGAAGTAACGGTAATGAAGAGATCGATTTTCAAAGTATGCGAGATTCATATCTTGCCTCATTTGTTGCTATGGCACGTAAGGGGTTTTATTCTTATGATAGTGCTCTTAGTGGTACATCTGTTTATGTTTTAATCTGTGGACCCAAAAATCCACAGCAGATTGGGGTTCAACTGCTAGAAGCTGATGATGAAATTATTTTTGACAATAATGATAAGATTTTTTGTTCCCTAGACTACTGTTTGTAAAAATATAAGAGATACTATTATTGTTAGTAATATTACTTAATATGTCGCCAATCACGAATATCAAGGACGTGACGGAGCCATTGAAGGAGGAGATCCTGAAGGGTGATGTTCATACGATAGAGGAGATGAAGGCATGGCTGAAGCCTTTTGGATATAGTGATGCTATCAACGATGCTGCAATCAATTTTATCCTGCGGGAGTTCGTGATGAGTAAAGTCTCTTGTGATGAAATGCGCAATATGGATATGATAGTAGAACTTCTTCATCGCAACAACTATATTGACGACAAACAATACCAAAGCATCTATGCTGACTGCGAGGAATTAGTTAAGATCCTTGTCACTCGTTGTAAGAGAATTAATGAAGAAATAGAAAGGAAATAATAATGGGGTAGAGAGAAATGGTTGCGTTGTTTGACTCTTACCTCTTACCTCTTACATCTGACATCAAGATTCTCAGCCTTCAAACTTCAGCCGTCTTTCATTACTCAGCCTTCAGCCCTCGGCCTTCAGCCTTCGTTAAGTCCGCAAGGACCTGTAGTTTGGTTATCGTTAACGTTATCGTTATCGTTGAATAAGAGACGTAAGAATAAAAGGCGGGAAAATTAAATCTGATGAAAAAAAACACTTTTTTTGCTTGTAGTATAAAAAAACTTCGTATCTTTGCAAACAGAACTATCCTTATTCGATAATTCATCTTACGGAAAAAAACCACTGATTGGGCTTAAACGTCTGATTCTTAGAATCTTACCGCAAACCCAAAGCCCCAGAGGTATATCCTCCCAACACTTCAGCCACTCCTTCAATCGTTCCTCATCGCGGACTCGCTCCGCGATCTCAACTTTAATTTGAGTCACACAGATCACACAGATCTCACAGATATTAAACAAAAACACCAAAAACCCTTTTTGAAAGTTTTAGCACTTTGTGCTTTTGCTCTGTTATCGTCATGAACCTGGTTGTAAGCGAGCTTCCACCATCTTCCTGACAATATCATAACATATTCTAACGAATATTAAAACTCTCAAAAAGCAAAAACAATAAAATGAGTTTTAAATATTACGATCTATTATCTCATCTGACAGTCGGCATTGTTGTTTTTTTTGCTATCTGGAAGTTCTTTCTCCCTAATTTTGAAATTAGTGAGTGGGTTGTTATACCTGCGGGCTATATTGTTGGATATTTCTTAGATGCATTTAGCAGCCTCATTGAACCTCTGCTATATAGAACCATCTGTGGAAAACCATCAGACAAACTCCTTACATTAGTCCCAGGGGAGAAATGGACTGGCATAAATAAGGTGAAGTTTTTCTTTGCAAAGCAGGCTGTTGAAGCGTTAAAGAAAGATATAGGTGATGAGGATGCTACTACCGGTAAGATGTTTGGCTATGCAATGCAAATGGTTAACGCAAATAAGGATTGCCGTGTGCCTGATTTCAATGGTCACTATGCTTTGTCAAGGGCCATTTTTACCACTATCATTATTGCAGTTATTATTGCAGAAATCAAATATTGCTGCATTTGGTATTCATGGCCATTATCTATTGGCCTACTTTTACTTGCATGGAATCGCTTTAGAGAGCGTGGCTATTATTATGCCCGAGAAGTGTTGAATGAATATCTTAAAATGAAAAACAATAAGTGATATGGCACGACAAGCAACAATGAAAGTATGGGATGTGGAGCTTGGCCTTGCAATCCACATAGCAGCACCTAACGGCAAATACATCGTCATTGACCTTGGTTCAAAGGCTAATGTTAGCCCATTACGCTCATTATTACTCAAGACTGTGGGTTATATGGTAATAACCCATCCTCACCATGACCACTTTAGTGATATTCAGAATATCAAATGGGGATACCCCAAAGTGCTGTGGCGCGTGAAAGATTATTCCCGCGAAGAGCTTGTTGAGAGCGCTCGTGCTGGAGAAAAAGATGATTTCATAGCTTACTGTGATTTTTGTGAGTCATTCGATGGTGAAGTAGAACCCCAGAATAATCCTAAAACAACTACACCATTTGATGGTTTAACAGCAGAAGTGTTCCAAACTAATGCATGTAATAAAAACAACAAGAACAATTTTAGTGCGATTGTTGTTCTTACTTTAGGAAAAGCAAAAATTGTAGTATGTGGCGATAACGAGGAAGATTCTTTCAAGATTTTAATGAACAGGGATTCTTTCAAGAAAGCTGTTAGTAACGCTTATGTACTTGTTGCACCACATCATGGACGTGACTCTGGTTATTATGAGGAATTTGTGGATTTAGTGAAGCCTTATTTGACAATCATATCTGACACATCTGAAGGAGAAACCAGTGTTACTGAGAAATATGATAATAAAACTAAAGGTTGGGATGTGTATAATTGTTCGACAGGCAAGAGAGAGAATAGAAAGTGCCTAACAACCCGTAACGATGGAAATATTAAGGTGGTTTTTGGTGAAACAGACGATCCGAACTATTCTGGACACTTATCTGCCAGTATGCACTGTTCCTTTTAGTTATTCTTCAAGATTGAATGAGTTCAATAGCTGACGCAATACAGGACAAATGCCTCGCCTTTGGCGACAGAATCATCAAGCTCAATGATTTCCTGTTGGAGCAGGCTGCTAATAAACATCAGCCATCTTCCTTCAGACATCGAACATCACGAGTACCCGTTCACCTTCAATCAGTGGCGGCTTTAGCTAACCAGCTATTGAGGTCGGGTACGAGCATCGGAGCAAATAATGCAGAAGCATGTAACGCCATAAGCAGACAGGATTTCCGTTCAAAGAGTTATATTGCTCTGAAAGAGGCAAGAGAAAGCCTTTATTGGATAGAGTTACTAAAACGAAACAATTATATAGACGAGAGACAGTACCAGAGTATTTACGAGGACTGTGAAGAGTTGGTAAAGATATTGGTAGCACGCTGTAAAAAACTAGATGCTGAACTCAATGCGGGCAAGTAAAAACTCAGCCTTAAGCCTTCATACTTCAGCCCTCGTTTCAGCCTTCAGCCTTCGTTAAGCCCTCCGACATCTTCTTATAATCCCCCCGGGATTAAATTAATCCCCTTCTTCTCTGTTATTTTATCTCTTACATCTCTTAATTCAAGAAGAAATAACAATACAATATTTATAATAACAATTGGAGGTTCTTTTAGAACTTCCTCTGATTTCGTATTTTTCAATGAAAATCCTAATTACTGGTGCCAAGGGGTTTGTAGGCAAAAACCTCTGTTGGGCACTGAAGAACATACAGGCAGGCAAGGATAAGACGCATCCTGGACTGACTGTAGAGGCGGTGTTCGAATATGATTTGGACTCTACGCCTGAGGAGTTGGATGCTTGGTGCAAGGAATGTGACTTCGTGTTCAACCTTGCAGGTGTGAACCGCCCTCAGAATCAGGAGGAGTTTATGCAGGGCAACTTTGGTTTTGCCAGTACCCTACTTGATACGCTGAAGAAGTACGGGAATAAATGTCCAGTTATGTTATCAAGCAGCCAGCAGGCTTCATTAACTGGCCGCTTTGGCAATTCAGAGTATGGCCGTTCGAAGAAAGCTGGAGAGGATTTGTTCCTTGACTACGAAAGGGACTTTCTCCGTAACGCAGATAACGCAGATGGTGCAGATAACGCAGATCTGCGAAATCAAAAAGAATCAGCGAAATTTGCGGGATTAGTACCCCGTGTACTAATCTACCGATTCCCCAACCTGTTTGGCAAATGGTGCCGCCCCAACTACAACAGTGCAGTGGCAACATTCTGCAATGCATTTGCCAATGACCTGCCATATACAGTGAATGACCCAAACGTTGAGCTGGAACTACTTTACATTGACGACCTTGTAGATGAAATGATTGCTTGTCTGAAAGGCGAGGAACACAGATGCGATTTCAATGGTTTGGAGGTAATACCAGCCCCCTGTCCCCCTAAAGGGGAGATTGTGGAAGGAGTTGAACACTCCCCTTCAGGGGGCTTGGGGGCTTATTGCTATGTTCCCACTACCCATAAGGTGAAACTGGGCGAGATAGTAGAACTCCTGAAGAGCTTTGCAGAGCAGCCCAAAACATTGATGATTCCTGAAATACCTTCTGGCAGTTTCGCCAAAAAGCTCTATAGCACCTATCTGAGTTATTTGCCGTATGAGAAGACAGCCTTTGATCTGAAGATGAATGTGGATGAACGTGGCTCCTTCACAGAGCTGGTTCATACCCTCAATGCCGGTCAGATAAGCATCAACATCTCTAAGCCAGGCATCACGAAGGGACAGCACTGGCACAACACGAAGTTCGAGCAGTTCATCGTAGTGAAAGGACATGGCCTTATCCAACAAAGGAACCTTAATGATCCAGAAGGTAAGGTGCTGGAATGGGAAGTAGATGGCGACCATATTCAGGCCGTTCATATGCTCCCAGGCTATACGCACAACATTATCAATCTGAGCGATACAGAAGATTTGGTGACTGTGATGTATTGCAACGAAGTGTTTGACCCTTCGCGTCCTGATACCTTCTTTGAGAAGGTGTGAGTTATTTGTTATTAGCTGGTTGAATGTTGAGCAGAACTAACGCCAAGCGGTGGCACTAACTAACACCTATCAACTTCTAACTCACAAATTTATTTAAACAATGGAAGAAGAGTTCTTTTTTGAGAAGC
>JAFXTC010000039.1 GCA_017525235.1 Bacteroidaceae bacterium | reverse complement strand
TCGGTCACTCCTGGAAGTGACAACGTGTACTCTCTGACCTCTTCTATATTCATACCCAATCAAAGTTGACTTCTCCAGCACCAATCTCAAAGTGGTATCTGGCAATCCCTAAATCCATCTTGGTATAACCTATCATAGAAAAACCCTTCTTTGCTCTTATTTGATGGCGATTGTTTTTCACTCCAACGTGTTCAAACGAAAATTTCTGTTGGTTTACGGCTGTAGGAGCAAGCAAGGCTGCTTCAACGCCTTTCTTAAACCATGATGGAGTGATGTCACTGGCATTGCTGACTTGCTCGACCGTCTTGATTTTATGGCTGACTCCTTGTGTCTCACCATAACCGATGGCTATATAACAGGCAATTTTCTCTCCTTCATCTAGCACATACGTTCCTGGAACCTTTGAATAGCTGAGTCCCACCCAGCAGGTGTTCAAGCCAAGTGTCTGGGCAAATAGCACCAAGTGCTCGCCGTAATAGCCGACACGCTCATCCAAGTCATCTGCCTTTTGGCCAGCAACGACAACATAGCTGTTGACTCCACGGAACTTTCCATATTTGGCCATCGTCCCTTGAAAAGCCTTGGGTTCGTTCAGGATCAGCTGCATATGCAACTGTCCTTCATTGTTCAGTTCCGCTATCTTCTCTTCCAGCATTTTGACAACATCATCTGTCAATGGCTGTTCCTTGTATGCCCTTACACTGTGCCGGGCTTCAATGGCTTCTAGTATCGTCATTTTTTTTATCTATTTTTGCTACTTATTGCTACATAATGCTACAACTTCGCTACATGGAATGTTTGCCTAATATTCATGTAAGTCATTGTGTTTCAATGCCGCTACATAACGCTACAGATTATTGCTCATTTCAGCGAACGTTGGTAAACTTGTTCAAATACATCCATTTCTCGCTTGGCTATTCCAAGTCGAGTGACTATTGACTTCCAATGCTTCACACCATCCTTCACTTCGTCAATGATGCGTCCAGCTTCTTCCTTGCCAATCATATACTCCTCTGATGAATCGAGGAGCACCTGAAGGTCTGCACGGTTGGTGGTGGAGTTGATGAGCAATGCCTGATATTCATTCAAAGTTGGATTCATATCATAAGCTGGTGAGAGCGTCCAACCTTTCGGAGTAAGCAGGAAACCATGATTGCGAAAATGGTCATCACTATTGCCGATGGCGATATTGAATGCCACACGGCGATAGAGCTGACGCAGGTTTTCTTCTACATCACAGCAGTTCTGCAGGATGAAGTCCACAATGTCCAGATAACCGTTACCAGTCTTTGCATCACAGCCATCGGTCAAACCCAGCAGGGTCATGGCAGATGCAAAATGCTTTCTTCGTCCGTCGGCAGTCCTGTCGAAACGCCTGGAGAGCAAGGCATGATATTTCACACCTGTCTCAATAATGCTCGTATCTGCTGCTATCACGCCAGACTCCTTTGCCAACAGATGACTATGATGCTCCCAGAGGCCGACATCGTAATCATCATTTCTTGATGGAAATTTGGCCACACAAAGGAATCCTTCATTATTCATGACTCCAGCTTTAGGACGGGCACCGCCAAGTGATGTGCCAGGATGAACGAGCTGCAACAACCATTTCTTCTCAGGCAGCTGGTTCAGTTCCTCGCTCTTCTCTATTTCCATACTGGCTGCCACCAATGCCCGTATATCGGTCAATGGGGGAATGCGGAGAGACTTCTCACAATTGATGAATTCCCCATCTTTTACTTCCTTGAAACGGAAACCGCCCATACGCGAGAAATCATCAATACCCATGAGGTAATCAAAAGACGACAGCTTACGGACTGGCCGGTTTTCCTCCGTGGCAAGTATCTGTTCACGCCTGTTAAGCAGCAGCCTTCCCCAACGATCGGGCAAAGCATCGCTGAAGCAGCCGAAGATATCTCTATCCGGCTGGGTATATTGCTGGCCTGGATAGTTGTTGATGTCGGCACTCAGGAAAAGACCGCCATACAGACGGAGCCATTCGTTATCATACTTGAACGAATAGGAATCCGAGCCACGAAGGGATTCATAGCCAAGTTCGCCAACCAGCATTGATGCTTCAAGCCAGTCGAAGTCTGCATATATAAATAATGTACGCATAGGCTATACTTTTTTTGATGCACGTTCACGGTGTTTGAGGGCAAGATCCTGCAAGGCCCGTCCCATTTCATCCTTCTGTGCCAGCAGCAGAATGTCATCATCGAGCTGCAAGGCATAGAGTACACGCAAATAGATACCGATAGCAACAGTCGGCGCACCTTTCTCTATCCGGGCAATGGTCATAGGTGAACAGGTTGCACGTTCAGCCACCTGTGCAACACTAAGATCACGACGCAATCTGGCAAGCCTGATTTGCTCGCCAACCGTCTGCATCTTCTGTTCCAGTTTTCGGGGCAGTTTATTACCCATTGTTGTTTTGCTCATATAGGGATATAATTATGTATTACGAGTGCAAAGTTAATGCTTTTTCTCTATTTTATGTTAGGTTAGTGTGAAAAATATTCGCTTTACAAGGCATTTTTAACAATTCAAGGCATATTTTGGAACAAAACACTGTATTCGTGAGGACACAATAATGCATCACATCCCAAGAAATCCCTGGCAATATCTTTTCGCACTTCTGCAAAAGAAAGTGCTAATCATAAGTTATAGTGTAAAATAGGGATGTAAAACCGCTTACTTCAAATAATTTTCCGTATATTTGCAGCTGATAATGCTACACGTTGGCTAAAAAGTGTTAATTATGTTAAAATGTAAATTTTTCGGATTGGATTTTTCGGTTAAACCCCCGTTTTACCGTATTTCTACCGTTTAAGTGTTAACTCATTGAGTATCAATAACCCTTATTTCCTGCGTGGGAAAGTAACAAACCGTTTTACTTATCGATATAATGAGAAAACTGCTGTTTGTATGGTGTGCATTGTTATTGCTGCCTACCAATATTAACGGGCAGGTGTTGATAAATGAGATCCAGGTAGCAAACGTGGATATGTATATCGACCCCTCGTTCAACTACGGTAGCTGGTTGGAACTGTACAACCCTACAGGAGATACCATCTCATTAGCCGGTATGAAGTTGCGCCATATAAACTCTGAAGGGACAGTAAACGAGCAAAAATTAACGGAAATGCACGGCATATTGCCACCTATGGAATACGGTCTATTGTGGTTCGACCATAACAGTAAGGATGGTTACTATGGCAAGACTGCCGGTCAGCAGATTCCTTTTAAATTGGACGGGGAAGGTGGCGTGGTTGAGTTGTTAAATTCCAGAAATGTGCTACAAGACGCTGTAAACTATCCGCCAGCCATAACACGTTGCTCCTATGCCCGTATTTCAGATGGCGAGAAAACATGGGGGATAACCTCTATGCCCAGTCCTAGCCAAACGAATGCAGGAAGTTCTTTCTCAGACAAACGACTTTCCAAACCTGAGACTAATCAGGAAGGCGGTGTATTCTCCGAGCCATTTTCTCTTCATGTGAACATTCCCTCTGGCACGACATTATACTATACTACCGATGGTGCTACACCGGTGCCAGGAAAGAGTCGTGTATCGGGAACCGGGGTGTTTGACATAACAGAGACCAGTATCTTCCGCTTTATGCTCACGCAGGACGGATACTTGAATAGCCCTGTTACCACACGTTCATTTATCAAAAACAACAAGGACTACTATTTGCCTGTAGTAAGCGTTACCACGCATCCTGATAACCTATTCGGCGACTCCATAGGATTGTACGTACAGGGCGTAAACGGACGAACAGGCAACAACAAGGGAACACCCATGAACCAGAATATGGACTGGGAACGACCTGTAAATGTGGAGTATTTTGTACCCGACGAGCAAGGCAAATGGCAAGAGGCATTGAACCAAGGGGCGCTATTCAGCATCTTTGGTGGATGGACGCGTTTCAATGACGGTGACGAGACATTTCAATACAAACCATCGTTTAAACTAAAAGCCGACAAGCTATGTGAGGGTTTGAACTTTTATCCTTTCCCTGTTTTTGCTGAGAAACCATACATTAAGAATAAGACTCTTCTGGTACGTAACGGCGGGCAGGACCAGTACGGCCGCATCTGGGATGCAGTAATCCAAGAGTTGTTACTCACTAGCGGCATCAACTTGGACTGTCAGGCCGCTCAACCAGCCCACATTTTTCTGGACGGACTACCTTTGGGAATGTTTAACCTTCGTGAGGCTAGCAACCGACAATATGCCTACAGCAACTATGGTATAGACAGTGATGAAGTGGACCAGTGGGAAAATGAATTTTCCGTAAAAGCCGGGACAAGCGCCATATATAACACCTGGCGTACTTTGTGTCAAAAACTTGATACTACCCCAACGGATACAACAGTATGGCAGGAAATTTGCAAGATTGTGGATATTGACGAATATTGCAACTATATGGCAGCAGAAATCTATATGGGTAACTTGGATTGGCTGCGCGGCGGGCTGAAAAACATAAAGGGCTTCCGTTGCAATAAAGACGACGGTAAGATTCATGTGGTGATGTTCGACTTGGATGGATGCTTTGGCGACACAGACATGATTCAGCAGATATACAAAAAAGGGAGCGGCAAGCAAATAGAGATATTCAAGAACATGCTCAAATACCCGTCTTTCCGTCAGCAGTTTGTTGATGCCTATTGCATGATGGGCGGAAGCATATTTCAGCCGGAGCGATGCGTACCCATCATCCGACAATGGGAAGAGAATATCACTCCTGCTCTGTCATGGGAAGGAAACGAGCCGCATACCCGCGCTAATCGTCTATGCAACGCGCTGACCGATCGCGCGAACCAACACGAAAAGCGCATCAACAGCCTAAAGAGTCAGTTCGGCTTAACCAAAGAGTTACATGCCCAGATAGATGCCACCACCCCATTAGCTAGGATTCTGCTGAATGGGCAGGAGATACCCACATCTTACTTTTCCGGCTCACTATTCGAGAAGGCAGAACTCACGGCTATAATCCCCGAAGGCTATCAGTTCATGGGTTGGCAGGTGAACGGAAACATTGTTTCTACTGACACCATCTTGAATGCTATGGTCTATGCTGACCAAAACCCGCACATCACGCTTGATTTAAAACGCTGCAACGACATTAGTCCCATCAGAATAAACGAAATAAGTTCTGCCAACGACATCTATATCAACGATTATCGAAAGAAGAGTGACTGGATAGAACTCTACAACACCACTGATGAACCTATTGACCTTTCCGGCATCTACCTGAGCGACAATCCCAGTAAACCACACAAGTATCAAATATCAATCCAAAATTCTCAAAGCTCAAAGTTAATCATTCCCCCACACGGCTACAGCATTGTGTGGTGCGATGATAAAGAGCCTATCAGTCAACTGCATGCTGGGTTTAAGTTGGAGAATGTCGACGATGCATACATCAGCATCCATGCTGCTGACGATTCGTGGTCTGACAGTCTTTGGTATCAGGCACAAGGCCGTTGGCAAAGCTACGGGCGGTACCCCGACGGCACTGACCATTTAGCGGTTTTTGACCACATCACCATTGAGCAGACAAATCGCATCAACACCCATACCGTCATTACCACACCCGATTGGGAAACTAGCATCAAATACGAACGTCTACCTCATCACCGCCAGATTACATGCATCCAATACTACAACCTCGCGGGTCAGCCTATCAGTAGTCCTAACAATGCCGGCATAGTCATCCGCCGCATCGTTTATGACAACGGTACTGTTGAAAGTGAAAAGATATTTAAGTAAACCTAAAGCCTTCTGTATAGAGCTTAAAACTTTTACTCCCCAATAGAATGGCGGTATTCTATAAGCTTATTTTGATAATCCGCAAAGGCATCAGTGCGTTTGTCCTGTGCCTGCTGGTAGAGAAGTTGGGCTTGCAGGAGGTCTGACATCTTGGAGGTACCAGCCTGATAATAGTTGCGATTCAGTCGAAGATTCTCTTGAGCCTGCTCAATGCTACGCTGGGCAAGGAGCAGTTGTTGGTATGATTCCTGAACGTTGTTCCAAGCATTCTGCATACGAATCTGCAAGAGTTGGGAGTTGTTTTGTAGCTGGTCTTCGGCTTTCTGCTGCTCAATTTTCTTACGTTTGATGGCGTGAGAGCCGCCCCACCAGTCAGAAATGGGAACGTTAACAGTTGCAAATACAAGGCCGAAGGAGCGGTCGTTCTCCAACAGGTTATGATAGTTGTAGCCGACACCAACGCCAACGGAGGGTAGGTTCTGCCCTACAGCTAGTTTGCGCTGCAGTTTGGTAGCCTCTACCTGCTTGGTCAAAAGTTGGTACTCAGGGAGCGATTGAACATTGGACATCGAACATTGAACATTATCTACGACCTGAGAGGAGTAGTTGATGACAAAAGTGGTGTCGCGTAGGCCACAGTACTGTGAAAGTAGCATCCGCATAAGAGAGATGGCGTTCACGACCTTTAGTTTCTGGCTGGCTATCTCATTCTCACGCAGTTGAACCTGCAACATATCATTAGGCATTGCCACACCAGCACGGACAGCCACATCAACATCCTTGTGAATATCGTCTAAGAGTTGCTCAGCAGCTTGGATGGTCTTCAGTTTCTCTTGTACAGAGGCTAATTGCCAAAAATATTGCTCAGCGGTCTTTTCAACCTCGTTTTGTGAGAGTTCCAACTGTAATTTGCTCACATCCTCCCCTACCTTTGCCAGACGATTGCCGTTGACAATCTGTCCACCGGCAAAGATAGGCTGTATGGCAGAAACAGTACCAATGACGCCTTTTTTGAGCATGGTAACGGTGACAGGAGATGCCAGCGAAGCGAGGGCTGAAGCAGGCAGTACCTGTGCTAAATCCTGAATCGCCTGAGGCGAGAGCATTTCGCTGGGATTAACGGTCATTTTAGCCATGTCCTTGGTTGCATTGAACCATACGCCGGCAGCGCTAACGCTTGGAAAATACTTAGTGAACATCTCCTTGCGCTGATGCTGAGCCGCCTCGATACCATATTGGGCAGAGCGAATGGCAATGTTGTTTTGGCGAGCAGAATCCAATATCTGTTCTAAGGTAAATCTTGTTTGTGCTGCAACAAAATTGCAGCAAATAATAACAGCTATGATTGCAAATATCCTTTTCATTTCCTCATTTCCTCATTTTTCACTTTTCACTCCTTCACTTCCTACTCACTTTCCAATAAATAACAGGTAGCATGGTAACTACCATGATAAGCGAGCCGAGACCGCCGGCAAAAATAGTGACGCCTACTGGCATCCAGAAACTAGATTGCGCAATAATCATAGGAACCACACCCACAGCCGTTGTGGCCGTGGTAAGGAAGATGGGCACCATACGTCGTTTGCCTGCATCATAGGCAGCCTGCTTTACAGCTTCGTTATAAGCTTTGCGGTCTACAGTCCAGTCGCCGTGCTCATCTACATACTTCTTTATCAGGTCTATGGCATGCTCGAAGATGAGAATCTCGTTACGCATAATCATTCCCATCAGGGTAATAAGGCCGAAGATGGAAGTTAAACCTAAGGCGCGGTTCATCAATCCCAAGCCAATCAGAGCGCCAGGAATCATCAGCGCCAGTGACACCATGCAAACCATGGTGATACCGTACTTCTTGAAGTTGAACAGGAGGAAGAAAAACACAATGATCATGGCAATAGTAATGCCGCCGTAAATCTGCGGCATGGCCTCGGCACCATTTTCCAACTCGCCTCCCACCTCAGAACGCACGCCTTGAGGAAGACGGATTTCCTTTTTCATAATGTTTGCAATCTTCTTCTCAATAGGCGTTGTGTAAATACCCTGGACAAAATGTGCCGTTACAGTGATACAACGTTCACCTCCACGGTGCATAATACGGCTTTCGGTCCAACGAGGCTTCACATCTGCAATCTGACGTAACGGAACAGTGGTATTCTTCTGTCCGAACGCAGGAGAAACCATTGTAACAGGTGTGGCAATGCCTAGGTTCTCAATATCGGAGAATGTCATATCAGCATCATCCTTTACAACAATAGGCACCTCGTAATTCCCCTCCCAAAGCTGACCAACGCGCAAGTCGCTGGACGTAGCACTTAAGGCTAACTCAGCCGTAGCCCTGCTAACACCCAACTGAGCCGAAGTTACAGGGTTCAACTGAACACTGACCATGGGGAAGGGCTGCATGTAGTCGGTATGCACCCATTCCAACTCTGGAATCTGCCGCATACGCTTTACCAGCCTTTCAGCCACAATGTGCAGGGAGTCTATGTTCTCTCCATAGAATCGGTATTCCAGTTCAGGAACCCTCATATAGTCAAGTCGCTTGAATTTTACATATGCATTGGGGAAGACCTCGCTTAACTGAGGCTGATACTCGGCAAGGAGGTTGAGCGTTGCTCCGTTCGATTTAGTGTTAACGATAAACTGAGCATAATTCTTGCCTGCTATCTGAGGTGCATAACAATCCATAAAACGTGGTGAAGAACAACCAATAAAGCTGGTAATATCAGTGACACGGTCGTCCTTCTCCAACACATGTTGCACAGAATCCGCGACAGCGCGTGTTTCTGCCAATCCGTTTCCATCGGGCAGATAAATCTCCACCGCAAACTGGTCGCGGTCGGCATACGGAAATAGCCTGATTTTAAGCGTAGGAACTATGAGCAGCGACAGGACTATCACCGCTACGCCGCCACCGATGGTAAGCCATGGGAAGCGGAAAGTAAAATCAAGTACGTGATTGTACGTCTTCTGCACGAAGTTGGTAATGGCATTGCCGCCCGTACTTACCTTCCCCGGCTTGATTATACGTACTTCCAGGAAGGGAATCACCGTAACGGCCAGCAGCAGGGAAACCATCAGGTTGATTGTGATGGTCATCGGGAAATAATACAGCGCATCCAAGAACATACCCTTCAGCGTAGCCAGGAAGGGGAAGAAAATAGCACAGATACATATTGTAGCCAGCATCATAGGCATAAAGTATTGTCGGGCTGATGCAATGGCAGCCACCTTAGGCTCGTAACCCTTTCCCAGATACTCCAGATAGCCGTCGATGACAACAATGGAATTATCCACTATCATACCCAGCACCACAATGAGTGCAGCCAGCGTAATAATATTCAGTTCTATGCCCATCATATACATGATAGATACACTGACAAATGTACTGATAGGAATGGTAGCAGATGCCACAATGGCCGAACGGATAGGGAACAAAACCATCATAACCAAAATGATGATAACCATGGAAATGAGCAAATCTCTTAGAAAATCGTGAACACTTTTGGCTACAACCTTGGGTTTGTCGGCAATACGGGTAACGTTTACGTCAGAGGGTAGTTCGTTCTGACGGAAATCCTTTAGCACCTTATCCACCTCACGTCCATATTGAATTACATTATGGCCTGGCGTCATCTCCATGGAAAGCAATACGCAGGGATGGCCGTTAAGATTTATGTAACTATCCTCATCATTATACTCCCTAACCACGCGTGCTACATCTCTCACACGAGCCACCTTTCCGGTAGCAGGATCAGAAAAAATAATTTGGTTGGCAATCTCCTCTTCTGTGTTTTCTATGGCCTCTACGTGTATGGGTATCTGTTGGTCATCATCGCTGATACAGCCACTTGTAGTGATAAGGCCTTGCGTCTGTAAACGTGTAAAGAGTAACTGTTGACCTATCCCATATGCTTGCAAACGTTGACGGTCGACGTAAAGTGAAATCTGTTCTTTCTGCTCACCAAAGAGTTTTACGTTGGCAACCGACGGGATGCGACGCAGGCGGTCGCTCAGATTGTCGCTGTACTCTTTCAATTCACGATAACTGCGTTGTTCACTCTCAATGGCAATAAGTAAGGCTGAAGTATTGCCGAAGTCATCGTTTACGATAACACCTAAAACGCCTTGTGGTAAGGTCAGTTTGAAAGTATTGATACCGTGTTTAATCTTGCTCCAGACCTCGTCTTTGTTATTTACATCATCGTTCAGTTCAACCATTACTATACACAAACTATTCTGTGAGGTGGTAGTGGTCTTAATTCGATTTACCTCTCCGAAAGTAAATAGATAACGCTCTAACGGGCGTGCGACCTGTTGTTCAATTTCCTCGCTGGTGGCACCAGGATAAACAGCCACCACTACTCCTTGTCGGATGGTAACCTGTGGGAACTCATCCTTGGGCATTTCATACATGCCCATGATGCCCAGCACAAACAGAATACCAATGATGAGCAAGGATATTGGATAATGTTCCAATGGCCATGCCAGCCAATTCTGCATTTTAGTTTGCATAACTCTTAATTCTCAACTAAAAATAACCTTCGTACCCTCACTCAACTTTTGATATCCCTCGGTTACAATACGCTGGCCTAAACTAATACCCGAGGTAATAACTATTCTGTTACCCATGGTCTCACCAATGGTTACATCTGTTCGATGTGCCTTATTGTATTCATCTATTGACCAGACAAACAATTTACCACTGGCTTTCTTTTGAACTGCCGTTACAGGAATGGTTATCAGAGCATTGTCTGATGTTTGGTGTGATGCTGTAGTAAATGTAACAGACGCAACCATTCCAGGAAGTAATTGGTGAGCGGTGTTGACAACATTAATACGAATGTCATAGGTATGCGTCAAAGCATCTGCCTGCACACCCTTTTCTATCTGACCGCCGGTAAAGCGTTGGTTAATAGCATCAACCTTAATATATGAAGGTGTATTTGTGCTAATACTGCTAATTTCTGCTTCTGGAATAGCAACCTTAACCTTTACCTTATTTATATTAAGGATGCTTACCACTGCTTGAGAGGGCAAAGCCGTCTCACCAGCACCAATTTGTTTCTTACCTATTATACCGCTTACGGGAGCAAACAACTTGCAGTCAGCCAGATTCTTCTTTGCAACCTCTAACTGGGATTTAGCCTGTGCAACCTTGCTCTGAACCTCCACCCACTGCACTTCGGGCAAAGAACCATTTTCGTGTAACTGTCCATAACGCTGCAGGGCATCGTTGGCCTGTGTCATCTGTGCTTCAGCACCAGCCAACAAGTTTCGGGCCTGTGTGTCGTCCATCTCTGCAATTAGTTGACCTTTGCTTATATGCTGACCTTCATCCACAAGCAAACGCATCACCACTCCCATGCTTGTAAAACTTACTGCAGTGGCCTCATTTTCTTCAATAATACCAACGTACGTCTGAGTCCCCTCACCCGCAGTGGGCACTATTACTTCAGCCTTAACTCTTGTAGGAGCTTTTTGTTCCTGATTATAACCGTGTTTTTTTTCATCGGCCCGTTTGTCTGCACATGAAATGCCTAGCATAAAGAGCATCATCAACGGAAAGAAAATATTTTTCATGTTTAAATTGAATTTTTCAACTGCAAAAATATTACTTTATAAACAAACTTACATATCCTATTTTACTTATATTACATTCTGTTTTACCGATATGTTACAAAAAGAACATCTTTTTGGCTAATTATGCCATACTTATATTTATTAATTCTTATTTTTGCCATAAAATAACATCCAAAATGAAGCATCAAGAAGAAATTACATTCCAAACACTTGCACAAAGCGAAGAAGTGCAGATAGGTTATTCTGACAGCGATATTGTCATTATTGACAGTATTCAGATGTTTACAAAAATCAGCGAAGCCCATGTGGCCATGAATGCTGTTATTATCTGCCTTAACGGAAGGGTTCAGGGGAAACTTAATGGTCACACTATAGAGCTACATAAGAACCAAATTGCCATTATTCCACAAAATGTAACCATTACAGATGTAATGATTAGTCCTGACTTTGATTCGAAAGGTCTTTTCCTAACTACACGCATTCTTCAAAGTTTCCTGCGTGACCAGATGAGTGTCTGGAATGCTGTAATGTACATACACCGTCTGAATGTTATTACCCTGGAGGACGATGGCATGCAGTTCTATAACCATTTCTATCATATGATAACAATGGCTATTGGAAAATTTAAGAGTAATCCTTTCCAAAGCGAGGTGGTTCACTCCCTGCTTCGTGCGACAATTCTAGCTTTCTGCGGAAACATAAAAAGGAATCTGCCCCCAACAAACCTGTCTGAAGAAAATAAAACAGCTAATATGCACTTTCAGCGTTTCCTTGAACTTCTAAACAATAAAGGGGTGAAATATCGCACTGTGGAGGCATATGCCAACGAACTATGTATTTCGCCTAAATACTTTTCGGCTGTCTGTAAAAAATGTTCCGGAAAGACTGCCAATGAATGGATTCGCGAACGTATTATAGAGGAGATCCGTTACTATTTGCAGCAGACAGACCTAAGTAACAAGGAAATCTGCGATCAGATAGACTTCCCCAACACTTCATTCTTCGGAAAATACGTAAAGGAACACTTTGGCATGACGCCGGGAGAGTTCCGTAAGACTAATAGCTATAAGTGATTCCCTCTGTAAATTCAGACATCACTTGTCCGTGCTTGTCTGTTACATGATCGTGAATCTTCTGTTTGGTTTCTTCGCTCAGAGCTATCCAGTGAACCGTGCACTTTGGATATTTGTTATCATCCTTGAACAACTTTCCTGCTATTCTCTCTTTTTCTGTAATGGTGAGTTGAATCCACCAATCATCTAAACTATACTTCATGGCATTCTCTTTTTAAATTGGTTTTACAGGGCAAAAATACATATTTATTTCAAATAAGCAAAACAAAATGTAATATCTGATACAAAAAATGGAATTAATGTAAAAATACAAAGCTATAATAACCGTTATTCGGGTTTTATAATTATCTTTGCAAGAAAGTTCACAAATAAAATATTAAAACATGAAAGCAAACGTCAAATACATAGGCTGTGACGATACCTTGATGGATCTTTTCGAGAGTCAGTATGTTACCCCTGAGGGTATGTGTTACAATAGTTACATTATTCTTGATGAAAAAGTTGCTGTGATGGACAGCGTAGATCCCCGCAAGACTGATGAGTGGATGCAGAATCTGTTAAACTCTCTTGAAGGACGTACCCCCGACTATTTGATAGTTCAACATATGGAACCAGACCATTCAGGTTCTCTTGCTGCTTTCCGAAAGGTCTACCCTTCTGCTACCATTATAGCTTCTGAGAAAGCCCTTGCTATTATGAAGCAGTTTGATGAGAAGACTGACTTCGGCCCCACAATGGCTGTTAAGGAAGGCGATATACTCAGCCTTGGCAAGCGAACACTTCAGTTCATTGGCGCAGCTATGATTCACTGGCCTGAGGTAATTGTGACTTATTGCCCTGAGGAGAAAACACTTTTTTCTGCCGATGCATTTGGTAAGTTTGGCGTAATTGATGCCGATGCTGATGACTGGGCATGTGAAGCGCGCCGTTATTTCTTTAACATCTGTGGCAAATATGGTATTCCTGTAAGCACACTTCTAAAGAAGGCTGCCGCACTTGATATTCAGACTATTTGCCCGTTGCACGGACCTATCCTTGAAGGTGAAAAGTTGGCTGAAGCCATCCGCCTCTATACCATCTGGGGAAGCTATGGTGTTGAGACAGAAGGCGTGCTGGTGGCTCATGCCTCTATTCATGGTAACACAAGGAAGGCTGCTGAGAAGTTGGCCGAGATGCTCCAAGTCAAAGGAGCTAAGAAAGTCGTCGTTGCCGACCTCTGCCGAGATGATATGGCTGAAGTCATTGAGGATGCTTTCCGCATGAACAAGCTGGTAGTGTGTGCATCTTCATACGACGGCGATGTATTCCCACCCATGCATATGTTCTTGTGGAAGCTGAAACTCAAAGCTTACCAGAACCGTACTATTGGTATTTTAGAGAATGGAACATGGGCACCATCGGCAGGCAAAGCTATGCGGGCTATCATAGAGCAAATGAAGAATGTCTGCATTGTAGAGCCAACGGTTACAATCCGTTCCTCTATGAAGGAGGCAGACATCCCTGCCATGGAGGCTTTAGCCGAAGCTATAATTAACTGAAATATTGAAAGTTCTTTTGCAGACTTCCATGAAAACAGAAAGAGGGCGAGGGCCCTCTTTCTGCTTGTTAATCATCTTCTTTTCTTAATTTTATTTGCTTTTACGCCTTCGAAAGTCATTTTCACAGGCTTTATTGTTCCGTCAGGGTTGAATTCCAGTTTGTCAATACAGGTAACGCGGTGGTTGCCATCGGTCTCTTCTAAGGGGCGTCGATGATAGATGATGTAATACTCATCCTTGCCAGGAACCTTGATAACACTATGATGTCCTGCTCCACGGGCAATACTTTCATCACGTTCCAGGATTTTACCAATCCGTTTGAAAGGACCAAATGGACTATCGGCAATAGCATAGGCAACACAGTAGTCAGGGCCTGTCCAACCTCCTTCGCTCCACATAAAGTAGTACTTACCGTTACGTTTCAGCATGAAGGGACCCTCAACATATGTTTTGCTGGGAGTAATCTCATGAAATTTCTCACCGTCTTCCCAAGGAACGATACTGAGTAGGTCAGGACTGAGCTTGCAAACATTGCAATGGCGCCACCCTCCGTAGAACATATAAAACTGACCGTCGTCATCACGGAAAACAAATTGGTCGATAGGTTGTGCACCGTTTACAATCTCATTAATGAGGGGTTTACCCAATGCATCCACGTATGGTCCTTCGGGTTTATTGGAAATAGCAACGCCAATACCGCCAACCTCTCCCTCATGTACATCGTTGCCACCAAAGAACAAATAGAACTTATTGTTAGCCTCTATGATGGCAGGAGCCCACAGCGCCATGTTGAGCCATGGTATATTCTTCTGCTCAAGGACACGCTCGTGTTTGGTCCAGTTTACCAAGTCGGTACTGCTGAAAGCATCGATGTGGAGCTGTTGCTTATAAGGGGCACTATACGTAGGGAATATCCAATACTTACCGTCAAGGACAGCACCTTCCGGATCGGCATACCATCCTTGTGCAATGGGATTTCCACTGGTTTTCTTCTTTCTGGCACAGATGTCACCGCCAGCTACACAGGCCAAAGCAAGTGCAATGATAATAGTCTTCTTCATATTGTTAATTATTCACTTTTCACTCTTTCATTTTTCACTCTTGAAAACTCCTCCCACCCATTCTGTGGCAGGCTCTTCCTGCTTAAGCAGATGATAAGACAATAATGCGCCGTCATCTGAGAATTCTACCACCAAGGGGCCTTCTACTACCTTGCCTTCAGCAGTTATAAGCCTATGGTATCCGCGTTTCATAACCTGTTAGATTTTAAACTCAAATAATTCACATTACTATTAAAGTTGGTAACGCCTGCGGACTTTTCTGTTTCCTTGGTTACGCCTTGTGTTTCTTTTAACGGGCTTCTCCTTAACTACATTAATCTTTTTGTCGTGCGGCTGCTTATCTCTGATTTCCAGTGGCGTGAGACGTTTTTCTGAAGGAGTCTGTTGTAGAGTATCAATGTACATAGTCTTTTCCTGAGTAGAATCAGTTGCTACAGTATCTTTCTTTTCAGGATGCATTCGTATCATGGAGAGATCCTGAAGAATAAGAACCATCAGACTATTATCGTTAGATTGCGATGTTGGTATGTACACAAAACCATTTATTTTACGTAGAGGAACCGTGTCGAGCGGGGCTTTAGGTGTGTACTTGAGGTCGAAATTATTATTTCCTCTAATATGTTGAGTTACACCCACGACTGAATCGTTTTCATACTGAAGCATAAAGACGGCATATGATTCGCGGTCCATTCCTTGTGTAATATACTGCGTATGAAAATGCCAGATAAAAGCATCACCCGTTTGATAAGTGCTATCGGCATAGAGAACAAATTGATAGATGTTCTGTAGTTTGTTAGGAATGATACATGCATTGGTATGATCGGTCCAGATATTTGCTGTATCGCCTTGACTGGTTAGATGCGAATACTGGTTATTTGTGGCGCGGGCATCTACACCGAATTTCTCAGCTTGTGCTTGAACCTTCTGACTGACATTCTTATAAATCTCCAGGAATACCTCGGAATTTTCAAAATAATAGACCAGCGAAGAGTCAAATACAGCTTCAGTGATATGATGTTTTTTGAAGACAGCCTGAATGAATTTATACCGGGCTGCTTCAATATCGCCACCTTCTGCAGATTCTGCCATGCCCTGTGCCAGATGGTAGTCAACCAATACCTTCTCCATCTTGCTTTCTGACAGAATACCCTTTGGTCTTTTAGGTTTGCATCCTGTTAGGAGAAATAGTGCCAAGGAAAAGCAAAGGAGAGAAAAAGCATTACTTCTCATTCCTAAACGTCTTTTTATTATAGAAAAGGAACAATGCTAAAACACCACAAGATATGCAGGCATCTGCAAAATTAAAGATGGGGCTGAAGAATATAAAATGTTCACCACCAATCAAGGGAACAAACGATGGCCAGTTCCACTCCACCAAAGGGAAGTAAAACATATCGACAACTCTGCCATGAAACAATGACTCATAGCCTGTTCCCCAACTGACAAATTCGGCAATCATGGGAGCGGGAGGGTTATTAAAGATCATGCCATAGAAGACACAGTCGAAAATATTACCTGCCGCTCCAGCCATTATCAGAATTAGACAAACAAGACACCCCCAGCTTATTCCCTTACTTATTTGTCTAGCAATATAATAAATAAGGAATGTAACGGCTATGATACGGAATGAGGTGAGGAAAAACTTATCGAACAATTCCATACCAAAGGCCATTCCACGGTTCTCAGTAAAAACAATCTGGAACCAGTCTGTTATGTGGATGCTTTGATGAAGGTACATACCTGTCTTTACAGCTATTTTAATCAACTGATCTACACAGAGTATACCTACAGAGAGCACCACGCTATAGAGCGCTTGCTTTTGCCTGCGAGTCATGGACAATTACTTTCGTTTGTCGCGAGCATTTTTTGCTTCAATACTCAGGGTAGCATGTGGAACCAGACGAAGGCGCTCTTTGGGAATGAGCTTACCTGTCTCACGGCAGATACCATACGTCTTGTTGTTGATGCGAACCAAAGCCTGTTCAAGACCTTGAATGAATTTCTGAGTACGAACGGCCATATTCATAAGCGTCTCCTTAGACAAGGCTTCAGACCCCTCTTCTAACTGATGATAAGTGGGTGCAGTATCATCGGCACCATTGTCATTGCGACGTGTCAGCTGGTCCATGTAAGCTTCGTAATCTCTGCGGGTTACAGCTAGCTTGTCCAGGATAATTTGACGGAACTCTTCCAGCTCCTCGTCTGAATAACGTTTTTTTTCTTCTTCCATGATTATTTACTTTTTTGTATTGTTAGTTTATTGCCTAAAGAGATACTGTCTGCCAAAACCTGTGTGGCGATGTACTCACCAAAGTTTTTCACGCATGCTGTGTTATCATCATTCGTAGGAACGGTAACAACTATGCGGTCTGTTATCTCAAGGCCTGTATCTTTTCGCATCTGCTGGATGGTGCGCACCAATTCACGGGCTACACCTTCAAGGCGCAGTTCGGGAGTAATGGTGATGTCTAATGCTACAGTCAGAACGCCCTCGCTAGTAACACTCCAGCCTGGCATATCCTGAGCTGAAATCTCCACATCTTCGCGTGTCAGTTCATAATCGGTACCTTCCACATTAATGGTTATGATGCCGTTCTCTAGTTGGGCTATCTGCTCCTGACTTAGGGCGGTAACTACCTCAGCGGCAGCCTTCATCTGTTTGCCGAACTTCTTGCCCATTACACGGAAGTTGGGCTTCACGTTCTTCTCTACCATCTGGCCCTCTACAAACTCTATTTCCTTGATGTTCAGTTCTTCCAGAATGATTTGCTTCAAGAAGATAATGCCTTCCTTGATGCTACAGTCTGTAACAGGAATGGCAATGCGCTGCAAGGGTTGGCGGACGCCAATCTTTTCCTTTTTGCGCAGAGACAAAGCCATTGAACAGATTTTTTGTACAATGTCCATATTCTGCTCCAAGGACTTATCTATGATGCTCTCGTTAACAACAGGATAGCTGTCGAGGTGTACACTTGTTTTAACTTCACCAAAGGTAAGATCTCTGTACAGACGGTCGGCAAAGAATGGAGAAATCGGAGCAATCAGTTTGCTTACGGTAAGTAAGCACTCATATAAAGTCTGATAACAGGCCAACTTATCTTGCTGCATGCCCTCGCCCCACAGACGCTTCTTCGCTAAACGTACGTACCAGTTACTCAAATTATCGATAACAAAGGTCTGAATGGCTCGACCGGCACGCGTAGGCTCATAATCGTCCAATGCTTCTGTTACCTCTTTAATTAATGTATTCAACTGACTGATAATCCAACGATCGAAAAGGGCACGTTCAGCATATGGTACTAACGGCTGTGAATTGTCCCAACCATCAACATTGGCATACATAGCTAACAGACTATAGGTCTGATGTAGCTTCACGAAGAAACTTCCACTGACCTCCTTTACACCGTCGGGATCGAAGCTCAAGTTGTCCCAGGGGGCGGAGTTGGTTACCATATACCAACGCACAGGATCTGTTCCGTAAGTCTCTATGCACTCAAAGGGATTGATGACATTTCCTAAACGCTTTGACATCTTAACGCCATTTTTGTCAAGCACTAGACCATTGCTGATAACTGCTTTATATGCCACGCTGTCAAATACCATTGTGGCAATAGCATGCAATGTAAAGAACCAACCACGCGTCTGATCAACACCCTCAGCAATAAAGTCGGCGGGATAACAAACACGACTGTCTAAAGCCTCCTTGTTCTCAAACGGATAGTGAATCTGAGCATAAGGCATTGCACCTGAGTCGAACCATACGTCAATAAGGTCCAACTCGCGTGTCAGCACGTCACCGTTCTTCCCTACCAGTTTGATATCATCCACGTAAGGACGATGCAAGTCAATCCTATCATAGTTCTCCTGACTCATATCGCCAGGAATAAAACCTTTATCTTTCAATGGATTGCTGGACATAACGCCAGCAGCAACAGCTTTTTCAATCTCATTGTAAAGCTCCTCTACACTGCCGATGCAAATTTCCTCCTTAGTATCACGGTTGCGCCAGATGGGCAGCGGAGTTCCCCAATAACGACTACGCGAAAGATTCCAATCGTTTAGATTCTCCAACCACTTACCAAAACGTCCCGTACCAGTAGCTTCTGGTTTCCACTTGATTGTCTTGTTCAATTCCACCATACGGTCCTTGCAGGCCGTAGAGCGGATAAACCAAGAATCCAAGGGATAATAAAGAACGGGTTTATCGGTACGCCAGCAATGGGGATAGTTATGTACATGCTTCTCAATTTTGAAAGCAGTGCCCTCTTCCTTCATCTCCAGACAAAGCACCACGTTCAGGTCCATATCCTTGTTGGCAGCCTTCTCGTCATATTTTCCGTCCTGATTGTATTTTGGATCATATGCATTCTTTACATAAGCACCACTATGTTTCCAATAAGAATCATTTACACAGGTAGTTACGAAATCGTCATTCATATCTTCCTTCAGGAAGTACTTGCCTTGGAAATCAACCATTGGACGGGTATCGCCAGCCTTATCTATAATAAATAAGGAAGGTATTCCGGCATCCTTAGCCACCTTGGCGTCATCAGCACCAAAGGTAGGCGCAATGTGAACGATACCTGTACCGTCCTCGGTGGTTACATAATCACCAGGAATAACACGGAAGGCCTCGGAACATTTTTCAACAACCTTGTCACCTTCCAACGCACAAGGTTTCACCCAAGGCATCAGTTGCTGGTAGTGCAGTCCAACCAAATCTGTTCCCTTTCCACGCCAAAGAATTTCAATCTCTTTGCCTTCTTCGGCTTGAAAGTATGCACTCAGGCGACTCTCGGCCAGAATATATACAGCCTCTTCACCGCTGTTGGGGTTGTTACCCTTGACAGCTACGTAGTCAATCTTCGGACCAACGCACAATGCTGTATTCGAAGGCAATGTCCAAGGCGTTGTTGTCCAAGCCAAAATATAAAGTTGGGAGTCGAGAGTTGAGAGCTGAGAGTTTTCTGTCCCATCAAAAACAACCTTGAACTGCGCCGTTACCGTCGTATCTTTCACATCACGATAACAGCCGGGTTGGTTCAGCTCATGACTGGATAGACCCGTACCTGCAGCAGGGCTGTATGGCTGAATGGTATAACCTTTATACAATAAATTTTTATTATATAACTGCTTGAGCAACCACCAAAGACTTTCAATATATTTGTTGTCATAAGTGATGTACGGATGCTCTAAGTCAACCCAATAACCCATCTTATTAGTAAGGTCCGACCACTCATCGGTGTACATCATCACATTCTGACGGCAAGCATTGTTATAGTCGTCAACGCTAATTTTCTTACCGATATCCTCCTTGGTAATGCCCAGACTTTTCTCAACGCTCAACTCTACAGGCAGTCCGTGTGTATCCCAACCTGCCTTACGCTTAACCTGAAATCCCTGCATCGTCTTGTAGCGGAGGAAAGTATCCTTGATAGTACGACCCATCACATGGTGAATACCTGGATGTCCGTTGGCCGATGGAGGTCCCTCGAAGAAGATGAAAGCGGGGTACCCCTCGCGTTCCGTAATGCTTCTGTGAAAAAGGTCTTCGCCCTTCCACTGCTCCAGAACCTCTTTGTTTACATCGCTGAGGTTCAGTTTGCTATGTTCTGCAAATTTCTTGCCCATATCTTTGTTTTATTTGTTATCTTATTTATTTGGGGTGCAAAGATACGAATAAGCGAGAAGAATACAAAATAAAACACATTATATTTTTTTGTCGAACATAAGTAGTTTCGGTAAAGTCAAAGATACAATTAAAGGAATGGACAACCAAGGTGTTAAATTAATGTTAAAAAAGCCACGTGTAGAGTTGGCAAAGTTCACGTGTAGACTTTGCTATTTCCACGTGTCGTGTTGGCCGATACGACGTGTCACATTTTCTTTTATAAAAGGAGACTTAACATAAATAGTTTTTTATTCATAGAAACTTTGTTTGTATTTTTCTTTTTTGTAATTTTGCACGGCATTTGGTTCTCCTGCCCTAGATAAGGGGTTAAACGGAGCTAAGATGGGAACGCAGTGAGAGTCTGCGACATTACCCGATGCTGTAAGTCCTTTCTATAAAAGACGATCAACAGTGTCACTGGATTCAACCTTAAACATCCCGCTTGGGGCTTGAGGTTACGCATATCCGGGAAGACCGCATCGCCTACAAGGATAAAGTCAGAAGACCTGCCATTTGCTTAATGATTCTGCCTGCGGGTTTACGGGTATGACAATTAAAAGCTATAAATATGTTTAAAATTTTTACTGGTAATCATCTTGTTGAGGCTTATCACCGCCGAAAGAAAGAAAAGCGGAATAGTAACGTCCTCACAAAGACAATCAAACTGCTCATAGCCATCGCTGTGGGCTTAGTATTGTGGGCCCTTCCCACAGAAACTTTTGGCATAGAAGGCCTTACCCTTATAGAACAGCGCGTGATAGCACTTTTCTGCTTTGCCACACTTATGTGGATAACAGAGGCTATTCCCTCCTGGACTACCTCAGTGAGCATTATTGTAATCCTCCTGTTCACGTGCAGCGATAGCGCTCTGAAGCCTTTCCTTAGTTCGCCTGTCGACATGCTTGGTACCGTTATCTCGCACAAGTCTATCCTAGCTTGTTTTGCACACCCTATCATCATGCTTTTTATTGGAGGGTTCATTCTGGCAATTGCTGCCACAAAAAGCGGACTGGATGTAAAATTGGCTAAAGTGCTGCTGAAACCCTTCGGCACCAAATCGGAAAATGTGTTGCTTGGCTTCCTGTTGGTAACAGGACTCTTCTCAATGTTCCTCAGCAACACTGCTACGGCTGCAATGATGCTTACCTTCTTGGCACCTGTGCTTAAGTCGCTCCCTGCAAGCGGAAAGGGTAAAATTGCACTTGCATTGGCTATCCCCATTGGTGCCAACATAGGCGGTATAGGAACCCCTATCGGTACACCACCCAATTCTATTGCCTTGTCTTATTTAGCCGACCCTAACGGTCTTAACATACAGATTGGCTTTGGTCAGTGGATGGCCTTTATGGTACCTTTTGCTGTGCTGCTGCTGTTTATAGCATGGTTCATCCTTAAGATAATGTTTCCATTTACACAGAAGAAGATTGAGCTACAGATAGAGGGCGAGTCAAAGAGTGACTGGCGTTCTGTTGTAGTATACGTTACCTTTGCTATCACCGTTCTGCTATGGATGTTCGACAAATACACAGGTGTCAACTCAAACGTAGTAGCTATGCTGCCTGTTGGTGTTTTCTGTACCTGTGGAATTATTACTCGTAGGGATTTGGAGGAAATCAACTGGTCTGTACTCTGGATGGTTGCAGGCGGTTTTGCCTTAGGTCTTGCCCTTCAGGACAGCCATTTGGCCGAACACCTCATCTCGGTAATCCCCTTCAGCTCATGGTCGCCAATACTGATGATATTAGGTAGCGGCTTGCTGTGTTACGCTATGGCAAACTTTATTAGCCATACAGCCACAGCCAACCTGCTCTTTCCCATTCTGGCACTTGCTGGTATGTCGACCACCGAGACACTTGCCAGCTATGGTGGTGTAAGTACTTTGCTGATTGGTGTAGCCCTCGGTTCATCTTTGGCTATGGTGTTGCCTATTTCAACACCTCCCAATGCATTAGCTCATGCCACAGGACTTATTGAGCAGAAGCAGATGATGCGCGTTGGCATCATCATGGGTATCATCGGCCTTACTTTGGGTTATATTATGCTGATATTTATTGGCAAATCAGGCTTTGTATGTTAAATATTAATTTACTGTCTGAAAATATTATTAAAGATAATGCCTCAGCTAAGCTGGGGCATTTTTGCTAAACTATCCCTTGTGCCATCATTGCTCTAGCCACCTTCATGAAGCCTGCAACGTTTGCACCCTTTACGTAGTTGATGTAGCCATCAGGCTCAGTGCCGTACTTGGTACACTGTTTGTGAATACCATGCATAATCTCGTGCAAACGCTTATCTACATCGGCGGCACTCCAAGAAAGATGCATAGCGTTCTGACTCATCTCTAATCCACTGGTAGCTACCCCACCGGCATTCACAGCCTTACCCGGAGCATACAGTATTTTATTCTTGAGGAACAAATCTATGGCATCAGGTGTACAACCCATATTGCTTATCTCGCCTACACAGAGCACCTTGTTATCAATCAGCTGCTGTGCATCCTCGGCATTCAACTCGTTCTGTGTAGCACAAGGTAGAGCAATGTCGACCTTAACCTCCCAAGGCTTCTTGCCTGGATAGAAGCTTGCCCCAGAGAATTCCTCAGAATACGGAGCTACAATATCGTTTCCGCTGGCACGGAGCTCTAGCATATAATCAATCTTGCTGCCCTCAATGCCATCAGGGTCGTAAATATAGCCATCAGGTCCACTGATGGTAACTACCTTAGCACCTAACTCTGTGGCTTTGGTTGCAGCACCCCATGCCACATTACCAAAACCGCTAATAGCTACCGTCTTACCTGCCAGTTTCTGACCGGTCGTTTCCAACATCTCGTTTACAAAATACAGACCACCAAAACCCGTTGCCTCAGGGCGAATCAGAGAACCGCCAAAGTCCAGACCCTTGCCTGTCAGCACACCGCTAAAGTCGCGTGTCAACTTCTTGTACTGACCAAACAAATAGCCAATCTCTCTGGCTCCAACGCCAATATCGCCAGCAGGGACATCAATCTCAGGACCAATATAGCGGTATAATTCACTCATAAATGCCTGGCAAAAACGCTCAATCTCGGCGTCGCTTTTACCGCGTGGAGAAAAGTCGCTACCGCCCTTACCGCCACCCATAGGCAGTGTGGTCAATGCATTTTTAAAAGTCTGTTCAAAGCCTAGAAACTTAAGGATGCTCAGGTTCACCGAAGCATGGAAGCGTAAACCGCCCTTATACGGACCAATAGCACTATTAAACTGCACGCGATAACCGATATTCACCTGCACCTGACCTTTATCATCCACCCAAGGAACACGAAATGTAATAATACGTTCAGGCTCCACAAGGCGTTCCAAAAGTGCCTTTCGCTCAAATTCTGGATGCTGATCATATACATCTTTTATAAATACAAGAACTTCACGTACTGCCTGCAAATATTCTCTCTCACCGGGATGGCGTCTTTCCAGTTGCTGCATAAAACTATTAATATCCAACATAATATATCTCGTTTTAGTTAGTTAAAGATTCTAATGCAAAAATACCATTCTTTTATTATCAAACAAAAGAAATGTACCTAACAATTATGCGCAAACTATCATTTTGTAAAGTCGAAGTTGCTAATTCAATTAAAATAAAAACGATTTCGCTTACACTTTCACACAAAAAAAGAGGAGCAAACTTAAAAAAGTCTTGCCCCTCTTACAGTTTATCTTTATGAACCTTTCCTTAATTCCGCAACACTATTACAAATATAACTTTTTAAGTACCTGAGCAACAAAAAGTTGCTCAGGATTTTGCCATGTCAGATTTTTCACCTATCTTAGTGTTGCAAATAAAAATATGTATCAAACCCGACAGACATGG